>NZ_JBJMAU010000007.1:0-180270 GCF_052119505.1 Anaerobacillus sp. MEB173
ATGCCTCTAGTTGAGACTTTAAATAATATAACATATTCTATTAAAACTTGTCAACATCCTAAGTTATTTTCTTGACGCGTTTTAGCGACATTTAATACTATACCACGATAAATGTTATATATCAATAATTTTTATTTGGAAGTTTTAAGTAATAATTATTAAGCTTTTTATAAATCTAACTCTTCTTCGATATAGATATCATTCTTTTCCATAAGATTAAGCATTTCGCCAGAATCAAGTTTGATGATAGGACGAGTTGGTTGTTGTTGGTCAATAAAAATAATTGTACCTACCTCACCTGTTGATAATCGAACAGTTGCGCCAAGTGAAAAAGTAATAACCCCTTCTATTAACGTTTGGACGATCCTATGCTCAAACTTACCAAACTGCTCTTTCGTTAAAGCTTCAATTACTCTATATGGCGATTGCTTTTTTCTATACAGCCGTTCCGATGTCATCGCATGATATACATCAGCTACTGCAATAATATGGCTAAATGGATGGAGTTTTTCACCATTAATCTTTAATGGATAGCCACTGCCATCTAATCGCTCATGGTGTTGAAGAACGCCTAATAGAATTCCTTCGGTTATTGAATGAATCGGTTTAAGCATGTTATAGCTATGAATTGAATGCTTCCTTATTTCATGAATTTCTGTATTTGTAAGAGGACCTTTTTTATTTATAATGCGTTCTGGCACTTTCGACATTCCACTATCGCTTAGAAGTCCGGCAATACCAACTTGAATCCAATCACCTTTGCTATAGTTTAACTTCTGTGCCAAAAATGCTGAGAGAACCGCGACAGCCACTGCATGATGATATAAATAATCTTCTTTCGTAGATAAATGGTGAAGTCTTAGAATATCATTTGCATTTTTAAATTCCTTTTCAATTAGTGGTAAAATTAAACGACGTACCCCCCAAATGTCTACCTTGACCCCTGATTGCCAATTCATAAATAGCCGTTTAAAACCATTCACGGCTACTTCATATAGTTCTAGAAATGTCTTTTCAACAACATATTCTTGTTGCAATTCTTTGCTATCTTCAATCGTTTCTACTGGGGCAAACGGTTGCCCATTACTTAAATTTTTCTCGACAACTGCTTGATCAACTAGAAAAATGTCCATGATCTGTAATTGCTGTGGTGTAAGAACTGTTTTTTTACGAATAATAGGCTGATTTGTTGATACGAAAATATCCTCTGCTAAAATACATCCTTCTATTAGTTGATTCCGTTTTACCCTCATAGCAGTCTCCCTTTTCTTAGTTATTTCTACTTTTTAATTATAACGCAAAAAAAAAGAGGAAATCATCATGATTTTCCTCTTTTTAGTAATTATTCTATGGATTTCAGCAAATGTCTTTAGCAATGTTTTTATTCTTCAACATCGTTTTCTACTTCAAGCTCTTCTTTTTCTTCGTTTTCTGTGCCTTCAGTTCCATTTGTATCTAGCTCTGTTTGCTCTAATTGCTCTGTCTCTTCATCATCTTCGTCTTTTTCAACTCTGGCAACTGTTGCAACCTCTCCACCTTCAGCAACTCTTATAAGCATGACACCTTGTGTATGGCGGCCCATTTTTGAGATACCATTCACATGCATACGTATAATAACGCCATCAGCGGTGATTACCATCAGGTCGTCTTCATCAGAAACAACTTTCAGTGACACAACAAGTCCATTTTTATCAGTGATGTTACATGTTCTGATCCCTTTTCCACCACGGTTTTGTGCACGATACTCCTCACTTGCTGTTCGTTTTCCATAGCCATTTTCAGTTACAATCAAAACATCTTGGTGCTCTTCAATAATTTCCATCCCGACAACACGATCCCCTTCTGAAAGAGTGATCCCTTTCACACCAGTGGCCGTCCGACCCATTAGACGCACATCTGTTTCATGGAAACGTATTGACATCCCATTTTTCGTACCGATGATAATATCGCGATTTCCGTCCGTTAAGCGAACACCCATTAATTCATCATCTTCACGAACATTAATGGCAAACAATCCACCTTTGCGAATATTTGCAAAGGAAGAGAGCGATGTACGCTTGGAGATACCTTCTCTTGTCGTAAAGAACAAATACCAATCCTCAACAAATTCTTCTACAGGGATAACCGCAGTAATATATTCACCCTGTTCAATTTGCAATAAATTAATAATAGGAATACCCTTTGCAGTTCGTCCTAACTCTGGAATTTCGTAGCCTTTCAAACGATATACCTTCCCTTTATTTGTAAAAAAGAGAATCGTATGGTGGGAATTTGTTGTAAAGAGATGTTCTACAAAATCATCCTCATTTGTACCCATCCCCTGTATTCCTCTACCACCACGTTTTTGACTGCGATATGTCGAAATCGGCAATCGTTTAATATAGCCGTTATGGGTTAATGTGATGACGACATTTTGTCTTGGAATGAGGTCTTCATCTTCAAGATAATTCTCATCAATAGAAATGATTGTACGTCTTTCATCATTAAACCGCTCTTTAACCTCTAATAATTCACCACGGATAATTTCTAGCACTTTTTCCTCATCAGCTAAAATTGCTTTTAATTCAGCAATTCGTTTAATTAGTTCAGCATATTCATTTTCAATTTTGTCTCGCTCCAAGCCCGTTAAGCGTTGGAGACGCATATCAAGAATTGCTTGAGCTTGATCATAACTTAACGAAAATTGCTCCATTAACCCGTTTCTAGCAATTTCAGTTGTTCTTGACCCTCTAATTAAAGCAATGATTTCATCTATATGATCAAGGGCAATACGTAACCCCTCTAAAATATGAGCTCTTGCCTCCGCTTTACGAAGTTCAAATGCTGTTCTGCGACGAATGACTACTTTTTGGTGTTCAAGATAATGATATAAACATTCTTTAAGATTTAATATTTTAGGCTGCCCATCAACTAACGCTAAAAGGTTGATTCCAAAGCTCGTTTGAAAAGCCGTTTGTTTATATAAATTATTTAATAAAACATTGGCATTGGCATCTCTTCTCACTTCAATGACAATCCTCATTCCATTTCGGTCAGATTCGTCACGAAGATCCGTAATCCCATCAATTTTCTTATCACGAACAAGCTCAGCAATTTTTTCGATAAGTTTCGCTTTGTTCACCTGATATGGGATTTCCGTAACGATAATCCGTTGTTTCCCATTAGCATTCTCTTCAATATTCGCTTTTGCTCGAAGTGTTATGGAGCCACGACCTGTTTGATAAGCTTTACGAATTCCAGAGATTCCAACAATCTCTGCAGCCGTTGGAAAATCAGGACCAGGAATATACTCCATTAATTCTGGAATACTAATATCAGGGTTTTTACTTAATGCAAGAATACCGTCAATAACTTCCCCTAACTGATGTGGCGGAATATTTGTTGCCATTCCTACCGCAATACCTGAAGCACCATTTACTAATAAATTTGGGAAACGAGCAGGAAGAACTTTTGGTTCTTGCTCTGAACCATCATAGTTATCCTGATAGTCAATTGTGTCCTTGTTAATATCACGAACCATTTCCATCGAAATTTTCGACATACGTGCTTCTGTATAACGCATCGCTGCCGCTGCATCTCCATCAATCGAACCAAAGTTCCCATGCCCATCAATTAGCATATAACGATAGTTAAAGTCTTGCGCCATCCTAACCATTGTTTCATAAACAGCTGAATCACCATGCGGATGGTATTTACCAATAACTTCACCGACGATACGTGCTGATTTCTTATACGCTTTGTCAGAGGTCATTCCTAACTCGTTCATAGCATACAAAATACGACGATGGACTGGTTTAAGTCCATCGCGTACATCTGGAAGTGCCCGACTAACAATAACACTCATTGCATAGTCTAAAAATGATGTTCTCATTTCCTGACTAATATTAATTTCTTTAACTCTTGATTGCTCCTTATCTGGCATCTAATTAACCTCCATTATTCCATATTACATCTACGTCCCTTACAATGTGCAGAACGCCAACATGGAAAAAAGCTATATATCTAAATTCTTCACATAATGAGCGTTTTCTTGAATAAAGTCACGTCTCGGCTCAACCTTATCACCCATCAATGTTTCAAATGTTTCATCAGCTTTCATAGCATCTTCCATTGTTACCTGCAATACAGTACGGGTAGCAGGGTCCATCGTTGTCTCCCATAATTGTGTAGGATTCATTTCCCCTAACCCTTTGTAACGCTGAATACCAGGTTTTTGGTCTTTGAATTTTTCCTTTAAAAGAACATCCAATTCTTTTTCATTATAGGCATATTCGATCACTTTTCCTTGTTGCACCTTATAAAGCGGTGGTTGGGCGATATAAATATAGCCTTTTTCAATGATAGGCTTCATATAGCGATAGAAGAATGTAAGCAATAACGTCCGGATATGTGCTCCATCAACATCGGCATCGGTCATAATAATAATTTTATGATAACGTGCTTTTTCGATATTGAAATCTTCACCAATTCCCGTACCAAGTGCTGTAATAATCGCTCTTATTTCATTGTTTGAGAGAATTTTATCGAGCCTTGCCTTTTCAACATTTATGATTTTCCCTCTTAAAGGCAAAATCGCTTGAAAATGGCGATCACGTCCTTGTTTCGCCGATCCACCTGCCGAGTCACCCTCTACAATATATATTTCACTAATCGAGGCATCTTTTGATGAGCAATCAGCTAACTTTCCAGGCAATGAGCTTACTTCAAGGGCACTTTTGCGGCGAGTTAATTCACGTGCTTTCTTTGCAGCTTCTCTTGCTCTTGATGCCATTAATCCTTTTTCAACGATTTTCTTTGCCGCTTGAGGATTTTCAAATAAAAATTTTGAAAAATGCTCAGAGAATAAAGAATCAGTAATTGTTCTTGCTTCACTGTTGCCTAGCTTTGTTTTTGTCTGTCCTTCAAATTGAGGATCAGGTATTTTCACTGAAATAATTGCCGTTAATCCTTCACGTACATCTTCCCCTGTAAGGTTAGGGTCATTTTCTTTAAATAAATTATTTTTGCGTGCATAATCATTAATCACTCTGGTTAAACCAGTCTTAAAACCGGATTCATGTGTACCACCTTCATGGGTGTTAATGTTATTTGCAAACGAATAAATATTGCTTGTATAGCTATCGTTATATTGAACAGCAATTTCGATATGAATTCCTTCTCGTTCAGCCTCAATAAAAATTGGCGTCTCATGAATCACTTCTCTTGAGCGATTTAAATGCTCAACAAAGGAAGCAATTCCACCCTCATAAAAATATTCAGCTTTTTTCCCTTCAGGACGACGGTCTTCAATAATAATTCGTAATCCTCTGTTCAAGAAGGCTAACTCACGCAATCTTGTTGCTAATATGTCATAGTCATAGATCTGTGTTTCAGTAAAAATCTCGTCATCTGGCTTAAAGTGGACTTTTGTCCCAGTTACATCCGTTTCACCGATCACTTTTAAATCTTCTTGCGGGACACCACGTTTGTATTGCTGATAGTAAACTTGTCCTTCACGGTGTACTTCCACTTCAAGTACAGTTGACAGAGCGTTTACAACCGATGCTCCTACGCCATGTAATCCACCTGAAACTTTATAGCCTCCACCGCCAAATTTACCACCAGCATGCAATACAGTCATAATTACTTCCACTGCAGGCCGCCCCATTTTTTCATGAATCCCAACAGGAATTCCGCGTCCATTATCCATAACAGTAATACTATTATCTTCTTCAATTGCAACAGTTATTGTATCACAGTAACCGGCCATTGCTTCATCAATACTGTTATCAACAATTTCCCAAACTAAATGGTGAAGACCTCTCCCGCTCGTGGAACCAATATACATACCTGGTCGTTTCCTTACAGCTTCTAGACCTTCTAAAACTTGAATCTGACTTTCATCATAAGAATGTTGATCAACTGCCAAAACACTCACCTACACTTTTAAGTTAATTGAATGTCACCATTCTGAAGAAAAGCGCAAGCGCCTAGATCAGACGCAACACATCAGAAATTTCTTCTTTATATAAAAAAGCTTAATAGATTGGCTTTCTTGGAGAAAATAAAAAAAGAGTTACGGTTATATTAATCAGTATAGCTGTCAAACTCAGTTACAACATGGGCTCGACGCTTTAATGTAATTGATGATATAGGGGATAAATAAATAGCATCCGTTGTTATTACGATTGATTTACTCAGCTCTTTTGAGATTGTAATCACTGAATTGTCCGTTTCATATTGTTGCAAAAATTCCTTTGAGATTGACGAAGAATCCTTTGACTGGCCGTCTAAAATGGCAATTACATCCTTTGACCGAATCACAGTGTCACCACCTAAATGAATAAACAATTAGCCACCTCATTTCAATTTAGTAATTGCTCCTTGTTGAACTTCATAGGTTGCAGCTTCATTTAACGTTTCGTGGTCAATTCCTTCAACACTTGTCGTTGTTACAAATGTTTGTACTTTCCCTTGTATCGTGTTAAGTAGATGAGATTGCCTGTAATCATCCAATTCCGATAATACATCATCCAATAGCAAGATTGGATATTCTCCTACTTTTGCCTTAATTAATTCAATTTCCGCTAACTTTAAGGATAAAGCCGTTGTTCGCTGTTGCCCTTGAGAACCAAAGGTTTGAACATCTTTGCCATTAACTAAAAATCCTAAATCATCACGATGAGGACCAACTAATGATGTCCCTCTCATTATTTCTTTTTCTTTCACGTTTGCAAAAGAATCTTCCAATACTCCTTCTATTCTCGACAAATCCATGCTTTCTGATACCTTCACTGATGGTTTATATTCAATTATTAGCTTTTCTAGTCCGCGACTAATGTCATGATGGACCTTTTGGGCCCATGTTTGTAAAAACTGCAAAAACTGAAACCGTCTTTCGATAATTTTTGCTGCACTTTCAATAAGCTGTGCTGTGAGCACATCGAGCATTGTCAAATCTTGTCTTTTTTTCTGTAAATCTCGCAACAAATGATTGCGCTGCTGGAGAATTTTTTGATATTTACTTAAATGGTGAAGATAGACTGGGTTGATTTGACCAATTTCCATATCAATAAAACGACGGCGCACCTGGGGACTCCCTTTGACAAGATTTAGATCCTCAGGTGCAAACATAACAACATTAGCTGTACCTATATATTCACTTAACTTTCGTTGCTCCAAACGGTTTACTTTTACTTTTTTCCCTTTGGATGAAATAATGACTTCCATCGAAATCGGCCCGTTTGCTTTTTGGAGCCTACCCTCTATTTTAGCATATTCTTGATCCCAACAGATAAGATCTTTATCACGGGAAGTACGATGTGATTTTGCTAGTGCCAATACATAGATCGCTTCCATAATGTTCGTCTTTCCTTGGGCATTCTCTCCTAGAATAACATTGACTTTATTTTCAAATGTGACATGTTGTTTTTCATAGTTGCGATAGTTGGTTAGCGTTAATTCACTTATATGCAACGGGATTCCCCCATTCAGCTAGAGACAATTTCAAATGTTCCTACATTAGGAATTTCAACGATATCGTTGTTATAGATCTTTTTTCCCCGACGATTTTCTAGTTGTCCGTTTAATAATACATCATGTTCAGATAAGAACCATTTTGCCATTCCGCCCGTATCAATGAGACCAACTTCTTTTAACAGTTGGCCTAACGTAATATACTCTGTTGTAATGTTCACTTGGTTAGTCATGAAATCTCTCACTTTCGTCTTCAATTCTATTTTACTAAAGTCTCTGTGCTGAGCCAACATAATCCTATACTTATTATAACTCTATATCAATTAAAAGGGGATGCCTCTAAAGTGACAGCTCTCCTCTGACGTTTACAAAATGTAGAGGTTGCATTACAGATCAACTTCTATATTTTGTGGTCGAGGTGACTGTTACTTTATTTTGAGACATCCCCTTTCATTTTCAAACTTTACTCTTATTTAGTATGTTCTCACTGGTGAAAATAAATGTAGGGCATCATCCTGATTACTTGGGCGAATAACAAACGGACTCATCGCTCCCGTAAAGGCAATTTTCACTTCGGTACTATCAATGACTTTTAGAGCATCAATAATATTTTTCCCATTAAAGGAAATTCTCAACTCTTCCCCTTCAGTTGAAATGCTTTGTACGCGCTCAGTAACCTTCCCGATTTCTGGAGTTACTGCAGTAATTTCTATCATTCCATCATCTAATGTTTTTAAATTGGCAACGTTGTTTTTACTGCTTTGTGATAATAACAATGCACGCTCAATCGCTTGAAGAAAACCTTTTGTTTGCAGTGTGATGTCAGTCTTCGTATGTGTTGGAATCATATTTTTCGTTACTGGATATGTGCCATCTAATAACCTTGAGAAAAATAAAATATGTTTCGATTTAAATAAAATTTGGTTTTCAGTAACAATAATATCAATCATTTGCTCAGATGAGTCATCAATAATTTTATTTAACTCATTTAGACTTTTTCCAGGAATGACGACATTTGAAAATGACAAATCATCATTTCCTTCGATCGCTGCCTTTTTCATTGCTAAACGGTGGCTGTCTGTTGCAGTACAGTTCAACTCCCCGTTATCGACCTGCCAGTTTACACCTGTCAAGATTGGACGTGTTTCTGCAGTGGACACTGCGAAAACTGTTTGTCGAATAATGTTTTTCAGTAAATCATTTTGAAGGCGAAACACATTTTCTTCTTCAATTTGCGGCAGGCGAGGATACTCTTCAGGATCTAAACCATTTAAATTAAACACAGAATAACCAGATCTGATCGTTGTTGCAAATTGATCTTGGACAACTATTTCCACTTGTGATTCCGGTAATTTTTTTACAATATCAGCGAAATACTTGGCCTGTAATACAATGCTTCCAGGCTGCATCACTTTAACTTGTTCTTTTCCTTCTTCTTCAATTGGAATAAAACATTCGATGGAAATATCGGAATCACTGCCTGTTAATGTAACACCAGTGCGGTCAGCAACAATTTTTATTCCAGTTAAAATTGGGATTGTGGTACGTGAAGAAACTGCTTTCGTTACATGTTGAATACTTTGAACAAATGGCTCACGATTAATAATAAATTGCATAATAAGCCTCCTTAAGAGCTTTTACGTTTTATTGAATCATTTTTATCATAAATTTTAGCGTACCTGCATAGGATAAAAAAGAAGCATCATAAAAGGATAATATACTATATCTTTTTATAAAAAAATCGTAGTAATAGTAATAGGGCTTGTGGATTTGTGGACAAGCAGCATATACGGGTGAAAATCAGCCTATACACATGTGGACAAGGTGTGTATAGGCTGACGTTATTTATGCACAATTTCCTCAGATGCATGTTTTAGTTACGCAGTTGATCAATAATTTCCTGAACTTGTTTTTGAAGTTCGTTATCACTGGCTAAAAGCTTGGAAATCTTTTCGTGGGCATGAATCACCGTTGTGTGATCTCTCCCTCCAAATTCCCCACCAATTTTCGGTAATGAAGAATCGGTTAATTCACGTGATAAATACATCGCGATTTGTCGTGGGAAAGCAACCGACTTTGTTCTGCGCTTCGCTTTAAAATCATCCATCTTTAAGTTGAAGTGTTCCCCAACGACACTTTGAATATCTTGAATGGTGATCATCTTTGGTTTTGCATTTGGGATGATATCCTTTAATGCTTCCGCTGCTAAATCGGCATTCATATCTTGATTAATGAGTGAAGAATAAGCAACAACACGAATTAATGCCCCTTCTAACTCACGAATGTTTGTGTCGATCTGATTGGCAATATAGAGCATCACTTCATTAGGAATATCAAGGTTTTCAGCTTTCGCTTTTTTGCGCAATATCGCAATTCTTGTTTCTAAATCCGGCGGTGTAATATCCGTAATTAATCCCCATTCAAATCTTGAGCGAAGACGGTCTTCCAATGTCGGAATTTCTTTTGGCGGTCGATCGCTCGAGATAACAATTTGCTTACTTTCTTCATGCAGGGCATTAAATGTATGGAAAAACTCTTCCTGTGTTTGTTCTTTTCCAGCTAAAAACTGAATATCATCGATTAAGAGAACATCGACATTACGATATTTATTTCGAAAATTCACCGCTCGATTATCTCGAATTGAGTTGATGAATTCATTGGTAAATTTTTCAGAAGAAAGGTAAACAACTTTGGCGTCCGGATTATGATCAATGACATAATGTCCAATTGCATGCATTAAGTGGGTTTTCCCTAGACCAACTCCACCATAAATAAAAAGAGGGTTATATGCTTTAGCAGGTGCTTCAGCGACGGCCAATGAAGCAGCGTGTGCAAAGCGGTTACCCGATCCGATAACAAATGTATTAAACGTATATTTAGGATTTAACATACTTTTTGGAATTTCCCCGTTTGTTGGGGCTTGTTCTTTTGGTGTTTTTTTTAATTTCTCTTCTAAATTAACTTCCTCCTGGAGCTGGTTTTGCGGAATGATGAATTTAACTTCCAGTTCAGCACCGGTTAAATCAGCTAATGTTTCTGAAATTAAATCGGAGTAACGATTTTCTAACCAGTCACGGGCAAATTCATTTGGAGCGGTTATAGTAATCGTATCATTATGGATATCATTTGCTTTTGTCGCTTTTAGCCATGTTTCAAAGCTAGGTTTACTAACCTTTGTTTCGATAACGACCAGCGCTTGATTCCATAAGTCAGTTATGTTTTCCAAAAATCATCCCTCCTCATATCGTTCCGATCTATTGCAGATAACTAACATACTTAATTCAGTAGAAAAGTAGGATGTACAACCTTTGCACAACCTACTACATACAAGTGTATAATTATTTAATTCACAACTGATGTTGAAATAAGTATAATATAGTAGAAAAACGTAACAAAATGACTTTTACACACTCTTGTGGAAAAACTATAAACATGGTGGATATTGTTGTCCACACACATATCCACAGATGTGGGTAACTCACTTGCACGCTGAAATTTATCCACGGGTAAAAACATAAATATAATATCAAAAAAAAACAGCGTGCGCAATGATTTTGTGAAGGTTATCCACAACTTACTAGTGGTTGTGTGCAATGTTTTTCCACAACACTAGATACTGTGTGAAAGGTGTCGATAACTTGTTGAATACTGAAAAATGGTGTAAAAATAGTTATCCACACCAATTGGACGAGCCATTTTTGGTGATGGCGATCGAACAAGTTGCTGATTTTCAAAAATAAGGAATAAGAGATGAACTTGACAAAGTAAGGGGTCTTTCCTTATACTTTATAAGTATGTCTTACAAGAAGTTTATCCTCAGGGAGGTGTAATAGAGTGAAACCTACTTTCCAACCAAACAATCGTAAACGTAAAAAAGTACACGGTTTTCGTGCGCGCATGGCTACGAAAAACGGACGTAAAGTATTAGCACGTCGTCGTCGTAAAGGAAGAAAAGTATTGTCTGCATAGACCACTGATTGTCAGTGGTCTTTTTTCTAGACTTGCTTAAATAAAGGCTGAAAGTATGATGTTGATTTTTGACTCGTTTTAGGAAGGTTAGAATTCACACGAACGAGCCAAAAATCAACATCAAACTTTAACGCAGCCAAAACAAAAATAAATTTTTCTTCATAAAAAGAAGGGAAATAAGTAAATAAATAAGAATTATGAACGTATAGAGGTATGAATTAGTAAGTAGTTAGTGAATAAATGGTATAGAAAAGGTAAGTACATAATAATGATTTTGAAAAAAGGAAAACGGATTATCGACATAGCTGGGGTGTAACAGATGAAGAAAGATTATCGAATCAAGAAAAATGAAGACTTTAGTGTTGTTTTTCAAAAGGGGAAATCTGTTGCCAACCGACAATTTGTCTTATATGTGTTACCTAAAGAAGGACAACCAAACTTTCGAATTGGGCTTTCGGTTAGTAAAAAGGTAGGAAATGCGGTGACAAGAAATCGTATTAAACGACTGATCCGGGAAACATTTACACAATTAAAAGACGACCTTAACCAATCGAATGATTATGTTGTCATTGCCAGAATTCCAACAGCAGATATGGATTTTCATGAAGTCAAAAAAAGTTTGATTCATGTTTTAAATAAAGCGAGAGTGTTTAAAAAGAGGGAGCGTTATCAGAAATAGGGAGTGAAAACGTTGAAGTCGGTATTGATTGGGGTTATTGTCTTTTATCAAAAGTGGATTTCCCGCTTTACACCGCCTACATGTCGTTTCTATCCAACATGCTCTCATTATGGATTGGAAGCCATTAAGCGATTTGGAGCACTGAAGGGCAGCTGGTTAACATTAAAGAGAATTCTAAAATGTCAGCCCTTTCACCCAGGTGGAATTGATCCAGTTCCAGAGGATTTTCATTATCATAAAAAGAAAACAGAACTAAAGTAATAATCGCTACACATCGACAAGCAGCATCTTTCAAAGGATATTTTGCTGAATGAAGTCGGATAGGGGTTGTAAAAGGTTCTGCTTCAAGTATATGATTGTAATGTTATGAAATTTAATCCTAGTATATTGTTTCAATACCCTCTCAAATTAGAATGAGGTTTTGTCAGAAGGAGGAAGAGTGGTGTCAAGGAAGTTAAGTTTAGTATTAATGTTAGTTGGTTTAATGGTCATAATGACCGGGTGTTTTAATATAAATGAACCTATAACATCAGAAAGTGAAGGAGTTTGGGATTCATATTTTGTGTACCCGCTTTCATGGGTATTGATTTACTTCGCTGAGATGTTTAATGAAAATTACGGGATAGCGATTATTCTTGTTACGATTCTATTACGTATTGTAATTTTACCATTAATGATTAAACAAACGAAAAGCGCGAAGGCAATGCAGGCAATTCAGCCTGAAATGCAAAAATTAAAAGAAAAATATAGCGCGAAAGACCAAAAGACGCAACAAAAGCTTCAACAAGAAATGATGAAGATGTTCCAAGAGCATGGAGTTAATCCTCTTGCTGGATGTTTGCCTTTATTTATTCAAATGCCGATTCTTTTAGCGTTTTATCATGCAATTATGCGTACTGGTGAAATTGCCGGACATACGTTCTTATGGTTTGACCTAGGAAATCCTGACCCATTTTTTATATTGCCTGTTGTAGCCGGGATTACAACATTCATCCAACAAAAGATGATGATGGTAACAGATAACCCGCAAATGAAAGTGTTATTATATGTGATGCCAGTCATGATCGTGGCATTTGCAATCTATTTCCCATCAGCATTAGCGTTGTACTGGGTCATTGGTAATATCTTTATGATTGTTCAAACATACTTTATTACCGGACCGAAAGTCGGTGAAAAGAAAACAGGGGGAGCGAAAAAGTGAAAAAAGTAACTGTATCAGGTAAAACTGTAGATGAAGCTGTAGAGACGGCATTGGCACAATTAAATACGACAAAAGATCGTGTTCAGTTAACTGTTATTGAGGAACCGCAAAAAGGGTTTCTTGGTCTTATCGGGTCAAAACCAGCTCTAGTCGAAGTACTGTTAAAGCCTGATCCGGTTGAAGAATCACTAGCTTTTCTAAACGATATTATTTCAAAGATGGACATTGAAGTTGAGATTAAGCAATCTACAAATCGCGATGGACACGTTTTTGAACTTACAGGTGAAAAGATTGGCGTGTTAATTGGAAAGCGCGGACAAACGTTGGATTCACTTCAATATTTAGTAAATCTTGTAGCAAATAAGCATTCAGAAGGATATATTCGTATTACATTGGATGCTGAAAATTATCGTGCCAGACGTAAAGAAGCATTGGAGCAATTAGCCACTCGTATTGGCCAAAAAGCAATAAAAACAAGAAAAGAAGTTATTTTGGAGCCGATGAATGCATTGGAACGGAAGATTATCCATGTCACATTACAAGACATGAAAGGCATTAAGACCTATTCAGAAGGTGTTGAACCTAATCGCCGTATCGTTGTAGCTCCTAAGTAACAAAGATAAGTAAAGCCCAAGGATCAAAAGAGATCCTTGGGCTTTTTTTAGTTAAATTTCCCCGGTACATATCTAACCTCGAAGAACTATCTTTTTAGCCATTAGCCTTTAACGGATAGCAATGAACTTTCAACTCTAATCTCTGTTTGCAAAATGATTATCCACATGTGGAAAGATTGATTTAGGTGTTTTTCGGCAACAATAGTAACAATCAAGTTGTTGATATCTTTTTATGACATAAAAATTATGATATTCTATTATTTTAGGGGGAAAAATATCCAGTTCGTTGTTTGTGTTAGTTATATCTAGACTGGTGACGGCTTGTCATGTTTCATATAGATGTTTTAGAAAGAGAGAGGTGATGATCATGGAGTTTGATACAATTGCAGCAATTTCAACTCCAATGGGGGAGGGAGCGATTGCGATTGTGAGAATCAGCGGTGATGAAGCGATTTCAATTGCTGACCAAATTTATAAAGGAACACAATCGTTGAAAGAGGTACCTTCCCATACGATTCATTATGGCCACCTTGTAGAGCCAAAAACGAATACAATTGTAGAGGAAGTTATGGTGTCTGTATTAAAGGCTCCAAGAACCTTTACTCGTGAAGATATAGTGGAAATTAATTGCCATGGTGGACTTGTATCTGTCAATCGAGTTTTGCAGCTTATTTTAACTCATGGTGCAAGGTTAGCTGAGCCAGGCGAATTTACGAAGCGGGCATTTTTAAATGGCAGAATTGATTTATCACAGGCAGAAGGTGTTATTGATTTAATTCGGGCAAAAACCGATAAAGCGATGAATATTGCTCTCGGTCAAATGGAAGGCAAACTGTCGAAAAAAGTGCAAAAGTTACGCCAAGCACTTTTGGAGACGGTTGCTCATGTTGAAGTGAACATTGACTATCCTGAATATGATGCAGAGACTATGACATTAGGCATTCTGATGGAGAAAGCAACTTATGTCAAAAAGGAAATTGAAGGCTTATTAACGACGGCAGCACAAGGGAAAATACTTCGTGAAGGGCTTTCCACTGTTATTATAGGTCGTCCAAATGTCGGGAAGTCGTCATTATTGAATAGTCTTGTCCATGAAAATAAAGCAATTGTCACCGACATTCCTGGAACAACCCGAGATGTCATTGAAGAATTTGTAAATGTTCGAGGTGTTCCATTACGCTTATTGGATACTGCCGGAATCCGTGAAACTGAAGATATTGTCGAAAGGATCGGTGTCGAACGTTCTCGCCAAGTGTTGAAAGAAGCAGAGCTTATTTTGTTAGTCTTAAATAATAATGAACCATTATCTCCTGAGGATGAAAAGCTGTTTGAAGCAGTTTCGGGAATGGAGACAATTGTTATCATTAATAAAAGTGATAAAGAACAAAAAATTGACGAAAATCGCGTTCGGCAATTAGCAAAAGAGATGCCAGTTGTAAAAACATCTTTGATTGAGGACCAAGGGGTAGATGATTTAGAAGAAGCAATCGCCAGCCTTTTCTTCCAAGGTGATATTGAAGCAAATGATTTGACATATGTTTCGAATTCCCGTCATATTGCCTTATTACATCAAGCAAAGAAATCTGTTGAAGATGCAATCGAGGCGATTGAGCTTGATGTTCCTGTTGATATGGTTCAGATTGATATTACAAGAACATGGGAAATACTTGGTGAAATCATTGGAGATACAGTGCATGAAAGCTTAATTGATCAATTGTTTTCCCAATTTTGTTTAGGAAAATAACGTATTAGTTGTAATAAGATAGAGACTTATGTATTCGAAGTAGGAGGAATGAAGAAGATGATCGGATATGAAGGCGGTGAATTTGACGTTATTGTCGTTGGTGCAGGGCATGCAGGGTCTGAAGCGGGCCTTGCTGCTGCACGCATGGGTGCCAAGACATTAATGTTAACGATAAATCTTGATGCAGTGGCCTTTATGCCATGTAACCCTTCAGTAGGTGGACCGGCAAAAGGGGTCGTTGTTCGAGAAATTGATGCCCTTGGTGGTGAAATGGGGCGCAATGTTGATAAAACACATATTCAGATGAGAATGTTAAACACAGGTAAAGGACCAGCAGTTCGGGCCTTACGTGCACAAGCAGATAAATTCATGTATCAGCATGAAATGAAGAAAACAATTGAGGAACAAGAAAATTTACTGTTACGGCAAGCGATGGTTGAAAAATTAATTATTGAAGATGGAGAGTGTAAAGGGGTTATTACCCAAACCGGCGCCACGTATCGTGCGAAAACGGTCATTGTGACAACGGGGACCTATTTGCGTGGAAAGATTATTATTGGTGATTTGATGTATGAGAGTGGACCAAATAATATGCAGCCTTCTGTCGAGCTGTCGAACCACTTGCAGGAACTAGGGTTTGAACTGGTTCGCTTTAAAACAGGAACACCACCTCGTGTCAATGGTAATTCCATTGATTATTCAAAAACTGAAATTCAACCTGGTGATGACGTACCAAGAGCATTTTCATATGAGACTACAAAATATATCACTGATCAGCTTCCTTGTTGGTTAACGTACACCGGTGAAGAGACGCATAACATTATTAATAATAATTTGCATCGTTCACCAATGTTTTCAGGAGTGATTGAAGGAACGGGTGCCCGTTATTGTCCGTCCATTGAAGATAAGATTGTTCGCTTTAATGACAAGCCGCGTCATCAAATTTTCTTAGAGCCGGAAGGACGAAATACATCTGAGGTTTATGTTCAAGGCTTATCAACAAGCTTGCCGGAAGATGTACAGTTTAAAATTTTAAAAACAATACCTGGGTTAGAAGAAGTTAGGTTGATGCGACCAGGTTACGCGATTGAATATGACGCGATTGTCCCAACCCAGCTTTGGCCGACATTAGAAACAAAAAAAGTAAAAAATCTTTTCACTGCCGGTCAAATTAATGGAACATCAGGGTATGAAGAGGCAGGGGCACAAGGGATTATTGCCGGAATTAATGCAGCATGCAAAGTGTTAGGAAAAGAGCCACTCATTCTTGACCGTTCTCAAGCTTATATCGGGGTTCTCATTGATGATCTTGTGACAAAAGGGACAAATGAGCCGTACCGTTTACTTACATCCCGTGCAGAGCACCGTTTGCTACTGCGGCATGACAATGCAGATTTGCGTTTAACAGAGACAGGGTATAAAGTTGGTTTAATTTCCGAGGAACGTTATGCAAACTTTACGAAGAAAAAGGAACTTATTGAACAGGAGCTGCAGCGCTTAAACAAAGAAATTATTAAAGTATCTGATGAGCTTAATGCACTGTTGGAAGAGGCCGGTTCGACACCGTTAAAAGATGCGGTCAAAGCTGCAGCATTACTGAAACGGCCAGAAATAAACTATGAGCATATAGCAAAGATTACACCAGCTGATATCGAAGTCCCTGACGATGTTGCTGAACAAGTGGAAATTCAAGTGAAATATGCGGGCTATATTGAAAAGCAGTGGCAACAAGTTGAGAGAATGAAAAAAATGGATGATAAAAAAATCCCGGTTGATTTAGATTATGATAAGATTTCAGGCATAGCGACGGAGGCAAGACAAAAGCTAAGCGAAGTAAAACCATTATCTGTGGGGCAAGCTTCGCGTGTCTCCGGGGTCAATCCAGCAGATATTTCGATCTTGCTCGTTTATTTAGAGCAAGGACGTTTAGCAAAAACAAACAAATAAAATTCGCTGATTGTAGAGGTGACTTTCTACAATCAGCAAGCTATACATAGGAGGAAAACAATGAGTAAAGAGCAATTTCCGGCTTTATTAGCAGAAAAGGGGATCGAACTTTCTGAGCAGCAACGTAACCAATTCGATCAATATTTTCAACTACTTGTAGAATGGAATGAAAAAATGAATCTAACAGCCATTACCGATGAAGATGGCGTTTATTTAAAGCACTTCTATGATTCCATTTCAGCTGCCTTTTTTTATGATTTTTCAAGTGCTGACAAGCTCCATATCGTTGATGTTGGGGCAGGAGCTGGTTTCCCTAGTTTGCCTATTAAAATTTGTTTTCCACATTTAAAAATTACAATTGTCGACTCATTAAATAAGCGAATCGGCTTTTTAAAACATGTAACTGAACAATTACAACTAACAGATTGTTCGTTTTACCATGATCGCGCTGAAACATTTGGTCAAAATAAACAGCATCGTGAGAAGTATGACTTTGTCATTGCAAGAGCTGTGGCGAGATTGCCTGTTTTATCTGAATTATGTTTACCGCTTGCAAAAGTCGGTGGAACGTTTATGGCAATGAAAGGTCCAGAAGCTGCAGGGGAAATAAATGAAGCAAAGAAGGCAATTTCCCAATTAGGTGGTGCATTGCTGAAAAATGAAAAATTCACATTGCCAATTGAGGAAAGTGAACGCCATTTTATCGTCATTCAGAAAGAAAAAGCAACACCAAAGAAGTACCCGCGAAAACCGGGGACGCCAAATAAACAGCCATTAGTATAAGAAATATTGATGATTCAAAAAAATTGCTTATACGTATTTCAACCTCAGTAGCCGCTATAAATAATAGATTAAAAGCCTAGCGTTTCTTGCAAATTGTTTCACGTGAAACATAGCCAAATAGATGAGAAAGTAGTATAGTTTAATATAGAGAAAATGGTCTATCGAAAAAGCAGGAACTGTTGGTAATCATCGCGAATTATTTATAATGTCGGTAGTTTTTAGAAGGTGGTGTCAGGCTATGAAACAACCGTTTTCACGATTTTTTGGTTTAGGTGAAAAAAATCAAGAATTGAAAGAGGAAGAACAGCTAGATAGTGAAAACGAAGAAGTGAAGCAAATACCAATTAAAGACATAGTGCCTAACCAATTTCAGCCACGGACCGTATTTGTAGACGAACGAATTGAGGAATTAGCTCAAACGATAAAAACACACGGGATTATTCAACCGATTGTTGTACGGGAACGTGACGGGAAATTTGAGATTATCGCAGGTGAACGACGCTGGAGAGCTGTAACAAAGTTAGGGTGGGAATCGATCCCGGCTATTATTAAGGAGTTTAATGACTCACAAACAGCTTCAGTTGCCTTAATTGAAAATCTTCAACGCGAGGGACTGACAGCGATTGAAGAAGCGGTTGCGTATGCAAAATTACTAGAGTTGCATGGCTTAACTCAAGAAAGTTTGGCGCAGAGGTTAGGGAAAGGACAATCAACAATAGCGAATAAGCTCAGATTGTTACACCTGCCTCAAACTGTACAGGATGCATTATTACACCGTACAATTACAGAACGTCATGCACGAGCGCTTATCCCTTTAAAAGATGAAGAATTACAAGATAAATTACTGGAACAAATTATTGAAAAAGGCTTAAACGTAAAACAAACAGAAGAGTTAGTGAAGAAACAATTAGAAGGTTCGACAAAGAAAAAGAAGCCGACAAGAAAGATGTATTCAAAGGATATGCGTTTAGCTATGAATACAATCCGTCAATCTGTTGATATGGTTGTAAAAAGTGGCTTATCTATAGACACTGACGAACAAGAACATGATGAATACTATCAATTCACAATTCGAATACCAAAAAAATAATCTATCATAAATTGATAGATTTTTTTCATGATAGTAATAGATTAGAGATACATTGGTTATAAAAAAGGGGATCACTTTACGCAATATTGGTTAAAAGGTAGGTGACATCGTGGGGAAGATTATTGCCATAGCAAACCAAAAAGGTGGAGTTGGTAAAACAACGACAGCGGTAAATTTAGGAGCATGCTTAGCATACATAGGAAAGAAAGTGCTGTTAATCGATGTAGATCCACAGGGGAATACGACAAGTGGTGTTGGAATCGATAAAGGAGATGTTGATGAGTGTATCTACGATTTATTAGTGGAGGATGTTGATCCTAAGCGTGTAATTAAGCAGACCGTCGTAGAAGGGATGCACATTATTCCATCAACCATCCAACTAGCCGGAGCCGAAATAGAATTAGTTCCTACGATTTCAAGAGAAGTTCGTTTGAAGAGAGCGCTGGCTGCTATCGAAAAAAAGTATGATTATATTATTATAGATTGTCCACCATCACTTGGATTGCTTACGATTAATTCTTTAACTGCAGCAGATTCAGTCTTAATTCCAGTTCAGTGTGAGTATTATGCATTAGAAGGGTTAAGTCAGTTATTAAATACTGTGAGGCTTGTACAAAAACATTTAAATACCGACCTGTCAATAGAAGGAGTCTTACTTACAATGTTGGACGCCAGAACCAATTTAGGACTTCAAGTGATTGATGAAGTGAAAAAATATTTCCGTGAAAAAGTATTTGCTACAATTATTCCGAGAAATATTCGCTTAGGAGAAGCACCGAGTCATGGTAAACCAATTATTGTTTATGATCCAAAGTCAAGAGGGGCAGAAGTGTATTTAGATTTAGCAAAGGAAGTGGTTGCTAGTGGCTAAAAGGCTAGGGAAAGGACTGGATGCATTACTTCCGCAGGTTGATGACGAGAAAAATGAAGAAGTAAAAGAAGTTAAATTAAGCGAATTACGCCCCAATCCATATCAACCGAGAAAAACATTTTCCGAAGAGGCAATTGCTGAACTAAGAGAATCGATCATCAATCATGGGATCTTACAGCCGATTATTGCCCGCAAAAGCATTAAAGGGTATGAAATAGTTGTCGGTGAACGCAGGTTTCGTGCAGCAGAAGCAGCAGGGTTAGAAGCAATTCCTGTTGTTGTTCGTGAACTGTCTGAAAGTCAAGTGATGGAATTAGCATTGATTGAGAATCTACAGCGTGAAGATTTGAATCCATTAGAGGAAGCAACTGCCTATCAAAAGCTGATGGATCATCTACAAGTAACGCAAGAGCAGTTAGCAAGTAGACTTGGGAAGAGCAGACCACATATTGCGAATCATCTTCGTTTATTACAATTGCCAAACGTAATTCAACAATTAATTGCTGATGGAAAGCTATCGATGGGACATGGAAGGGCTATGTTAGGTTTGAAAAACAAAGAAAAATTAGCTCCTCTAGCTCAAAAAGTTATTGCTGAGAAGTTAAGTGTACGTCAGTTAGAGCAATTAGTACAAAAATTAAATGAAAATGTTCCACGTGAAACAAAAAAGAAGTTGATAGAATCTACACCATTTATTAGAGAAAAAGAAAGTGTGTTACGAGAACGATTTGGCACTGCGGTTTCGATTAAGAAGAACAAGAAAAAAGGAAAAATTGAAATTAATTTTTTCTCTGAAGAGGATTTAGAGAGAATTTTAACGTTGCTAGAAGGAGAAGAAGAGCTTTATTAATTTTAATAAGTATCGATGGCCATCAAGGATTTGGTGGCTTTTTACCTTTTTGTCTTTATAAGATTAAAAATGCTGAGCACAATAAAGCTTAAGAAGAGGTCTAGTATAACGGAAAAATGGAATCTTTGTCGCTTCGTGATTAAGGTTGTATAATAATTATCGTGGCAATTTTCATTAAAGGAGGGCAAGGTCCTTGTCTTATATATATTTTGATCAAGCAGCATCTTCATTTCCAAAGCCGGAAACAGTGGCAACGGCCGTTGCCGATGCGATTACAAACTATGGAGCAAACCCTGGTCGTGGCGGACATGCCTTAGCAATAAAGGCAAATCAAGTGGTTAATGAAACAAGGGTAAAACTAGCAAAGTTGTTTGGAATTCAAGATTCTCGTAACGTATTTTTTTATCAAAATGCGACATTTGCATTGAACCAAGCGATTAAAGGGATGCCGTTTCAATATGGGGATCATGTCATAACGACAACGATTGAACATAACTCAGTCCGAAGACCGTTGGAGTATTTAAAGAAGGAGAAGGGAATTGAGGTTACTTATCTCCAACCAGACGGAAATGGGTGGATCTTAGCAGCAGCGCTGGAAAAATTACTGACAACTAAAACGAAAGCAATTATTGTCAGCCATGCCTCAAATCTTACTGGTGCGATTCTGCCAATTGAAGAAATTGGCCGTTTTGCTAAAGAACATGAACTTACATTTATCGTGGATGCTTCACAAACAGCTGGAGTACTTCCGATTAACATGGAAGAGATGAAGATTGATATGGTTGCTTTTCCAGGTCATAAAGGGTTACTTGGTCCACAGGGTACAGGAGTCCTTATTGTAAAACAGGAGATTGATTTACAACCAGTGATTCATGGAGGGACCGGCAGTCATTCTGAACAGGTTGAGCAACCGGATGAGAGGCCGGACCGTTTTGAAAGTGGTACGTTAAATACACCTGGGATTGCAGGACTATCAGCAGGTATTGATGAAATACTGCGAGTGGGCACAGATCAAATTTTTGCTCATGAATGGATGTTAACAAAATATTGTTTAGAACGTTTAAATAAGATTGAAGGGGTCACTGTTTTTGGACCTGATCTTGATGTAAAAAGAGTCGCGGTAATTCCGTTTACCATTGATGGTGTTGACGTACATGAAGTGGCAATGATTTTAGATCAGCATTATCAGATTGCAATTAGAGCAGGGCTTCACTGTTCACCGATAGCACATCAGACAATCGGTACAGCTGATATTGGTGCAATTCGGGCAAGTTTTGGTATTTATAATACGATCGAAGAAATTGATCGCTTCATTCAAGCGATTGAAGAGATAAAGGTTGGCTTAATTGGATAGGAGAGAGAGTAATGGCACTAGTAGGAACGTTAGTAAATGGAGTTGCGATTATTTTTGGAGCATTACTAGGTTCACTTTTTAAAAAAATCCCTGAAAATGTAAAGGCAACGGTGATGCAAGCCATTGCCTTAGCTGTTGTTATTTTAGGAATTGGAATGGGGTTAAAAAGTGAACAATTTTTAATTGTTATTGGTAGTCTGGTCATTGGGTCAATATTAGGTGAAAAATGGGCGCTAGAAGATCGTTTGAATCAGCTTGGTCAATGGTTAGAGAAAAAAATCGGGGCAAAGGAAGACGGGAAAGTGGCCAAAGCTTTTGTAACAGCAACATTAATCTATGTTGTTGGTGCAATGGCGATTATTGGGGCGTTGGATAGCGGGTTAAGAGGAGAACATTCCGTTCTTTATACGAAATCAATGCTTGATGGATTTTCTGCAATTATTTTTACGTCTACATTAGGTATTGGGGTAATCTTTTCAGCAATTCCAGTTGTAGTTTATCAAGGTGCGATTGCTTTGTTTGCCACTCAGATTGACCGATTTATTCCGGTAGAGTTAATGGATTCTTTTATCGTTGAAATGACAGCAACAGGTGGAATTATGATTGTAGCTATCGGGTTAAATATTCTTGGAATTATAAAGGTCCGAGTCGCTAACTTACTTCCAGCGATTCTTGTTGTTGCTTTCCTCGTGTCGGTAAACTACTACTGGCAATCTATTATCGCTCTGTTTTCATATTTCTTGTAAAAAAGACATCATAAAGAAAAAAAGACTCTTCTTGCAATTGTAAGAAGAGTCTTTTTGATTATACAAACTTTGTTTTCATTGATTGTAATAATGAACTTTTTGTTGCTCTTTCTTTCGCTAATTGTTTGTCAACGAGATAAATACTTTCAGCGATAATGTCTGATATTTTGATTACAACATGTAAGCGTGTGTTTTGGAGAACAAAATACTCCATAAACCCGCCAATATTCACGATTCCAGTTATATGGATATCGCCTACTTCAGGGAGCTGTTTATTAACTGCTGCACCAGGTTTAACTGGCCCATCTGCTAAAGAGATTGTTCCAACGCTATTCATTCTTCCTAAACAAGCATCAACACCGATAATGTATGGATTTTGATGGATTTTTTTAATTTCAACCAATTGTTCATTTAAATTGACAGCATGAACAGGGTTTTCCAATGTACCGTATACGTGAAAAGATGAGAGGCTTTTATTTACTAAGTTCGTACCAACGAGAGGACCAAGAGAATCACCTGTAGAGCGATCTGTACCAATACAAACGATGACAATATCCTGTCTTCCGGAAACAGGCAACAGCCTTTTTAAATTTGTAGAAAAGTTTTCAATCGCTTGCTCATCTTCAAAGTGAACCTTATAAGAAAACTTCTTTGGGAAAATTTTGCGTTTAGGAATCATATGATCCTCTCCTTTGCAATAGTAGTAATAGTATACGGAATTTTTTACCTTTCTATACATTAAACGGAGAAAAATACGGAGGAAAGGAAGAAGAAAAATGTGGCGGAACGGATTTAAATGGATGTTTTTAATTATCGGAACAATGATCGGAGCAGGGTACGCATCAGGACGTGAATTATGGGAGTTTTTTGGTGCTGAAAGTGGACTCGCTATTATGATCTTTACCGTTTTATTTATCATTTGCTGTTCAGTGATCATGAAAATTAGCTTTCGTTCTGAATCAACACATTATTTACCAATATTGCAATCTCTTATGGGGAAAAAATTGACAGGCCTCTATGATATGATGATTATTCTCTATCTATTTTCGACAACAGTAATTATGCTTGCCGGTGGAGGAGCAACACTTGAAATTATTCAATTTCCATATTGGATAGGCATTGCCGTTATCGTATTTTTACTTGTTGTATTGTTTTTATGGGATACAAAAGGGATGACTTCAATGAATTCTTTTGTTATTCCACTATTAATTATATTTTTAGTTGGAGTGTTATCTGTATTTCAAATGTCCATGGGTTTCTCAATTGAAATTGATTTATCAAAACAGCAAAACTGGCCGACCGCCTTTACATTTACTGCTTTAAATATTCTCCCTCTTGTTGCTGTATTAGCTGCTGTTGGAAAAGAAATAAAACATGAAGGTGAAGTTTGGATTGCCAGTATTGGCAGCGGTTTATTGCTCGGTGGGATATCATTTTTGTATAATGAATCGCTACTGAAGGTAGCTCATGAAATTATGCTTTACGAGATCCCCTTATTTGCAATTTTAAAGCATTATCCTTATTATATGATTCTTGTTATGTCTGGGTTACTGTGGACAGCCATTTATACAACTGCTGCGGCAGGCGTGTTTGGATTAGTCACTCGTTTTCGTAATTATATTAAATTACCATTATGGTTATTAGCTCTACTATTGTTGCTTATGATGATTCCGTTAACGACATTTGGATTCTCTAACTTGATTGCTTTCCTATACCCTTTATATGGCGTTTTAAACTTGTATATCCTGGCAGCAATATTACTGTATCCAATTACTAAACGTACGAATATGTAATGATTTGTAGTTATGTTGTATAATGACAACAAAGCACATTCACGGAAAGAAGGGAAGTGGTATAGGAATGGTAAATAAAGAGTTTGACCTACATGATGTTGTTGAAATGAAAAAACCTCATCCGTGCGGTGAAAATCGTTGGAAAGTAATTCGGATGGGGATGGATATTCGAATTAAGTGTTTAGGGTGTGACCATAGTGTATTAATTCCTCGCCGTGAATTTACTCGAAAGCTAAAGAAAGTTTTAGCAAAACAAGAGGATAAATAATATCATGAACATGCTTGGCGCAAGTATCCTTTTAAAATGGACAACTTGCGCTTTTTATATTGTTAGTTGTTAAAGTTTGATGTATAAGTTAGCAGTTATTTGAATACTTGCGCTTTTTTTATAATGTCTAGCTCCAGTGGGCATCGGCTCGAGGTCGGTTCAGACCAACAAACGTGTCCAAAGGCAGGACACTTTTTGTTGGTCTTCCACCGCTTGTCGCCGATAAACAGCCCACTTGCGCTTTTTTTATATTGTCAATATAATTGGTAAGGATGTATAGAGAACGAATGTTTATTGTGATAAATGTTAAAGGAAGTGGAAATTATGGCGTTAACGACTGGAATTGTTGGGTTACCAAACGTAGGGAAGTCAACTTTATTTAATGCAATTACTCAAGCAGGGGCAGAATCAGCAAACTATCCGTTTTGTACAATTGACCCGAATGTCGGGATTGTTGAGGTACCAGATCACCGTCTGACAAAACTAACTGAGCTTGTTGTACCGAAAAAAACAGTACCTACTGCTTTTGAGTTTACAGATATTGCCGGTATTGTTGAAGGAGCAAGTAAAGGTGAAGGATTAGGAAATAAGTTTTTGTCTCACATTCGCCAAGTTGATGCAATCTCTCATGTTGTCCGTTGTTTTGAAGATGAGAACATCACCCATGTTGCTGGGAAAGTCGATCCAATTTCGGATATTGAAGTTATTAATTTAGAGCTGATTCTTGCTGACTTAGAGTCAGTGGAAAAACGAATCGATCGTGTTGCGAAACTAATGAAGCAAAAGGATAAAGAGGCAATGGCAGAGCATGAAGTGCTTGTCAAACTAAAAGAAGCATTTGAAAATGAAAAGCCTGCCCGCAGTGTTGATTTAACAGATGAAGAAAAGAAAATTGTACAAGGTATGCACTTATTAACGATGAAGCCAGTTCTTTATGTAGCAAATGTCAGTGAAGATGGATTATTAGATGCTGACAATAATCCACTCGTTCAGAAGGTACGTGAATTTGCTGCAGGAGAAAATTCTGAGGTTATTGTTGTTTGCGCAAAGATCGAAGAAGAAATCGCTGAACTAGAAGGCGATGAGAAGGCGATGTTCTTAGAAGAACTAGGGATTAAAGAGTCAGGATTAGATCAGTTAATTCGGGCAGCTTACCATTTACTTGGACTAGCTACGTACTTTACAGCTGGGGTCCAGGAAGTACGAGCTTGGACAATTCGCCAAGGGACAAAGGCTCCGCAAGCGGCAGGTGTCATTCATACAGATTTTGAGCGCGGATTTATTCGGGCTGAGATCGTTTCTTATGATGATTTAATCGAAGCAGGATCAATGGCTGCGGCCAAAGAAAAAGGGAAAGTTCGCCTTGAAGGTAAAGAGTATGTCGTAAATGACGGCGACATTATTCATTTTAGATTTAACGTATAAAATAGTAATGGCAGCACTTCTAATTAATGTATCATAGAACAAATGCGAAATTTAGCTTGTTTTGTTTTATACAGTCTGTTATAATCTGATAATGCGAGTAATTAACACACCGTTAATTATTTGCTCCTTGCTCCTGAAATCAGGAGCCGCTTAGACCAAAAGGAGGTGACTTGGAATGCGTAAGTACGAAATTATGTACATTATCCGCCCAAACCTTGAAGAAGCAGCTACAAAGGAAGTAGTTGAGCGTTTTAATAACGTTTTAACATCTAACGGAGCTGAAATCGAAAAGGCAACAGAAATGGGTAAACGTCGTTTAGCATACGAAATTAATGATTTCCGTGAAGGTTTCTATATGCTTCTTAACGTAAATTCAAATCCAGCTGCAATCGCTGAGTTTGATCGTCTAGTTAAGATTAACGAAGATATCATTCGTCATTTAGTAACGAAAGACGAAGAATAATATGTAACAGGGGAGGGGTACTGATGTTAAACCGCGTTGTTCTAGTTGGGCGATTAACGAGAGATCCGGAATTGCGGTTTACTGCAAATGGAGTTGCAGTAGCTACATTTACACTCGCAGTGAATCGACCTTTTTCTAATCAGCAAGGAGATCGTGAAGCAGATTTTATTAATGTTGTAGTTTGGCGTAAGCCAGCTGAAAACGTGGCGAACTACTTGAAAAAAGGTAGTTTAGCAGGCGTTGATGGACGCTTACAAACGAGAAATTATGACAACAATGAAGGACGTAAAGTGTTTGTTACTGAAGTTGTAGCCGATAGTGTTCAGTTCTTGGAGCCTAGAAGTGCTGGTGGATCTGGTGGCGGCAACCAAGGTGGCGATTTTTACGGAAATCCTCCAGGCCCAATGAATGATAATGGATTTAGGAGTCAAAATCCTGGTCCAAATCGGAACAATAACTCTCGGTTTGACGAAGACCCTTTCGCTAGTGATGGTAAACCAATTGACATTTCAGATGATGATTTACCATTTTAAAAACGATACAATACGTGCGATATAATAAATAAAAAAGATGAAAGGGGGCTTTCAACATGGCTGGTGGACGTCGTCGTGGACCAAAGCGTCGTAAAGTATGTTACTTTACAGTAAACAAGATCAAAAAGATCGACTATAAAAACGTTGACTTACTTAAGAAGTTCGTTTCTGAACGTGGTAAAATTTTACCTCGTCGTGTAACAGGGACTTCTGCTAAGTACCAACGTCAATTAACAACTGCAATCAAGCGTGCTCGTCAAATTGCATTGTTACCATATGTAAGTGGTGAATAATCACTTATATTGAGGCAGCAAGGGTTAAAACCTTGCTGCTTTTTTGTATGGTGTTTTGCAGCAGAATCAAAGAATGGTGTATTGAATAAAAAAAGGTGGCTTTGGAAAAGGTATGAGTAACTATTACTATTTCGTTTAGCATTTCGTATAAAGTGAGCTAGTTAGAATCCTAAAGGGTGGAAATTATGAACAGCATTATTGTTGCATTACCAGCTTATAATGAGGAAATAGGTCTGCCAAAGTTATTAGATAAATTAATCAATGTAAGAAGATATATGACTAAGCCGTTGGAAGTTGTCATTGTCAATGATGGTAGCACAGATCGGACAAAGCAAGTACTTGACCACTATTCGACTAATTATCCGTTTATTACATACATTGATCATGAGCAAAATAAAGGGCTTGGTGAAGCAATGAAAACTTTATTTACTCATATTTTGCATGGTTATGGTGATGATGACATAGTTGTTACCCTAGATGCTGATAATACCCATAACCCGAATATTATTCCATCGATAGTTTCGAAGTTAGAAAAAGAGAAGTTGGATGTCGTGATTGCTTCTAGATTTACCGAAGGTGGAATAGAGGTTGGTCTATCACCATTAAGAAAGTTGTATAGCCGCGGAGCAAAACTGTTTTTTAAAGTGTTTTTTCCAATTGCAAATGTTAATGATTATTCGAGCGGTTACCGAGCATATCGAATTCAATACCTTAGGAAAGCGTTCAACCTTTATAATGGAAAAGTAATAACGTCTAATGGATTTGAGTGTATGGTGGAATTGCTGGCCCGTTTTAGTAAGATTGGAATCAAAGTAGGGGAGTATCCTCTTGTTTTAGAATATCATTTGAAAGAAACACCTAGTAAGATGAATGTAGTAAAGACAATTACAGGTTATTTTACATTATTATCAAAAGTGAAAAAACCACCTCGATTAAATTAAGAAAGGAAATTGTATGACTAACCTTATCATAATTCTTGTTTCGGTCTTATTGGGTTCAATTGGGCAAGTTATACTTAAAATTGGCGCAAATAAATTAGGGTCATTATCGTTTGGCTTACATACCATTTTTTATGACCTTGTTCGTATTATGAAAACCCCAGAAATCATGCTGGGGCTCGTTTTTTTTGGTTCAAGCTTTTTATTGTGGGTTAAGGTATTAACAAAATCAGAACTTAGCTATGCCTACCCAATGGTAAGTCTCGGTTACATTAATGTCATTATTCTTTCTTACTTTTTATTCAATGAATCTTTCACAACAATGAAAGTTATCGGTAATATTTTTATCATTATTGGAGTTATTCTTTTGAACAAATAAAAAGGGGTTGTCACTTATGACATCCCCTTTTTGATTACTGTAACTGGAAAAAAGAATAATCACTATCATTAATAATAACGTTAATCTTTTTATAATGTTTCTCTAAATAGTTTCGATAAGAATGATCCGTATCTCCGTAAATATATCCTTTCACTGGAAAAAAATATCTTGCTCCATGTGAAACAAAATACTTTAACTCCTCCTCAGGACCTTTCGGAATGTAATCATAATAATTAATGTTAGCCCTCCAGCCTTTCCTGGAACTGGCATTTAAAAGTTCGGGTGAAAAGGTTCCGATTACAATTAAATCATCATCTTCTGTATATTGTTTCACGACCTCTGCTTGTTTAACTAAGCCAGCTTTCTCTTCAAAGTATGGTTTCACTTCTGAAAAACTAACAATACTGATGATTGTCATCAGCATAATAAAGGGAACAAAACCACCTACCCATCTGAAACAATAAGCTAATGGCTTGGCAGCAAAGATCGCTATAACTGGACTAATAAAAACAAGGTAATAGTTAAATTGAATGACGGCAACGATCGTTACCATTTCTAAAATGAAAGCAAGTAAAAGTAATACGATTGGATACTCAACCTTCCAATTTGTCATGAAAACTCCGATTAGAAATAAGCTAAGGCAAATGAGAGTAAAAGATTTCGGTAAATACGTCTGAAAAAAGTCTAATGCCTCAGGTGTAAAAAGAGCTGTGGTGAATTTAGGAATAATATGCTTTGTCCCTATTCCACTTACAAAGTTAAATTCGGCCACTGATTCTAGCCACTTAAAATAAATAAGTGGTGGCAGTAGTGAAATGGCGGCAAATATCCACAGCTGCCATGTTCTAAAAACGTTTTGTTTATATTTCATGATGCTCATGATAAGCATCGGGATCCCTGCAAAAATCGTTGGAACTTTAATAGAAATCGCTATTGCTGTCATAAAAGCAGCTGCGATAATGGCCCAATTTTTCTCTTCGATGATCCATTGACAAAAGAAGTAGAAAGCACCTAAAAAAAAGAAAAGAGCTGCAGCCTCTGGCATAATCGCTCTTGAGAAATAAAGGTTTAACGGAAAAATCGAATAGAGCAATGTGGTTATCCACGCCATATTCATGGAGTAAAACCTTTTTACGATGTAAAACAGGAAATATGCTGACCCAGTAAAAAATAAGAGCGGAATTAGTCTTGCTATTTCATAATGGAATCCAAATAGTTTATAAAGGATTGCGATAAGAAAAGTTGTAATTTGGAATTCAAGTTGTGCATAATTTGGTGGGACACCATCATAGTTCAATTGTGGATAGAGGATATTAAACCGATCCTCAACAAAATTACGAGCCATTGATTCAGTATCGCTTTGTCGCCAGGACTCTCCGATTTCAAAAGGAGAATGAGAGAGATAAGGCAGCCTTAATGAGAAGATGAATAATAATAAAATTATGAGAATTACTTTTTCGGATGAACGTAAGGGCTTCATAAATAGGACTCCTAAAGGTTATGTACTATTTATTTATTATTTCCAAAATCAGCTGAAAAAATCGAAATAGTTATGCTTTATACCAATTGTTGCCGCCTTTTTATTTTTTGTTTAGTATAGAAATATGATATTCTTTTTACAGTTGCAAAAGAAACAAATAGGAAAATAGGCTGTTTTTGAAACTTGGAGTTTATAATGCCTGCTTTTTTCCGATAAAGAAGTTAGAAGCATATAGTTATTAGAAGGGCAACTTTCTCTTGAACTAGAGAGAAGTTGAGAAGAGGTGGAAGAGTGAGAGAAACAAGAAAGTTAACAGAGGGAGCAATAATCGCTGCTCTGTTTGCAATTATTCTTTTTTTAACATTATATGTTCCGATTGTGGGGTCAATCGTTATTTGGCTATTGCCGATTCCTTTTATCATTTATGTATTACGGCATGGTTTAAAGTCCGGGCTCTCACTATTAGTGGTTACATTTTTTGTTTCATTTATTATCGGCGGGGTTATTGTTTTACCGTTAACATTTCTATTTGGCACAGGTGGGATCGTTGTTGGTGAACTGTACAGGAGAAAGAAAAACGCCTTTACTGTATTGTTAGGTGGAAGTTTGACGTATATGGCTAACCTTATTCTATATTTTGCGGGGAGTATCGTTCTTTTTGATATCCATCCGATAAGAGCCATTCAAGAGATGATGCTGCAATCCGTACAAACCGCAGAAAATATGTTAATTGGAATCGGTCAAGAAAATACAGATCAGCTCGAATCATTTATTACATTGATTGAACGTATTGATGATCTAACACCAAGCATGATTATTTTAACAGGAGTTACGTTCGCACTGATCATTCAGTTGATCGCCAAAATCGTTGTAACCCGTTTAGGTCATGATGTGGAAGGGTTTAAACCATTTCGTAATTGGATGTTCCCAAAATCATTTCTTTGGTATTACTTGATTGTTACCTTGTTTGTTATCTTTGGTGTTGAGGAAGGAACGTCACTCTATCTTATTGTTTGGAATCTCTTTCCGATATTAGAGCTAATTATGACGATCCAAGGTTTATCGCTCATCTTCTTTTACTGCCATCATAAGCAAATTGCAAAAGCATTACCTATCAGTATCGTAATTGCAGGATTTATTTTCCCATTTGTTCTTTATCTTGTTCGAATCTTAGGTATAATTGATTTAGGATTTGATTTACGTAAGCGGATGAATACACAAGAGAAGTAGGAGTTGAAATAATGCCAAAGTTCTTATTGAAACGCTGGCATGGTTATCATGTGATTGCCTTATTTGTATTGGCAACATTATCTATTGCAGTTTTAACCTATTACCAATGGATAATCGGCTTATTAGGTTTTTTTCTGTTAGGGCTATTATTAATTTATGCACTTCAAGCAAAAGCCTCATTTATCCATGATTTAGAGGATTATATCGCGACATTGTCCCATCGAATTCATAAGTCCGGGGAAGACACCTTTTTGAAGTTACCGTTCGGGGTTGTTCTTTATAATGAGAATTCGGCTATTGAGTGGGTAAATCCTTATATGACGTCATTTATTAATAATGACTTATTAGGACACCCTCTAGAAAAGATTTCAAAAGAGCTTACTACAGCTCTGGAAAGCAAAGAAAAGAAAAGAATTATTACGATTAATGATCATAAATATCTGCTTAGCTTTCAAAGAGAAGAGGGAATCGTTTATTTCTTTGATGTAACGGATCAGGAAAAAATAAAAAGGCTTTATGAAGAAGAACAGCAAGTCATTGGATTTATATATTTAGATAATTATGATGAAGTAACACAAGGAATGGACGATCAAATTCTTAGTAAGCTCGTAAGTCAAGTTACATCATCTTTAAATAGGTGGGCGCAAAAGCATGATATTCTTCTTAGAAGAACATCTTCAGACCGCTTTATTGCGATTTTTAACCAACGGACACTTGAGCTTGTCGAGGAAACAAAATTTGATATTTTAGACGAAATAAGAGAGTCAACCGGGAAAGAGAAAATTCCGTTAACATTAAGTATTGGAATTGGAAGCGGTGAATCTTCGTTAAGAGAATTAGGAGCTTTGGCACAGTCCAGCTTAGATTTAGCCCTTGGACGTGGCGGAGATCAAGTAGCTATTAAGCATAAAACGGGCAAGGTGCGTTTTTATGGCGGGAAATCTAATGCTGTTGAAAAAAGAACCCGTGTCCGGGCCAGGGTAATCTCTCATGCACTGCGGGATTTTGTAAACGAAAGTGATCGAGTCGTAATAATGGGACATAAAAATCCTGATATGGATGCAATCGGTGCGGCAATTGGGATATTTAAGGTTGCTGAAGCAAATGGAAAAGAGGGCTATATTATTCTCGATAAAAATGAGCTTAATTCCGGTGTTCAAAAACTCATGGATGAAGTTGAGAAGCATGACCGGTTATGGGCTCACTTTATTACACCCGAAGAAGCACTGGAAGAGATGACTGACCGAACGTTACTCGTTGTCGTTGATACACATATTCCGTCACTAGTAATTGAGCCGCGTTTGCTGAAAAAAGTTGAGCGTGTTGTCGTTATCGATCATCATCGACGTGGCGAGGAATTTATTACTGACCCTGTGCTTGTCTATATGGAACCGTATGCTTCATCAACTGCAGAATTAGTGACTGAATTGCTTGAATACCAACCAAACCGAATAAAAATGGATATTTTGGAATCAACCGCCCTGTTAGCCGGGATCATCGTTGATACAAAAAGTTTTGCCCTCCGTACAGGAGCGCGAACATTTGATGCGGCTTCTTATTTAAGATCTCAAGGTGCAGATACTACTTTAGTCCAAAAACTATTAAAAGAAGATATAGAGCAATATGTGAAGCGATCAAAGCTAATTGAAAGTGCAACAATTTACAAAGGTGGTATCGCCATTGCTAAAGGGCACCCGGATAAATGCTATGACCAAGTGTTAATTGCGCAAGCTGCCGATACCTTGCTTACAATGAATGATGTGATTGCATCGTTTGTTATTTCAAAACGAAAAGACGGCAAAATAGGAATTAGTGCTCGCTCATTAGGCGAGGTGAATGTGCAAGTAATTATGGAGGCTCTTCAAGGTGGAGGGCATTTGACACATGCGGCAACCCAAATTAAAGGCATATCGATTGTTGAAGCGGAAGACATGTTAAAAGAGATTATTGATGATTACCTTAAAGGAGGAGAAGAGTAATATGAAGGTTATTTTTCAACAAGATGTAAAAGGAAAAGGAAAAAAAGGTGAAATCAAAAACGTATCTGAAGGTTATGCAAGGAATTATCTTTTTCCTAATAATCTAGCTGTCGAGGCATCAAAGGGTAATGTAAAAACGTTAGAGGTAAAGAAGCAAAGTGAAGAGAAAAAAGCTGCTGAAGAATTAGAAGAAGCAAAGCGTTATAAAGAAGAGCTAGAGAGCCTGACGGTTGAAGTGAGAGCGAAGTCTGGTGAAGGCGGGCGCTTATTTGGAGCAATCTCAACGAAACAAATTGCAGAGACTTTAAAGAAAATGAAAAAGAAAGTTGATAAAAGAAAAATTATGCTAGATGAGCCAATTCGTGCACTTGGTTATACAAATGTTCCAATTAAGCTTCACCCAGAAGTAACTGCAACTGTTAAAGTCCATGTTGTAGAGGAGTAAAAGTTAAAGTCAATAACAACACACAAGATATTTACTGTTAAATATTGATTGTGTGTTGTTTTGCTTTTTCATAGTAGAATAGAAAACATGTGTTAGATTATGAGGAGAGGGAGGAAGGTAGCATGAGTGATTTATACGCAGACCGTACGCCCCCGCAGAATATCGAAGCAGAGCAGGCGGTAATTGGCGCTATTTTCCTGGAAGAACAAGCGATCGTAACAGCTTCAGAGAGACTGGCTCCTGAAGACTTTTATCGTGCCGCTCATCAAAAAATCTATACAGTTATGCTAGATTTGGCGGAAAAAGGGGAACCGGTAGATCTAATTACGGTAACAGCTGAGCTTCAAGACCGAAAGTGGTTAGAAGAAATCGGTGGAGTATCGTACTTAAGTGATGTAGCCAATGCCGTTCCTACAGCTGCAAATATTGATTATTACTGTCAAATCGTTGAGGAGAAATCAACGTTGCGTCGTTTAATCAGAGTGGCAACAACGATTGCTGCTGATAGTTATACAGCTGAAGAAGAAGTAGATTCAATTCTCAACGATGCCGAAAAAACGATTCTTGAAGTTGCCCACAGAAAAAATACCAGTGCTTTTATATCAATTAAAGATGTACTCGTAGAGACGTACGATAATATAGAGATGCTCCAAAACCGTCAAGGTGATATTACAGGGATTCCGACTGGTTTTATCGAGTTAGACCGTATGACAGCGGGATTCCAGCGCAATGATTTAATCATTGTTGCTGCTCGTCCATCGGTCGGGAAAACAGCCTTTGCATTAAATATTGCGCAAAATGTAGCAACGAAAACGGACGAGAATGTCGCGATATTTAGTTTAGAGATGGGTGCAGCCCAACTCGTCACTCGTATGCTTTGTGCGGAAGGAAATATTGATGCACAGCGAATGCGTACTGGACAATTGCAAGAAGAAGACTGGACAAGATTAACGATGGCAATGGGCAGTCTTTCGAAAGCCGGAATCTACATTGACGATACACCCGGTATTCGAGTAAATGATATCCGTGCCAAATGCCGTCGTCTCAAGCAGGAAAAAGGTCTTGGAATGATTCTGATTGATTACTTGCAATTAATTCGCGGTAATGGCCGAAGCGGTGAAAACCGTCAGCAGGAAGTTTCAGAGATTTCTAGATCATTAAAAGCTTTAGCGAGAGAATTAGAAGTTCCGGTTATTGCTTTGTCACAGCTTTCACGTGGAGTTGAATCAAGACAGGACAAACGACCAATGATGTCCGATATTCGTGAATCAGGAAGTATCGAGCAGGATGCCGATATTGTTGCCTTTCTATACCGTGACGATTATTACGATAAAGAAACAGAGAATCAAAACATTATCGAAATCATCATCGCTAAACAACGTAATGGTCCAGTTGGCACTGTTGAATTAGCGTTCGTAAAAGAATACAATAAGTTCGTCAATCTTGAACGGCGTCACGACGAAAGCAGTATGCCACCAGGAGCGTAAAAAACAGTTGAAAGTTGAAAGTTTTACACACCAAATGATTCCTTCTAGCAAATAAAGCTAGGGGGATTTTTTTAGTTTAGAGTTTAGAGTGTAGAATTTAGAGTTGATTGAAAGCATTTTCTAGGACGCCTTCTTTGTATTACTGACAATGGTCTTCACTCTAAACTCTAAACTTTCTTTTAACGAACATAGTATTAATAAAAAACAAAAAATGTTCGGGTTTTATTGACTTTTTTTTAGAATATTTGGTACACTAATAAATGGTTTCAGACATTATTCTTTTTAAAAACAGGAATTTTTACATACACTAATGTCGTTGAAACAACAATGATTGTTGTTAAAGAAATGATGATTAATATTAAAATTTTAAAACATGGATAATGCACAAGTGTATTGTGTCATTATGATCCTGGAGGTGCGCCAAATGTCATCAGTTGTCGTAGTAGGAACCCAATGGGGTGACGAAGGTAAAGGGAAAATTACAGATTATTTATCAGAAAAAGCGGAAGTAGTAGCTCGTTATCAAGGCGGTAACAACGCAGGGCACACAATCGTCTTCGGTGGCAAAAAGTATAAATTACATTTAATCCCGTCTGGTATTTTTTATAAAGATAAAATTTGCGTGATCGGTAATGGAATGGTTATTGATCCGAAAGCATTAGTTGAAGAATTAAAATATTTACACGATCATGGTGTTGATACGAGCAACCTTCGTATTAGTAACCGTGCTCATGTGATTCTTCCATATCATTTGAAATTGGATATTGTAGAAGAAGAGAGCAAAGGCGCTAACAAAATTGGTACAACGAAGAAAGGTATCGGACCAGCTTATATGGACAAAGCTGCCCGTATTGGAATTCGAATCGCTGATCTTCTTGATAAAGAAGAATTCGAGCAAAAATTGGAGCGTAATTTAAATGAGAAGAACCGTCTACTTGAAAGAATGTACGATGCAGAAGGGTTCACTAAAGAAGAAATTTTAGATGAATATTATGAGTATGGTCAGCAAATTGCACAATACGTTGTTGATACATCTGTTGTTCTTAACGATGCGATTGACGAAGGGCGTCGTGTATTATTTGAAGGTGCACAAGGGGTAATGCTTGATATTGACCAAGGTACATACCCGTTTGTAACGTCTTCTAACCCGATTGCAGGTGGAGTAACAATTGGTTCAGGTGTTGGACCTTCAAAAATTAACCATGTCGTTGGTGTAAGTAAAGCATATACAACTCGTGTAGGTGATGGCCCATTCCCAACGGAACTTCATAATGAAATTGGTGATCGTATCCGTGAAGTGGGAAATGAGTACGGTACAACTACTGGAAGACCACGCCGTGTTGGTTGGTTTGATAGCGTTGTAGTTCGTCATGCTCGCCGCGTGAGTGGAATTACAGATTTATCTTTAAACTCAATTGATGTATTAACTGGGATCGAAACGTTAAAGATATGTACTGCATACAAATACAACGGAGAAATCATTAAAGAGTTTCCAGCAAGCTTAAAAGTATTGGCACAATGTGAGCCAGTTTATGAAGAGCTTCCTGGTTGGACGGAAGACATTACAGGAGTGAAATCATTACATGAGCTTCCTGAAAATGCACGTCATTACATTGAGCGTGTATCGCAATTAACAGGTATTCCATTATCGGTTTTCTCTGTTGGACCAGATCGTAATCAAACAAACCTTGTTCGTGGGGTATTTGCGTAAAAACATATTAGTTTAGAGTGTAGAGTTTAGAGTGTAGAGTTGTTTTTTGGGGGAGTATCATCGAGGTTTAAGAGCCCCTTCGAAATGCTAACGAACAATTCTAAACTCTACATTCTCAACTCTAAACTAAAAAAGTTTTTAAAAACACTTGCATCTAATCTTTGGACATGTTATTATTAATCTTGTCGTTAAGACAACACATTACAACTACGAGCCATTAGCTCAGTCACGAGCGAAACAGCATTGGGAAACTACGAGTTGTTTCGACACAGCAAGCGACGGAGCGATACTGGTAGAGGAAGAAACAGGTAAGACCACGGAGCGAAACATCGTCCGTAAGCTTCATGAGAAGCATCATTGAATAAACTACGAGCCATTAGCTCAGTCGGTAGAGCATCTGACTTTTAATCAGAGGGTCGAAGGTTCGAATCCTTCATGGCTCACCATTTCTTTCAAGAAGTGGCCCGTTGGTCAAGCGGTTAAGACACCGCCCTTTCACGGCGGTAACACGGGTTCGAATCCCGTACGGGTCACCAATAAAATCAATTTATTACGTTCGCGAGGTGGAGCAACGAGCATTACATCATTGAATGTACTTCGAGTTGTTTCGACGCAGCAAGCAACAAAGCGATACTTGTAGAGGAAGAAACAGTGTAACTGACTTCAGAGCAAGACATCGTCCAGTAACTTTATAACGTCGCGGGGTGGAGCAGTTCGGTAGCTCGTCGGGCTCATAACCCGAAGGTCATAGGTTCAAATCCTATCCCCGCAATCTGGACCCGTGGTGTAGCGGTTAACATGCCTGCCTGTCACGCAGGAGATCGCCGGTTCGATCCCGGTCGGGTCCGCCATTTGTTTTTATAAGTTTAAACTCTAAACTAAATAAGGCTCGATAGCTCAGTCGGTAGAGCAGAGGACTGAAAATCCTCGTGTCGGCGGTTCGATTCCGTCTCGAGCCACCATTTATATTGATTATTTGCCGGCCTAGCTCAATTGGTAGAGCAACTGACTTGTAATCAGTAGGTTGGGGGTTCAAGTCCTCTGGCCGGCATTTTTCATTTATTTATTCATAAGAAACGAGAAGCCGTCATATAATGACTGGCTATTTTTTTTGAAAAAAATTGAAGAAGTTTAGTCCATCTTTACCATATTTTTAGATTACATGGTACTTTCATCAAATCATGTGCTAAAATAGTAAAGGTGTTGAATTGTGTCGATTTTGGGAAATTTGTACGTCAATTCATCGAATAACTAAAATTTTTATTATAATAGAATACGTGACTAGCAAAAGTGTCATAGTTTTTTTAATAAATGTAAAAGGTTATAGGAGGAGAGCGATGCGTTTAATCATTGAAAAGATCGCCTCAAAGGTAGTATCAAACTGTATAAATAAATTAACTAGCTTAGTTAAAAATAAGAAACTTGCAGCAGGATCGACAGCTTGTGCAGTATTACTATTTTCAGGGGCAGGTTTAGCAGATAACCCGAAAATAAATGGAATTGAAACAGTCTATCATGTTTATATTGATGGAGATCAAATTGGTAGTGTCGACTCATTACAGCTAATTGATCGAGTTGTTGAGAAGAAGATAAAAGAAGTAGAAAATGAAGTGGATGAAGAGGGCTTTACTTATGTTATTGGTGAACAACTAGAAGTTGTGCCAGAGAAGGTTTTCCAAGTACGAACTAAAAACAGCCAAACACTTGAACTATTAGAGGATCAATTATCAGTGATGGTCGAATCTATTGTTCTATCTGTTGGTAATAAAATAGTAGGTCACATTAGTAGTGAAGAAGAAGCAGAAGAGGCAATAGCTAAATTAAAGCAAAAATACGTTTCAGAGACAGTGTTAGAGTCACTGGAAAATAAAGTAGAGATTGATGAAAATGAACAATCTTTACCTAAGCCAGGTGAATCAGTTATTAGTGATGTGCGTCTCTCAGAGGAGATTACATACAAAGAGGATGTTGCAAAAGTTGAAGATATTTTAACCGTTGATAAAGCGGTGAAACAATTAACCCTCGGAACGTTAGAAGACAAAATTCACGTTGTACAACCAGGTGATGTGTTAGGTTCAATTGCTGAACAATATCAACTATCAGTCGCTGAAGTATTAGCGATTAATCCAACGATTACAGAAGGAACATTACTGCAAATTGGTGATGAAATTAATGTAACAGACTATGAACCTTATGTTTATGTTATCGTTGAAGAAAAGAAAACGGCAAAAGAAGAGATTCCTTTCCAAACTGAAACGAAAGAAGATGCAACAATGTGGAAAGGGGATACGAAAGTAGAACAAAAGGGTTCACCTGGGGAAAGAACCGTAACATATGAAATCATTAAAGAAAATGGACGAATTGTCAAGAAAAGTGTGATAGAAGAAGAAATTACTATAGAACCCGTGAACAAAATTGTAATTAAAGGAACGAAAGAATCTACATCTCGTGGAACTGGACAATTTTCATGGCCGGCAGTAGGTGGCTATATTTCAAGCTATCAAGGGACGAGATGGGGACGTTTTCATAAAGGGATTGATATTGCTAGACCAAGTAATCACAATATACTAGCAGCAGATAATGGGACGGTTTCATTTGCTGGCTGGGATGGTGGTTATGGAAACAAAGTGATTATTAATCATAACAATGGTTACAGCACGGTCTATGCCCACTTAAGTTCAATTGATATCAATGTAGGCGACACAGTAGGTTCAGGTCAAAAAATTGGAGTGATGGGTTCAACAGGGAATTCTACTGGTGTTCATCTGCACTTCGAAGTCTATAAAGATGGTAATCTCAAAAACCCAATGGATTATTTAAATAGATAGTATTCAAGAAGGGGATGTCACTCAAGAGACATCTCCTTTTTCGAGCTAAAGGATTTTTATTTCCATAACTTTATAGATTTGATTTTGCCGCAAAAGCAGGTAAGTAGAGGAACGTATGATAAAATGTTAGAGTAAGACATGTGAAAATGTAAAATTAAAAATGTAAAATGTAAAAAGCATTTTAATTTCAAAAAGTAGCTTTTATATAAATAGATACTCAATAGAAGGAGCGAGTTTGGGTGGATAAGAAAATTCTTGTTGTTGATGATGAGCAGCCTATTGCTGATATTTTAAAATTCAGTTTAGAAAAAGAAGGATTTCAAGTAGAGTGTGCGTATGATGGTGTCGAAGCCATAAAGAAAGTTGAACAAGAAACACCTGATTTAATTCTTCTTGATATTATGCTTCCACAAAAAGACGGAATGGAAGTATGTCGTGAAGTACGGAAGAAATATGATATGCCGATTATTATGCTAACAGCAAAAGACTCCGAAATTGACAAAGTTCTTGGTCTGGAGCTAGGTGCGGATGATTACGTGACAAAGCCATTCAGTACAAGGGAATTAATTGCAAGGGTAAAAGCAAATTTACGTCGTCATAGTAAGAATACAGAAGAGCAAGAATCAGAGAGTACAGAAATTGTTATCGGATCATTAGTGATCCAGCCAGATGCATATCTTGTTTTGAAGAGAGGACAAGCGATTGAGTTAACTCATCGTGAATTTGAACTGGTTCATTACTTGGCAAAGCATATTGGTCAAGTGATGACACGAGAGCATTTACTGCAAGCAGTATGGGGCTATGATTATTTTGGTGATGTAAGAACTGTTGATGTAACGGTGAGAAGGCTACGGGAAAAAGTTGAAGACAACCCTAGTCATCCGACATGGATAATTACACGCAGAGGTGTTGGCTATTATTTACGGCATCATGAGGAGAGCTAAGTAATGAAGAAAGTCGGTTTCTTTAAATCGATCCATGTAAAATTAGTACTGATCTATGTTTTACTCATTTTAATTGCCATGCAAGTGATTGGTGTTTATTTTGTACGTCAATTAGAAGAGCAGCTGATTACAAATTATTTCAAAATGCTAGATGACAGAGCCAATTTGCTCTCTTATAATGTCGAGCAAGAGATGATTAAGACACGGGATGATCAATCTCCCTCACTGACAACGGATATTCATTCATTGTTACGTGATTTCTTTTCAATCGATCAAGCCGAAGTTCAAGTGATTGATCATAATAAAATGGTTGTTGGTACATCAAACCTTAATAATCGCCATATTATTGGCCAGTTAAGCACGGAAATTCGTGTGAAACGAGCGCTCCTTGGGAGAGAAGATGAAGCTATTTTACGCGACCCGCAAACAGGCCACCGTGTAAGAGTGATGGCAGTTCCTGTTAAATCAAACAATGATATTATCGGAGCGATTTACATTGAAGCTTCCATTGAAGCGATTTATGACCAAATAAAACAGATCAATCAAATTTTTGCTACAGGTACATTCATCGCCTTAACGATTACAGCACTATTGGGAATTATCCTTGCAAGAACAATCACCCGTCCGATTGTTGATATGCGTAAGCATGCTGTGGTCATGGCTAAAGGTGATTACTCAAAAAATGTCCGTGTGTATGGTGATGATGAAATTGGACAGTTGGCGATGGCTTTTAATAATTTAACGAAAAAGCTTGAAGAAGCCCATGCTACAACTGAAGGTGAAAGAAAGAAGCTTAGTTCTGTGTTAGCCCATATGACAGATGGTGTTATTGCTACTGATAAAGAGGGTAGGATTATTTTAATGAATAACAGAGCAGAAGATTTGTTAGCCGTTAATCGAGATGCCGTCCTTGGTGCATCTCTCTTACGATTACTGCATTTATCAGACACTATTACATTAGAAGAACTTTATGAAAGCACAGAACCTATTTTACTCGACTTTGGTGGAGATCATCGGGACTATATCGTAGAAGCAAAGTTTTCGGTGATACAAAACGGAGATGGTCCTGTTAATGGATTAATTGCTGTTGTTCATGATGTAACAGAGCAAGAGAAAATTGAACAAGAACGAAGAGAGTTTGTTGCTAATGTTTCTCATGAATTAAGGACACCATTAACGTCTTTACGAAGTTATTTAGAGGCTTTGGCCGATGGAGCAATGAACGATCCGGACATCGCACCTAGGTTTTTGCAAGTGACACAGAATGAAACGGAACGAATGATTCGACTAGTGAATGACTTATTACAGTTTTCAAAGATGGACAGCAAAGATTACCGTCTTAATTTTGAAGAAATTAATCTTACTGAATATGTAAATATGGTCATTGATCGTTTTGAAATGGTGTCGAAAGATGGAAGAATCACATTTGAACGAGAAATTGAATGGGAAGATATGTATGCCAGCGTTGATCGCGATAAAATTACACAAGTGCTTGATAATATCATTTCAAATGCGATTAAATACTCTCCGGAAGGTGGGGTTATTACGATTGGAGTACATCATGATGGACAGGAAAATATTCGTATAACCGTAACCGATCAGGGTTTAGGTATTCCCCGGGAAAGCATCAATAAAATCTTTGACCGCTTTTATCGCGTTGATAAAGCCCGTTCCCGTAATTTAGGAGGAACTGGTCTTGGTTTAGCCATTGCAAAAGAAATGGTACAGGCTCATGGCGGTGAGATATGGGTAGAAAGTGAATGGGAAAAAGGAACAACGATTTCTTTCACGCTTCCTCATTTAGTAAGAAGGAGTGAAGATGGTGCTTGAGCATATTAAAACAGTTATTTTAACAGCTCTTGTCTTAATGAGTGTTGTTTTAACATGGCAGTTGTGGACGTTCCAACCTGATTATGGATTATTAAAGCGTGATGACAAAGGCTATGTCGAAAATAATCCTATTGGCGAGACTCTTTCTATATCGAAAGTGATTCAACCTGAATCTATGATTGTCTTTGATCATGGCCAATCTCATTTGCTCTATCCAAAAGAACCATTGTTTCACCAGTTTTATGAAAAAATGAAGGAATTAACGTTCAGTGATGTTCGCTATTTAACAAATAATGAGATTCTTTCACTATCTACGTATCAAAAGAGTGGAATTGAGGTCGTATTCCCTTCCATTGTTCCGATTGATGTTTTTAAAGAAGCCTTTAAACTTGAAGGGTTGCAATTTTCGATGAAGGGTATTAATCAAATGGAGATGTTCATCGAGCAAAACTCCTCAGGACAAGTGGTTGCAGTTCGTTTTTATTCCTATGACGAACAAAAAGTCATTCAAACAACAGCGAATCTAACGGTTGATGAGTTTCTCACCCATTTTTTGGATGGTGTTGATACCCTTCCAGCTGCATTTGCTTATCCTATCGTAGATGGAGACCATCTGTTTAACCGGAAGATCTATTTACCAAAAGGTGAATTACAAGTCGATGGATTGACATATACGTCAACGCTATTATCACCTGATAGATTTAAACAAGCATTATTTAGTGATCCTAGTTATGCTAAGCATTATCGCCAAAGTGAGCGCCAGGAATCCTATACAGACGGAAATCGAATGCTCAACGTGTTATATTCAGGCAATATTTTGTTTTATATTAACCCTGGTTATAGTGAACAGCACGACAAAAATGGAAAAAATGTAGTTATCAGCAGTGTAGATTTCATCAACGGACATGGCGGTTGGACAGATCAGTATATTTTTTACGATTGGAATGTTGACGAAACGAAAGAAGAAGCACTTTTTCGTCTCGTTGTTTCTGGTGTACCTGTTTTTAGTGCCAGTCATCAGAAGGTAGCTGAGTTATATATCTCGCGAATTGGAAATCAAACGTATGAGTATATTCGGCCCTTATTTGATTTAGATGAGAGTCCAATCGATGCCAACCTTCAATATGCCTTGCCCTCAGGTGAAGCTGTTATCAATAAAATTGAAAGTAGTGAAGGTTTTGATCCGTCACTTCTTCAAAAAGTAACGATAGGGTATTCGATGACAAAGAACAATTCGATCATTACGTTCCAGCCTGAATGGTTTGTCCTATACAATGGCAAATGGGATGTGGTTGATTTTCATGATGAGACAGATGATGAAGTCATCGCTAATGATGAAGTAGATCGTGAGGCTGAAGCGAATGGACTGGAGTAAAACGAAGACAATTTTTATTCTGACGTTCTTCCTCTTAAATAGTTTTCTAGGTTATCAATTTATGGAAAAGAAAAACTCTACGAATGTAAGTCCGCTTACGGAAGCTACTCTTGAGGAGCGTCTGAAAGAGATGTCCGTAACGGTCGAAGTGAGTATCCCTGATGAAAGTGTGAAAGGGACTCATATTAGCGGGAAACTGGAGGCATTTCTTAAAGAAAATGTTGAGAACTTGTCTGGACAAAGTGCCAGAATTGTAGATGAGAAAATGATTGTTTCACAGCTTGATAATCCGTTTTTATTATCTAGGACAAACACGCAATATGACCTTGAACAATTTCTTAATGAGTACATTTTATTCGGAGAGAATTATCGCTTTGGCGGCTGGAATGAAGAAACATTGCAAGCGGGATTTTATCAAACGTATGCCGGAATAACGGTCTATAATTATGACGGTGGACAGTTAATTGTTCAAGTTGATGAAAATAACCAAATTATTGGTTATCAGCAACGCTATTTAGCGATTCATCGTCAAGGACGAGAACAAGAAATGCTCTCTGGCTTAAAAGCGGTGGAAATTCTTTTTAAGGAAAATCTCATTCCTTATGAAAGTCATATTACTCAAGTAGAATTAGGATACTATAGTCTATTTCGGCCATTAGGTGAAGTGCATGTTCTTGCACCAATGTGGAGTATACGTATTAATGACGATCATTATTTAGTCAATGCCATTGATAGTTCAATTCAACATATTAACTAATGAAACAAAGAAAGTGGAGTGGGAGAAATGAGTTTGAGTTTTAGTGTTCTAGCAAGTGGCAGTACGGGTAATGCCATTTACGTCGCTACTGAAAAAAAGCGGCTATTAATTGATGCTGGATTAAGTGGTAAGCAGATGGAAAAGCTTTTTGAAAAAATCAACTGTGACCCTTCACAGCTGGACGGAATACTAGTTACTCATGAACACAGTGATCATATAAAAGGAGTAGGCATTCTTGCCAGAAGATACGATATTCCGGTTTATGCCAATAAAAAAACGTGGCTGGCAATGGAGAAGGACCTGGGCAAATTATCTTTAGAACAGAAGTTTCATTTCGAAGTTGAGACTGTGAAAAGCTTTGGTGATTTAGATGTAGAATCGTTTGGGGTCTCACACGATGCCGCAGAACCGATGTTTTATGTATTTCATCATGAAGGAAAGAAGCTTGTCCTGGCAACGGACCTTGGCTATGTGAGTGAACGGATTAAAGGGACAATTAAAGATGCCGATATGTATATTTTTGAATCAAACCATGATATGAATATGCTTAGAATGGGACGATATCCATGGAATGTAAAACGTCGAATTCTTAGTGATGTTGGACATGTATCAAATGAAGATGCAGGACTGGCATTATGTGATGTTATTACTGATAAAACGTCGCGAATCTATTTAGCTCATTTAAGTCTTGATAATAATATGAAAGATTTGGCGAGAATGACGGTACAGCAAACGCTTGAGGAAAACGGCTATGTAATCGGAGATAAATTAAAGTTATACGATACAGACCCTGCGAAACCGACTGAGCTGACATATGTGTAATCTTTTATAATTAGCTTTGTTAAAGTTTGGTGTTGATTTTGGGCTCGTTCGTGTGAATCTTTGGATTCACACGCCTATCAATTAAGTCCTAAGAAAATATTCGATTATTATCCATATCTATGGGTAATTCTATAAGAAGTATGGAAAATTATCGAATTCATCGCCGCTATCTAGACTTTCATCTTTCTGATTTTATAAAATAATAAGTGAGGATAATGACATAAGCAAAAAGGTTTATTATCTTTTCAAATTATCATTTTACATCGATAGGGAAGGTGACCGTAACGTGGGATATTATGATGAACAAAATCAACGCTACAATGAAAATCAAAGGAAAAAAGGAAGAGGGGTCGGATTTGGTCTTTCTGCTTTTATTGGCTCTACCGTAGGTGCATTGCTAGTGATCTTGTCCGTCCCCACTCTAGCACAAAATGGGCTTTTACCTTATAATGTTACACCGAAGACACAAGAGGATATAGTGATTGAACAGCCAAAGACCCCAGATGGACTGGAACAAACGGTAAATCTCTCAGTGAATTCTGATGTAATCGAAGCTGTTGACCGCGTTTCAGATGCCGTTGTAGGTGTCGTAAATTTAAGAGAGTCTAATTTTTGGTCACAAACGAATAATGAAGGTACAGGCTCTGGAGTGATTTATAAAAAGGAAAATGGGAAAGCTTTTGTTGTCACAAACCATCATGTGATTGAAAACGCAAATGAAATTGAAGTAAGTCTAAGCGATGGAAGTCGAGTGCCTGCAAAGCTATTAGGATCAGATATTTTAACAGATTTAGCTGTTTTACAAATTGATGGAGAAAATATTGATACAGTTGCTGAGTTCGGGAACTCTGATACACTGCGTGTCGGTGAACCGGCAATCGCTATCGGTAACCCATTAGGTCTGCAGTTTTCAGGATCAGTTACGCAAGGGATTATTAGTGCGTTGGAAAGAAGCATTCCGGTAGACTTAAACCGTGATGGTCAGGTCGATTGGCATGCTGAAGTTATTCAAACTGACGCAGCAATTAACCCAGGCAACAGTGGTGGAGCGCTGATTAACATTCAAGGTCAAGTCATTGGCATAAACTCAATGAAAATTGCACAATCAGCCGTAGAAGGTATTGGCTTCTCGATTCCAACGGCAATTGCAGTGCCAATTATCGAGGATTTAGAACTTTACGGCGAAGTACGTCGTCCGCAAATTGGTGTTGGAATTCGCTCATTATCAGAAATTCCAAGTTATCATTGGCAAGAAACATTGAAGCTGCCTGAAGAGGTGAAAACCGGTATCTTCATTACAAGCATTGCGCCAATGTCACCAGCTGATCAAGCAGGTCTTAAGGAATATGATGTTATCGTAGCCATTGATGATCAAGAGCTAAGTGATAGTCATGATTTACGTAAATACTTATACACACATAAAAAGATCGGCGATGAAGTAAAGGTTACTTTCTACCGCGAAGGGAAAAAGCAAACAGTTACTCTAGCGCTTTCTGAACAAAATAGTTTTTAAATAAAAGTTAAGATAAACAGGAGATGAGTACTCCTGTTTATTTTTTCTGTTAAAATAAGAAAGGTGAAATTGTGGATACTAAGAAGAGACGATATTTGTTTAGAGTTGTTTATTGAGTTGAGTAACTCAAGAGGGGATTAGTTCTAATTTGAGTTCTCGTGATTTTGAATTGAAAAAAGGAGTTGATAACATGTATTCATGTTGTGCTGAACATGTTGAGTTAGCGATAGATCAAATTGTGGATGAGTATGAAGTAGCACCAGTAGTTGAAATGATTTCAGAGGAAAATCAATTATCCACAACGTGTTCATTTTGTGAAAATGAAGCAATATACATTGTGAATAAGTAAGTCCCCAACAATAATGTTGATATGTGGATAACTTCTGTGGATAAAAGTTTGAAAAAAGGGTGAGTGTGGATTGTGAATATTTCCATTGTTACTGTTGGGAAATTAAAGGAGAAGTATTTGAAGCTGGGAATAGAGGAATATGTTAAACGGCTGGGACCATTTGCGAAAGTTGATATGATTGAAGTTCCAGACGAAAAAGCACCAGAGCAGTTAAGTGAAACAGAAATGCTGCAGGTGAAAGAAAAAGAAGGGGAACGAATTTTAGCAAAGGTTCCCCAGGATGCTTATGTTATCGCATTAGCAATTGAAGGACAAATGTGGAGTTCTGAAAAACTAGCCCAGGAACTCGATAAACTCGCTACATACGGAAGAAGTAAAGTTGTCTTTATCATTGGAGGGTCGCTAGGGTTAAGTGATACCGTATTAAAACGCGCCGATCAATTGTTATCTTTTTCCAAAATGACATTTCCGCATCAGTTAATGCGATTGATTTTAGTAGAGCAGGTGTACCGGGCGTTTAAGATTAATAGAGGTGAACCGTATCATAAATAGGAATGTATTTATGGTACGGTTTTGTTCCTCTGTGATTTTGAATAATTTGAAATCTCAATTATAAATAAATTAATGCTTGATTGGTGGAACGGCTATATTATTTTTATCTTTATCTTTTAAAGAGACATACAATTCAAGATTGTGATTTATTGATGCAAAGAAAACGTTCTTAATATCGCCAACACCTTTATGTGATAATTTCTGCTGTAACCATGCTTCATTTAAACTAAAATGTTTTAGGACACTTGGGTAAATAGTACCTTCGACAATAATAGGGAAGGATATTGCAGATGTTGTTTTTGGAATCTTCATATCCTCTAGAGTAACTGAGTTTTTTTGCGGCTTTTTTAAAACACTTAAAGCGCCATTTGCTTCGATAATTGCTGTTTCTACATCATTAATATCAAATATATTTTTTTCCCTCAGCATTTGTAATACATTATCAATAGAGTAGCGGACTTTTTTTAAATTTCTCTCAAGAAATTTTCCGTTTTGAATAACAACAGTTGGTTCAAAAGTAAGTAATCTACCTATCTTCCGATTGGAAATCTTCCATTTTGCGACTATTCTTTGAAGAATTCCAATAGCAATGATCGCTATCGCAGTCGGAAAATGATGAATATTAGGATCTGCAATATCAGCCCCAACAACAGCTCCCAGAATGATAATTATTAAGAAATCAAATATAGGCAGTTCTCCAATTGCACGCTTTCCCATAAAAAGATTGATGAACAATAGCAACGGTAAAATAGTAATAATTCGTCCAAGAATTAAAAGAATCTCTTTCATAAATTCAAACATGTATATACCTCCAGTTTACTAGATAAAGTTAATAAGCTTTAAAATTAGTAGACTACCATTATTCCCGATATTTAACTGGAAAATACATTGATATAGGCAAAAGTAAAAGGCCTGATCCCGGGTACGATACCGAGTTCAGACCTTAGCATAACCTTAGTTAACCATAGTAAAAAAGCCGTTTTTTTACCATTCCTTTGGTTCATAGTTTAGTTCTCTAAATAGTTGTGTGCGCTCTTTCTTTGTTAAATCTCTCCATTGTCCAGGAGGGAGATTTCCTAGATGGATATTCATGATCCTAATTCTTTGCAGTCTGTAGACTTCGTAGCCTAACGTTTCGCACATGCGACGAATTTGGCGATTTAACCCCTGTGTTAACGTAATTTGAAAATCATATTTTGATAACTGTACGACTTTACATGGAAGTGTTATTGTACCTAAAATCTTTACACCTTCGGACATTTTCTTTACAAATTCAGGAGTAATTGCCTTGTCTACTGAAACGATATATTCCTTTTCATGCTTATTTTCGGAACGTAAAATCTCATTAACAATATCACCATCATTTGTGAGGAGTATCAAGCCCTCAGAGTCTTTATCAAGTCGGCCAATATTAAAAATTCTTAACGGGTGATTTACTAAATCAATAATGTTTCCCTTTACTTTCTTTTCTGTTGTACTTGTAATACCTACAGGCTTATTTAAGGCAATATAAACATTATTTCTAGCTACCCGAATCGGCGCTCCATTTACCAGGACATCATCGCCTGGATTGACTTGATCACCTATTTTGGCACGTTTGCCATTGATGGTGACTCTGCCTTCACTAATTAATTTATCCGCACCACGTCTGGATGCTTTCCCAGCTTCACTAATATATTTATTAATACGTATGTTAATCACGACCTTAAGTTGAAAATTGTTTATTATCAATAATACCTTATTTTGAAGGGTGAATCAAAAAGCTTATTTAGGTACATCAAAGGGAATTTTAGTGTAAGTGGCAAGGTAGCAAAACAAAAAAAGTATTCGAAAAGCTTTGCTTTCTCGAATACTTTCATTAATTTTATTAGTGTATCAAGGAGCAAGATAGTTAACGATGAATCTATAACCATCTTTTTCAACTTCTACAAATCCTGCTTCTCTATCGTCTTTATTAAAGTTAACAAAGTGGTTAATTGTAGTACCATCAATTGTAATAGTGTAATTTACTCTAACCGTATTATTTTCATTAGGATGGCCATTCCATTGAGCTGAAATAGTAGTTGCTACTTGTAATTGATTACTTGGTTTTTCGATAACGTCAATAGTTTTAGTGCGTGTAACTTGAGTATGAATTTGTCCATCCTTTGTACCGTTTTTAAAATATGTTGTTGCTGTAACAGTAATTGTGTACTCTCCAGGGGTAGTTGGTAATGTTAATTCGCCATCTCCCACAATTTCTAAAGTATCGATAGGGCCATCAATCACTAAATTTTCTACACTAACATCAACATTTTCACCTACATAGTAAGGACCATCTGAAACAATTAGCTCAAAACTTCCATTCTTTTCACTATTACCATTACGTCCATCTTCAATTACTGGATTAGGTTTTGCTAAAACACCAGTTCCAAAACTTAAGAGTAAAGTTGTAGCTAATAAACCTGCAAATAATTTTTTCATTTCATTTCTCCTCTTAAATAAATTTTTAGTTAAGTAAAATTAAATAAGAGGGCCGGTTACACTACTAGCTCCATATAGTCCAAGTGTCCAAATGCAGGCTATACTTCTTCGCTTCCCAAGTCTTCTTGACTAGCACTTTGCTCCTTAATTGTGGCCACAAAAAGATAGAGCGTAGTAACTAAAATTATTATAGTTTGATTTTTCAGGAAATAGAAGCGTTTTTATTCGACAATTAACTACTTTTGAACTACCGATTGATAATTGAGGCAATGCATTTTTAAGGTTGGATATCGCTTCAGGGTAAATAGAACTATTTTTTTCTGTAAGAACCGCGAGTAGCTATGCAGGGATAAGGATATTACTTATTTGTAGTTTACACACTAATGATTAATAGGAAACAATGTTTATATATTTATACGGCAGAAAGATGACGATTCCATCTTTTTTGAGTATAATTCAAGTTTAGAGAGCAATTTGGATTAGGACGGTGAGTTGAAGGTGAAATCAATAACTGTGGAACAGTTGGTTCGTAAGTTTTCATTAAAAGTGCTAGTTGGTGAAGATCAATTACATAATACCATTACGCAATCACGGGTGCATCGTCCAGGCTTGGAATTTGTTGGACACTTTGATTTTTTTCCGACAGAGCGGGTTCAAATTTTAGGGAAAAAAGAAATCAACTATTTGTTTAAATTAGATAAAGAAGAACGTAAAGTGAGAATTGGAAATATCGTTAAGTATCATCCGCCATGTTTCATCGTTACAGCTGATGAAGAGAGGCTAGAGTATTTACCAAAACACTGTATTAAAGAGGGAATCCCCTTACTCATTACTAAAAGGCCTGAGACAACTTCTGAATTTATTACTAAATTGGATGGTTATCTTGTAAAAGAGTTAGCTCCTGAAATAGCTGTACATGGTGTCTGTTTAAATGTGTCTGGAATTGGTGTCTTATTACGCGGGAATTCAGGAGTTGGAAAAAGTGAGACAGCACATACGTTAATTGGTCGGGGGCACCGCTTAGTGGCTGATGATATTGTTGTCTTAAAAAAGCTTAGTCCACAAACACTATTGGGCACACATGATGAGAAAAACAAAGAATTCCTCGCTTTACGTAGTGTCGGTTTATTGAATGTTGTCCGCTTATATGGGCGAAAGGCTTTCCAAGATGAAACTCGAATTGCACTGGATATAAAATTAACAAAATGGCAAAAAGATGCTCTAAATAATGAGCTTGATCATGAACCTCAATTTACAGAATATATGGGTGTTAAGGTGCCATCGCTCGAAATTCAACTGTATCCTGGACGTGATGTAGCAGGGTTAATTGAAGCAGCGGCCAATAACTGGTATTTGAAGCAGCAAGGATATAATGCTGCAGAAGAATTTTTAAAAAGGATTGAGGCTGATTTTTCAGATTCAACTTCAGAATAATCGTTAACAAAAAGGGATGTTTAAAAAGTGACTGACTGTTACTTTTAAGACATCCCTTTTTTGGACTTTTCTATTTTGCTGTTTGAGCTGTAACTCTTTCCGGATGTGAGTAGATATTAAAGGATGATCCTCTAATAAAGCCTACAGCAGTAATATTTAAATCTTCTGCTAAACTGATAGCCAAGTCTGTGGGTGCTGATTTGGAAAGGATGATGCCGACACCGATCTTAGCTGCTTTCGTTAATACTTCAGAAGAAATTCGACCACTAAAAACGAGAATCTTATCACGGACTGGGATCCTGTTAATAAGGCAATGGCCATAAAGCTTATCTAGGGCATTGTGCCTGCCAATGTCTGTATGATAGACAATCATATCGTCTGGTGTGCAGAGTGCTGCGTTGTGTACACCGCCAGTTTCTTTAAATACTAGACTATTATCTTGCATTTCGTTCATTAAGGTAATGCATTGTTCAGCTGTAATGGTTGTTTTCGATGTCGAAGTCTTCGCTGTTTTTACATCGTTATGAAAGTAAAATTGTCTGCTTTTTCCGCAACATGAACCGATAAACCGTTTTGAGTAATATTGTTGGTTTGTGTTTTGTTGTGAATGTAATTCAACATAGGCAAAGCCTTTATCAGTATCAATTGTCATTTTTTTAATATCATCGATGAATCGGATAACCCCTTCAGATGCTAAAAATCCAACGACCATTTCATCAAAGTGAGAAGGGGTACAGACCATTGTCGCGAATTCTTGATCATTTACATAAATCGTTAGCGGAAATTCGGTTACAATCTCATCATGAACTGAATGTGATTTTCCGTCACTATATTTAACAATTGGTCTTTTAAAGCTCATAGGGTTACTTGTAGCATGATCCAAAAGACTCACCCATTTCAAATTTAATAATTATTTAAAATCTAAACATATTATTTTGAAATAGACAAGTAGTTTATTTTGTTAATTATCAAAAAGGATAGATTACTATTTTATAAAAAATATTAAAAGAAAACTATTGAATATAATTAAAAATATAGTTATGCTATAAAAAGAAAAGTTCACTAATTTGTAACAATTGTGATCTGAGATAGCGAACCTGTCATCAATTACAATTGCTTACATGATTTCAAAAGTGATTACCAGTTGGTCCTAGAGTAGAGAACCTGCTTGATACTAACCGGCGCACAATTTTCTTATGTCATTTTTTAATGATTTAAGGGATTAGCGGTGGTTTTTTTGTTTTTAAATAAAGGTAAAGGAGTGATTAGATGGGGAAGGTTAAAAATCGCTGGCTTATTGCTTTAGCTGCGGTAGGGCTTCATATTTCCATCGGCTCAGTCTATGCTTGGAGCAATTTTACAACACCATTAATTGAGCAGTTTGGTTGGTCTTCGAGTCAAGTACAATTAACATTTAGTTTAGCTATTTTATTTTTAGGTCTTTCAGCTGCTTTTATGGGCCACTTTGTTGAAAGACATGGTCCAAGAAAAGCCGGTTTAGTTGCAACGATATTCTTTGGTATAGGAATTGCCGGATCTGGTTTTGCTGTAAACATAGGTTCACTTCCGTTGTTGTATTTATTTTACGGGGTATTAGGTGGAATCGGGTTAGGGGTTGGTTATATCGCCCCAGTATCAACACTTATTAAATGGTTCCCAGACCGAAGAGGATTAGCGACAGGCTTAGCCATTATGGGGTTTGGATTCGCTGCAGCCGTTGCAAGTCCAATTATGAATGCTTTAATAACAAATGTGGGTATTTCACAAACATTTTATATTCTTGGTGCTGCTTATTTTGCAATCATGCTTTTATCATCACTTTACTTAGAAAGACCACCGGCCGGGTGGGCACCTGAAGGACTTAATGAAAAAGTTAATTCTGGTAAAGCAAAAGTGACCGAAGATTTAGCACAATTAACAGCGAACCAAGCAATTAAAACAAAACGTTTTTATTTCTTATGGTTCATGCTTTTCATCAACGTAACGTGTGGTATTGCGATTATTTCCGCAATGAAGCCTCTCGCTGAGGAAAGTATCGGATTAACTCCTGAGGCTGCTGCGGCTCTTGTAGGTGCATTAGGAATAGCCAATGGTTTAGGACGGTTAGGTTGGGCTACAGTTTCTGATTATATTGGTCGTGTAAATACATACACTTTGTTTTTTGTATTGCAAATTCCGATTTTCTTCTTACTTCCAAGTGTTACAAGCCAAGTAATTTTTTCAATTTGTGTTGTTATTGTTTATGCTTGTTACGGTGGAGGATTTGCTTCAATTCCAGCTTTTATCGGTGATGTATTTGGTACGAAGCAGCTTGGTGCGATTCACGGCTACATCTTAACAGCTTGGGCCGCTGCAGGTCTTGTAGGTCCATTATTTGCAGCATGGATCAAAGATACGACTGGAAGTTATGGTGCTAGTTTAAGCTTCTTTGGCGGTTTATTTATCGTAGCACTCATCATTTCTTTCCTGACAAGGCTAGATATCCGCAGATTAAAAGCGGCTAAAGAACAAGTTGAAGTTAGAAAAGTATCTTAATTGGATAACTATTGTAAAGAAGGAAATAGAAACTTCGGTTAAAGTAAAACGAGTTATTTGTCTATCATTTTATGGCGATGGTATACTATAACCATCTTAAATTAAAAGGGTTGTAGTACATGAATAGATATGAAGCTGAATTTAGTAACTTAGTTCGTTCTTTTCGTAAAAAGCATATGGGTAAAGGACCAAGCAGGGTTAGTACAACGTTTTGTAAAAACTGGGCGATTTGCGAGATGGAGGGTAACTTATCTCCAATTGAAAAATTTATTGCAACTGCTGATGAAGGGAAGCAAATGCTTCGGGCGGCACGGACGGAAATGGTCAAGGATATGTATCGGAAGAACCCGCCAACTGAAATGGAAGAGTTTTTGCAATGTAAGTTTTTACACCTGTTTGTTGATATTGATATTGAACGTGATTTTGGGATGTCCATTTTTGTTTTTGATGAAGATATAGAACAAAAGTTTTCTGCTTCAAAATAAATAGAGGTTTGGCACTTAGCAGCGTTCCTGCTCAAGACTTAACCACCGTTGCATCTTTTTAAGGAAAAAGTGTACGGTGGTTTTTTTACAGAAAAAACCAATACGAGGAGTGTTAATAGATGGGGAAAACAAAACATGCTGGACCAATGAAAAAGTCAAAAATCCCAGCACCTAAACTTTGGGTTAGTCCAATCCCATTCGGGCTTGGTAAAGTAAAGCCAAAACATATCCGTGACTCATTTAAAACGGTATGGGAAAACAAAGATAATCTAGGATATGCGGCTAATATTATTACAAAAGGGGTTTGTGATGGCTGTGCATTAGGCGTCTCTGGACTCTATGACCAAACATTAACTGGACCTCACGTTTGTACAACGAGATTTAATGTGCTTCGTTTAAACACAATGCCGGCAATTAAAGAAGAGATTCTTCATGCAGATATTGATGAATTACGAAAATATTCGAGCACAGAATTACGAAAATTAGGTCGTATTCCATATCCACTCATTCGTCGACCTGGAGAAAGTAAGTTTTCGCGTATTACGTGGGACGATGCAATGGATATGATTGCAGCTAAAATGAAAACATTAGACCCTAAGCAATATGCTTTCTATCTAACGTCAAGAGGGATCACGAATGAGTCCTACTATGTAGCGGCAAAAGTTTCTCGTTTCTTAGGGACAAATCATATTGATAATGCATCACGTATATGTCACTCACCAAGTAAAACAGCGTTAAAACGTTCGGTCGGAGTTGGGGCATCGACGGTTAACTATCAAGACTGGATTGGAACAGATGTCCTTTTATTCTGGGGGAGTGTTGCTTCAAACGCTTCACCGGTTTCGACTAAATACATGTTAGAAGCGAAGAAAAAAGGAACGAAAATTATTGTTGTTAACCCGTATATGGAGCCTTCAATGGATAAATATTGGGTGCCATCAGTACCAGAGTCGGCATTATTCGGGACAAAAGTAGCTGATGATTTCTATCAAGTCAACATTGGCGGAGATATCGCCTTTATGCATGGAATTATGAAGCATTGGTTTGAAATGGAAGAAAAACAACATGGTTCAGCGATTAATCACCAATTTGTTCAAAAACATGTGAATGGTTATGATGAATTAAAGGTGAAAGCCCAGGAACAATCTTGGGATGAAATCATTACGTCTTCTGGAATTAGTAAAGAGAGAATTATTGAGTTAGCAGAGTTATTAGCAAATAGTAAAAATGCCGTATTCGCTTGGGCGCTTGGCTTAACTATGCATTCGTTTGCGACAGATAACATTTCACAAGTAGCCAACCTTGCTTTATTACGTGGCTTCTTAGGCCGTAAGCATAGTGGATTAATGCCATTCCGTGGTCATTCTTCTGTACAAGGAAGTGGAGAAATGGGAGCAGATCCATTCGTCCTTCCTGGTGGAGATTTCGAACCTAAAAACATGGAACGGATGGAGAAAATTTGGGGCTTTGACATTCCAAAATGGCAAGGAGATATTGTTGGAATTACCCTTGAAAATATCGTTTTACCGGAAGACAATGAACGCAAAATAAAATTATACTATTTATCAGGTGGAAACTTCTTAGAAACGATGCCAAATCCTGATTTTGTTGAAAAAGCACTTTCTGAATTAGACATTCGTGTCCACCAAGATATTATTTTAAATACGTCAACACTTGTTGATGCGAAGGAAGCCGTTATTGTTTTACCGGCGAAAACACGATATGAACAAGAAGGTGGAGGTACATCGACATCAACGGAGCGTATGGTTTACTTCTCACCAGAAATCGAAGGAAATAAAAACAGAATTGAAGAAGCACGTGAGGAGTGGAAAATTTACGTTGATCTAGCGAAGCGTGTCAAACCGGAAACAGCTGATTTAGTTAGCTTCAGAAATGCTCAAGAAATTCGTAATGAAATCGCGGTCGCAAATCCTAATTATGATGGTATACAACACCTGAAGAAACAAGGGGACGTTTTCCAATGGGGTGGCGCATGGTTATGTGAAGACGGAGTTTGTCCTACTCCAGATGGAAAAGCCAACTTAATCGCTGTTGATATTCCAAATTTAAATAAAAAACCAGGAGATTTCTATATTACATCGAGACGTGGCAAACAGTTTAATTCGATGGTTTACAGTGAAGTTGATCCATTTAACCGTTCAGAGCGATATGATGTGCTTATTCATTCAGAAGATGCGAGAGAACTAAGTATTAGTGAAGGAGAAGGGATCGTTGTCTACAATCAGTTCGGCGTGTTCCAAGGGCGTGCCAAGTTTGTTTCCATTGCTCGAGGGAATCTAGGTGTTCACTTCCCGGAAGGAAATTTCCTATTACCAAAAGGTCGTTATGATAAGTATGCAGGTATCCCTGATTATAATATTTCGGTAAAAGTTGAAAAAGCAGATCAGTTTAATGCCCGTAAAGATACCGAGTATAATGAAAAGCCAATTGAAGATTTGGAAACAACAGTTGGTTAATTAACAAATATTGTCGATATATAATGAAGAAAAGAGGATTAGCAAAATGGCTAATCCTCTTTCGAATTGGCAAGGATATAATGTATAAACTAGACTTTATATGGTGGATAAGTAAAACAAATTGCTTGTTTGGGCTACTTTAAGTAGAATAAAGAATGAATTTTACGTTTTTGAAAAGAGGGTAAGTAATGAATAAAAAATCAATTTATGGAATGACGTTGGAACAGCTGACATCTTGGTTGTTACAGCATGGGCATAAAAAATTTCGTGCTTCACAGGTGTGGGATTGGCTATATAAAAAAAGAGTCACTACTTTTGCTGAAATGACAAATGTAAATAAAGACTGTCTGCAATTGTTAGAAGACAACTTTGTTATTGAAACTTTAGAGCTGCATACGAAGCAAGAGTCTGCTGACGGTACGGTGAAATTTTTGTTTAGGTTGCAGGACGGAAATCTTATTGAGACGGTATTAATGAGACATAAATACGGATTGTCTGTTTGTGTTACAACTCAGGTTGGCTGTAATATTGGCTGCAGTTTTTGTGCAAGTGGCTTATTAACGAAGGACCGTGATTTAGCTGCTGGTGAGATTGTTGAGCAAATTATGAATGTCCAGCATCATCTTGACGAAGCAGGTAAAGATGAGAGAGTAAGCCACGTTGTTGTCATGGGTATTGGTGAACCATTTGATAACTTTGACAACTTAATTGACTTTTTAGAAGTAATTAAAGATCAAAAAGGGCTTGCGATTGGAGCAAGACATATTACCGTTTCAACGAGTGGTCTAGCAGATAAAATTTATAAATTTGCTGATCTTAAATTGCAAGTTAACTTGGCAATTTCATTACATGCGCCGAATAATGAGCTGCGTTCTCGTATTATGAAGATTAATAAAGCGATCCCAATCGATAAGTTAATGCAGGCGATTGATTATTATACGGAAACAACGAACCGCCGTGTAACATTTGAATATATTTTATTAAAAGGTGTGAATGACCAAAGGGAACAAGCTAGTGAACTGGCTGACCTGATTGGTGATAAGCGCCATCTCACTTATGTGAATCTAATTCCATATAACCCGGTAGATGAACATGACCAATATCAACGCAGTGAAAAAGAAACAGTCCTTGCTTTTTATGATACCTTAAAGAAACGTGGCATTAACTGTGTTATCCGTCAGGAGCACGGCACAGATATTGATGCAGCATGTGGACAGTTGAGAAGTAAACAGATAAAGCAAGGGTGTTAATATGAAAAAGCGTACCAACCTCATATGATGTGGTACGCTTTTTCCCATTTTATCTGGCAACAGGAATTTGCTGTTTTGCTGATTGCAGTTCATATTTTTCTTTCTTATCAGTAGCGTGGTTTCTTGTTGCAATTTCATTTTTAAAATAACTAATTACTCTTGCCATTATGGCAATTGATATGATTGAAAAGATCCCTCTAACCAACCCGATTGTATAAATACTTGTAAGGACAACAATGAAATCAAAGACGAAATTTGTTTTACCAGGGTTAAAGTTAAATTTTTTCTGTAAGTAAAGAGCAAGGATGTTAGCTCCACCTAATGAAGCACCGTTCATAAACAAAATCGAAACACCAATTCCAATAATAAACCCACCTAGAATGGACCCGATCCAAATTGGTATCGTAAAGTTAGGTAACAAAACGTCGATTCCAGTCATTAGTGACAAAATTGTTATCGAAAAAATTGTCGAAAGTGTAAAGTTCCAGCCCATTCTTAGTACTGAAAAAATGTAAAATGGGATGTTAATTAGAAAAAATACAACAGCAAAGGGGAGAGTAAACAAGTAGGCAACACTTAATGATAATCCTGCAGTTCCCCCAGTAACAATGTTCGAGTGCTTTAAAATAATGACACCGATACTCGTTAATAAGCATCCGAGCAATATGTTTACTAATTTATTCATCATTCTTACCTCATTTCTTCACATACTAGTAAATAAGAGTTATTGTTATGTAATCTTGATTTTTTAAAATAATAACTAATAAATAATGACTTAATATAATGATAGAATATAAAACGATCGATTTACATAACAAATCGGAGGAATTATGATAATATTATGTTTACTTTGCATAAATTAGTGGCAAAAATCATTCATAATGAAAGGATAGGTTTATATGGATCAGATTGATATTCAACTATTAAAGCTTTTACAAAAAAATTCCAGAATGACAATTAGCGAACTTTCTAATGAATTAGCGTTAAGCCGGCCAAGTATTACAGAGCGGATGCACAGATTGCAGGAGAGGGGAGTGATAGAGGAATTCAGTGCAAGAGTATCTTTACCAGCGGTAGGCAGGGAAATTCTCCTAATTATTCAAGTAAGTGAAGTCAAAGTACCATTACAGGAATTTGAAGAGTTTATTCAGCAAGAGGAAGAGGTTATTGAGTGTCATCGGGTAACAGGAGAGGTGAGTTACTTTTTAAAAGCTGCAGTTTCAAATATGAACAGTATGAGGATGTTGATCGACAAACTAATTCCATTTGGCAATATTAATACGTCAACTGTAATAGGATCACCAGTGGCGTATCGCTATATCTTACCAACTGAAAATAAAAAGTAGTTAATGTTTGAAAATCAGGGAGAGGGTGGGGGAGAACAGATAGAAAATTAAATGTTGTTTTTTAGGGTATTTCTCTCTGTAAACGAATAATGTATACACGTATACAAATTGCGTGTACATGTGCACAAAAATGTAAGCATTTGTTTACGAACTTGTAGACTTGTAAACAAATGCGTATACATGTTGATGTGATCACGTTTACAAAAAATGTATAAATGTAAACGTAAATGTTTACATTTAAGAGAAGAAGTTCCACGGAAGTTATGTAAAAAAATGTGAGGTAAGTTTGTTTCATTACTAATAAAGAGCTTAAGACAAGACTTATGTGGAAAATCATGAATTAAAACCAGTGAATTATTAAGGAAGTAGCACTAAGTCAGCCTAGTACTACTCAATATATTTGAAACATGAAAGTATGGAGAGAGTTAATTGGTGATTAAGACAAGGTAGTAGTTTTCGACATAGTCGACAGTGTAGGAATCGATAGGTATAATTTGCTATGTCATTCCGATTAATAATTTTTAGATTAGTGTAGCCCTTTATAAGGGAAAGAGGGAGAAAGTGTTCGAACTCAGGTGAAAATAATAGAGTTTTTCTGTGTAAACGGATTGTGTATACATGTTTACTATAAGTGTTTACGTGTAAACGGAAATGTATACAAACGTTTACGATCTTGTAAACTTGTAAACAAACGCGTGTACATATTGGTTTAATAACGTATACAAAAATGTATACTTGTGCACGGAAAAGTTTGCAATTTTACATTAGTATTACTTTTTTGTTGAAAGCATTGTAGAATATAGTAAACTACTTTATTCTAGTAGTATCAATAAATTTCCAGTTACAGAAAGACATTAGGAAAAAATTTAGGAAGGATTGATGTGTAGATGAATAAATCAAGAATTGCGGCAGTAGATGTAGGAAATGACTCTGTTAAGGCGATATTTGGTAAGATGGAAGCCGAATTAAACATTCCGAACGTTATTGCAAGGGATATTGAAGATCGACCAGTCATCGGAATTGAAGAATTAGATACCAAGGATCCGTTAGAGGGGATTCATATTCGCGTTCACTCCCCTGCTCTAAAGGAGAATAATGTTATTTACCGTGTTGGACATTTGGCGACGAAAAGCAACAATGCAACTGAATTAGATCTTGGAAGTGCTAAATCAGATGAGGATCAAACGTTAGTGATGCTTTTTGCGGCGTTAGCGTTAGATGCTGTTAGACCAGAGAATGAGAATGTATTCCGACGCATTAATAATGTAATTGATAGCAGCTATACATTAGGTACGGGCCTACCACTTCGTGAAGTAAAGGAAGGCAGAGATGCAGGATATCGTTCAAAGCTCGTAGGATCTGTTCACCAAGTAGAGTTTCTAGTTACTCCTAAATATCAAGGGATAAAAGTAAATATTAAATTTGATGAGGTTAAAATTTATCCTGAGGGATTTGCTGCGTACATAAACCTTGTCATGGATAATAATTTAAACATTATTAATAAAGATTTAATTGATAAGCGTATATTGATCCAGGATATTGGCGGTCTTTCAACAGATATCGCTGTTATTAAAAACCGAAACGTAGATGATGATAAGGCTCAAGGATTTAACCTTGGTGTGTCAGAGTCATTAGAGGCAATCAGAGAAGAAATTAGAACAAAACATGGTGTTGAGCTTGACAGCCGTCGTGATGTTGTTGAAATTTTAACGAAGAAAAATGATCGCAATCATATTATGGTTAGAGGAAGTCGTACGAGTGTTCATGATATTACGGATCGTATTTTGCTAGATTTAGCGAAGAAACAATACCGTTTATTACGTAATGTGTGGGCAAAGAACTCGCAGACTGAAATTTGCTACTTTGTCGGTGGCGGATCGATTGTCTTAAAGGATTATTTAAAAACGTTAAATAACAACCTAGATGGCTTTAATATCGACTTTTTTGAAGATGAGAAGGAAAGTATCTGGATGATGGCTAACGCTTATTATAAGCTAATCTCAGACTTCATTAGAAAAGCAAATAAAGAAAAAGAAAAAGCTGTCCAAGAGCAAAAAGCTGTTAAGAAATAAATAGGGTGATTCTATGAAGAGAGCTGCCTCAAATGAGGTGAAGAGGGGACAAGCGATATCGTTTCGTATCCCCTCTGATACACCTGATCATTTATTAAAACATTTACAAAGGCTAAAAGAGACTGAGAAGAGGAACTTTTCAAGTAAAATAGCTAAATTTGTCATGGATGGTGTTAGCTCTTCTTTTTCCAGAGAAAAAGAAACGGTAACCATACCATTACCTAGAGGCTTAACAAAGGCTCAACGCGATTGGTTAAAGCATGAGCACTCTGAAGCGCTGCTAGGAAATATTATTTATCAATTGATTTCCGATCCGGTTCGCTCAACAGCATTACTTGCTTCACTTAATAGTAATTCGGTTGATATAGACCAGTCTTTGTATCTTCAGGAGGAGCTTAACCAAAACGATATTGCTTCTGCGATGGAAACGATAGAGCAGGAGCGTAATGTTGAGGTTGAAGTTAAGGATTCTCTACAATATCAAGATGTAGATGATCATTTTGACGACGATTTAGAGGATTTAAACTGGGAGAATATGAATCATGAGCAAGATAAGAGCGAGCGTAAAGAGGAAAACGATGAGGTAGATGATCTAGAAGATCTTCTCGGAGGATTTCTTGCCCATATGAATAAGTAGAAGGGACTGTGCCCTTTCAGGATAAAAAGAACAGCAAAAAAACTGCCAATGGCAGTTTTTTTGCTGTTTGTTAGGTATTATTTCAGCAGTGATTTTTGGAAAATTTAAACTGGATTAATTTGAACGTTCTGCTAACCAGTTTCCAACAGTTGGATACGTGATTTTAACAGCTTTTGGTCCGAATGTAACAGATACGTGGCCTGTAGGTACAGAAACGTATTGTTTATCTTCACTTGAAATGTTCTCCATTAGAGCTTCTACTTGGTGCGGCATTGCGATGTGATCACGTTCAGCAGAGAGGTTTAAGACATTAGCCTTAATGTTACTTAGATCTACCTTACGGCCACGAATCGTAAGCTCTCCTTTAATAAGCTTGTTTTGTTGATAGAAGTCACGAATCCATTGGCGGTAAGCTTCGCCAGGGAATGGAATTCCGTCAGAAACCCACTTTTGCATAAGCTTCCAGCTTTCGACAAACTTAGGGTTATCCGATCTTTCAATTAAACTCACATATGGACCATGGAAATTTGATGCTGGTTTTAACATTTTGTTTCCAAAGTCAATCATTTCTGGAGGAATCATACCTAAAGTTTCGACAACATTGTCGACATCAAAATAGCGATCGTTCAGGAAGCATCCGTATAAACCAGTATCTTCAAAGTCGAATGGACTTGTCATAAATACAAGGTTTTTGATAGGAAGCTCTGGGTGTAAAGATGCGAAGATTGATGTCATTGTTCCACCCATGCAATAGCCTAATACAGATACATCTTCTGATTTCGATGTGCGAAGAACCTTTTTAACCGCACGAGGAATATAGTCTAAAATATAATCGTCGAGCTTCATGTTACGGTCTTCGTATCCAGGAGTACCCCAATCTAACATATAAACATCAAAGCCTTGTTCAAGTAGATATTCTACTAGACTGTTGCCTTTTGTTAGATCTAAGATATAAGGCTTATTAATTAAAGCATATACCATTAGTAGAGGAGTTTTGTGCTTTTTCGGTGTATCTGAAATATAACGATATAATTTTGTTTTGTTTTTTGTCCAGATGACTTCTTTTGGTGTTAATCCAACTTCAGGTTCCGGTTCAGTTGTTAAAACTTCCATTGCCCGTTTGAAACGGCGGTACGATTGTTTTGCTTCATCAGGCATTAAATCTACTATATTTTCTAACTCTTTTTCAGCGATCATTCTATTTCTTCACACCTTTCTCGATTTACTACTTAATTACATGTATAAACCACCGTTAATGTTCAATTGTTGTCCTGTAATGTAAGCTCCGTCTTTACATAAGAAAAGTACACCTTTTGCGATTTCTTCAGCTTGACCTAAACGTTTTTGCGGGATTTTTGCAACGATTTGCTCAAGAACGTTTTCTGGAATTTCAGCTACCATTGAAGTTTCGATGAATCCTGGGCAAATAGCGTTTACAGTTACGCTTGATTTTGCTAACTCAAGAGCAAGAGATTTTGTGAAGCCGATCATACCTGCTTTTGCAGCTGCATAGTTTGTTTGACCAAATCCGCCCGCTTGACCAATGATAGATGAAATGCTGATGATTCTACCTGCATCTGATTGTGAAATATGAGCTAATGCTGGTGAAACTGTGTTGTATACGCTGTTTAAGTTAACATCGATAACTTTTCTCCAGTCTTCTTCAGAAAGCTTCTTAAATGAACGGTCTCTTGTAATACCGGCGTTATTTACCAAAATATCTAATTGTCCATATGTATCAACAGCTGCACTTACTAATTTTGCTGCTTGGTCAGAATTAGAAACGTCAGCTTGAACAGCTAGTGCTTCTCCGCCATTTTCTTTAATAGAAGCTACTAAGCTTTCAGCTGCTTGGCTGCTGCTGTTATAGTTGATTACGACTTTAACTCCGTTTTGTGCTAGTTCTTTTGTAATTGCTGCTCCGATTCCTACTGCTCCACCTGTAACGATTGCAACTTTTCCTTGTAAATTAGTCATTTTCTGACACACTCCTTAAGATGTTTTTATAGAATTTCAGGTAAATAGATTACTTGCCGATTTTATTTATTGTTGCTGTTTGCTTTAGTGTTATTGCTTTTTTGATTTGTTTGGCTGGATTTGATGAATTCCAGAACTTCATCAAGCTTTGCTCCAAGATCTTTCACGTCTTTCTTTAATGTTGAAAGTTCTTTTTTGACGTCTGGTGTCGAAAGTTGATTTTCTAAGTTCTCTTCTAATTGTTCTTCTAAATCGTCTACCTTTGCATCAAGGTTAACAATTAAAGATGAAAGACTTGATAAATCTTCACGAGATGGCAGGTTCATTTGCTCTAAATATTGTTTCGCTGATTTATCAGCCATTTGCTTATAAAGCAAATTTAGATCAACGACCTTGCCTAACCACTCTGAAAACTCTTCGGTTTTCATCTTTTCATCCATTGTTTGTCCCCAATAATTTTCAACGTTCTTATAGTAATCTTTCCAAATTGAGTACGGGTCAAATGTTTTTTGTTCAGACAATGTTCGAACTCCCTTCTGTATTTGTTGTCATATATTAGTGTAAATCTTCTATATCCATTAAACAATTTAAAGTTTTCCAAAAGTTTCTACAAATTTCTCTGTTATGTAACAAAAATCGTTTTTGTAAAACAGGTAAAAATCGTAATTTGCGTTTGACATTTAGAATCTATAGGTGTAAATTACACATATAGGAAAAAGAAATTTATGTGAGGTTTTTTTTATGACAGACAACAAAAAGGATAAAACAGAGAGTCAGAAGAAAAGTGTTGAAAAGAACATTAGTAGTTCACCAAAGAACTTTATGGTTCCGTTCCTACTATTAAGCTTACGTGAGGGATTTAGTCTGCATGGCTATAAACTCATACAGAATCTGGCTAAATTTGGCTTCTCTTCAGTCGATCAAGGAAATGTCTATCGTATATTAAGACAGTTGGAAAAGGACGATTTAGTTAAGTCCGAATGGGATACTTCTAGCGGTGGACCTGCCAAAAGAATTTATTCGATAACTGAAGCTGGAGAACAGTATTTAGATTTATGGGCAAATTCTCTTGAGCAATATCAATCAATGTTAGACAGCTTTTTTAACATGTATTCAAACTTCTTTATGCCTCCTTCTTCAAGAAGGAGAGAGGAAGACACTAACGAAAAGTGATACGGCAGCATTCAACTGCCGGCACATAAATTTAATTTAAATTTAAACTTTAGGAGGTTTTAATGTGTTAACACCTACAAACATTCAAACAAATAAACTTATGGGTATGCTTTGGGAAAACTGGGAAAACAGTTTGCAAAAAGTGTATGATACTCAACAAGAAATGGGCAAAACTTCACTGGAAGCTTTCAAAAAACAACAAGACTTATTTACTTCAATGACTGGAAGTTTATTTAAAGTAGAAGGTGAAATCAAAAATACACTCGATAAATTCACACAATCTGTGAATGCGAACATTAAAGACATTAGTAATGAAGAAGTTGCTGGTATGTTTGACAATTGGAATGCGAAGATGAGTGATATTCTTGAGCGTATGCAACAAATCTCTGTAACGCCTAGCAAAGCTTGGTTAGCGATGGTTGAGAAGTCTCAAGAAAGAATGTATGAGTCTGCAAAGAAAGTTGTGAAAGAGCAAAATAATATTCAAGCTGAAACAAAAGATATGATTATTAATTTCATGTCTCAAGTGAAAACATCACAATATGACCTTGTTCAAATGATGGAAGAGCAAACAAAGAAAACGTGGGAGAACTTTGAGCCGAAATGAAAGCACCTTTTTAAAGTAGAAAGACATCCTTCTCATCATAAAGTACTGATTGAGAAATCTAAATCAATCGTTGATATTCCTTATGATGAAATCAAGATTGGAGATACGGCATCGTATACGACAACAGTTACAAATCAAGACATCCTTGATTTTGCTGTTCTTACAACCGATGTTAATCCGATTCATATCGATGACGAGTTCGCCAACAAAACAATGTTTAAAGGGCGAATTGCTCACGGGATGCTAACAGCAGGTTATATTTCTACTTTAATTGGTACACTTCTTCCGGGTAAAAATGTAATTTATTTATCACAAAATTGTAGATTTACTGCACCGGTTCGAGTGGAAGACACGTTAACTGTGGTAGGAGAGGTTGTTGAAAAGCGGCCGGAAAAACATATTTTAACGATCAAAACAAATGTCTTTAATCAACACAATGAAGTGGTAATAGAAGGAAGTGCGGTAGTCATGAAGAAGGAGCAGGCTTAAATAAGCTGCTCCTTCTTTTTAGTTAGTCGATAATACTTAAAAACCTCACTGTGAAGCCCAAAATAACTTCAACTCTTAACTATTAACTTTTAACTAAATCCTTCATCCTACTCTAAGCTATTTTTATATTGATCAAGCAGCAGCGTAACTTCGTACACGCCGTGACCTAGTGTTTCAATCTTTTCTAATTCCTCGTATTCAGCCAAAATACACCCAATCTCATACATAAAGTTTTCAACCATCTCAATTCCTCCTTATTTCTATTTCCTGTTATGTGAAAAATGTTAGATAAGTTCTTTCCTCTATCACTTTTTCCAGATTTATTCTTAGATAAACCTGCGTCAGAAAATAGATAGGTGAAGAGTTTCTTTAGAAAAAAGAGAGACGTTTCTTTCTATCTTTAACTATTTTCTAGCATCAATTTTTCTAAAACTAACGGTCCAGTATCATTGAGAGCAGTTTTTTTGTGTGATAATGGACGGATGCAATTTAGGGTAGATACAGTAATAAAGATTCTTGTAATATTTACTAATAAATCTATTTCTATATCTTTTCACCTGATTATAATAACGACCCTCAAAAAACAGAAAATGACCCGAAAATAATATTGATTTCGACAAAAGTGGCTATATTTGTCATTGATTAGATAGAAAATGGGGGAAGAATTCAACATGGTAGAAGAAGTTATTGCTGTAACGAAGACTCGTAAAGAAAGAATTCAAGAAAAAAAATTAAGGGATGCAAACGTTAGGAAAAGAAAATGGTTAGGCTATGCCTTTGCAGGTACTTTAGCGACGGGTAGTATATTATATGTAGGAACAGAGGAAACAAGTGCTTGCCAAGGGGAATATACTGTACAGGCTGGAGATACACTTTATAGTTTAGCAAAAAAGCATGGTGTGACTGTTCAACAAATACAACAAGTGAATCAATTACATACAGATTTAATTAAAGTAGGACAAAAGCTTGAGCTTCCAATGCATGAAGAGTACTTAGCGGAACAAAAAGTGGTAGAACAAAAGGAAAACGTTGCGGAAACTCTGGAAGTTGAAGAAAAGGTGATGAATGCTGTTTATACAGTCGCTCCAGGAGATACACTGTGGAGTATTGCTAAGAGATTTAATACTACCATCTCGAAGATCAAGGCAGATAATCAATTGCGGGATGATCTCGTTATTATCGGACAAAAGTTAACAATTAAGCAAACGGGTATTCTTAAGAGTTCAGCTACAGTTATTGGTGCTGTTGACTCTTCATTTGTGGAGTTTATGATTAATGGTGAAGCTATGGTTTTGCAAGTCGCTTATGGAACGGCAAGTCATTTTACAGCGTTATCAGGAAAGAAAGTAGAAATTCTATATCAAAACTCGAATCGTCCTGCACTTGTGTCGTTTTTATCTGTTTAACACATTACAGTCTATGTATTTAAATATGAACAATTTAGAAACAATGATTCAAGGTTAATTATTTTTTTAGAAATGATGAGACTTTTTCAGAGTAACAACGTCTAATAGTTTGAAGTGATATTTATAAAAATTATATGAGGGGTTGTTGGTGATGAAACGAACTAAAATAAGTTATCTCTTACTTTCTTCACTAGTTGCAGCTGGGTTATTAGTAGGTTGTGGAACTTCTGATACAAATAGTGAGCCTGAAGTAATTGATGAAGGTAATGAGGTTGAAAAAGAACAAGGTACAGATGAGGAAGCTGCCGAAGTTGAATTAGTAAGTCACGTAGATATTACAAATGAAGAGGATGGCACTGTTAAGGTTGTTTATTCTGTCAGTAATGAGACTGATAAGGAAGTAGAGTTAGTCTTCTCAAGTAGTTTACAGGCAGATTATATTGTCTATGATGAGGAAGGCCAAAAAGTTGCTCAATATTCTGATGATGCGGCGTTCTCTATGGCGTTACAAGAGCATACACTGCAGCCAAGTGAAGGGTTAGTAAATGAATTTGAAATCGAAGGCTTGCCAAACGGGAATTATACGATTGATCTGTTCTTAAATTTAGTAGAGGGCGAGGCAGTCACAACAGAAGCATTCACTGTTGAAAACTCGATCTATTATAAAGGTGTAGGATTGTATGTTGGTCAAGCGGATCCGCACACAATTGAAGTAGAGCTTGATGGAATTCCAACTGCATTTCAATTAACAGAGCACGCCCAAGAACAATTGGTTGAACTAGAAGAAGGCAGTGAAATTACATTTATTTATACGGATACAGAGATAGAACAAAAAACAATCGAACGATTCATCCTTCAATAGTAAGATCATAATGTTTAGCCATTCATCAATTGTTTTAAACTGAGAGTAGTAGTTACTCTCAGTTTTTTCGCATTTCTTTTGTAATAGGGAAAGAATGTGTAAAATAGAAGCAGTAGATCGGAAAAAAATGATAAGGGATGAAACGATGAATAGTGAAGTGAAAGTTGAAGTAAAACGCAAACATGTGAATAAATTTAAAGGTGGGTATCCACTTATTTTTAAGGAAGCAATAATGAACATAGATGATCTAACAGAAGAAGGGACGATCATTACGCTCGTTGATGAACGGAATCAATTCATTGGCAGAGGCTATTATGGAAAACAAAACAAAGGCTATGGCTGGGTTCTTACTCATAAGGAGAATGAACAGCTTGATGCTCACTTTTTTGAAAAGAAGATTAGAACAGCATTAAACAAACGCAAGCACTTCTTTACTGATTCCGAAACAACAGCCTTTCGTGTGTTTAACGGCGAAGGTGATGGAATCGGTGGACTTACGGTTGATTATTTCGATGGTTATTATGTAATCAGTTGGTACAGTGAGGGGATTTACACATTTAACGAGGAAGTCATTCAATCGCTTAAAACGCTAACTGATTATAAAGCAATTTACGAAAAGAAGCGATTTGATACAAAAGGCACATCTATTGATGATGATGATTTTGTTTGCGGTGAACGTGGAGAGTTTCCGATTATCGTCAAAGAAAATGGCATTAATTTTGCTATCTATTTAGATGAAGGCGCAATGGTTGGTGTCTTTTTGGATCAACGAGAAGTAAGAAAGGCGATTCGAGACAGCTATGCAAAAGGGAAGAATGTCTTAAACACGTTTTCATACACAGGAGCATTTTCGGTGGCAGCGGAATTGGGTGGCGCTGAGAAAACAACAAGTGTTGATTTAGCAAACCGCAGCTTGAGTAAGACGATTGAGCAATTTAGTGTCAATGGGATCGATTATGAAGCACAGGATATTATCGTAATGGATGTGTTTAATTACTTTAAATATGCGGTAAAAAAGAACTTGTCCTTTGATCTAGTTATTCTTGATCCGCCAAGTTTTGCACGGTCTAAGAAATATACGTTTAGTGCAGCCAAAGATTATAAAAACCTGCTAAAAGAAGCGATTGCAATCACGGAAAAAGACGGTGTGATTGTCGCATCAACAAATTGCAGTACATTTGGAATAGAGAAGTTTAAAGGTTTTATTGAGACAGCTTTTAAAGAAAGGAATGAAAAGTATACAATCCTTGAAGAATTTTCATTACCTGATGACTTTCGAACGGCTAAGGAGTTTCAAGAAGGCAATTATTTAAAAGTTGTGTTTATTAAGAAGGGGAAGGGACAAAACCGCAGAAGATAAAAGTGACTAAATTCATGCAGATTTGGAATGATAGATAGATATATATGGGTTTTTATGATATAACTAACAGTAAATTATTGTGTGGAGAGAAAGGTTGAGATTGGATGGAGAATAAAACAACGTCATCTAACTTTATCAAAAATATTATTAATGAAGATTTAAAGTCAGGGGAGTACAACGAGATCGTTACGCGATTCCCGCCGGAACCGAATGGCTATTTACATATTGGTCATGCTAAATCAATTGTCTTAAATTTTGATTTAGCGGATGAGTACAATGGCAAAACAAATTTGCGTTTTGATGATACGAACCCGTTGAAAGAGGATCAGGAATTCGTTGACTCAATCAAAGAAGACGTAAAATGGTTAGGCTATGAGTGGGAAAACTTATGCTTTGCGTCAAACTATTTCGATGAAATGTATGACCGTGCAGTCTTACTCATTAAAAAGGGGTTAGCCTATGTCGAGGATTTATCTGTCGATGAAATTAGAGAATATCGCGGTACATTAAAGGAACCAGGAAAAGAAAGTCCGTCGAGAAGTCGAAGTGTCGAAGAAAACCTTGATTTATTTGAACGGATGAAAAACGGGGAATTTAAGAACGGAGAAAAAGTATTAAGAGCAAAAATTGATATGGCTTCTCCGAATATTAATATGAGAGATCCAGTTATTTACCGTATTTCTCATGCGAATCACCATAATACGGGTGATAAGTGGTGTATTTATCCAATGTATGCTTACGCTCATCCGCTGGAGGATGCAATTGAAGGTGTCACTCACTCGATTTGTACGTTGGAATTTGAAGATCAACGTCCACTGTATAACTGGGTTGTTGAACATAGTGAGGTCGAAGCAAAACCGAAGCAAATTGAGTTTGCACGCTTAAACTTAACAAATACAGTAATGAGTAAGCGAAAGCTAAAGCAGTTAATCGATGAAAACTATGTAGATGGATGGGATGATCCGCGGATGCCGACAATTTCAGGGCTTCGTCGCCGCGGTTTTACACCAGAGGCCATTCGTGCATTCTGCCGTGAAATTGGTGTGGCAAAGAGCTATAGTACAGTTGATGTCCAAATGCTTGAGCATTTTGTCCGTGAAGATTTAAAACTAAAGTCACCTCGAACAATGGCGGTACTTAAGCCGTTAAAAGTTGTAATTACAAACTACCCTGAAGGTCAAGTGGAGATGCTTGATGCAGAAATCAATCCGGAAAATCCAGAGATGGGAACAAGACAAATCCCATTCTCAAGGGAAATCTACATTGAGCAAGAGGACTTTATGGAAAATCCACCGAAAAAATATTTCCGTCTATTCCCGGGAAATGAAGTTCGCTTAAAGCATGCCTACTTTATTAAATGTGAGGACGTTATTAAAGATGAAGAAGGAAATGTGATCGAGCTTCATTGTACGTATGACCCAGAAACGAAGAGTGGGACAGGCTTTACCGGGAGAAAAGTGAAAGGAACGATCCATTGGGTTGAGGCAACAAACGCCAAGTCTGCGGAATTCAGGCTTTATGATTCATTGATTGTTGAGAACGAAGAAGAAGAATCAGAGTCGTTCCTTGATCATGTGAATCCAAATTCTTTAGAGATTGTGAATGGTTTTGTAGAGCCGAATATGGACGAAGCAAAGGCGCAAGATAAGTATCAATTTTTCAGACATGGCTACTTCAATGTCGATCCAAAAGAAACAACGGCAGAGAAGCTGGTATTTAACCGCATTGTTTCATTGAAAAGCTCGTTTAAGTTGTAGTAGCGTTGTTAGAGGAAAAGAGTATAGGCAAAACAAATAGGGAGCGCATCTTGCGCTCCCTATTTGTTTTGCAGCCAACGACCTTATTTTAATACATTTTGGATTACTTCGTTAGTTAAATTAGGAACAATGTCAAGTGAGTAGCTTAGTTCCATCCGTTCGTATTTTTTATGAGCATCAAAGCCATAAGGACCAATGTTAATGACGGGAACATTGATATCTCTAATCGCTTCATAATCGACAAAGTGCTTACTTCCCCAGCCAGGATTATTATCTGACACGGCTTGGATGCCTTTCTCATCATCGCTTAAGGCAACAAAGCTCATATCAGAAATATATGGGAAGAAGTTTCTCGTCACAATTGGATGCTTATATGTCGGTTGCACGGTTTCTACAGCTGCATCTAAAGCATTGATCAGATTTTTTTCCTTTTCAGTTGACCCAGTCACTTCAATTCTTGGTGAATAGAGTGAAGAGTAGAAAAGAATAATCGCCGGGCTTTGGTCTGTCATCCATTTCCAGGCTTCTTCAACTACTCGTGCTGCAAACATTCTCGTATCTAACTCTGTATTTAAGAGCAATTGCTCTTTAAATTCTTTCATATGAGTTACATAGCGCTCACCATGTTCCTCAATTAAAAGAGCTTCCATTTCGCTGTAAGTCATTACTCTGGATTTCCAAGGAACTTCTTGATAAGGCTGTTTACTTACCTTACTAAATGTTTCATAACGTTCATTAAAAGCTTTTAAAGCATTGGTAAACGCAATTTCCGCTTGCTCTTTAAGCTTCACTAATACATCTTCTGGTGACCAGGAGTGAATGAAGAAGTTGTAATAGACATATGCTGAAAGTGCTGTTTGCACAGTGTATGTTGGTTTTAAATCTGTCTGCTTTAATGAAACGGGTGGAACAGTTGTTTCACCGTGTGCTTCATTACATAACTCAGGGTTATAGTTAATTTGTTTTGTTAATTCGGCTGCAATAAAGTTTGGATCAAGCCCTTCGAAACAAGACCCTACATGTGTCTCTGAACCAGTAATAAAGAAAGAGGGAAGAAGTTTACCTACTGTACCTTTATAAATGTAACGATTTTCATCACCTTCATACCTCGGTGAGACAAAATCGGCATTGATGGCAGCGACATAGTCAAATTGGTGTTGTTCTCTTAGTGACTTTAAATCGTCCAATGCAGAGAGAATTCCATGCGAACTATCTTCTTCATTACATTCAACAACAACTAATAAGTTGCCCTCAAGCTCTTCAGGATGCTCTGAATAATATTGAAGTAAGTAGAGGTTGCTTGCAACACCACTTTTCATATCAAGTGTGCCTCTGCCAAATAAGTAGTCATTAGACTGTAAATGCTCTTTTACAAGTGCGGGTAGCTCTTCCGATTGTAATGCTTCCATTAACTCACCTGGATAACATGCTTTATCCTTTAAATGGTTAAAGTCGTCGATTCCAACTGTATCCATATGGCCCATCAAAATCATGGTTTTATTACTTTGACCTTTTGTCCCTTTCACAAAGGCAATCACATTATAACGTTCTAGTACATCATTTCTTGTTTGTGATTTGATTAAGTAGTCAGGATTATTTTTAAAGTAAGGGATGTTGGAAAGCAAGGTGAAAATTGCCTGGCTAATTTCCTTTTCCCCATCAGTATTAACAATACTTTCAATATTGACAAGTTGGTTTGTTAAAAATAAAACATCTTCACGACAAGCTAGCATAGTATTCTCCTTTAATAGGTGCTTTAAGGTAATGAGATTTAAAAAGCCCCTTCAAAACTTAGTTAAATGTTATTATCATTAAATAGTATAAATATAATAAACCCTATTTATTGGTATAATATAAAACGTCCTATAACGTCAAGGATTAGTTTGGTTTTATACATAGGAAGAAAATGCTAACAAACATTTCTTGTATAAACTATCAAACTATTTTATAATTATTTTATTCAATATAATCAAATAATAAATCCTCATTTAAAAGATGAGGTAGAGGTGCGGTTTAAAAAAGTAGTTTGTTTAAGACACAGGAATGGTCAATTGAGGACAAATGAAAGGTTAAATTGCCGAAATTCTTATATTTTCCTGGATATAGGAGTTGGGTCTGTACTCGAAAAGGGACAGAACTGTCACAGCTTTTTCTTTGTAAAAGTTGTGAAGTGCTATCTTCAAAGTTTAGATGCGGGTCGTAAACAAACCGTATAAAATATACGGCTTTTTTTATGCCTAAATCTGCTTTCTAGATAAAGCTGGGACAAAAATAGAGAGGACCAGCTGGAGAAATCAATTAGGGGGAAAGATGATGAAAAAAGGTTTATTTGCAATGCTGCTAGTACTTGTTCTACTTATGATCAGCGCTTGTGGATCAAGTGAAGAAGCAGTTACAGAAAACGACGTTGATGCTACTGAAGAGGTTGCTGAAGTGACAACAGAAGAATCTGCAGAATTTAATTTAGTGAATGATGGAAAATTTACGTTTGCAATGAGTGGTTTATATCCGCCATTAAACTTTACAAAAGATGGTGAATTAACAGGATTTGATGTGGAAATCGGGACTGAAATTGCAAACCGTCTTGGTCTTGAAGCAAATCCGGTAACAAACCCATGGGAAACAATTATTCAAGGGTTACGTGCTAATCATTATGATGCGATTATCGCAAGTATGACTGCGACAGAGGAAAGAGCTGAGCAAGTCGACTTTACAAATCCTTACTATATTTCTGGGGCACAAATTTTTGTCAATGCTGATGATGAAGAGATCCAATCACCTGAGGATTTAGAAGGTAAAACTATTGGAGTAATTCAATCGAGCACATGGAGAGATATGGCTGAAGAGCTTTCTGATAAAATCAATGGATACCCAAGTGATGTTAACGCCCTGCAAGATTTATCTGTAGGACGTATTGATGCCGTTATTACTGATAATATTGTTGGTTTATCAGCAATGAATGAGCGAGGCTTAAAAATTAAGCCAGTTTATGAGCTATTAAATGAAGATTTAATCTCTGTAGCTGTTAACAAAGGAAATGAACAATTAGTTGAGCAAATCAATGAGGCGATTGCTGCAATGATTGAAGATGGAACATACGAAGAAATTAGTATGAAATGGTTTAATGAGAACATTATGAAATAAAAGGTGCGTGTGCGTTACGCACCTTTTTTCATGAAAGGAGTATTAAGTGGAGTTTTTAGATAGTATTATCGGGATTTTTAATTCGCACGGGGCAGCATTTTTAAAGGCAACTTGGACAACAATCAGTATTACAGCAGTTTCTCTGTTGATTGCAACAATTATTGGAATTGTCTTTGCTTTATTTAAAATATCTACTTCAAAACTGTTAAACTTTCTTGCTGACATCTATATAGGTCTTATTCGTGGTACACCACTGATTGTACAAATTATGTTCTTATATTATGGTATTGCCAGTTTCCTGCCACTATCTAATTTTACAGCAGGGGCGGTAGCATTAGGGATTCACTCTGGTGCTTATATTGCTGAAATATTTAGAGGGTCAATTCAATCCATAGATAAGGGACAAATGGAGGCAGCTCGATCACTTGGGATGTCATATCCATTAGCAATGCGCAAAGTAGTATTTCCGCAGGCATTTAAACGTTCAATTCCACCATTAGGTAACCAATTTATTATTGGCTTAAAAGATTCTTCTCTTGTTGCGTATATTGCTGTTACCGATTTATTTAATACAGCATTACAAGCCCAAGGTGAAAACTTTATGCCATTTGAAACGTATTTTGTTGTTGGAATTTACTATTTAATCTTAGTTTTAATCTTCACAAAGATCGTGAACATGATTGAGGCTCGTTTAGATGTTTCAAAAGGGGGGAAAGCATCATGATTAAAGTGAATAACTTAGTCAAATCCTTTGGAGACCTGCAAGTATTAAAAAATATTGACCTCGAAGTTAGTAAAGGTGAGGTTGTTGTTTTAATTGGGGCGAGTGGATCAGGTAAAAGTACACTATTACGATGTTTAAACTTTTTAGAAACACCTAATGGAGGAGACATTTACTTAAATAGTGATAAAATTGATCCAAAAAAGACGGATCTAAACAAAGTAAGAGAACGTGTTGGAATGGTATTTCAGCATTTTAACCTTTTCCCTCATAAATCAGTTCTTGAGAATTTAACGATGGCACCATTGTTCGTAAAAAGACAAGGAAAAGAAAGTGCGGTAAAAAAGGCACATCAATTGCTGGAGAAAGTTGGTCTCAGCGATAAGGCGAACTTTTATCCTGAGCAATTATCAGGCGGACAAAAGCAACGCGTGGCTATTGCCAGAGCTCTGGCAATGGAACCAGAAGCGATGTTGTTTGATGAGCCAACATCTGCGCTTGACCCTGAACTTGTCGGTGAAGTATTACAAGTGATGAAGGATTTAGCCAAAGAGGGAATGACAATGGTTGTCGTTACTCATGAAATGGGTTTTGCGAAAGAAGTAGCTGATCGCGTTGTGATGCTGGCTGATGGCCATATCATTGAAGAGGGTGCACCGAAAGACATCTTTAATAATCCGCAACATGAAAGAACAAAACGGTTTCTAAGTCAGATCTTATAATATTGAAAAGGATGTCTCATAAGTGACAGTTCTCAGCGAACGATTTACAAAATTGAGAGGTTACATCAGAGACTCTATTTTGTGTTCAAGGCGACTGTTACTTTTTTTTGAGACATCCTTTTTTTTCATGTTTAAGGTAGGACGATTCAGCCAAGTAATTCTTTTACCCTGCCGATGCTGCCATCCTCAAGCCTTACTTTGATACCGTGTGGATGAAAGCTAGCTTTTGTTAATATGTCCTTTACCACGCCTGCTGTAAGTTTCCCTGTTTTTTGATCTTGCTTTAGGACGATGTTTACATGCAGCCCAGAAGAAATGTTTTTTCGATATTGACCATTCATTAATACACCTGCCTATTCATTATGCCATATGATTGCGACGGTTCCTTCACCAGCATGTGCGGCAATGGTCGAACTGATTTCACCGATTACAATATTTAGTTCCGGGTAGATTTCTTTTATTTGTTCCTCAAGCTTCCTTGCCTTGTCCAGTACATTTCCATGCATGATTTGAATTTCATGAATTGTATGATTGTCGTACGATTGCTTCAGCAATTCCACTAGGCGCTTAACTGCTTTCTTTTCGGAGCGCACTCGCTCAAAAAGTTCAAATGCCCCTTCTTGATTAATGCGGATGATCGGTTTAATTTGCAATATATTTCCGAGCAAATACTGCGTTCCAGACATTCGTCCCCCTTTATAAAATTGTTCTAAGTTCCCTAGTAGAATAAAATTTTCAGATTTGTTCGCCTCTGTTCTAAGTGCAGAAGCAATCTCTTTCTGGGATTGACCTTTTTTAGCTAATTCCATCCCTTTGTAGAGTAACGTTGTAATTCCATAAGACATAATTTTTGAATCAATCACTTCGACATCAAACCCGGCTATATCGCTACCAGACTTGCTGCTGTCCATCGTCCCACTTAACTGGCTTGAGATATGGATCGCAATCGCACATTCATATTCTGCTTTTAGTTGCTCATATAACTCAGCGAATTTTCCAACTGGAGGCTGTGAAGTTTTTGGCACTTCTTTTTCAGATCGAATTCGTTCATATAATACTTCTGTAGTGAGATTAACTCCATCTTCATAGACATCGTTACCAAAAACGATACCAAGCGGAACGACATATACGTCAGGGTTATTTTTTAAATCTTCAGTAATAAATGCAGTGCTGTCAGTAATCCAGGCAATTTTTTTCTTTGTCATTATCATAGTCCTTTAGTCATTATTTATAGTTGATTTCATTTTCTATTGTACACAATAATTACCGTGATAATCGAGAGAGAGGGTAAACTTTTGCAGAAATAAATAATTATCATTAATTGCTAGTACCTGGTAATAAAAACTGATTGTAATTGCAAAAATATATGTTAACATTAGAACTGTAATTATGTTGTTTAATGGAATATAGTACTAATATTTTCTAATCTGCACATAATAAGAGCACCTTTGTAAACGTTTATATAGAGATATACAGTATAAGTGTTTACTTTTGCTTAGTAGTTAGATTAGTAAAACAGGTTTGACATTTGAAAGGGGCTTTTTATTATGAAGGAATATCAATCACTAGGCTGGTATGCAGCGCGGTTATCACCAAAGTTACCAAAAGAAGTGTTTTCACCAGTACCTTCACGTCTTTTGGGTGGACTAGCTTATTTATTTGTAATAACAGCAAGCATTGTAACAATAAGTCTATTTGACTTACATCCAATATTAAATGTTATGTTGTCGGTAATTATCGGAGCAAGCTTTGCTGCCATGGGCTTTTTAGGTCACGAAATTCTCCATGGTGTTGTCGTGAGAAATCCATGGCTTCGTGATTTTTTAGGTGCGATTGCTTTTTGGCCATTATGCACAGGACCAAGCTTATGGAGAAAGTGGCACAACATAACTCACCATGTTCATACGCAAGATGAAGAAAAAGATCCTGATGCATGGCCTACGTTTGAACGTTTAGCGAAAGTCCCTTTTTTACGATGGGTGTATCAGTTGCCATTATCGTTTCGCTCATTTTTTAGCTTTAGTTGCTTAACACTGCAATTTTCGTTACATTCATTGAAAATGTTCGTAACATATATTAAAGAATTTAACCCGAGAAAACGTCCAAAAGTATGGTTTCAGCTAATTCTTCCGTGGGCAAGCTGGATCGGGCTACTGACTATGATCGGATTTGCAAACTGGTTCTTTGCTTTCTTGCTGCCATTGCTTATTGCCAACTTTATTGTTATGGCCTATATTTCAACGAATCATCGTTTAAATCCACTTGTACCGGTCAACGATCCGCTTGCTAACAGTCTTACTGTAACGGTGCCAAAATGGGTAGATGTTCTTCATTTTAACTTTTCTTATCACACAGAACATCATTTGTTTCCAGGGATGAATCCAAAGTATTATCCATTAGTGAAGCAGCAGATCAAAGAAATGTGGCCGGAGCGTTATCATGAAATGCCATTAGGAAGTGCTCTAAAGGCACTGTACAAAACGCCTAGAGCATATTATCAACACGAAGAGCTTATTGACCCTCGTCAAGGGAATTTGTATGGAACATTAGGAAAAGGCCTTGATCCGCAGAATATTACTTCTCAACAAGTTGAAGTAAAAAGAGAGAAAACGACAATTTCAGTGAATAAATAATGAAGAAATGAAAATCTTGTATCCATAACAGTGGATACAGGATTTTTTTTTGTCAAAACTATAACTGTAAAATTATTCAAGAAAACATTTAAACACTACGCATATGTTGTTAACCTATTTCAAATACTAAATGTAATATATGGTAAGGAAGTGATGACGTTGGACGAACTGAATAATGATTTCAGCTCGCTTATTATTGGTATTGATGTTGGTTCAACAACCGTAAAAGCAACGGTTGTGAATCCAACAAACAAAAAAATTGTTTGGTCTGATTATCAAAGGCACAATACAAAACAGGCGGAAATGGTTCAAGAATTCCTTGTGCGGATTGGTAATGAATTTTCAAATGTTAGTAAAGAAAACATTCGTATTTTCATAACAGGTTCGGGAGGAAGCCCCATTGCTGAGCATATAGGGGCGAAGTTTGTCCAGGAAGTGAATGCTGTGACAATGGCTGTTGAAGAGCTTCATCCTGATGTTGGCAGTGTCGTTGAGCTTGGTGGACAAGATGCGAAGATTATTATTTTCAAAGAAAATGAGGAAACTGGAGATAAACAGGCAAGTACCTCAATGAACGACAAATGTGCGTCAGGAACAGGGGCAACGATTGATAAATGTATGATCAAAGTTGGCATGCCTGAAGATGAGGTTGCTAAGCTCGATTTTGATGATTCAAAGCTCCATCATGTTGCTGCGAAGTGTGGTGTTTTTGCAGAAACCGATATTGTGAATCTTGTAAAAAGCAGTATTCCTTCTGCTGAAATTATGTGCTCATTAGCGGATGCGATTGTCATGCAAAACCTGTCTGTATTAACTCGAGGAAACACATTAAAGCATAAAGTGCTGTTATTAGGTGGACCAAATACATATTTACCATTTTTACAGCAATGTTGGAGAAAGAGAATTCCTGAATCATGGGATCAGCGCGGCTATGATTATCCAAAGGACATTCCAATTGAAGAGTTAATTTTTATCCCTGAAAATGCCCAGTACTATGCCGCATATGGGGCGGTTATTTATGGAATGCATGAGCCGGCGGATGTCGGTTTATATAAAGGATTGCAAGACTTGAAGACGTTCATTACCCATGGACGAAAGGCAAAGCTTGGTGAGAAAGCAGGGGCACCGCTTGTTAAGAGTCGTGAGGAGTTAGAAGAGTTTCGTCAGCAATACAGTATTCCGAAGTTCACGCCAGCAAGCTTTCAGTCTGGAGAAACAATAAAAGCTGTTATCGGGCTTGATGGCGGTTCCACATCTTCAAAAGCTGTTGTCGTTGATGAAGGCGGAAATATTCTGATGAAGGAGTATCAGTTATCGAAAGGAAACCCAATTAAAGATACGAAGGAACTGTTGAATAGAATCCAAGACAAAGTTGAAGAACAAGGGGCAAAGCTTGAGATTATCGGCTTTGGGGCAACAGGGTATGCCGCTGATGTTCTTGAAAAAACGTTAAAAGCAGATGTCAATATTGTCGAAACAGTGGCACATATGATGAGTGCGGTTCATTATTTCGGTGATGTAGATGTCATTTGTGATATTGGCGGGCAAGACATTAAAGTTCTCTTTATGAAAAATGGTGATATTCGTAATTTCCGTTTATCCAATCAATGCTCAGCGGGGAACGGGATGCTCCTGCAAGCGATGGCTGATCAGTTTGGAATCCCAATCCAAGAATACGCTGATGCTGCTTTCAATGCCGACCTTTCGCCCAAATTCTCCTATGGCTGTGCTGTCTTCCTGGATTCCGACCGGGTGAACTTTCAAAAGGAAGGTTACGCGAAGGAAGAGCTGTTAGCGGGACTTGCGATGGTACTTCCGAAAAATGTCTGGCAATATGTTGTTCAAATTCCGCGAATGGCAGAGCTTGGCCGCAAGTTTGTGTTGCAAGGTGGTACACAGCACAACCTTGCAGCAGTAAAAGCACAGGTTGACTACATTAAAGAGCGTGTCCCGGATGCTGAAGTGTACGTTCATCCTCATACAGGAGAAGCCGGGGCAATTGGGGCAGCGATGGAAACGCTTCGAGTCGTAAAGCGACGAGGTTATTCAACGTTCCTCGGTTTGGATGATGCAGTTGGGATGCAGTACGCCTCACGCAATGATGAATCAACACGTTGTAACTTTTGTCCAAATCATTGCAGCCGAACATTTATTGATACCGTGACACCAACAGGAGAAACAGCACGATACATCTCAGGCTTTAGCTGTGAAAAAGGGACAGTTGAAGATAAAGATGCGGTGATCAAGCTAACGAGAGAGCGAAATCAGTTGAAAAAGCAATATCCGAATCTTGTTGATTATGAAGCGAAGCGGATGTACCAGCATTTTTATGATCCAGAGCCGCTGCCAGGCACGGAGACGGTTGTTGAGGATGTAGAAGAAAAGCCAGGTTTACTTGGGTTTGGCAATCGTAAAGTGAAGGTAGAACGTCCTTTCGAGCGTTCCCGAGAGGAAGCGATCGAACGACGTGGACAACTGCGAATAGGGATTCCTCGAGTACTTAACATTTGGTCAACTGCACCATTTTGGCGAACATATTTTGAAACGTTAGGCATTAATGAACGAAATATTGTCTTTAGTGATTATACGAGTGAGGAGATGTGGCAGCAAGGTGGAAAGTATGGCTCAATTGATCCATGTTATCCATCGAAAGTTGCGCAAGCACATATGCATAACCTCCTTTTCAAAAAAAATAGTGAGAAAAAGCCTCTTGATGCGATCTTTTTCCCTTGTATCACGCATATTCCGACACATCTGCAAAATGTCATCGATTCTGCAAGTTGCCCAATCGTAGCTGGAGCACCGAATGTGATCAAGGCTGCTTTCACAAAGGAAACGGACTTCTTTAAGCAAAATGGTGTGACCTATTTTGATCCTGCCGTTACGTTAACGGAACCGAATTTATTGAAAAAGCAGTTATTTGAAGCATTTAAAGACTTTTTGCAAATGACAGAGGATGAAAGTAATTTTGCTTGTGATGAAGCATGGAAAGCAATCGAAATGTTTGATCAAGAAATGCAGGAGAAAGGACGTAATATCCTCGAGCAGGTTGAGAAAGAAAATCGGATTGCCATACTGATGATTGGCAGGCCGTATCATTCAGATCCAGGCTTGAATCATGGTGTACTTGATGAGTTTCAGGTTCTAGGCTATCCAATTTTATCAATGCGTTCCATACCAAAGGATGAAGCATGGTTGCGTCGGTTCTTTAAAGACGATTTGGAGAAGGGTCGTACAGAGCATGCATTAGACGTAACGGACGTTTGGCCAGAGAACTTCAGCTCAAACAGTGTTCAAAAAGTTTGGGCAGCAAAATTTGCTGCACGTCATCCGAATGTTGCTGTTCTGGATCTTTCAAGCTTCAAGTGCGGGCATGATGCACCGACATACGGCTTAATTGATTCAGTGATTTCTGCTTCTGGTTCGCCGTACTCAGCACTGCATGATATTGATGCCAACAAACCAAGTGGTTCAATTAAAATTCGCGTCAAAACATATGCACACAGCTTAGGACTTCATGAAGAAAAATTAGAAGATGTTGCAACGAAGAAGAGAAAGCTTGAACTGTTAATTGAGGAAAAACGCCGTCAGTTAATGGACGATTCGAAATTAGGTTAACAGTACACAAAACATGTAAATTTTGTTCATTTGGGCTTCTTTGTCTGAAATTTCCCGGGAAGAAGCCAGAACAACACTCAACAACCTAGCACATTATAAAAAAGGAGATGACCTCAGGGTGAAATTCGTAAAAGAGATTCCTCTTACAAACGAGAAGAAGGAAAGTGATGTTGGGAAGCTATTTGAAGAAGAGTTAAATAGATATAAGCAGGAACAAGAAGAAGCGTTAGACTTAAACAGTTCTGTCGATCAGTGGTTTGATCCAGTGCCACGGCAATTTTTAGCAAAGGATAAAGACTCAACAACACTTCTTTTCGGCGGTTTGACAATGGCCCATGACTATTTGGTCGAAGGGGGATTGAAAGGGTTAGGCTACAATGTGCAGCATTTGGATTGCCCAGATAATGATTCGTTACGCTTTGGGAAGGAATATGGGAACAGGGGGCAATGTAACCCTACATATTTTACCGTTGGGAATTTAATTAAGCATTTGAAGCATTTACGGTATGTCGAAGGGAAAACAAAAGAGGAGATTGTGCGTAATTATTTGTTTATTACGAGTGGATCGTGTGGCCCATGCCGTTTCGGAACGTATGTAACGGAGTACCGTAAAGCATTGCGTGACGCAGGATTTGATGGCTTTCGGGTGCTTTTATTCCAACAGCAAAGCGGCCTGAAGCAAGCAACTGGCGAAGAAGCGGCATTAAAATTGGACAGCGCCTTTTTTATTACATTTCTTAAAACGATTTTGATTGGTGATATTTTAAATGCCATCGGCTATCGGATTCGGCCTTATGAAGTTGAAGAAGGAGCGACAAATGCCGCGATTGAACGGTGTAAGACCATTTTGTATGATGCCCTGAGTCAGCGAAAAGGAATCTTTCCAGCATTATATCGTTGTCGTAAAGTGCTTCGTGCAGTGAAGGTTGATCGTACACTTGTAAAACCAAAAGTGAGTATCATTGGCGAGTTTTGGGCAATGACAACAGAGGGCGATGGAAATTATCAACTGCAAAAGTTTCTGGAAGAGGAAGGCGCTGAAGTCGAAGTTCAATCAATTACTGCGTGGATTTTGTTCCTCATCTGGGAAGGTCTCCATGATACAAAAGAGCGGATGCGCTTAAAGAAAGCAGATTCCCAGAGCAAAGGACTGGAAGGAAAAAATCCGCATAAACGCTTGCGTATGTTAAAGCTCGCTGATCGAACTGTGAGAGTTCTTTTCCAAACGTATGCGAAGGCAATTGGCCTTAAGGGTTACCACTTACCAGATATGGATGAAATCGCACAAACAGCGAAGGAGTATTATGACAACAATGTTCGCGGTGGCGAAGGGCATATGGAAGTTGGAAAATTAATTCTCAATACGAAGAAGAGAAAAGTAAATATGACGATTTCTGTTAAGCCGTTTGGGTGTATGCCGTCTTCAGGGGTGTCCGATGGCGTGCAGTCGTTAATTACCGAAATTCATCCTGAAGCCATCTTTTTACCGATTGAAACAACGGGTGATGGTGCAGTTAATGTCTATAGCCGGATTCAAATGATGCTCTTTAAAGCAAAGCAAGCTGCGCAAAAGGAATTTAATGAAGCGTTAGCAAATAAAGGTGTGACCATTGATAAGCTAAAAGAGATGAGCAAAGACAAGATAACTCATCCACTACAAACAAGCCGTCACTTCGTTGCATGTACAGCAGCAAACATTGTACATGATACGAATGATCGGCTGCACAGAATGACATTTCGACGAACGAAAGAAAAAGCAGAAACCATGTAGTAAGAAGAAGCCCGCTCGGACCGTTACCATTCGAGCGGGTTTTATTTTTGTTTTGAATGAACCTGGTTTGAATGAATAGATCGATTAAAAACTTGTGGACCAATAATGATCCAGTTAATTATTACTTTTATAAAATAATAGTACAGATAATGTAAGCTAACGGCTGAATGGAAATAATCAAGAAAATATAAATCATAATTTTGTCTTTTTGAGGAGGACTTTACCTATAGACATCGTATATAATCTGTGGTAAATTTAATGCAAAGATATTGATAATTAAAGGGTTCTTGTCTATGTGTTGTGTTCATTCCATATAGACATCTGGTTTTTCTGGAAATACAAACAACATGACTGTAACAAGTGTGTTTTTCATAAGATCAATGATCCATATAGGGAGGAATTTGTGTGTCGAGTAAAACATTAACGCAATTTTTACACGAAAATTTAGAGGATCTTAAAAGCAAAGGACTATACAATGTCATCGATCCGTTAGAGAGTGCTAACGGTCCAATGATTAAAATTGCCGGAAAAGAACTGATTAACTTATCGTCAAATAACTACTTAGGGTTAGCAACAGACGAACGCTTAATATCAGCGAATATGGAAGCGACGAAGAAATATGGTGTTGGTGCCGGAGCGGTGCGAACAATTAACGGTACATTAGATATCCATGTGAAGCTTGAGGAAAAGCTGGCTGAATTTAAACATACGGAAGCGGCGATCGCTTATCAGTCTGGATTCAATTGTAATATGGCTGCAATTTCTGCTGTAATGGATAAAAATGATGCGATTTTATCTGATGAATTAAACCATGCTTCAATTATTGATGGTTGTCGTTTATCAAGAGCGAAAATTATTCGTTTTAACCATTCTGATATGGATGATTTACGTGCAAAAGCAAAGGAAGCGACTGAATCAGGGCTATACAACAAGGTGATGGTCATAACTGATGGTGTGTTTTCAATGGATGGCGATGTTGCCAAACTACCAGAAATTGTGGCAATAGCAGAAGAATTTGACCTTATCACCTATGTTGATGATGCTCACGGATCAGGAGTACTTGGCAAAGGTGCCGGTACAGTGAAGCATTTTGGCTTGTCTGATAAAGTTGATTTCCAAATTGGAACACTTTCAAAAGCGATTGGGGTTGTTGGTGGTTATGTTGCCGGAAAACAACAATTAATTGATTGGTTAAAAGTAAGAAGCCGCCCGTTCTTGTTTTCAACAGCGTTAACTCCGGGAGATGTTGTCGCTTGTATTGAGGCGATTAATATTCTTACGGAAAGTACAGAGCTTCATGACAAGCTGTGGGAAAACGGGAACTACTTGAAAAAAGGTTTAAAAGAGCTAGGTTTTAATATTGGCGAAAGTGAAACACCGATTACTCCATGTATTGTTGGTGATGAGGTTTTAACACAGAAATTCAGTAAGCGTCTGTATGAAGAAGGTGTGTATGCAAAGTCAATTGTCTTCCCAACGGTACCACAAGGAACAGGACGAGTAAGAAATATGCCGACAGCGGCTCATACAAAAGAAATGCTTGATCAAGCGATCGCCATCTATGAAAAAGTAGGGAAAGAATTAGAGATTATCTAGAGACTCCGTAAAACCAAACTGTTAGGAGGTCATTTACATGAAAAAAATATTAGTAACTGGTGCATTAGGACAAATTGGATCAGAGTTAGTGACAGAGTTAAGAAAAAGATATGGCGCTAATAATGTTGTCGCAACTGATATCAGAAAAAACGAAAGTCAAATTGTTCAATCTGGTCCGTTTGAAATCCTTGATGTAACAAATGCAACTGCAATGAATAATATTGCAAAAAAATATGAAGTGGATACAATTATGCATTTAGCGGCTTTACTATCGGCTACTGCTGAAGCAAATCCACTTCTTGCTTGGAATTTAAATATGGGTGGATTAGTCAACGCGCTGGAAGTTGCCCGTGAACACAATTGTAAATTTTTTACGCCAAGTTCAATTGGTGCATTCGGTCCTGATACACCAAAAGACAATACACCACAAGATACAATCCAACGTCCAACAACGATGTATGGTGTAAATAAAGTATCTGGTGAATTATTATGTGATTACTATTTCCACAAGTTTAGAGTTGACACGAGAGGCTTACGCTTCCCAGGGTTAATTTCTTATGTTACACCACCTGGTGGCGGAACGACGGATTATGCTGTTGAAATCTATTATGAAGCGATTAAAAACGGAAAGTATACGTCGTATATTGGTGCAGGAACGTACATGGATATGATGTATATGCCAGATGCGATTAATGCAATTATTGAGTTAATGGAAGCAGATCCTTCCAAGCTTAAGCACCGCAACTCTTTTAATGTAACGGCAATGAGCTTCGAGCCAGAACAAATTGCAGCGTCTATTCGTAAGCATATTCCAGACTTTAAGTTAGACTATGATGTCGATCCAGTGCGTCAGGCGATTGCAAATAGTTGGCCAAACTCAATTGATCCAACTGCTGCAGCTGAAGAATGGGGCTTTAAGGCTGAATATGATTTAGATAAAATGACTGAAGATATGTTAATGAAACTGAAAGATAAATTGAGTGTAAAAGTTAGCTAATATATTTTCATAAGAAAAGCGCCGATTTTAATTGAATCGAGCGCTTTTCTTTTTTTACAATAGTTGTTTAATGTCAGTCTCAATTTTTTCAGGTGAGACGTTTGGAGCATAGCGTTTGATTACATTGCCGTTACGGTCTACTAAAAACTTCGTGAAATTCCATTTAACTGCTTTTATGCCGAGTAAACCTGGAGCATGATCTGTTAAGTATTGAAACAGTGGGTGAGCTGCTGACCCTTTTACATCAGTTTTCGTAAATAGTGGGAATGTGACACCGAAGTTTAGTTCACAGAACGAGAGGATCTCTTCGTTTTCCTCTGGTTCTTGTCCGGCAAACTGGTTGCTGGGAAAGCCTAAAATTTCAAAGTGCTCGTCTTTATATTTCTCATATAATGCTTGAAGTCCTGCGTATTGTTTGGTGAATCCGCATTTACTCGCTGTATTGACAATCAGTAATACATTTCCTTTGTATTGTGCTAACGATTGTTCATCTCCTTTGATTGTTTTCACGTTTATATCATAAATAGACATGTGAAAGAGCCCCTTTACATTTCAATATTTATCTGTTCTAGTATGGCTTCAGGTTAATAAAACCATTTTAGAAAAAATACGATTGAAATTCCAGTTGAAGCACTCAAAAGCCCTGAGATTTTAATAATAATTCCTATGTGAGATTTCCTGACGAGAGTGTTGTGAGTAGTCAGAAATTCCTTTAATATTAGTATCAAATAAAGCGATGTTAACTAACATTACATGGAAGGTGAGTGTTGATAAATGGCAAAGACAATGGTACCAACTAAAGGAGCTACGTTAGAACAAATTAAGGAGATTATTGAAACAAACAACGTGGAGTTATTGCATTTACAATTTGTTGATATCGAAGGAACATTAAAGCATGTTACGGTTACAGCGAGACAAATTGATGATGTGGCAGCTGGTAAAATTATGTTTGATGGTTCATCAATTACAGGCTTTTCACCTATTAATAAATCTGATTTATACTTACAACCTGACTTAACGACGTTTGCGGTATTACCTTGGTCAGTGGAAGAAGATTATTCTGAAGCGCGTTTCTTATGCAGTGTAAAAAACCCTGGTGGAACGGACTATGATGGCGACCCAAGAAATGTATTGAAAAAAACTGTAGCAAAAGCAAAGGAACAAGGATATTCAATCAGTGTTGGCCCTGAGCTGGAGTTTTTCTTATTCGAAACAGATGAGGAAGGTCGTCCAACAGCTAAGCCACAAGATAATGCCGGATACTTTGAACCGTCACCTCATGACAATGGTGAAAAGGTTCGACTTGAAATTTACCGAACATTAAAGCAAATGGGTTTCACAATAGAAGCACTTCACCACGAGGTGGCACAAGGCCAGCATGAAATTAACTTTAAATATGCAGATGCCTTAACAGCTGCTGATTTAGCAACAACGTACAAATGGGTTGTTAAAACAATTGCTAAGCAATTTGGGTTACATGCATCATTTATGCCAAAACCAATTGCCGGCATCAATGGCAGTGGTATGCACGTGAATATTTCCTTATTCGATGATGCGAAGCAAGAGAATGCATTTTATGATGAAAATGATAGCCGTCAGCTTTCTGAAAAGGCATACCAATTTATTGGTGGATTAATTGATAACGTAAAAAACTTTGTTGCTGTTACAAATCCATTAGTCAACTCGTATAAGCGATTGGTTCCGGGTTATGAAGCGCCATGTTACATTGCTTGGTCAGCATCGAACCGTTCAGCGTTGATTCGTATTCCTAATACTCGCGGTGCAGGAACCCGTGTTGAAATTCGTTGCCCAGATCCATCAGCTAACCCATATTTAGCATTTTCCGTTATCGCTTCTGCTGGACTTGACGGTGTCAATCGCAATGTAACACCGCCAGCTGAAGTCGTTGAAGATATCTTTAGTATGAACCAAGCTGAGCTGGATGAATTAAAGATTGAGAACTTGCCTTCAAGCCTTGAAGCTGCATTAGTAGCGTTAGGAGAAAGTGAACTAATTAAAGAGACATTAGGCAGCCACGTATATAATGAGTACACTGATTTAAAACGTGGCGAATGGGACAGCTTCCGTACAACGGTTCACGGCTGGGAGTTAGAAGCGTATCATACTAAGTTTTAATGAAACGTTAGCCCGAAACAGAAAAGAATTCAGCCCAATATTATGTTGGGCTGAATTCTCCTTCTGGGTCGGGCTTTTTTGTCTTTTCTTTTACTTTTTTCTTCTTTGGTCCCAACTCTTTGTTAAACGAGCGTAACGTCGATATCGCCGTTAGGAAGAGGATAAAGGTGAGTGGGAATGCACTGACAATAATCGCAGTTTGTAAACCCTCTAGTCCTCCTGAAGCCATTAATACAACAGCCGACGCTGATAAAATGAGTCCCCAACTAATTTTAACAACGTTTGGGGGATTTAAACTCCCATTTGTCGTTTGCATCCCTAATACAAATGTAGCTGAGTCCGCAGATGTAATAAAGAATGTGCTAATTAACAGCAGGGTAATGACCGCTAAAATCGTACCAAGCGGCAGGTTCTGATAAACTAAGAAGAGAGCCGTCTCAAGCGTCTGTTCAGAAACTGGAATTCCTAAATTATACTCAAGATGTATACCTGTACCACCAAAGACCGCAAACCAAAACGCACAAACAACAGTTGGAACAATCAATACCGCAATCGTAAATTCCCGGACTGTACGTCCTTTTGAAACACGGGCAATAAAAGTTCCGACAAATGGCGCCCAAGCAATCCACCATGCCCAATAGAAGATCGTCCAACCTTGAATCCAGGCAGCACTTTCAGCGTCAAATGGTGCAAGGCGCAACCCCATGGCAGGCAGGTTCTGAATGTAGGACCCAAATGTTGTAACAAATAAGTTAAGTAAGAAAATCGTCGGCCCTAAAAATAACATCGCTATAAATAAGACGACTGCCAAAATCATATTCGTATTACTCAAATATTTAATCCCGCGTTTAATGCCTGTACCAGCAGATAATAGGAAAAGTACCGTAACAATCGCAATAATAAGGAGTTGAATGCTAAATGTATTCGGTATTCCAGTCAAATAACTTAAGCCCCCATTAATTTGAGCCGCACCTAATCCTAGTGAAGCTGCTACACCGAAAACAGTTGCAAATACAGCAACGATGTCGATAAATCCACCAATCGGTCCCTTTGTTTTATCACCAAGAATTGGATAAAGGGTCGCACTCATTAAACCAGGAGCGCCTTTTCGAAATTTAAAATAAGCTAAAGCAAGAGCAATGGTTGCATAAATTGCCCAAGCATGAAAACCCCAGTGAAGGTACGTATACCGTAATCCTAATGTCGCTGCCTCGGCAGTACCGCCGGCTCCCATTGGCGGAGCGGCAAAGTGGGAGATCGGTTCAGAAACACCGAAGAAAAGAAGACCAATACCCATTCCTGCACTAAATAGCATCGCAAACCATGTTGGACGACTAAATTCTGGTTTATCTTCGTCTTTTCCAAGTTTAATCTTTCCATACCGGCTAAAAATGAGAAACAGTGCAAACACCAAGAAAAATGATGCGGCAATCTGGTAAAACCATCCAAAATTGACAAGAAAGAAACTGAGTAGGACATTCATAACACTTGTTAATTGCTGCGGCAAGATAACGCCCCATAAGACAAAAACAACTGCCATAAGAATTGAAATCCAAAAGACCGGTGATATTTTATTCATGCTTTTTAGCCTCCTTATTTGGTTAGTTTTTGATACTGGCGGCAACATTATGTACTCACAAGGTTTATTGTAAATGATTCCAAATAGTAAACTGAAAAAACAATTAAAAAAACGAGTAGAAAAGAGGGGGGTGAGACATCCCCTCTCTTAGCACTATGAGTTGTTTTTACGTTTTGCAGCTGTTGGCTGGAACCCTGGCTTAACTTCAAGATCATACTGTTCACTGACTTCTTGAGCGATTTCGATATCGTCATTTGCGGTTGCGATATCTTTCTTGGGGGTTTGTGGCAATTTTGCTTCATTTTTATCCCTTGCTTTACGTGTACGTGCCCTGCTCATAACGAAAATCCCCTTTCAAAATCATTTGTTTTGTGTTTCATCTTTAGATTGATTTAACTCAAGAGGAAATATACTTTCTATAAAAGTCCACAAATCGCTATTTATACGACTTCGTTAATAAATTCCATTGCAGATAGTGAGTAATTTGGTGAAAACAAAGGAATTTTCATCTTGTTTAGCTAATCTTATATAGAGTCAGATATGAAAAAAATGGAATAACACTTACTGGTACACCTATCTTTGAGAAGGGCGGGGAGATCGTCATGAGATGGTTATATTTCATTATTGCTTGTATCGTAACAGTTATCACAGTTCCTCTTGTACTACTATTATCGATTGCCTTCACAATGCTATTAGCGGTTGTCTATTTTTTTTCAATGGCTCTCGGTTTTGTTGGCTTGCTCCTGCACGAAGGGTGGACGAAAATAAGGTATCCTTGAGAACGTGCATATCCATACATTACTTCCCGATATACTCTGCATCATATGAGTTATCGCCAGCGTGAACGGATAATAAAGTATCTGCAAAGCCTATAAGACGATTTATGACTTCATCACAAATTGCATACACAAGAGGATACAGATCTGGCTGATATAGCCTTGGGTCATCCAAAATAATCGTTGTATTTATGAAAACCTCTTTGTTTCCGTATAAGTTGTAGTGAACAATCACCTTTCCAGCGGCTCCTTTCGTTCGCTTATCTTGAAAAGAAGGCAAAAAGAGGTACCATTCTTCGGCTGTAGCCGAACGGAAATTTTTTGTGAATGTAAGACCACGGATTTCATCATTGATCCTCTGCTGCATTTGAGAGTTAACGGCTGTAACAATTTTTTCCTTCAAACTTAGCCCCTCGCTTTTAATCTAGATTTACAGATTATTTTATCCAATAGGAATATTGGTTATTGTTATGAAAAAATATGACCAAAAAGGCAAAGAAAGTGAAAAAATATTTATTTGTCATAATAAGTCGAAACAGATGACTAGAACTGTTATAATGAAAAGAAATACATCGTCAATCGAACACCAATGAATTTATTATTCGGGGTACACTAATTATGTTTGATACATTACATTCAAAGCTTTTAGTTTTCTTTTTATTAATTACGTTTATTCCATTGCTTTTTGTTGGTTATATATCATATCAATCGCAAAAAGAGGTTTTGACAGAAAATTTCGAGCAAACGTTATCGATTTATTCGGATAATTTAGCTGTTGAGATTGAAGAGTTGATTCAAGAACGGATTGCTGATTTGAAAGTCTTATTAGGAAACCCGATCATTAGTAACTCTAATTCTGCACCGGGAGCGATTAAAGACGAGCTTCAGTATTTTTTGGATGTCCATGGCATTTATAATGATGCGATATTTATTGAGCCTGATGGGACAATTACAATCAGTATGATTGATGAAGTCATTGGGAAAAACCTTAGTGAACGCAATTGGTTTAATGCTGCAAGTGCCGGTGAAGTTTTCCTTTCGGATATCTATTTTTCACCTGTTTTGAAAGTACCTGTATTAGTTATGGGTGGACCTGTCAAAGACGAAAATGGCAATATTATCGGGATTGTTTCACCAGCCTTTGATTTAAGAATGCTCTGGAAAACGATTGATCGCTTTTCAAGCCAACGTAAGAGTGTTGGTTTAAATGGCCATGCATTTCTAGTCAATGGGAAAGGGGATATCATCGCCCACCCAAATAAATCCTACGTTCTCTCTGAAAATTTCTTTTATAATAATAATTTTGACATCGGTACAATTAGAGAGTATGCCAATGATAACACTGTTTTATTCAATGAAGAGAAAGAATTACTTTTTTCTATAGCGCCTATTTCGCAGGTGCCAGGGTTTGATCATGAATGGTTTGTTATCATTTCCGTCCCGGAAAGTGAGCTCTATTCACCTTTAAAATCACTGTTAGCACAATATGTGATTTTGTTCAGTATTGTTCTATTAATCGTTCTCATAGCCGTAATTAAATTATCTAAATTTATTGTTGAACCAATTGAACAGTTAGTTGATGTAACCTCAGCTTTTGCATCAGGGAAAAAAGTGAGCCCATTAAGGTTTAAAAAGTATGAAGAGATTGAAACGTTAAATACAACGTATAATCACATGATTAAGAAGCTTGAAGAACGGGAGAAAACTCACAAAAGGGCTTCTCTCATTATTGAAACAACAATAAATGGGATTATTTCTTTTGACAAAAAAAATGAAGTCATAACGACGTTTAACCCAGTTTGTGAGAAACTGTTCGGTCTTAACAAAGAACATGTTCTGGGTAAAGCTCTTACTGATATTTGCTCAGCCTCGATCGACTTCAATCGTTTTATTGAAGCGGTGGCACAGCTTGAATGGTGCACAGAGGGAAATCAAACAGCGACAAAGTCCTTTTTTGAATGTAAAATGGCTGGACGATCGCATAGCTTTTTAATGAATATTACAACACTGCCAACACTCGATGACGTTGAAAGTGATGAAGTGCTGCTTATTTTTAGTGATATAACGGAAAAGAAATATATGGAGCAGGAATTAATCCGTAATGAAAAGCTGAAATCAGCAGGACAGCTTGCCGCAGGTTTTGCTCATGAGATTCGAAATCCTTTAACAACAATTCGAGGATTTATCCAAATGTTTAATCACAGTGATAATCAATATTTGGAAAAACAATATTATCCTCTTGTTATCGAAGAACTTGATAGAGTAAACAGTATCGTCAATGATTTACTAAACTTAACGAGATCATCGAAGGACGAGAAAGATAATATGGAAACGGATATTAACCAAGTTATTAAAGAAGTTGTAACACTCTATCAGTCAGAAGCGATTTTAAAGGATATAACAGTCGATATTAGTTTTTCGGAGTTACCGTTAATTACGATTAATCCTAAACGCTTGAAGCAGGTGCTTATTAATTTAATCCAAAATGCATTTGAAGCAATGGATTCGGGAGGACAATTGGCGATTACAACAAATAGCCACCGGGACAAAATTGAACTTGTTTTTGAGGACACCGGTCCAGGAATGGATCAGAAGACATTGGAGAATTTAGGAACACCGTTCTTTACAACGAAAGAATCAGGAACTGGTCTTGGCTTAATGACTAGCTACAAAATTATTGAGGAAGAAATGAATGGCAGAATGCTGGTAGACAGTGAGTTACAAGTAGGAACAACATTTACAATTATCCTTCCGACAAATCATAAATAGACAGCATGAGGGGGCTCTGTATTACAATACTATTGTGATGCGGTTTGGCCCCTTTTACTGCTTTATAAAAGAATGTAAAAAGAAAAAGATTGTAATAGAAGGTAGGTAATAAAATGAATGGAGAAGAGACTCTAATTCATTATCGAAACCAGTTAATGGCTAAGCTGCTCTGTTGCTTTTTAGCGACTAGTGTATTAATTAATGCCTTTGTAGACCCATACATACTTCTATATATTGTTCCAACCGGAGTAATTATTTGTGGTTCTCTCGTCTTTTTAGTATGGAAAAAAGTAAATGTAGTCGTTACGATGTATACGATTATCTGTGCGATGTTCGGCTTCTTTTTTACACTTGTTATTTATGAACCCTTGCTTGTTAATTTTATTTACATTTGGTTTGCTTTAATCTTAAGTTCGATTTATAAAGATTACCGGCCGCTAATTGTAGCAGGGTTACTGACGGTAAGCTTTACGCTTTATAGTTTTCTTACATATAAAGAGGAAATTTTTCCAGCAGCGGATAGTATTGATCTCATTTATATTATTCTGTTTGCGATATTAATCACGGTCTTTTTTATCTATTCAAATAGACTGACAGAATTATTAAGGCAAAAAGCAGAAAAGAAAGAGAGAAGAACCGCAGCAGAGCTTGGATTGACAAAGGAATATTTAGAGTCGTTCATCAGCCAAACAACAGATGCGATTATTGTTCATGACTGTTACGGTAAGACACTTAAAATAAATAAAGCTTTTGAAACGTTATACGGTTGGAAAGAAAGCGAATTAATACATCATCATGTCCCTGTTATTCCTGAGGCAAATATCGAAGAACTTAAGGCGATCTGGGCTGAATTAGAAGAAGGCAGACAAGTAAGTAACTTTGAAATAGTGACACTGCGCAAAAACGGGGAAGAAGTTGCGGTAAGTGTTACCATTTCGCCAATTCGAAATGAAGAAGGCTGTGTCATTGCCATCGCCGCTATTATTCGTGATATTAGTGAGCGTTTGAAAACGGAAGAATTCTTGCGAAGATCAGAGAAGCTTTCTGCAGTTGGACAATTAGCGGCTGGAGTCGCTCATGAAATTCGAAACCCATTATCGGTTATATCAGGGTATATTCAGTTGTTACAAAAAACAGATGGAACCCACCAGCGAAAGTATGACATTATGTTAACTGAGTTGAAACGAATTAATAGCATTATTAGTGAATTTCTCGTCTTGGCAAAGCCGAATGCAACTAAGTTTGAACAGCATAATGTAAAGACAATAATTGATGAAGTGATCACCTTATTGAACACTCAAGCAATCATGGAAAATGTCGTTATTAAAAGTCAGCTCGAACCGCTATTAATGATTCATTGTGAGGCTAATCATTTAAAACAAGTGCTCATCAATTTAGTGAAAAATGCGATTGAAGCAATGCCTGACGGAGGAGAAGTGAAGGTAAGTGCGAGAGAGTATGATCACAATCAAGTTCTTATTTCAATAGAAGATCAGGGGGAAGGGATTCCTGATGAGAAGCTGACACATATTGGAGAGCCTTTTTTCACAACGAAGACAAAAGGAACCGGACTTGGACTAATGGTTAGTTACAAAATTATTGAAAATCACCAAGGGAGAATGGAGATCAACAGTAAGGAAAATAAGGGGACGAAGGTTGATATTGTTTTACCGGCTACATTACATAAAGAAAAATTAGCGATTTATGAGAAGTCGATTAGTTAAAGGAGGTTATGAAAATGGAAATACCTGTCTCAGTGCTTGTAGATAAGATTGCCACACAGGTTCAGCAGTTAAAAGAAGGTGTGACAATCGGTAAAGTCAGTGAAAGAGAAATTAGAGAGAGTGCCAGTGTAATAAAAGCTTACTGTGAACTTATCTTAGAAGCAACGCATATTGAATCTTCTCATGTAAAGACGAGTCGGCCAATACAAATTGAAGGTAAGAGAGCAGGAGTGAAAACAACCGATCGAAAATTAGTAGATGATGATGCGAATGGCGATTCATTGCTAGACTTTTAAGATGAAATAGATCGATGAATATTGCTGTATTTTGTAAATTGTTGAGCAGATGATTTTTTATTTTGGTAATTGTTGTGGTATTGTTAATCATGATTCGATATTATTATCTTGAAATGAGGAATTGGAATGCTGAAGCTTTTTATTATGATAGGCAGTATTAATGCATTTTTGGCAGTAGCTTTAGGGGCTTTTGGAGCTCATGGTTTACAGCCTAGGCTTTCGGAAAGAATGTTTGAAATATATCAAACAGGTGTTCAATACCACATGATCCATGCACTTGGGATAATCTTAGTTGGAATTCTCGCAGACAAGTTTGTTGATTCTACTGCCATTGTGTGGGCTGGCTGGGCTTTATTTATTGGAATCATCCTATTTTCAGGAAGTTTATATGTGTTAAGTGTTACTGGTATTACAAAGCTGGGAGCGATAACGCCAATCGGTGGAGTAGCCTTTCTCATTGGCTGGATTCTCGTTGCTGTTGCAGCGTTCAGAGCGTAGAAATGAGCTGTATTACATACGAAAGAAGCACCGCATAGCGGTGCTTCTTGTTATCTTGGCGAGTACGTAGCTAATTGTTGCTGGGTTGGCCCTGCAGCTCCATTAAAAGGATAGTCATATTCAAGGTGCTCATCAAATACGGCATAATCAAAGTTTACCATGAGCATTAAATAATCTCGATCTGAATCTGGATCTTTGAGAATGATGTGGTCACGTCCTGCTTCTTCCACGACACCTCTGATAACGAGTGCATTCCATTCATTATTATTTTCGAACGTAAAGTGGAATGTTCCTATTTTCCCGCGATTCAAACGCAGTATATTCTCAATATACGATTGTTCGAGTGGGAGCATCCCTTCCTGCCCGGGGAAACCTGGAAATTGCCCTCCTGTTCCTGGTGGTGGGGGCTCCGGAGTACCTGGCATACCTGTTGGCATTTGCCAATGCTGCTGCGGCCAGCCCATTTGCGCATGTTGCTGCGGCCAGCCCATTTGCCAATGCTGCTGAGGTATCCCGTATCCCTGCATTGCGTTCATATCCCATTGATACATTTGATCACTCCTAAGCTATAATTTTATAAAAAAACCTTTTATAAGTACAACTAGATTCCTAATAGTAGAAATCTAGTTTATAACTAAGACGTATGTTAATAAACGGTATATACTTGTGGACATTCGTCAGCTGATGGAGTGTAGAAACAATGTAATTTATATCTTCCAGAATTCCACTGACCCCACCATTGAGCCGGACATGCTCCTTCAGGTCTGAAAAACCACAGAGAAAACTCAGCAGGATGGTACCGCTCTCCATTAATAAGCCTTTCTGCTAAACGGATATCCCTTTCACGAGCTGCCTGGTAAAAATACCCCTTTTGAACAGCTTCAAAACCACCTGGTGACTGGAATGCCATTCTTTCTATCGTATTAATATCCTTGAAATCCAAACAGCTTGAACGAACGCGATTGACCATCGTGTTACCAGCCATTAACATCCCCAGCTCGCCTTCACCTTCTGCTTCTGCCCGCATTAATCGAGCTAACATTTTACGTTGTTCTGAGTTTGTTTTAATAACAGCCATTAATTCACCCCCGTTGTAATAGGCTACAGTATTAACATATATCCAAATTTTAAAATAGGTGCTTATTCTTATAGTCTTATTTGGATTTTTATCTGCCTACAGAGTGGGTAAATAAAAAAATCTACTTACATACATAAATGTATGAAGCAGATTTTTTAATTATGATTAAATGTGCAGATATTTAGAGATGTCTTCCTCTTTTAAGATATTCCCCACAAAGAATGAACCAAACTCACCGTAGCGAGCGCTTACTTCATCAAAACGCATTTCATAGACAATCTTTTTAAATTGCAGAACATCATCTGAGAATAACGTAACGCCCCATTCCCAATCGTCAAATCCAACAGAACCTGTAATGATTTGTTTAATCTTTCCAGCGTAACTTCGGCCGATCATTCCGTGGCTGCGCATTAACTTACTGCGCTCTTCCATAGGAAGCATGTACCAGTTATCATCACCTTGACGACGCTTATCCATTGGATAGAAGCAAGCATGTTTTGTTTTTGGAAGAGTTGGATATAGGCGGGCTTGAACTTCCGGGTTTTGGTAAGGGTCACTATTATCGCCGGAAGGAATATAGTTACTTAATTCTACAACTGAAACATATGAATATGTAGGAATTGTATATTCAGCAAATCTTGTTTTATTAAAGGCTGTTTCAATTTCATTTAATTCTTCCATTGTTGGACGAAGAAGCATGATCATGATATCTGCTTTTTGACCAACAATCGTATAGATTGCGTGACTGCCTTTTTTCTCAGACTCAGTTCCATTCCAGTTTTCAACTAAACTTATAAATTCATTTGTTAGTTGTTGACGCTCCTCGCTCGGTAGCTCTTTCCATGCCGCCCAATTGATTGAACGAAAGTCATGCAAACAATACCATCCATCTAATGTTTTCGCAGCTTGACTCATAATACTTACACCCCTTAAGGAATAATTTAGAATAATTACTTCTTTTTATCATTGTTAACTATATCATAAAATTTATCCAATCACTAAGGAAACAACATATGTGAACAAATTAAGAATTTAGAATTAAGAATTTAGAATTGTTTGGAGGATATACCCAGAAGTTTTCTTCATTGGAAGTTCTTAAAAAGGTTTTAATTCTACATTCTACATTCTACATTCTACATTCTACATTCTAAATTAAAAAGGCATTTGTATGATCCCTACTTTCTATGGAAATTCTTTTAGTAAAGGGGAATGAGGTAGGATTTGAAAATTTAAAATTCTTTTACTATTTCTATATTAAGAAAGCTTGTTTCTTTTTACTACAATGAAGAGTATGCTATGTATTGATGAACAGAGAGATGTTAGGAGGCTATTACGGATGAGTGATTTATTTAATGATATAAAAGGGAAAGTTAAAAGTAGCTACCCTACAATTGTTTTTCCTGAAGGGACAGATGAACGGATTTTAGATGCTGTCGACCGGTTAGCCAAAGAAGAGGTGTTAGAGCCGATTCTTATTGGTAATGAACAGGAAGTGAAGGCAAAGGCAGACGGGTTAGGGTTAACATTGGAAGGTGTAACAATTTATGACCCTGCTGCGTATCCAGAATTCGATCAAGTTGTTGCCGCTTTCGTTGAGCGCCGTAAAGGAAAGGCAACTGAGGAAGAAGCACGTAAATTGTTGCTGGAAGATGCGAACTACTTTGGCACAATGCTTGTACAAATGGATAAGGCTCATGGACTCGTTAGTGGCGCGGCACATTCAACTGGAGAAACGGTGCGCCCGGCATTGCAATTAATTAAAACAAAAGAAGGGATACGCAAAACTTCTGGCGTTTTCGTTATGGTAAAAGGTGACGAAAAATATATTTTTGGGGACTGTGCGATTAATATTTCCCCAGATAACAATGATTTAGCAGAAACGGCCATTGCAGCAGCAGATACAGCAAAAGTATTTGGCATTGAGCCTAAAGTGGCGATGTTAAGCTTTTCGACGAAAGGATCGGCTGTGTCTCCTGAAACATTGAAGGTTTCAGAGGCGACAGAGATCGCGAAACGAAAAGCGCCAAATCTTGTTATTGATGGTGAGTTTCAATTTGATGCTGCCTTTGTTCCGGGCGTTGCCAAAAAGAAAGCACCGGATTCTCCGTTAAAAGGCGAGGCGAATGTATTTATTTTCCCTAGTTTGGAAGCTGGTAATATTGGCTACAAAATGGTCCAACGTTTAGGCGGATATGAGGCAATTGGACCGATCCTTCAAGGGTTAAATAAACCTGTAAACGATCTTTCACGCGGTTGTAATTCAGAGGATGTCTATAAGCTTGCCTTAATTACGGCAATGCAAGGGATGAACGGGAAAAACTAGTGAAAAAAGAGCTTGGGTAGATGGCCTCTATCCAAGCTCTTTGTCGCGATAACGAGGTAAGTTCGTAGTTTCTTTTTAGTTTTGGAGGATTTCTTTTCAGTTTTCGTGAGTTTCTTTTCGGTAACGACTCATTTATTTTCGTTCAACACGATTTAACGATTCTTCGACTGGAAACGGCAAATTTCGCTAATAAGAAGCTGCTCCTTAAAACAGTTTTTACTCATTAAGCGCTTTTTTGTTTCGCTCGATAATGCGCTCATAATTATGTTGATAGAGCTCGATCTCTTGACTTGTGAGCTGGTCCGGATGAAGGCTTGCACCGCGGTTTTTAAATGTAGTCAGTAATTTGAGCATCAATGTTTGAATGCTCAATTGTTCACCAAGCAGCTCTGACAAAGAGGCCATTGTTTCCTTTTTTATTATTGGATAAGCAAACTTTGTTGGCTTATCTTGGACGGCATAGTTATAAAAGTGTTTGATCGTTTCTGCCCGGATTGCGCCACTTCCGGCTGCACAAAGATAAATTTGCACAGCGACTCCACCGCGTATCCGGCGCTGCGAGATACCGGCGAATTTTTTGCCGCCAATACTTAGGTCATAGCTGCCCGGACAATAGGAGCCGACAATTTCTTTTGCTTCAATTGTTACTTTATAGGAAGAAAGCATTTCCTGAATAAACTGTACCATCAGGTCATAGCCGTCGTTAATTGAAAATTTCTTTTCATCTTTAACGATCAGTGAAATGTTAAGAATCTCATCGTCAAGGACAACAGCAAGTCCACCTGAATTTCGAACGATAACGTCATAGCCTTGCTCTTGCAAATATGATACACCATCTTGCACATGAGGGAGGCGGCTATCCTGAATCCCCAATACGATCGTATTGTGATGGACCCATGTGCGAATGGTTGAAATGGAGTCTTCATTTCCAACGGTCGTACAAAGTGAGTCATCAATTGCAAATGATTGTAGTGCATTAAAGGTTGGGCCTAATGTTGTTTGGTCGATAAATCGCCATTGTGTGTTTCTATCCATTGTTCTTCTCCGTTCAAAAGTGATTGAATTTCTATTTAGAAATAGTATAGCATAGCATAAATGTTGTTTCCGATACTAGAATCAATCGAATTTGGCAATGTTAGTAATGAAAACAGGTTTGCACTAACAAGTACATCCGTTGTAAAATCAAAGATAATGATAAGTTATGTATGAAAGGAAATGTGACCAGTGGCAAATGAATTTAGAGTCTGTGATATCTGCCAGGCTACAAATATAAAAACATTAGTACCGAGACTAAAAGAAGTCGACCCAAGCGCTGAAATTCATATCGGATGTCAATCGTATTGCGGACCAGGCCGAAAAAAAGCATTTACGATCGTGAATAACCGACCAATCACAGCGAAAAATGAGGACGAACTCATTGAGAAAGTGGCGAAAAAAGCAAAAAAGAAAGATCAAACAGCGATCTCTAAGTAATAACCGATAGCTTTATAAAGCAGGAGATTTAGACTGCGTAAAGAAATAAATAAACAACGAACGGAACAGGTCTACCTAAGTCACTACACCGACAAAGGTAGTCTTTTTTCTTTAATTGAATAACTACACTTGGAAGCAAATGCTCCGTTGTAACACTTTCAAGACGATTTTACATTTTACATTAAAAAGAGGGGTCGCCATGAACAACATATTGGGACAATTAGAGGAAGAGAAAGTTTTTAAAGATCCAGTACATCGGTATATCCATGTTCGTGACCGCTTAATTTGGGAGTTAATCGGAACGAAGGAATTCCAGCGTTTGCGAAGGATTCGCCAGCTCGGAACGACATATGTAACCTTTCATGGTGCTGAGCATACGCGCTTTAATCATTCATTGGGTGTGTATGAAATAATGCGCCGGATTATTAGCATTTTTCAAGGGCGGCCACATTGGAATGATAATGAACGACTATTGTGTTTGGCTGCAGCTCTCCTTCATGATGTGGGTCATGGTCCGTTTTCTCACTCATTTGAAAAAGTTTTCCATACTGACCATGAACAGTGGACACGTGAGATTATTTTAGGAAAAACAGAAATTAATCATGTACTGCAAAAAATGGGTGATGATTTCCCGCAAAAAGTGGCGGATGTGATTGCCAAGACATACCCGAATAAGCTTGTTGTGAGTCTGATCTCAAGTCAAATTGATAGTGATCGGATGGATTATTTGCTTCGTGATGCCTATTATACGGGGGTAAGCTATGGTCAATTTGATATGGAACGCATTTTGCGTGTGATGCGCCCAACCGAAGAGCAAGCGGTAATTAAACAAAGTGGAATGCATGCAATAGAAGACTATATTATGAGTCGTTATCAAATGTATTGGCAAGTCTACTTTCACCCAGTGACAAGAAGTGCAGAAGTAATTTTAAGTAAAATTCTGCACCGTGCGAAGCATCTCTATCAAGAGGGATATCGCTTTAAGCAGGAGCCGATACACTTTATCAGTTTATTTGACGAAAAACTGAGCTTGAGTGATTATTTAAAGCTGGATGAGCATATAATCCTCTATTATTTTCAAATTTGGCAGGAAGAGGGGGATCGCATTTTACGTGACCTCTGTGGTAGATTTATTAATAGAAGATTGTTCAAGTATGTCGAATGCAATCCAAATGTTCAAATGAACGAATGGATGGAACTTCACCAGCTTTTTAAAAAGGCAAACATTGATCCGGACTATTATTTGGTTGTTGATTCCTCATCCGATCTCCCATATGACTTCTATCGTCCGGGTGAAGAGGAGGAACGACTTCCGATATTTCTATTAATGCCCAAAGGTGAACTAAGAGAATTATCTCGTGAGTCTGAGATCGTTGAAGCGATTTCCGGAAAAAAACGAACTGATCATAAATTATATTTCCCATTGGATCTATTAGATGACGAGCATGAGCATGGAGAGATAAAACGGAAAATCAAAGATATTTTATTTAAATAGGGGGAAACTGTTTTGCTGAAAGAACATGCGAAGCTTATGGCCATGTTTCAACAGGCGGGAGAAGTTATTGGTCGAAAAAAGCTGCAAAAAATGATTTATATCGCAAAAAAGATGAACTTTCCGTTTTATGAACGGTTTAACTTTCACTTCTTTGGTCCTTATTCTGAAGAATTGACATTAAGAGTAGAAGAGCTGTGTAACCTAGGTTTTATAAGCGAAGTCAAAGAAAAAAAGAGCGGGTATTATCAATATCGCTATACGTTAACGGATGAAGGAATGAAGTTTTTAAGTCTTTATGAACGGGATTTACCACAACTAGACGGCTTTGTTGAAAAAATGAATGGACAAAGTTCACGTTTCCTAGAACTCGTCTCAACCGTCCTCTACTTCGATCATCTATCAAAAGAAGAAGTAAAAGAAAAAGTCTTCACCCTCAAGGAAAAACAAAATTACTCTGAAGAGGAAGTTGAAGAAGCGTATACGTATATTGAGGAGCTTAAAAGGAAATGTAGAATTTAGAATGTAGAATTTAGAATTGGTGTATGTAAATTCAAAGAAGCCTTTTTAGTTTAGAGTTTAGAATGTAGAGTTTAGAGTGGTTTGAAAGAGGTGCTTCGAAGCAATTCTAAAGCTTTTAATTCTAAATTCTAAATTATTAATTCTAAATTATTAATTCTAAATTGTAAAAACAAGATCCTGCAACGAAGATGTTGCAGGATCTTGTCTTCTACACGTCACTATATCGTTTACCAGCGACTCCAACGTGGTTTTTTTGCATTTCTTCAATGATGACGTGAATGCGTTCTGCTGGTGCGTCGATCGTTTCAGAAACTGCTGCTGTGACTCTTTCAACAAGTGCTTTCTTTTGATCGTCATTACGACCTTCAAGAATTTTTACTGTTACGTATGGCATATGTACAACTCCCTTTTTAATTTAGAACTTTTTTAGTGTAGAGTTTAGAGTGTAGAGTTTAGAGTGGTTTGAATGAAATGCTTCGAAGCTTATCCCACAGCCCTTAACTCTACACTCTAAATTCTAAATTCGTTTTTTAAATTATACCATAACTGACAATAATTATACTGAATGTGTTTTCTAAGGCATAAAATAGGTAAACAATAAATGTACTGTGGTAAACTGACAATACATAGATTAATGAATGGGAAAGGGGATCGTAATATGGATCTTTTTAATGATGATAAGAAAAAGAAAAAAGGTTCTGGCTTTACTATTATTAGTGGTGACTCAACGTCGGGGCATAAAGGCTTTGGACAAGGGGTATTAAGTCTCAATAATATTTCTCCAGTGATTGTTGACCTTGCTGAAAAAGAGGCCTATGTTGATATGGGGGCGATGCATGCCCGCAGTGAGGTAGAGAAACGAATTAAGTTCTCTCCGAATAGAGATGAAGTGCCTAATGGAAAATTATATTGGCTTGTTTGGGTGACGATTGAACATATTGAAGGTGGTCCGGCATACGTAGGCGTCACAGGATGTGAGATGGTCATTGATGCTGAATCCCGTCGTGGTTATAAGAGTCTGCCGGAACATGTAAATAATATGGATAAAGCGTTAAAGCGCCGTATTATTGTCGACAAAATGGATCAGGAATCAAAGACGATCCTCGGCAACTTCCTGAAAAACTTTGATCAAGACATATGGAATCGTTCAAGTGTAGAACTAAAGGAACAGCTGCTTGGTGAATAAACAGAACATTTTTTTCAGCAATGTCTATACCTTTTCTAAAAAATGTATGAAAGCTTTTTGAATTTCACATTAAGTACTTGAGCTTTCATTCATTTAAAAGTAAACTAAAGCTAGTATAAAGCACACACATTTATACTAGGACAATGAAAGGCGCAAAAGGGATATGACCTTTTGCGCCTTTCATGTTTCTATTGCAATATAAGAAATCTCTTAGTTAATGGAACCATTTTTTAAAACGGTCAAGAAATTTATCCTTTTGTTCCGGATCTATTACTTCAGGCTCACCATGGTCCACGGATGGGTCTTCAATATGCTCCATGCAATATTCTGTTGGTTCCGTTCCTTTTGCAAAATACGTGAGTCGCTGAACAGGACAAGCGTCTGTCGCAAGGAAACCATTTTTCGGATTAATATAGAGACCAACAACGCCCGATGTACGCCGGAAAGGAAGGACTGGCTGATCCTGCAGAGCATCTTCCATAAATTTGACCCAAATTTTCTTCGAGTACTGCGTATCATTAATTGGGTGTAACGTTTTTCCGTACTCATAGCCAATCCAGACTCCAGTCACAAGCTGAGGTGTATAGCCAATCATCCAACTATCGGTACTTGTTGATCCTGACTTGCCAGCCATCGGTCTTGTTATGAGATTGGCAATGCTTGAACCCGTTACAGATGTATAGTCATTTAGGCTTGAATCAAACATTCCCGTCATCATGTCAGTCATGACAAAGGCTAAGTCAGGATTCAGCACATGTTCTAATTTTGGATTTTGTTCAAACAGGGTATTACCATCGCGGTCAACGACCTTTTTAATAAAGCGAGGCTCAACCGCCCGCCCGCCGTTTGCAAACGCCCCGTACGCTTTCACCATTTCTAATACACCTACAGGATTTGTACCTAATGCCGATGATGGCAGACTCTTAAGCGGACTAGTAATACCAAGATTTTTTGCCGTTTCGACTAAATAATCCATACCCAAAAACATATGAGTCTTCACGGCATAAATATTGTCTGATAGTGCAAGAGCTTGAGCCATTGTAATAAAATCATTGGCATATTTGTCATTAAAGTTTCCAGGCGAATACTCTTTTCTTTCATCATCATACAAAAATGTTGTCGGTTCACTTAGTAATGTTGTTGCTGGTGTAAAGCCTTGTTCCAGCGCAGCATAATAAAGAAAAGGCTTAAACGTTGAACCGGCCGGTCTTCTAGCTTGGGTGGCAATGTTAAATTGACTTTCCTGGTAATTGCGACCGCCTATGAGTGCTTTTACATCTCCATTTCGAGGGTCCATGGCAACTAATGCGCCTTGAATATCGGAAGCCGGATCGATTTCATTTTTCACCCATAGTTCGGCTTTTTGCTGCATGTCAGGGTCAAGGGTCGTATAGACTCGCAATCCACCTGATTCGATAACGTTTTGATCGATATCATATTCTTCAACAAGAATTCTTTTGACCACATCTTGAAAGTAGGGGCCGATTGTCGTTTCAACTTGCTCTTCACTGCTTTCAAATTGCAGCTCTTCTCTTGCTGTTTGCTTTGCCATGATCGGAGTGATGTACCCATTTTCAGCCATGGCATTCAAGATGATTTCTTGTCGAGTTTTTGCTCGTTCAAAATTTGAGAGCGGTGAATAGTAGCTAGGTCCTTTTGGAACTCCTGCTAACATGCTGGCCTCAGCTAATGTCAGATCTTTGGCACTCTTATTAAAATATAAGTTTGACGCGGCCTCAATTCCATATGCGCCGTGGCCATAATAAATCGTATTTAAATAGCCTTCCAAGATTTTATCCTTTGAATAGTTCATTTCTAAGCGCAGAGCATATAACGCTTCATTCATTTTTCGTTTCCACGTTTTATCATGGCCTAAGTAAAGATTGCGAGCATATTGCTGCGTAATCGTACTTGCCCCTTGGGCTTTTGTTCCTTTACGGATGTTTGTTAAAGCTGCACCGCCAATACGAATAATGTCAAACCCGAAATGACTGTAAAATTTCCGGTCCTCAATCGCTAACGTTGCATGAATCAAATCCGTGCTGATTTCATCCAGGGGAACCCAGTGCCGGTTCTGCCCATAATGCTTCTCTCCGATGATGGAATTATCATTACCATATATAACAGTTGTTTGCTGAACTTGGATTGGAGGTGGTCCTTGCATTTTCGTATACGTAAGAAGAGCAACAAGTGCTCCCATTATTATAATTGCTACTAGTAATGTTAAGCGAAATAATAGACGGAACCTTCTCCAGCTGCTTTTTAATCGCTTATTTGTTAAAATTTCCAAATTTGATCCACCCCCTTTAGTTTAGAGTTTAGAGTTTAGAGTGTAGAGTGAAGACCTTATTAGGGTAATTCAAGGAAGACGTCCTAGAAAAAACGTTCGGAACAACTCTAAACTCTACACTCTAAACTTTTAACTCCATTCATCCATTTTGGGTAAAAATAGTAAGTTTTAAACGTCAGTAAACGCGCTAGGAAAGATTTTCCTTGCAATTTCACCATTTTCCTTTATACTTTTTTTGTTCACTGTAGTTCACTTCTCGGAAGTGCATGCTTTTCAGCGAAAGTGAGCGGTCAGCTTCTGTATACAAAATCATTTGATGGAAGTGTTACTTTCTGGGAAGGATAATAGTGAATGATTTTGAAGAGGTGAAGATATATGGAATTATGGTTTACGGAAAAACAAACTGAACGTTTTGGGATTACAGCGAAAATTAAACAGACATTACATACGGAACAAACTGATTTTCAAAAGCTGGATATGGTTGAAACGGAAGAGTTCGGCAATATGCTCATTCTCGATGGCATGGTGATGACGACGCAAAAGGATGAATTTGTCTATCACGAAATGGTTGCCCATGTTCCGCTCTTTACACATCCAAACCCAAAGCATGTCCTTGTTGTTGGTGGGGGAGATGGTGGTGTCATCCGTGAGGTGTTAAAGCATCCTTCTGTTGAAAAAGCTGTTCTCGTTGAAATTGACGGAAAAGTGATCGAGTACTCGAAACAGTATTTACCTGAGATTGCTGGGGAATTAGATAATCCTCGTGTCGATGTACAAGTAGATGATGGATTTATGCATATTGCCAAAAGCGAAAATGTCTATGATGTCATCATGGTTGATTCAACCGAACCAGTAGGACCGGCTGTTAATCTGTTTACAAAAGGTTTCTATGAGGGAATTTCAAAAGCATTGAAGGAAGATGGTGTTTTTGTTGCTCAAACGGACAACCCGTGGTTTCACAGTGATTTAATCCGAAATGTATTCAAGGATGTGAAAGAAACGTTCCCGATTAGGAGACTATATACAGCGAACATCCCAACGTATCCGAGTGGATTATGGACGTTTACAATTGGTTCAAAAAAATATGATCCATTAGAAGTCGCCGAAGATCGCTTCCATGATATCGAAACAAAATATTACACAAAAGAACTCCACAAAGCCGCCTTTGCCTTGCCGAAGTTTGTTGGGGAACTAATAAAATAAAGTTTAGAGTGTAGAGTTTAGAGTTATTTAGGTTAACTCAGAGAGGTTTTTGAAAAACTTCTTAGGATAAGCTGTCGAACAACTCTACACTCTAAACTCTAAATTCTAAACTAATAAAGGGGGTTTTCCCGTGCGTTTTGATGAGGCTTATTCTGGGAATGTTTTTATTTTAAGTAAACCATCATTTGAAGAGAGTGATGCAGTAATTTATGGGATGCCGATGGATTTTACGGTAAGTTTTCGACCTGGTTCACGATTTGGGCCAGCCCGTATTCGTGAAGTGTCATTAGGGCTTGAAGAATATAGTCCATATATTGATAAGCATCTTGAAGAAGTAAACTACTTTGATGCAGGGGATATCCCGCTTCCATTTGGAAACGCTGCACGAAGTCTTGATATGATTGAAGAATTTGTTGACAAGCTATTAGAAGCAGGGAAATTTCCATTAGGACTTGGTGGAGAGCATCTATGTTCTTGGCCGATTTTCAAGGCAATGTACAGAAAATATCCTGATTTGGCGATTATTCATATCGATGCCCATGCTGATTTGCGTGAGGAATATGAAGGTGAACCGCTTTCTCACTCGACACCGATTCGCAAAGCGTGTGAACTGATCGGGCCGTCAAATGTTTATTCATTAGGAATCCGTTCGGGAATGCGAGAGGAATTTCAGTATGCAAATGAATCTGGCATGTACATGGCTAAGTTTGAAGTAGCTGAACCATTAAAAGAAGTGCTTCTTGAATTAAAAGGAAGACCTGTCTATGTAACGATTGATATTGATGTCTTAGACCCGGCACATGCACCAGGAACAGGAACTGCTGAGGCTGGTGGTATTACATCTAAAGAGTTACTTCGTGCAATCACAATGATTTCAAACTCAGATTTAAAAATTGTAGGTTCTGACCTTGTTGAAGTTGCTCCTGCCTACGATCCAACGGAACAAACGCAAATCGCCGCAAGTAAATTTGTGCGTGAAATGCTGCTTGGCTGGGTGAACAAGAATAAATAGTTGATAGTTAAAAGTTGAAAGAGTTAAGGCTGCGAAGGAGTGGTCTTAGCTTTTTTAATGTAAAATGTAAAATTAAAAATGTAAAATGGTGAAAGCTGTTTCAAGGATGCTTTTTAAAAATATCAGAGCGTTTCCTGCAAAGGTTTAAATTTTACATTTTACATTTTCAATTTTACATTTTACTATTGGTTTTCTTGAATCCCCTCCCTATTTTCCATTATAATAGTTAAGTTATCGCATAAGAAGGACGTGGCAGTAATGGAAAAAACAACGAACCCCATTAGCGTTACCATTGATATGGAAACAACAATTAATCATGTACAAGGGGAACGTGAAACGATTACAATGAAGGCTAATGGCAAACTTTATCAAAAAGAGACTAGCACAATTATCCGCTATGAAGAAACGATTGAAGAGGCAGGAAAGGTTTCGAATATCATTAAGATTAATGAAGAAGGGATTACGATTGTAAGACAGGGGTCTATATCGTCAAGACAGTTGTATTCCCCAGGAATCACAACAGATTCGGTTTATCAAAGTCCATACGGGTCAATGCTAATCAGTACCGAAACAAAAAAAGTACAAGTTGACTGGACAAAAGAGAGAAATCAAGGAACGATCGAAATAGCATACATATTAACGCTACAGGATGAACAAGTAGGCGATTATTTTATAACGATGAAAATTGAGGAGGTCAATAAAAAATGAATATTGTTGAACAAATGAAAGACCGTTTAAAACAAGAAATTAAAGAAGCTGTTGTCAGAGCAGGACTAGCAGATCAAGAGCAATTACCAGAGGTTGTTCTTGAATTACCACGAGATAAGTCTCACGGTGATTATGCAACAAATATGGCAATGCAGCTGGCGAGAATTGCGAAAAAAGCACCGCGACAAATTGCCGAGGAAATAGTGGCAAACATAGACCAAAACAAAGCTTCCATTAAGACCATTGAAGTGGCGGGTCCTGGATTTATCAACTTCCATATGGATAATCATTATTTAACAGACTTAATCCCGACAGTTCTTCAAGCCGGAGAACAGTATGGGAAAACAAATACTGGAAATAACAAACGACTTCAAGTTGAGTTTGTTTCAGCCAATCCAACTGGGAACTTGCACCTTGGACATGCTCGGGGGGCGGCTGTTGGTGATTCACTTTGCAACATTTTAGCGAAAGCAGGTTATGACGTTGAGCGTGAATATTATATAAATGATGCCGGGAACCAAATTCATAATTTGACATTGTCAGTTGAGGCACGTTACTTCAAAGCATTAGGCCTTGATAAAGAGATGCCTGAAGATGGGTATCACGGAGCGGATATTGTTGGCTTTGGTAAGGATCTCGCTGAGGAATATGGAAATAAATTTGTGGACATGCCTCAGGAAGAACGTTGGGAATTTTTTAGAGAGTACGGTTTAAAACGTGAATTAGAGAAGTTAAAAAATGATTTGAAGGATTTCCGTGTTGAGTTTGATAACTGGTATTCGGAAACATCGTTATACACTTCAGGTAAAGTTGAAGAAACACTGGCCCTCTTAAAGGAAAAAGGAGAAACATATGAGCAGGACGGGGCAACATGGTTCCGCTCAACAGCATATGGTGATGATAAAGACCGTGTATTAATTAAAAACGACGGCAGCTACACGTATTTAACACCAGATATTGCTTATCACCAAGATAAAATGAAGCGTGGCTTTGAAAAGCTTATTAACATTTGGGGAGCAGATCACCATGGATACATTCCGAGAATGAGAGCAGCAATCCAAGCGCTGGGCTATAATGCTGATCAGCTTGATGTAGAAATCATTCAAATGGTAAGTCTCTATCAAAACGGTGAAAAGGTAAAAATGAGTAAACGTACTGGTAAGGCCGTTACAATGCGTGATCTAATGGAGGAAGTAGGCATTGATGCGACTCGTTATTTCTTTGCAATGCGAAGTGCCGATACGCATTTGGATTTCGACTTAGATTTAGCTGTATCGAAGTCAAATGAAAACCCTGTATACTATGTTCAATACGCACATGCCCGTGTTTGCAGCATCTTGCGTCAAGGGGAAGAGTTGGGGATTACGTTTGACGGCAAAGTCGATCTTTCAGCGATTCAATCCGAAAAAGAATATGACCTTCTTAAGAAGGTTGGTGAATTCCCTGAAGCTGTAAATGAATCTGCTCAAAAGCTTTCACCGCACCGTATTACGAACTATGTATTCGAATTAGCATCACACCTGCACAGCTTCTATAATGCTGAGCGTGTCCTTGATCAAGAAGATCAACTAAAAAGCGCTGCCCGCCTGGCGCTGGTAAAAGCAGTTCAAATCACTCTCCAAAACAGCCTGAAACTCATCGGAGTATCAGCACCGGAGAAAATGTAAAACCGAATTTAGAATTTAGAATGTATAATTTATAATTGATGTAGGTTACTTCAAGGAAGTATTTAGAACCACCCTGCAGTAACCTACAAAGGTTTTAATTCTAAATTCTAAATTATTAATTCTAAATTTGTACTTAAAAAGTCCTCTTCGCAATTGCTTGTGTTGGGGGCTTTTTCCTGTTTGTGGCGTGGGTAAACAAGGTTGTTTTGGGAACATTAAAAAATAAGAATAGGGGTGAGAATGATGCAGGAAATATTACTATCATTATTAGCTGGATTAATTGTAGGATTAGTTTTTGCATTTTTGAAATTGCCGATTCCAGCCCCGCCGGTTATTTCTGGGATTGTCGGGATTGTTGGCATTTTTCTTGGTTATAAATTATTAGGTTGGATCATGCCACTATTTACTGGAAGTTGAGCTTATTATGAAAAATGTTATGGAGATGACCGTAAATGGCATATGCATATAACAATGAAACACCCATTTATTATGAAACAGAAGGCAATGGTTTACCGATTCTTTTTATCCATCCACCTGGGATGGGACATGTAACCTTTACAAAGCAAAAAGAATTATCACGCTACTTTAAAGTGATCACATGTGATTTAAGAGGAAATGGCAGAAGTGATTATAGTGGAGATGCGATTTCAATGGAACTCATCGTTAGTGATCTCTTAGCTGTAATTAATGATGCAGGGGTTGAGAAAGTTGTACTTTGTGGCTATTCAAATGGAGGTTCAATTGCCCAGGAATTTGCATTATCCTATCCTGATCGTACGTCTGCATTAATTTTATGTGGTGGGTTTTCAGAAGTTAACAGCTTTGTCCTTAATAGCGAATTCAAGCTTGGAATTTTAACAACAAAGGCAAAATTTATGGGATTGTTAGCGAAAGTGCTGGCTAAAGCTCATTGGAAAGAAAAAGATTTACAAAAAGAGCATGAAGATTACATGCGTTGTACCAACCCTGAAGTGTTGTCCAAAACCTATATTGAAGGACTTTACTATAAATCAAGCAACCGTCTCCATGAACTAACGATCCCAATTTTACTCGTATATGGTGAAAGAGAATATTATATGCACCATTACCAGGATATATTTTTAAAAAACGTTAATGATGTTGAAATTGTATATGTTTCAAAATCATTGCATCAAGTTCCAACCAAACACTACCGAGAATTTAATCATTTACTGAAAGACTTTATAGAAAGAAAATTTGCTGTTACTAGTGGTTAGTAATAGGAAGTAGAAAAAAGCAGAAGCACATTGCCATTACGTGAGGCTAATGTGCTTTTTGTGGTTATTTGAGTTTAATTATTCCTCCTGCAATCCGTTGAAATCCACGGACTTTGGATAGCTCATAAAGTAACTTGATTAAGGCGAGATCTTTTTGTTTCGCCTCAATCATTACATCAAAATCTTGCTGCAGCTCTTTGGTTAGTTTCAGAAAAGGAAGCACGTAATCAAGCTCAACAAAATCATGGTGGCTGCGATATTGATCATTGGATTTTGGAGAGGAGAGATGAACTTTCGGAATGAAGTGTGTATGATTCCACGTTGAAAAAATATCAGGTAATAGATCTTCAAGTGGTTTTTCAGAAGGATTGGCAAGGTGATGATGGTAATCAAAGACAAGCGGGATCTTTTCCTTCTGACAAATTGCCAGTGTTTCCTCAGCCGTATACGTTTTATCATCGTTTTCTAATGTCATTTGCTGCTTGATTTCAAGAGGAAGCTGCTTAATATTTTCGTGAAATCGTTTAACTGCTTCGTCTTTGTTTCCGTAGGCTCCGCCGACATGGATGTTAAGTATTCCGGTCTCCGATAGACCCATGGCCTCTAATACATTGTAATGGTATGACATATCTGTTACAGCGTTTTTCGTAATTTTATCGTCTTTGCTTGTAAAGAGTGTGAATTGGTTGGGGTGAAAGCTTATTCGTAATTGATTCTTTTGGACAAGCCGTCCAATTTCCTTAAATTGTTCTTTAAAAGGAGAAAGATAGTCCCAATTTACATCTGGATGAGTGGCTAAGGGAACAATTGAAGATGAGAAACGATGTAATGGAAACTGATGAGCAATATTATAATGAAGTGCTCGTAATGTATTGGCTAAATTATTTCTAGTAATGGTAATAAGCTTTTCATGACGTTCTTCTTTGGAAAGCTGTCCCCATCTGGCAAAAGTCATTGTCTTAGATGGGGATGAGTCCCATAATCCTAATGCATTAGCTACAAAACCAAATCGAATTTTCATTTACAACAGCCCTGATACCCAAGTTGAAAATCGTTCTTTTCCACGATGAAAAAAAGAGCGGCTATTTAGTTTTTCGAGTGTTAGTTCCTCTGAAATAGCGATATCATTTTCTGTTTCTTGACGAACGAGCTCAATAAATTCTTTATCAAAAATGACGCAATTAATTTCATGATTGATATGAAAACTGCGCTTATCAAAATTCGCTGTGCCAACATCGCATAGATGATCGTCAATAATGAGTACTTTCGAATGGTAAAAACCGCGATAATAACGGTAAATGCGACATCCAGATTTCAAAAGCGGTCCGAAGTACGGGAAGGCTGCTTCCTTTACTAAAGGATGATCACCTTTTTTCGGAACAATTATCTTAACATAAACGCCTCTCTTTGCAGCATTTATTAATTCAGAATGCAAAGCATCCCCGGGGATAAAATAAGGGGAACCGATTGTAATCGATTTGTTTGCTTGATTCACTAAGCGCAAAAAGGTATCCTCCAAATAGCTTCCATCAGTAGGCAGAATCTTTAATTCGATGCTTCCTTTTGCGAGAGGAGGATAGTAGCCATCGCTGTTTAGCTGTTCTCCCCAAGCAATTTTCCAATCCTCAATAAATTGTTCCTGCAAGTCCTGAACACCATCTCCATCAATACGGAGATGGAAATCACGCCACGGACCAAACTTAGGGTCTCGTCCCAGATACTCATCACCTACGTTATAGCCGCCGATATAGCCAATCTTTCCGTCAATGACGGTTATTTTCCGATGGTTACGGCGATTTAACGTAAAAAAGAAATATGGAAACTTAGGAGAATGAGAATAGGCAAAGAGAACACCGGCTTTTTTTAATTCCTGCAATGTTGCTCGAGACAGCTTTGAGCCAATGCGGTCAACCAATAAACGGACGGTTACACCTTGTTTTGCTTTGGCCTTTAAATGGTCAAGTAATTTTTGGCCAATACTATCATCATTAATAATGTAAAAAAGCATATGAATATGATCATTTGCATTTTCAATTTTTTGAAACATATCAACGAAAAGGTCATGGCCATGGTCAAATAGCTGAACTTCACCATAACGAGTGACCTGCTTTCTGGGTTTTGCTTCACTTTTTTGTTTTTTCTTTCCTAAAGCAAAATCAATACGCAACCAGACGATAAGTAAAAATATGAGAAAGATTACGATCCACGCAGTCATTATTAGCCCCCTTGAATGTATCCGAATATTCTTATCGTTACTCTATTTTTTTATTATTTCCAAAAGCTGAAAAGTGATGATTAAAAATCCAAGGAAAAAAAATTTTTAAAAATTACTCCGACTGAATGCTCATTCAGTGTTTTTTTGTGTTATAATGACTTTACAAAATTAATTAAATTCAGAATATAGTATTTTTAAAGCGTTTTCGAGATACTAAATATTCTGAATTTAAAAGGGAAACCGTATCAAATGCAATTATTTTAATAATTTAATCGGATATTGAAAGGAGAGTTTTTTATGAGTTTTTTACCGTTATTAAATCTAATTTTGTTCTTAGCGGTAACAGGTTACGCAATCTATCTATTTGCGAAATTAGTAAAAACGAGGATTGAGTATATTAAGTTAGGGAAGAAAGTAGAATTTGATCGAACTGTAAAAGAACGTATTGATGCCATTCTTGTTAATGTGTTTGGTCAGAAAAAACTGATGAAAGACAAAAAGAGTGGAATCATGCATGTCATGTTTTTCTATGGTTTCTTAATGGTTCAATTTGGGGCCATTGATCTGATTTGGAAGGGAATTGTATTCGATTCTCATCTTCCATTAGGGCCGCTTTATCCAATATTCACTTTCTCACAAGAAATTGTTGTGTTAATGATTTTAGTTGCGACAATCTGGGGTTTTTATCGCCGTTACATTGAGAAACTTGTTCGTTTAAAGCGTAGTCTGCTTGCTGGACTAGTTTATATCTTTCTAACTGGATTAATGACGGCGACACTACTCGCCAATGGTATGGCACTGGTTTGGCACGGTCATGAGCCAACATGGTCAGAGCCAGTTGCATCTGCAATTGCAATTGCATTTGCGTGGTTACCAGAAACAGCGGCTGCAGCGTTGTTCTTTGTATTCTGGTGGCTGCACTTATTATTCTTACTTGCTTTCTTAGTGTATATCCCGCAAGGAAAACACGCTCACTTAATTGCCGGTATTGCGAACGTTTACCTAGGAAGAACACACAAAGTTGGCCAACTTGCTTCAATTGATTTTGAAGATGAAACAAAAGAAGAATTCGGAGTCGGGAAGATTGAAGACTTTAACCAAAAGCAATTAGTTGACTTATATGCCTGTGTTGAGTGTGGCCGATGTACAAATATGTGTCCGGCTACTGGAACAGGAAAAATGCTTTCACCAATGGATTTAATCGTCAAGTTACGTAATCACTTAACAGAAAAAGGGGCTGCGGTGACGTCAAAAGCAGCATGGGCACCGGAGTTTGCGTTCAGCAATACAAAAGCAAACCAGCTGGCGATGCAAGGAGCAGGAAACGCGGAAGCAGCTGCAACATTGGATTATGATGTGAGCCTTATTGGCGATGTTATTACAGAAGAGGAAATTTGGGCTTGTACAACGTGCCGTAACTGTGAAGATCAATGTCCAGTTATGAATGAGCACGTTGACAAAATTATTGATATGCGTCGTTACCTTGTATTAACAGAAGGAAAAATGGATGCTGATGCTCAGCGTGCAATTACAAACATCGAGCGTCAAGGTAACCCTTGGGGAATTAGCCGTAAAGAGCGTGAAAACTGGCGTGACGGTCGTGAAGACATTGACGTGCCAACAGTGAAGGAAATGGAGAAGAAAGGTGAAGAGTTTGAATACCTGTTCTTCGTTGGTTCAATGGGTTCATACGACAACCGCAGTCAGAAGATCGCTCAATCATTTGCAAGAGTCATGAATCTAGCAGGCGTGAAATTTGCGATTCTTGGAAACAAAGAGAAAAACTCTGGAGATACACCACGCCGAATCGGTAACGAGTTCTTATTCCAAGAACTGGCAAATGCCAACATTGAAACATTCAAAAAGCATGAGATTAAAAAGATTGTTACAACGGATCCTCATGCATATAACACGTTGAAAAATGAATACCCTGAATTCGGTCTGGAAGCAGAAGTGTTCCACCATACTGAATTACTGGATCAATGGATTAAAGAAGGAAAGCTTACACCGACAAAAGAAGTAAATGAAATTATTACGTACCACGATTCTTGTTATCTTGGACGTTACAATGAAGTTTATGAGCCGCCTCGTGATGTGTTAAAAGCGATTCCGGGCGTGCAGCTTGTAGAAGCATCTCGTCACCACGAAAACGGCATGTGCTGTGGAGCTGGTGGAGGTCTCATGTGGACAGAGGAAGACACTGGAACTCGTATTAACGTTGCTCGTACTGAACAAATTCTTGAGGCGAATCCGACAATGATCGGAAGCGGCTGTCCGTACTGCTTAACAATGATCAGTGATGGAACGAAGATGAAAGAAGTAGAAGATGACGTGAAGACGCTTGATATTGTAGAGATTTTAGAAAAATCACTAGTTGATCAAGAAAAAGAAATAGTTCAGTAGAATTTTTGTAGAAAATCATAGTATAATGTACTAGTAGAGTGAAAATTGTAAATGTTCAGGCTCCTCCGCGGATGTCTAGCTCCAGCACCTAGCCGCTCGAGGTCACTTCGGTCCGTCAAACGTGTCCAAAAAGCAGGACACTTTTTGTCGGCCCTCCAGTGCTTGTCGCGGCTAGCAAGGCGCTTGCGCTTTTCTATTGGAGTGAGCTTGAACCCTTTTCTTATGAAAGAGAATAGTTTTACGTTGGCATGAATAATGTGTAAAGTAGACAAAAAAGGAATTAACAGGCTGAACCATTACTCAAGACAATAGTAAAAAAGTGTCTCAGTTTTGAAAGCGCTTAGATTGTTATATTAATAGAATATTAGAGTGAGAGCTTGATCATTATATCAAGTTTTGGAAAATAGTCATTCCTGATTGAGCGTTCGCTCGAAGGCGTGAAGAAGAAAAGAACAAGCAATCAACTAGACTGACACCTTGTAACAGATAATGATATGAAGAATGAGGAGGAAGTGTTGAATGACAAAGACAGTGATTGTTAGTGGAGTACGTACACCTTTTGGGAAATTTGGTGGGGCATTAAGTAGTTTCAAAGCTGCAGAATTAGGCGGAATTGCCATTAAAGAAGCATTGGCTCGCGCCGAAGTGAATCCTAATGATGTTGATGAATTAATTATGGGAAATGTGCTGCAAGGCGGACAAGGACAAATCCCGTCAAGACAAGCGGGACATCATGGCGGCTTGCCTTGGAGTGTTCACACTGAAACAGTGAATAAAGTATGTGCATCAGGCCTGCGCAGTGTGACAATGGCTGACCAAATCATTCGTGTCGGTGATGGCGAAGTGATTGTCGCTGGTGGAATGGAATCAATGAGTAATGCACCATATTTTATGCCGAAAGCCCGTTGGGGACACCGTATGGGTGACGGTCAAGTCAAAGATCTAATGGTTCATGATGGTCTAACTTGTTCATTCAACGGCGTACATATGGGTACGTATGGAAATGATGTAGCCAAAGAATTAGAGCTTACGCGTGAAATGCAGGATGAGTGGGCTTATACAAGTCATCAACGTACAATCGCTGCTGTTGAGGCAGGTCGTTTAGCTGATGAAATCGTTGCAGTTGAAGTGCCTCAGCGTAAAGGTGATCCTATCATCGTTGACAAAGACGAGTCACCGCGTGCAGATACAACAGTTGAAACACTAACAAAGCTGAAGCCTGTATTCCAAGCTGACGGTACAATCACAGCAGGTAATGCACCGGGAGTCAACGATGGTGCGGCTGCACTCGTATTAATGTCAGAAGAGCGTGCCCAAAAAGAAGGGAAAGAAGTACTGGCGACAATTATTGGTCATACAGCACTTTCAATTGAAGCAGAGCAATTCCCGAAAACTCCGGGTCTTGTCATTAATGCACTTCTTGAAAAAACAGGGAAGAAGCTGGAAGAAATCGACCTATTTGAAGTAAATGAAGCGTTCGCAGCTGTTGCACTGGCAAGTGGAAAAATCGCCGGTCTTGATCCGGAAAAAGTGAACGTAAACGGTGGTGCCGTAGCATTAGGACATCCAATCGGAGCAAGTGGTGCACGCATCATCATCACACTCGCCCACGAATTAAAACGACGCGGCGGCGGCATCGGAATCGCCTCCATCTGCTCAGGCGGCGGCCAAGGCGATGCGATTATGATCGAGGTTAAAGGCAATTAATAATTTAGAATTAAGAATGTAGAATTTAGAATTACTTCTTTGGATAACTCATTGAGGTTTTTGGTACATCGAAGGAGATTCTTTCAAACCAATTCTACATTCTAAATTATAAATTCTAAATTAAAAAAGTCACCCAAGAACTACCGACAGTGAAGTTAATTATAAATTTTTAATTCTAATTTAATAGAAAAGGTGGTTTTTATATTGGACATTAAAAAAGTAATGGTTATTGGTGCAGGACAAATGGGATCTGGGATTGCTCAAGTACATGCGATGGCAGGCGTTGAAGTTTATCTTCATGACTTAAAAGATGATTTTGTACAGCGCGGAATGAATACAATTACAAAAAATCTTAGCCGTCAAGTTGAAAAAGGCAGAATGGAAGAAGCTGAGAAGGAAGCGATTCTTGCCCGTATTACACCATCTACAGATTTAAATAATGCAAAACACGTTGATCTAGTTGTTGAAGCAGCTGTTGAAAATATGGAGATTAAGAGCAACTTGTTCTCTCAACTGGATGAAATTGCTCCATCACATGCGATTTTAGCGACAAACACATCATCATTGCCAATTACAGAAATCGCTGCTGCAACGAAGCGTCCTGAGCAAGTAATCGGAATGCACTTCATGAATCCGGTACCGGTTATGAAACTAGTTGAGATCATTCGTGGTTTAGCGACTACAGATGAAGTGTATAACGCAATCGAAGACATGTCGAAGAAGCTAGGCAAAATCCCGGTTGAAGTAAATGACTTCCCAGGTTTCGTATCAAACCGTATTTTAATGCCAATGATCAACGAAGCGATTTATACAGTATTTGAAGGTGTAGCGACTCCTGAAGCGGTTGATGAAGTCATGAAATTAGGAATGAACCATCCAATGGGACCGTTAACACTTGCTGACTTTATCGGTTTAGATACTTGCCTTTACATTATGGAAACATTACATGAAGGATTCGGTGATGATAAATACCGCCCATGTCCATTACTTCGCAAATATGTGAAGGCTGGATGGTTAGGTAAGAAATCAGGACGTGGATTCTATCAATATAACTAATCATTGATTGAATAGAAGTGGAGTGAGAGAAATGGAATTACGTTTTACAGAAGAACAAGAAATGATGCGCAAAATGGTTCGTGATTTCGCAAACGACAGAATTGCTCCTTTTGTGGAACATATGGAGGAAACTGAAGAGTTTCCACGTCAGATTATTAAAGAAATGGCAGAGCTTGGTTTAATGGGGGTTCCGATTTCTGAAGAGTATGGCGGAGCGGGAATGGATTTTATCTCGTATATTATTGCGATCAATGAGCTCTCAAAAGTAAGTGCCACAGTCGGGGTTATTTTATCCGTTCATACGTCTGTTGGAACGAATCCGATTTTATACTTTGGGAACGAGGAACAAAAGCAAAAGTATGTGCCAAAGCTTGCGAGCGGTGAGTATTTAGGTGCATTCGGTTTAACTGAAACAAGTGCAGGCTCAGATGCAGCGAGCCTGCGCACTACTGCAGTGAAGAAGGATGGCCACTACGTATTAAACGGATCAAAAATCTTCATTACAAATGCCGGCGAAGCAGATACGTATGTAGTATTTGCAAGAACAAATCCAGAAGATACAAGCAGTAAAGGCGTATCTGCATTTATTGTTGAAAAAGATACACCTGGATTTACGGTTGGGAAGAAAGAGAGAAAAATGGGCTTACACGGCTCAAACACAAATGAACTCATTTTTGATAATTGCATCATCCCAGCAGAAAATCTGCTTGGTGAAGAAGGCATGGGCTTTAAGATTGCAATGGCGAACCTTGATGTAGGTCGTATCGGGATAGCAGCTCAAGCATTAGGTATTGCTGAAGCAGCGCTGGAAGCAGCACAACAATATGCAAAAGAGCGCAAACAATTTGGTAAACCAATTGGAGCTCAGCAGGGATTAGGGTTCAAACTTGCAGATATGGCAACAGCAGTAGAAGCTGCAAAGTTATTAGTATATCGTGCAGCATTCTTACGCTCTCAAGGTCTTCCATGTGGAAAAGAAGCAGCGATGGCAAAGCTGTTTGCTTCAAAAACAGCAATGGATGTTGCAATCGAAGCTGTTCAAGTATTCGGCGGCTACGGCTATACAAAAGAATACCCAGTTGAGCGCTACTTCCGCGATGCGAAAATCACGCAAATCTATGAAGGCACAAGCGAAATCCAACGCCTTGTTATTGGGAAACATTTACTAAATGATTAATTAAGAATGTAAAATTTAGAATGTAGAATTATTTCAGCGGATTCAGGTAGAAAAGATTCTCCTTAGAGTTACTTACAACAATTCTAAATTATAAATTATAAATTATAAATTCTAAATTGAGATAGGGGAGAGAGAAACATGTTTTTTAAATTAACTGATGAGCAAGAAATGATTAGAAAAATGGTTCGCGATTTTGCGAAGAATGAAGTAGAGCCAAGTGCTGAAGCACGTGATGAAGAAGAGCGTTTTGATCGTGAGCTTTTCGATATGATGGGTGAGTTAGGATTAACAGGAATTCCTTGGCCTGAAGAGTATGGTGGAATCGGAGCTGATTACTTAAGCTATGTTATTGCTGTAGAAGAGCTTTCAAGAGTATGTGCGTCAACAGGTGTAACATTATCAGCACACACATCATTAGCTGGATGGCCAATTTATAAATTTGGTAATGAAGAACAAAAGCAAAAGTTCCTTCGTCCAATGGCAGAAGGTAAGAAAATGGGTGCATATGGCTTAACTGAGCCAGGTGCAGGTTCGGACGCAGGTAACATGAAAACAACTGCAAAGCTGGATGGCGATGATTACATCATTAACGGATCAAAAATCTTTATTACAAATGCTGGTGAAGCAGAAATTTACGTTGTGTTTGCACTAACTGATCCTGAGAAGAAGCACAAAGGCTGCAGTGCATTTATCGTTGAAAAAGGAACACCTGGATTCTCGTTTGGTAAGAAAGAAAAGAAACTTGGGATCCGTTCATCTCCTACATTAGAGATTATTTTTGATAACTGCCGTGTACCGAAAGAAAACCTTCTAGGAAAAGAAGGAGAAGGTTTCAAAATTGCGATGATGACACTTGATGGCGGACGTAATGGTATTGCTGCTCAAGCAGTCGGAATTGCACAAGGTGCCCTTGATGCGTCTGTAGATTACGCAAAAGAGCGTAAGCAGTTTGGCAAACCAATTGGTGCGCAACAAGGAATTGGCTTTAAATTAGCAGATATGGCGACAAAGGTAGAAGCAGCAAGACTATTAACATATCAAGCAGCATGGCGCGAAAGTGAAGGACTTCCATACGGGAAAGAATCGGCAATGTCCAAGCTATTTGCAGGGGACACAGCAATGGAAGTAACAGTTGAAGCTGTTCAAGTATTTGGCGGCTACGGCTACACGAAGGATTATCCGGTAGAGCGTTACATGCGTGATGCGAAGATTACTCAAATCTATGAAGGAACAAATGAAGTTCAACGTCTTGTAATTTCAAAAATGCTTTTAGCTGACTAATCATTACTTTCTAAGAAGCGCCAAAATAAAAAAATAGAACTGGGCATTTCTGTTGAAGAAGTTGATGAGAGCAAAGCCAAACCGACCCGCATAAAGTAAAAGATAGTGGAGAGAGACTGAACGACTTTACAATAGGGGGAGGTAAAAGCTTGTTGAAGAAAAAGAATGTTCCTTCCATGGTGAAGGATCAAAAGCTGATCAAAAAACGTCGAGAGCAAATGATTCGTGGCGCAGTGACCTTATTTAAACAAAAAGGCTTTCACCGCACAACAACAAGGGAAATCGCTAAGGAATCAGGCTTTAGCATCGGTACCCTATATGAATATATTGGCTCAAAGGAAGATATTTTGTATTTAGTCTGTGACTCCATTTACGACGAGGTGAGCGAACGTTTGCTCAGACAACTGCCGCCTGATAAAGAGGGCCTCGATCGCCTGAAGCTGGCGATCGCCTCCTTTTTCAAAATTATTGATGTCATGCAGGATGAAGTTCTTGTCATGTATCAGGAGGCGAAGTCATTACCGAAAGAAGCGTTGCCTTACGTACTGCAAAAAGAGTATGAAATGACGAACATGTTTGAGCAGATTATCAAAGATTGCGTTGCAATGGGGCAGCTGGAACTGACAGATGAAGAAGTAGAATTATGGGCCAACAACATCATAATCCAAGGTCACATGTGGACCTTCAGACGCTGGTCTCTAAGAAAAAAATACACCCTCGAGCAATACACACAACTGCAGATCAAGCAATTGCTGAGGGAGAAAGCATGAAAAACGAATGTATAATTTATAATTTAGAATTTAGAATTATTTAAGTGAATTCAAGGTAGAAAAACTCCTCTGGGATTACTTACACCAATTCTAAATTCTAAATTTTCAATTCTAAATTAAGATATGGAGGTTTAGCATGGCTAACGTTGAAATTTATCGTCCGAAAAATCATGTTCGTTTTGTAACGGCATCAGCGCTATTTGATGGGCATGATGCTACGATTAATATAATGAGAAGAATTATTCAAAGTACTGGTGCTGAGGTTATTCACCTCGGACATAACCGTTCTGTTGAAGAAGTTGTGAATGCAGCGATTATGGAAGATGTGCAAGGGATTGCTGTAACATCTTACCAAGGTGGTCACGTTGAATATTTCAAATACATGTATGACCTCCTTCAAGAAAGAGGAGCAACACATATCAAAATTTTTGGCGGTGGTGGAGGTGTAATCATCCCTCCGGAAATTAAAGATCTTCATGAATATGGAATTGCTCGCATTTTCTCACCAGAGGATGGCCGTAAGCTTGGACTTCAAGGGATGATCAACATTATGGTTGAAGAATGTGATTTCCCAACTGTCAAAGACCTCACTAATGAGATTGAACTATTGAAGGAGAAGAATGTCCGCGCCGTTGCTCGTATGATTACACTTGCAGAAAATACGGAAGATGTGCAAGGTGAGGTAGCAGCAACAGCTGAACAAACGCTTACTCAACTAAAAGAACTTGCTGGCACTACTCCTGTACTTGGGATTACGGGTACTGGTGGGGCTGGAAAGAGTTCATTAACAGATGAGCTTGTTCGCAGATTTTTAAACGAGTTTCCAGAAAAAACTGTAGCGATCCTTTCGATTGACCCTACAAAGCAAAAAACAGGTGGAGCATTACTTGGTGACCGTATTCGTATGAATTCAATCAACACACCGCGTGTATTTATGAGAAGTTTAGCGACTCGTGGTTCAAAGACGGAAATCTCGAATGCGATTCGTGATGCGATCACTGTAACAAAAGCAGCTGGCTATGACCTTGTTATCGTTGAGACAAGTGGTATCGGCCAAGGTGATGCTGAAATTACTGAAATTTCAGATGTAGCAATGTATGTCATGACAAGTGAATTTGGTGCGCCATCTCAATTAGAGAAAATCGACATGATTGACTTTGCTGATATTATTGCGATCAATAAGTTCGAGCGCAAAGGCTCAGAAGATGCACTTAGAGATGTTAAGAAGCAATACCAGCGAAGCCGTAATCTCTTTGATGTAGATCCTGATACAATGCCTGTTTATGGTACAATTGCGAGTCAGTTTAATGACATCGGTACAAATACATTATTCGCTGCACTTGTTGATACAATCAATTCGAAGTGTGGAACTGAGTGGGAGACAAACATTGCCGTTAGTAAAGATGTTGTGAAAAAGAATAACATCATTCCAACTGATCGTACGCACTACTTAAATGAAATCGTCCAAACAGTACGCAATTACAAAATTTACACGGATGAGCAAGTTGAAATTGCTCGCAAAATGTTCCAAGTTACTGGTACAATCCAAGCACTTCAAGACTTGAATGCTGAAGAGAACGAAAGCACAATCAAGCAGCTTGAAGGCGTTAAAGCTCATTATGAAAGTAAACTGCACCCAGAAGCAAAAGCTATCCTTGATAACTGGGATGCGTTAAAAGAAAAGTATTCAGGTACACAATTCGTGACAAAAGTTCGTGACAAAGAAATTGTTACTGAGTTAACAACGAAGAGTTTATCAGGTCTTGATATTCCAAAGGTTGCGCTTCCGAAGTTTGAAGATTGGGGCGAAATTTTAAAATGGTCGCTTAAAGAAAACGTTCCAGGTTCATTCCCTTACACTGCGGGAGTATTCCCATTCAAACGTAAAGGTGAAGATCCAAAACGTCAATTCGCTGGTGAAGGAACACCTGACCGTACAAACCGTCGTTTCCACTACTTATCAAAAGACGACGATGCAAAGCGTTTAAGTACAGCATTTGACTCTGTAACACTTTATGGTCAAGATCCAGATTATCGTCCGGATATCTTTGGGAAAATCGGTGAGAGTGGAGTAAGTGTGTGTACACTAGATGACATGAAGAAGCTATATGCAGGCTTTGATCTTTGTGCTCCGTCAACATCTGTTTCAATGACAATCAATGGTCCAGCGCCAATCATCCTTGCGATGTTCATGAACACAGCCATCGCTCAACAAATTGAGAAATTTGAGGCTGAAAAAGGTCGTGAAGCAACAGATGCAGAAAAAGCGGAAATCAAAAAGATTACGCTAGCAACTGTTCGTGGAACAGTTCAAGCGGACATTTTAAAAGAAGACCAAGGACAAAATACGTGTATCTTCTCAACTGAGTTTGCACTACGTATGATGGGTGATATTCAAGCGTACTTTATTCAAAACCAAGTACGAAACTACTATTCTGTTTCGATCTCTGGCTATCATATTGCTGAAGCAGGAGCAAACCCTATCAGTCAGTTAGCATTCACACTTGCAAATGGATTCACATTTGTTGAGTACTATTTAAGCCGTGGAATGAAGATTGATGACTTTGCACCAAACCTTTCGTACTTCTTCAGTAACGGTCTGGATCCTGAATATGCTGTACTTGGACGTGTAGCAAGAAGAATCTGGTCAACAACAATGAAGAACAAATATCGTGCAAACGAGCGCAGCCAGAAGTTAAAGTATCATATCCAAACATCAGGACGTTCACTACACGCACAGGAAGTTGACTTTAACGATATCCGTACAACGCTACAAGCGTTAATGGCGATTTATGATAACTGTAACTCACTTCATACGAACGCATACGACGAAGCGATTACAACACCAACGGAAGAATCAGTACGTCGTGCAATGGCGATTCAAATGATCATTACAAAAGAGCTAGGCTTAGCGAAGAACGAAAACTCGCTTCAAGGTTCATTCATCATCGATGAGTTAACAGACCTTGTTGAAGAGGCAGTACTACAAGAACTGCAACGTATCAATGACCGCGGTGGCGTACTAGGCGCAATGGAAACACAATATCAACGTGGAAAAATCCAAGAAGAGTCTATGTACTATGAAATGAAGAAGCATGATGGCAGTCTTCCAATTATCGGGGTGAACACGTACCTAAATCCAAACGCACCTTCAGAAGAAGAGTTCGAAATGGAGTTAGCTCGTGCATCGAAGGAAGAAAAAGAATCGCAAATTATTAATCTACGTGCCTTCCAAGAGAAGCATGCAGATAAAACAGAGGTTGCCTTAAAACGTCTTCAAGAAGTAGCTGTATCAGGCGGAAACGTCTTTGAAGAGCTAATGGAAACTGTAAAAGTTGCCAGCCTGGGTCAAATCTCAAACGCCCTCTACCAAGTAGGCGGACAATATCGAAGAAATATGTAATATGTTCTTTAGAAGAAATAGAGGGGGACCTCTATTTCTTTCTTTTTACATGAATTAAGAAGTTTAGAGTTTAGAGTGTAGAGTTTAGAGTTGAGGGCTGAGGGGAAAGCTTCGAGGGAATGTAGAATGTAGAATGTAGAATTAAGGTCTATAAGAATAGCTTCGAAGTATCTCTTTCAAACAACTCTAAATTCTACACTCTAAACTCTACACTAAAAAAACATCAATGAAGATACATACACCAATTCTAAATTCTAAATTTTAAATTCTAAATTAAAAAAGGGTTTACTAGCATATTGTTTTCATTTATGTTTATAATGGAAGGTATGATTTTCCTGTTTTCTAGTCAATATAGAAGGTAATGGACAAATACATAAGTTAAAAATTACTGGTTCAACTTTTACAATAAAATAGACAAGTGATAAGAGTAGAAAGGAAGTGCTTAGCCTTGAGTTTTGTTGATAATTATAGCAAAGAAGAAATTGAAGAAATGTCGATGGTTGAGGTTGCATATGAATTAATGAAAGAGAATAAACAACCGTTTGTATATTATGACCTGATGAAAAAAGTTGCCGAAATTAAAGGGATGACTGAAGATGAAGTGAAAGATCGCACGTCATTTTTGTATACGGATTTAAACGTTGATGGTCGCTTTCTTTGCCTGGGAGAGACGCGTTGGGGACTTCGCAGCTGGTATCCGTTTGAACAAAGTGAAGAGGATATTACAACAGGAAAATCGAAAAAGAAGAAAGCTTCTGATGATGATTTAGATGATGATGAATTCCTTGATGATGATGAGTTGTTCGATCATGAAGAGGATGATTTTGAGGATTTAGAAGATGAGTTAGACGACATCGACGGTGATGATGATGATGCTGATGATGACGATTTTGATGACACTGATGATGAAGATTTCGATAGTGACTTTGATGAAGACGATGATGTTCTAAAATAAATTTTTGATTTACTTGACTTTTAATTAGTGAGTAAAGTAAAATCAATTTTGGGCTTTTGAAAAAGTTTTATTAAATGAATATATATAAGCGATTAAACGATACGAAAAGCAAAAGTAGGCCCCCTTTTTATATAAGGGATTGCTGTCACTTTTGTTTTTTTTTTGTATTTTATCTGGTAAGAGTGTAGAAAATCATAACATGAGCTTATGATTGGCAGTATACAAAGAATGATTGAAAGAAGGGGTAACAGAATGGCAACGAAGTATATATTTGTAACTGGTGGCGTCGTATCATCTTTAGGAAAAGGAATTACCGCAGCTTCACTAGGACGCTTACTAAAAAATAGAGGGCTGAAAGTAACAATTCAAAAATTTGATCCATATATTAACGTTGACCCGGGTACAATGAGTCCTTATCAGCATGGGGAGGTTTTTGTAACGGATGACGGTGCTGAAACAGATTTAGACTTAGGTCACTATGAGCGTTTTATTGATATTAACTTAAGTAAAAACAGTAATGTTACAACAGGGAAAATTTACTCAACTGTATTAAAGAAAGAGCGCCGTGGTGATTATTTAGGTGGAACGGTTCAAGTTATTCCACATGTCACAAACGAAATTAAAGAGCGTGTCTTCCGTGCTGGCCGTGAGACGAGCCCAGACGTCGTAATTACTGAAATTGGGGGGACTGTTGGTGATATTGAGTCGCTGCCGTTCCTAGAGGCGATTCGCCAAATTAAAAGCGATGTAGGCGTTAATAATGTAATGTACATCCATTGTACACTGATCCCATATTTAGCAGCAGCTGGCGAAATGAAATCAAAGCCGACACAGCATAGTGTAAAAGAGCTGCGCAGTCTGGGAATTCAACCAAACGTCATTGTCGTTCGTACAGAAAAACCAGTACCAGATGATATGAAGGAAAAAATCGCCTTATTCTGTGATATTGAAAAAGAAGCTGTAATTGAAGCGCGTGATGCAGAAACTCTTTATCAAGTGCCGTTAGAATTACAAGCACAAAAGCTGGATAAGTATGTTTGTGACTACTTAAAATTAAACTGTAATGAAGCAGACATGACTGAGTGGAAAGCACTTGTTAACAAAGTAACAAACCTTTCGGGTACAACAAAAATTGCCTTAGTAGGGAAGTATGTAGCCCTTCCTGATGCGTATTTATCTGTAGCAGAATCATTAAAGCACGCTGGTTATGCGTTTGATACAGATATCGAAATCAAGTGGATTAATTCCGAAGAAGTGAATGCTGAAAATGCAGCTGAGTTACTATCGGATGTAGATGGTATTTTAGTACCAGGTGGTTTTGGAGACCGTGGTGTTGAAGGGAAAATTACTGCGATCCAATATGCCCGTGAAAACAAAGTGCCATTCTTAGGAATTTGTCTTGGAATGCAGTTAGCAACAGTAGAATATGCCCGTAACGTATTAGGTCTACATGGAGCGCATTCTGCTGAACTTAATCCTGAGACGAAATATCCAATCATTGACTTATTGCCAGAACAGAAGGACATTGAGGACCTTGGCGGTACGCTTCGTTTAGGATTATATCCTTGTAAGTTGCAACAGGACTCAGTTGCGCACCAAGCTTATAGTGAACAAGTTGTTTATGAACGTCATCGTCATCGTTATGAGTTTAACAATGAATTCCGTGATGCAATGGAAAAAGCGGGACTTACGTTCTCCGGGACAAGCCCTGATGGTCGTCTAGTTGAAATTATTGAAATTGCCGATCACCCATGGTTTGTCGCAACACAATTCCATCCGGAGTTTGTCTCGCGTCCAACGAGACCACAACCACTTTTCAGAGAATTTATCAATGCATCAATCTTAACGAAAGAATAATGACAAAGTCTGAATGGCTCTTCGCTGTTCAGACTTTTTTTAATTAATTTGGGGAATTTTAAATATATATGGCATTTTTAGAAGGAAAAAGGTGGGAAGTGGCGAATAGTTTTAAGATAAGATTTTGATACCGTTACAGATTCACGAAAAGAGGGAAGATAATGTCAAAAAAAATTTTAATAGTAGATGACCAATATGGAATTCGTGTTTTATTAAATGAAATTTTTCAAAAGGATGGCTATACTACCTTCCAGGCAGCAAACGGTGTTCAAGCACTAACAACTGTGGAGAATGATATGCCCGACTTAGTAATCTTGGATATGAAAATTCCGGGTATGGATGGACTGGAAATTTTAAAACGTCTTAAAGAAATTAATAAGGACATTCAAGTGATTATGATGACAGCATACGGCGAACTAGACATGATTAACGAAGCGATGGATCTCGGAGCAGTGACTCACTTCGCCAAACCATTCGACATCGACGAAGTAAGAGACGTAGTGAAGAAACAACTGAATGTATAATTTAGAATTGATAATTTAGAATTTAGAATTGGTGAAAGTAAATCAAAGTAGAATCTTCTTGAATCTGCTAAATAATTCTACATTCTAAATTCTAAATTCTACATTAAAACAATCCCTCCTTGGAACTTATGCTATAATATGGTGATAGGTCTTTTTTATGGAATTTGTGTAATACATAATGCAACAGATCGAAGGGGAACCTTTACTTAGTATGACATTCAGCAATTTCAGAGATCAAGAAGACCCATCTCATAAATTGTTCAATTTAAAAGGAGGATTTTTTATAATGCCTTTAGTTTCAATGAAAGAAATGCTTGAGAAAGCCAAAGCAGAAGGTTATGCAGTTGGTCAGTTTAATATTAATAACCTGGAGTATACGCAGGCAATTTTGCAAGCGGCGCAAGAAGAAAACTCACCTGTTATTCTTGGAGTATCCGAGGGTGCAGCACGATATATGGGCGGATTTAAGCTTGTTGTAAGTATGGTTAAAGCATTAATGGAAGAATACAAAACAACGGTACCAGTGGCCATCCACCTTGATCATGGTTCGAGCTTTGAGAAATGTGTGGAAGCAATGTACGCTGGTTTCACATCAGTAATGATTGACGGTTCACATCACCCGCTAGAAGAGAACATTGCGTTAACAAAGCGCGTTGTTGATGTTGCTCATACGCTAGGAATCTCAGTTGAGGCTGAGCTTGGCCGTATTGGCGGACAAGAAGATGATTTAGTGGTTGAAGAAGCAGAAGCTGCTTATGCAATCCCTTCTGAGTGTGATCAATTAGTACGTGAAACAGGTGTTGATTGCTTTGCCCCAGCGTTAGGGTCAGTTCATGGACCATACAAGGGTGAACCAAACCTAGGCTTTGACCGTATGAAAGAAGTCATGGAGCTTACAGGTGTACCACTTGTTCTTCACGGTGGAACAGGAATTCCATTGAAGGATATTCAAAAAGCCATTTCACTTGGAACGGCCAAAATTAACGTAAACACAGAAAACCAAATTACATCTACAAAAACATTACGCGAAGTTTTAGCTGAAAAGCCTAATGAATATGATACACGTAAATTCTTAGGACCAGTTCGTGAAACAATCAAACAAACAGTAATCGGCAAAATGCGTGAATTCGGTTCATCACAAAAAGCGTAAACCTGAGTTAAGAGTTGAGAGTTTAGAGTTTAGAGTTACATACACTCGACTCAAACTTTCAGCTCTTCTCTTTTATAATGTAAAATGTAATATTCTCAGCGAATTCAAAGAAGTTTTTAATGTAGAATTTAGAATTTAGAATGTAGAATTAAAGGCTGCAGGAAGAACTTCGAAGCATTTCTTTCAAGCAATTCTATATTCTACATTCTAAATTCTACATTCTATTAACACCGAAGAAAAGCCCACACCATCTCTAAACTCTACACTATAAATTCTAAACTAATTTGAAAGGGTGTTTTACGATGAAATTTTTTATTGATACAGCTAATTTAGAAGAGATACGTCAAGCTAATGAGTTAGGCATTCTTGCTGGTGTCACAACGAATCCGTCTCTTGTAGCAAAGGAAGGTATAGACTTTCATACGCGTTTGAAAGAAATTACTGAGGTCGTTTCTGGATCGGTCAGTGCAGAGGTTATTTCTCTCGAAGCAGAAGGTATGATCAAAGAGGGGAAAGAATTAGCAAAGATTGCTCCAAATATTACGATTAAAGTACCGATGACATTAGAAGGGCTAAAAGCTGTTCGTACATTCCATGATGAAGGAATCACGACGAATGTGACTCTTGTCTTCTCAGCCGTTCAAGCATTGTTAGCAGCAAGAGCTGGCGCTACATACGTTTCTCCTTTCCTCGGTCGTCTTGATGATATCGGGCATAATGGCTTAGACCTTATTTCGCAAATCGCAGAGATGTTTGCCGTTCATGATATCGATACAGAGATTATTGCAGCATCAATCAGACATCCACTTCACGTATCTGAAGCAGCACTGCGCGGTGCACATATTGCCACAATTCCGTATAACGTCATAACACAATTAGTACGCCATCCATTAACAGATCAAGGTATCGAGAAATTTTTAGCTGATTGGAACAAGCGATAGCAATTTTTTGGCTAGTAAATACCTTTTTTGAAGCCTGGCAGCCCCAAATTGAGAAGCACCTTTTCTAACGACTCAAAGAGAATGGTGCTTTTCAATATGAGCATGAAAAAAGTATAATAGTACCGTACATGATTTTACTAAACTTGGTTATACTGTTTGATAAATTTCGTTTTTTACTTTATTGTAAATTATTAGTATAAAAATACGAAAAACGAAAATATTGTTTCGTGTTCCATAAGATTTTCTAATCTCATTTAATTTTTGTTACATTTCTATTGGCAACACAGACCGGAAGTGAGATAACCGATAAGAAGGGAAGCTGTTATGGAAAAATTAATGATTAAAGGTGGATATCCACTCGAAGGAAAAGTTCAAATAAGTGGTGCTAAGAATAGTGCTGTTGCGTTAATCCCGGCAGCAATTCTTGCAGATTCTACAGTGACAATCGATAATTTACCGTCAATTTCGGATGTGCAAACTTTATCAGAATTACTTGAAGAAATTGGTGGGAAAGTTACGTTAGAGGGTGATACGTTAACTGTACATCCGGAAAGTATGATTTCGATGCCATTACCAAATGGCCGAGTAAAAAAGCTGCGTGCTTCCTATTACTTAATGGGAGCGATGTTAGGTAAATTTAAAAAGGCGGTTATTGGACTGCCGGGTGGCTGTAACTTGGGGCCAAGACCAATTGATCAACATATTAAAGGTTTTGAGGCTCTTGGAGCAAGAGTGACCAATGAGCAAGGAGCTATTTATTTGCGTGCCGATGAACTGAAAGGGGCACGTATCTATTTGGATGTTGTCAGTGTAGGAGCAACGATTAATATTATGTTAGCTGCTGTTCGAGCTAAAGGAAGAACGATTATTGAAAATGCAGCGAAAGAACCAGAAATCATTGATGTTGCAACGCTATTAACAAGTATGGGCGCCCAAATAAAAGGAGCAGGAACGGATGTCATCCGCATTGATGGTGTTGATAAGTTACATGGGTGCCGACATTCGATTATACCGGACCGTATTGAAGCCGGAACCTATATGATTATCGCAGCGGCAATGGGGCAACAAGTCTTAATTGATAATGTTATCCCTCATCATGTCGAGTCATTAATTGCCAAGCTTAGAGAAATGGATGTTGTTGTTCGCACTTTTGATGACCAAATCTTAATTGAAAGTGGCAGAAACCTTAAGGGGGTTGATGTAAAAACCCTCGTATATCCCGGCTTTCCGACTGATTTACAGCAACCTTTTACAAGCTTATTAACGAAAGCTGAAGGTACTAGTATTGTTACCGATACGATTTACAATGCCAGGTTCAAGCATGTTGATGAGCTAAGAAGAATGGGCGCAAATGTAAAAGTAGAAGGACGTTCAGCTCTAGTAAACGGACCTGTGCAATTGCAAGGAGCCAAAGTGAAAGCAAGTGACTTACGTGCTGGTGCAGCCTTAATTGTAGCTGGTTTAATGGCTGAAGGAATTACTGAAATCTCAGGCTTGGAACATATTGATCGCGGATACGAATCTCTTGAAGAAAAACTCCTGGGAATTGGCGCCAAAGTTTGGCGTGAAAATTTAGGGAGTGAAGAGCTGGAACGTGTGGAAACAACGTAATAAAGTTGGAGAGTTGGGTTAGGATACGGCTGGTTAAGGTCTCGGTTTCTAATCAACTAACAGCTGAATAAAACATAATAGGGGGAGAGGGATTTGGAAAGAAGCTTAACAATGGAATTAGTTCGTGTTACAGAAGCGGCAGCGCTAGCCTCGGCTAGATGGATGGGGCGTGGAAACAAAGAAGAAGCGGATAGAGCAGCAACGGAAGCTATGCGTAATGTTTTTGATACGGTACCAATGAAAGGAACTGTCGTCATTGGTGAAGGTGAAATGGATGAAGCACCGATGCTTTATATTGGGGAGAAATTAGGCACTGGGTATGGGCCACGTGTCGATGTTGCAGTTGATCCATTGGAAGGCACGAACATCGTTGCCAATGGTGATTGGAATGCATTAGCAGTGTTAGCTGTTGCCGACCATGGGAATCTCTTGCATGCTCCTGATATGTATATGGACAAAATTGCCGTTGGACCAGAATCTGTAGGAAAGGTCGATATTAATGCTCCAGTTATCGATAATTTAAGAGCGGTAGCCAAAGCAAAGAATAAAGATATTTCTGATGTAGTTGTTGCCATTTTAAACCGTGAGCGCCATGCGCAGATTATTCATGAAATTCGAGAAAGCGGAGCGAGAATTAAGCTTATGCAAGATGGTGATGTTGCTGCGGCCATAAATACGGCATTTGATGATACTGGTGTTGACATGCTCCTTGGCTCTGGCGGCGCTCCTGAAGGTGTCATCGCGGCTGTTGCTCTGAAATGTCTGGGTGGAGAACTTCAAGGAAAGCTTTTACCGCAGTCAGATGAGGAGCTGGAACGTTGTAAGAAAATGGGCATTGAAGATGTAAACCGTGTCTTACTGATGGAAGACCTTGTTAAAGGTGATGATGCCATTTTTGCTGCGACAGGCGTAACTGATGGCGAGTTACTGAAAGGTGTTCGTTACAAAGGGGCAACCGGAACGACGCAATCCGTTGTCATGAGAGCAAAATCAGGGACAGTTCGTTTTATTGATGGAAAGCATAGCTTCAAGAAAAAGCCCGATCTAGTCATTCGGCCATAAGAATAAAGATGAAGAAGCGATTTTGAACTCATAGCTTGCTAGAGAAAAATCGCTTTTTTCTATTATTTTACAAAAAATAAAAACAAACGTTCCTGTTTGTGTTATAATGATGATATTAGTTAAAATTTATCAACATTTTTGAACATTTTACTTGAATAAATAATAATAATTTGGTTAAAATAAGTATTGCAACCCTTGTATTTTTAACTTACTAATCTCTTCTTCTTATTCACCCTTCAAAAGTGAAAAGATCCTTCAGTATATTTTTTCAACCGCTAGTTCTACCATTTCTTTTTTCTAAGCATTTTTTCTTTCGAATTTATTTCTTATTTTTATTTTTTATAGAAGCAAGTCAGTGCATATTGTATTGAAATTAAAAACTAAAAGTGTGGTGTAAATAAAATATGGGACTCAATATTACAGAATTAGAAAATCTAAAGCTCCGCGAATTATATGAGCTAGCCCGGGAATATAAAGTATCTTACTATAGTAAATTGACAAAAAAGGAACTTATCTTTGCTATTTTAAAAGGACAAGCGGAGAAAGATGGACTTATGTTCATGGAAGGAACACTTGATATTATTCAGTCAGAAGGCTTTGGCTTTTTACGACCGATTAATTACTTACCAAGCTCAGAGGACATTTATATTTCTGCTTCACAAATTAGAAGGTTTGAATTACGAAGCGGTGATAAAGTGTCGGGGAAAGTTCGCCCTCCAAAAGAAAACGAACGTTATTATGGATTATTGCATGTAGAGGCAGTGAATGGTGAAGACCCGGATACGGCAAAAGACCGCCTGCATTTTCCTGCGCTTACTCCGCTTTACCCTGATAAAAAAATTGTCCTTGAAACAGAACCAAGGAAAGTATCAACGCGAATCATTGACTTAATTTCTCCGGTTGGTTTCGGACAACGTGGACTGATCGTAGCCCCTCCTAAAGCAGGGAAAACCTCGCTTTTAAAAGAAGTCGCCAACAGCATTACAACAAATCATCCAGAGGCTGAATTGATTGTCTTACTTATTGATGAGCGTCCTGAGGAAGTAACCGATATTGAGCGTTCGGTGAAAGCTGAAGTTGTAAGCTCAACATTTGATGAAGTGCCGGAAAATCATATTAAGGTAGCTGAGCTAGTACTTGAACGAGCAATGAGACTGGTTGAGCATAAAAAAGACGTCGTTATACTTATGGATAGTATTACACGCTTAGCGAGAGCGTATAATTTAGTCATCCCGCCAAGTGGACGAACATTATCCGGGGGGATTGATCCTGCGGCATTCCACCGTCCAAAGCGTTTCTTCGGTGCTGCCCGTAACATTGAAGAAGGCGGAAGTTTAACCATTTTAGCTACAGCACTTGTTGAAACAGGTTCGCGTATGGATGATGTTATTTATGAAGAGTTCAAAGGAACAGGGAACATGGAATTACATCTTGACCGCAAACTTGCCGAACGCCGTATCTTCCCAGCGATCGATATCCGTCGTTCAGGAACAAGAAAAGAAGAATTGCTTCTACCGAAAGATCATCTTGATAAACTGTGGGCAATTCGTAAAACAATGACGGATTCACCAGATTTTGTCGATCATTTCATTAAGAAAATTAAAGAAACAAAAACAAACATCGACTTTTTCGAATCCATCGAAAACGACATGAATGGAACGAAACGGAAAGTGAGAAACTAAAGAGCAATGTATAATTAATAATGTAAAATCTAAAATTAGAGGCTTTAAATTAAAGTTTAGAGTGTAGAGTTTAGAATTTAGAGTGAAAACCTATGTGAGTACGTGCTTCGTGGAAACTTCCTGAAGCAGCTTACCAAACAACTCTAAACTCTACATTCTAAACTCTAAACTAAAAGGGCTTCGAAGAATTTCACTTTCAACATGAAGAAATTGGAGTTGCAAATTGGCTCGGTCCTTGTTATAATTTCGTCATGTGTGAAAAGTTAACTCTGTTTCGAATAGATTCAGGGCGGAAGGAGATGAAAAGAATGAAACAAGGTATTCATCCTGATTACAAAAAGGTAGTATTTATGGATACAAGCACTGGCTTCAAGTTTTTAGGTGGTTCTGTTAAAGGATCAAATGAAACGATCGAGTGGGAAGATGGAAACAATTATCCTCTTCTAAAAGTGGAGATCAGTTCTGATTCACACCCATTCTACACTGGTAAGCAGAAACTTACTGATGCTGGTGGACGTGTTGACCGCTTCAAGAAGCGTTACAACATGAAGTAATCTATAAAGTACAGCAGGCAAGTGCATTTGCTCTTGTCTGCTTTTTCTTTTCCTTACGATTTGAAATTATAAAACCATGATTTAAAGATCTTTAGTTTAGAGTGTAGAGTTAAGAATTTAGAGTTAAGGTTGAGGGTCTATCCTTTGAAGATTTTTCTAACACTTTTTTAGAAGTTGCTTGCAAACAACTCTACACTCTAAACTCTAAACTTAAAAAGGGGTGCAATCAATGCAAGGTAGGCACAATCATGGCTGGATAGAAGTTGTTTGTGGAAGCATGTTTAGCGGAAAATCAGAAGAACTTATTCGTCGGGTTCGCCGTGCAAGCTACGGGAGACAAAAAATTGAGGTTTTTAAACCGGCACTTGATAACCGCTATAGTTCATCGGAGGTTGTTTCACATAATGGGACAAAGGTCGTCGCCCAACCGGTTAAGTCATCAGAAGAAATTTTGGCACTTGTTGCTGATACAACTGAGGTCGTAGCGGTAGATGAGGTTCAATTTTTTGATGAGCAGATTATTGATGTTTGTAGCATCTTAGCTGATCGTGGTGTCCGCGTTATTGTAGCGGGTCTAGATCAAGACTTCCGCGGAGAGCCTTTTGGCCCGATGCCTGAATTAATGTCATTAGCTGAATCGGTCACAAAGCTCCAAGCCATCTGTCTTTCGTGTGGGGCATCGGCGAGCCGAACACAGCGGCTTATTGATGGAGCGCCAGCGTCTTATGATGATCCGATCATTTTAGTCGGTGCTTCTGAATCATATGAGCCACGGTGCCGACAGTGCCATGAAGTGCCTCATAAGCCGGAAAAGAAGGTTCGACTGGTCAATTTTAACGGGTGATTTGTTCTGAGTGGAGGGTAACATAAGTACAGGAGGTGTTTTCAATGAAGAAAGCAATCCTTACTTGTGGACTGGCTTTAAGCTTACTTGCCGCATGCTCACCAGCAAATCCACCGCAAGCATTACAAGTGCCAAATGATCGACCTGAAGCTGGCACGATGGAGCGGATGAATTATCACTTTTTTGGGCCGGGTCCAATCAACTACGGGGTGATTTATGATAATCATCGTGGCGATTATTTGCAGGATGGCCATATAAATCACAGCCCCAGCTTTAAAACATTGGACAACACTCGTCCTGACCTTGGTGATGATGAACAGATGATTCGCTTAGTCGTTGCTAATGAAAAAGGGATTCGCCCTGGACTGGTTGCGATTATTGGTAAGGATGCTTGGGTGAATGTCCACTTTACAGATTCCTATCCAAAAAATGAGCGGGAAAAGAAGCTTAATGCGCTGAAAAAATCGTTAAACGATGCGATTCCTCGCTATGATGTACACCTAAATGTAAATGAAGGCGGACAACAGAAACAATAATAAAGAAAAAGGGGATGTCTCATAAGTAAAAGCTCTCCTCGAACGCTTACAAAAAATAGAGATTAATACTCTATTTTTTGATCGAGGTGACTGTTACTTGAGATATCCTTTTTTTGACTAGGCTGAAATACATAATTATTTTGATTTTAATCGACGTTTATACTATAATTAGAATGTTATGGATAAATTGAAACTTTCATGTGAAAGGTAGTCGCCTGTTTAAAACAGGACTAAGATGAGGTGAACTAAATGTTAGAACGTTTACAAGCGGTTGAAGACCGTTATGACCGATTAAATGAGCTCTTGAGTGATCCGGACGTCATTAGTGACTCAAAGAAGCTTAGAGACTACTCAAAAGAACAATCTGATATATCTGAAACAGTACTGACGTATCGAGAATATAAAGACGTATCACAACAATATAAAGATGCAAAATCAATGCTTGAAGAGAAGCTTGATGATGAAATGTATGAAATGGTAAAAATGGAGTTGAGCGAATTAAGCGATCGTAAGGAAGAGCTTGAGCAAAAACTAAAAGTACTCCTTTTACCAAAAGACCCTAACGATGATAAAAACGTTATCGTTGAAATTCGTGGTGCAGCAGGCGGTGACGAGGCCGCATTGTTTGCTGGTGATCTCTATAAAATGTACAGTCGTTTTGCTGAGAGTCAAGGCTGGAAAACAGAAGTAATTGAAGCAAGCTACACTGAACTTGGTGGATATAAAGAAATTATTTTCATGGTGAATGGCGCAGGTGCTTACTCAAAGCTGAAGTATGAAAACGGGGCGCACCGTGTTCAACGTATTCCTTCAACGGAATCAGGTGGACGAATCCATACATCGACAGCTACTGTTGCAGTTTTACCTGAAGCAGAGGAAGTCGAAGTAGAAATTCACGAAAAGGATATTCGTGTTGATACATTTGCATCAAGTGGTCCTGGGGGACAAAGTGTAAATACAACGATGTCAGCAGTTCGTTTAACACACATCCCAACAAATACGGTTGTTTCGTGTCAGGATGAAAAATCGCAAATTAAAAATAAAGAAAAAGCAATGAAAGTATTACGGGCTCGTGTTTATGATAAATTTTTACAAGAAGCACAAGCAGAATATGCGGAAACGCGTAAATCTGCAGTTGGAACAGGTGACCGTTCTGAACGTATTCGTACGTACAACTTTCCGCAAAGTCGTGTCACAGATCACCGTATCGGTTTAACGATTCAAAAGCTGGAGCAGATTCTTCAAGGAAAGCTTGATGAAATTATTGATGCTTTAATCGTAGAAGAGCAAGCTACCTTGATGAAGCAGGCGGAAGAATAATGGATCAGGTTAAAGTACATGAAGCCCTCAACTGGGCTTCTTCTTTTTTAGAAGAACAGGGGCGCGAGAGGACGATTGCTGAAATATTGCTCATCCACCATTTAAACTTTGATAATCGTACACAACTGTTTATGAACTTCTCTGAGCCTATGGATAATGAGCAGTTTGAGATTTTTCAAGCGGATATTAAGCAAGTGACGGAAGGAACGCCAGTCCAATATATTACAGGAGTTGAGCAGTTTTACGGTCGTCGTTTTGTTGTGAATAATGAGGTTCTGATTCCGCGTCCGGAAACGGAAGAACTTGTTTACGGAGTGTTGGAACGTGTGAAAAAGCATTTTAGTGAAGGGCAGTCGCTGCGTGTTGTTGATGTGGGAACAGGAAGTGGAGCGATTGCAATTACGCTCGCATTAGAACATCGTCTGCTTGCTGTATCAGCGATTGATATTGCAGAAGCTTCTTTAACTGTTGCCAAACAAAACGCGAAAGAGCTGTGTGCGGATGTTCGTTTTGTTCATGGGGATTTACTGCAGCCGCTGATTGAAGCAGGGGAAAAAGTCGATATTGTAGTCTCGAATCCGCCGTACATTCCAGAAACGGAATTAGAGCAGCTTGATATTCTTGTTCGTGGTAATGAACCACATCGTGCCTTATTTGGAGGAGAGGATGGCTATGCCTTCTACCGCCGCCTTATGGAGGAAATTCCAAAAGTGCTGAACGAAAGAGGACTGATTGCTTTTGAAGTTGGCATAGGACAAGGAGAAACTGTTGCCGCCATGCTGAAAGAGGCCTTTCCAATGATGACGGTAGAAGTCGTTCATGATATCAATGGGAAAGACCGAATGGTGTTTGGAATGCTTGATGAAATGTAAAATGTAAAATGTAAAATTAGTTTAGTAAACTCAGGAGGTCCTTTTTAAGGCTTCCTGAATAATCCCACATCAATTTTACATTTTACATTATAAATTTTACATTTCTGTTGAGTTTTCAGAATATAAAAAATTTGTCGTACAATTCTAGGTTTGTTTTTTGCTTTTCCCGACCACACTGTGACTAGTGAAAGGTGGGGGAAAAAATGAACCAAAAGGGACTTATTTATTTATTCATATCATTTTTTGTTTTAATCATGAGTTGGGAAGGTCAAAACAATCATCAAATCGTGGCGGCATACGATGAAAGCCGTATTCCTGAAGAAGCGATTCGCTTACGCATTCTAGCAAATAGCGATTCACCGCAAGATCAATGGATCAAACGTGAAATTCGTGATAAAGTTAATATTGCTGTTACCGAATGGGTTGGAGAGTTAGTTGACCGTGATCAAGCAAGAGAAGTAATTCAAGACAATTTAGCTGACATTGAGGCGATTGTTGCGAGTGAGCTTGATCGAATTGGAAGCAAACAGTCATTTAACGTGACATTCGATGATGAAGTTCAATTTCCTACGAAGCTTTATGGAAACTATGTCTACCCAGCAGGTAATTATGAAGCAATCCTAATTACTATAGGTGAAGGAAAAGGTGAAAATTGGTGGTGTGTTCTCTTCCCGCCGCTATGCTTCCTTGACTTTGCCAATGGAGATGCAGTCGCTCAAGCCGATGACAGTGAAAATGCAGAAGAAAAAGAAGAAGGAATCGAAGTCAACTTCTTCGTCTTCGAAGTCTTCACAGGCCTCGTCGATAAAATGAAAACCTTGTTTGCTTAATAAAATGTAGAATTTAGAATGTAGAATTTAGAATTGTTTTGGTTGATTCAAAGAAGGTTGACTACCTGAAAACCTTTTACCAATTCTAAATTCTAAATTTTTAATTCTAAATTAAAGGATTTTTGTTCTACTCCTTCCCTCGTTAGCATACACATTGGTAGAAGTACAAGCTATCATGTATGAAATAGGTAGGGGGAACGTGATGAGTATTGTGATTCGAGTTGCGGAAGAGAAGGATATATTACCGGTTCAGCGCTTAGTTGCAAGAGCAGGTTTATCAGATCAAGGGATTGAAGATCAGATTGATCATTTTTTAGTCGCTGAAAATGAGGAGAAGCAGGTAATTGGCACGGTTGGAATTGAGCGTCTAAGTGATGAGGACGGCTTATTACGGTCTTTGGTGATGGCGTCAACAAGTTGGGATGCTAAGATTGGACTTCAATTTTTAGAGCTGGCAATGGCGTTCGCTAAACAAAGAGGAGTTCGTACATTATATCTGTTAACGAATAATGCTATTCCGTTCTTTGAACATATCGGCTTTGAGCCTTTACGAGAGGAAGAGATTCCTGTTCATTTGAAAAAATCAAATCACTTTGGCCAGTTTGTTTCAGGACAAACCAAAGTGATGGCCTGTTCATTGGAAAAGCTAATGAGAAAACATGTGTAGATAGTGTAGAGTTGAGAGTTTAGAGTGTAGAGTTATTTTGGGTTTTTCAAAGAGGTATTTAAAATACTTCTCTGATCAACATACTAACAACTCTAAACTCTACACTAAAAAAGTTGGGGATAATGGAAAGTTATGCACAAGTTATTCACAGTTAGTGGATAACTTGTTTTATTTTGAGATGAAATGAGGGTAATTGTCATGACAGAGCATGTGGAAACAATGGTGTGGATTGTGGATAAAAATGGGGAACAATTAACAGGTTGTCCACAATTAAAAGAAGCGGCCATCTTGCTTAGCCACAATGAGGTGGTCGCATTTCCGACTGAAACGGTATATGGATTGGGAGGAAATGCATTAGTAAATGAAGCGATTGATAAAATTTATGCTGCAAAAGGACGGCCGAGTGATAATCCACTTATCGTCCATATTTCCGATTATGCACAATTAAAAGAGGTTGTCTCACAAGTGCCGGAAAAAGCGGAAGCACTAATCAAAGCGTTCTGGCCTGGTCCATTGACACTTGTTCTGCCAAAGGGAAAAGATGTAGCGGATAAAGTAACGGCAGGACTTGATACTGTCGCTGTAAGAATGCCTGATCATCCTGTAGCGTTAGCGTTAATTGAATTGGCAGGTGTTCCAATTGCTGCTCCAAGTGCCAATTTATCTGGGAAGCCAAGTCCAACAGCTGCCAAACATGTTTATGATGATTTGAAAGGCAGAATCAGTGGACTTGTTGATGGCGGAGAGACAGGTGTTGGTGTTGAGTCAACGGTCGTTGATTGTACAGAAGAGGTGCCGATGATCCTGCGTCCTGGCGGGGTAACGAAAGAGCAGCTTGAACACGTGGTCGGGGAAGTGAGTGTTGATCCTGCGCTTTCTGAAAATGGACAAGCACCAAGATCACCGGGTGTCAAATATAAGCACTATGCTCCAAAAGGAGAGATGTATCTCGTAAGCGGGGGTCGGGAGTTTATTCAACAGCTTGTGAGAAAGGAACAAGATAAAGGGCATAAAGTTGGAGTGCTGACGACGAGTGAAAATGAAACGTATTATAAGGCAGATCTCGTCTTAGCTTGCGGTGTTCGAGCAGATTTACAGTCAGTTGCCCGCAGGCTTTATGATGCTTTACGCACCTTTGATGATCACGATGTTCATATTATCTTTTCCGAAGTCTTTCCAGAAGAAGGTGTCGGGAAAGCAGTCATGAACCGACTAGAGAAGGCAGCATCAGGAAACTTCATCTGTCAGTAAATTATCAATGTCTATTTTCCCTTGGACTTGCATAAAGTTAATTGAAGCAAGTCCAAGGAGGGATTGCATGTTCTCAGAGATTGTTACATTATTCATCATGGCATTTGCCTTAGGAATGGACGCTTTTTCTTTAGCAATTGGTATGGGAATGTTAGGTCTTCGCTTGCGGCAAATTTTCAATATCGGGGTAACAATTGGAATCTTTCACGTTATTATGCCGTTAGCGGGTATTATCATCGGAAAATTTCTATCCCTACACTTAGGGGTAATTGCTACATATATTGGTGGTGGCTTACTCATTTTTTTAGGTGCTCAAATGTGTATTTCCTCATTGCGAAATAACGATGATGTCCTCATTCGACCCGCAGGCTACGGCTTACTGTTATTTGCAATCAGCGTGAGTCTCGATAGTTTTTCCGTTGGATTAAGTCTCGGTTTATTTGGCGCAAAAACTATCATTGTTCTAATGGCCTTTGGATTGATGAGCATGTGTTTGACATGGGTTGGTTTACTGATGGGGAAATATATGAAAGGCTGGATTGGTTCCTATGGGGAAATATTAGGAGGACTTATTCTCCTCGCCTTTGGAATCAAACTTTTGCTGCCGGTCTAGTCATAAGTCTGACACTTGTATGAAAAACAAAGGTTAACTATAGACGAACTGCAGGAAAATGAAATATACTAAAATATACAAAATTTTTAAAGAGAACCTTAATGGTTCTTTTTTTATTAGGACTGAAACCTGATGTATAACGTGAAAACGATGTAACATAATGTAAGATAGGAAGGAAGTGAAGCGATGAAAAAAGTCCTCTTTGTTTGTACCGGAAATACGTGCAGGAGCCCTTTGGCAGAGGCAATCTTAAGGCATAAAACAAATGGTGAAATTGAAGTGAAATCTGCAGGTGTTAATGCCTTTCCGGGAAGTGAAGCCTCGATGGGTACGAAAGCTGTTTTGGCGGAAAAAGGAATCCCATGCAATCACACTGCAACGGCAATTGATGATTCGCTGATTCAATGGGCAGATGTTATTTTAACGATGACTGAAAACCACAAAAGAGGTTTAGAACATAGATTTCCAACATACGCAGACAAAATCCATACATTAAAGGAATTCGTGATTGGTGATTCTTTTGCGAAGGAATATCAAAAAGAATTAGATCGACTTTATACAGAATTAGAGATTAAACAAGCTCAACTATTAGCCGAAAATAAAGATAAGCTAGAAAAGTTTCAAAATGTGAATAGCAATGATGCAAGACAAGAGATGTATATGCTGGAGCAAGAGTTAAATCAACAGGTACATCCTTATCGAAAGGCGATCGAAGAATTACTAAGAAAAGCTCCTAGTAATGATATTAAAGATCCCTTCGGTGGGACGGTCGAAGTATATCGCGAGACAGCGAAAGAGATAGAAGAATTGATCGACCGTTTCAATCAGAAGTACTTGTCTAGCTAATAATTTAGGGGGAATCAGCTAATGGAGGAGAAGAAGAAATACCGTTCTAGCTTAAGAAAGAAAATGGTAATCGGTGTCTGTGCATTAGCAAGTATTACATATGCAACAAGTGCTTTTTTTATTTTCTTTCTGAATGAAACGTTAAGCGAGCTATTAGGAATAAGTGACACATTTCTTATTATTATGACGTTGGTGTTCGGGGTTATCTGGTGTGCTATTTTTGCCTTTTTCGGTTCGCAATTAATCACGAAGCCACTGCATGAGTTGGAGCTGTCAGCTAGAAGGGCGGCAAATGGTGATATTCGGGAAGATGTCGTTGTTCAGAAGTCGGATGGTGAAATCCGTGCACTAGGACTGGCTTTTAATGAAATGCTGAAAAATCTTCGTTTGATGGTAAATGACATTGATAACAATTTTGCGCAAACAAATCAAAAAGTTACCGAAATTACCTTGGCGTCTGAATCAGCGGCTACCCAATCGGAAAGTATTTCCCGAACAATTGATGAAATTGCTGCAGGTGCTGAAAGTAGTGCAATAGCGATACAAAATACGGCCGAATCCATTGAGGACATTAAGAATCTTGCCGAACAAGTTCAACATCGGGCCAATTCATCGAAAGATCTATCAAGAAACATGGTTGATGCGCTAGAAGGCAGTCAAAAAGTCATTTATTCTCTCGTAGCAGGTATTCAAAAACTTTCGGAAGACAATCAAGATTCTTTAGCCTCTGTTAGCCGTTTAGAATCCCACGCAAAACAGGTCGAAGAAATTATTTCATTAGTAGGAGATATAGCTGCTCAAACGAATTTACTCGCTTTGAATGCGTCAATTGAAGCAGCGCGTGCTGGTGAACAAGGAAGAGGATTTGCCGTTGTTGCCGATGAAGTCCGTAAACTGGCGGATGAAAGTTCAAAGGCTGTGCAAGGAATTACAAAGCTCATTCAAAATATCCAGAATGAAGTAAGTGCAGTTGTTAAGCAAATTAGTGAACAAGTAAAAGTGGCGAAAAATCATTCAGTTCAAGGTACTGAAACGAACATAGCAATCACGGAAATGGCACAAACTGTAACAGAGGTCGCCCATGCAGTAAACGAAATAACCGAGCTTGTCGCAAAACAAATGAGTTACGTGAATGACACGACAAGAGAATCTCAAGAGGTTGCTGCCATTGCTGAAGAAACGTCAGCAGGCGCTGTCGAAGTGTCATCAACAACCCAAGAACAAACCGGTGTGATTCAGGAGATTGCCACTACTGCTCAACAATTATCAAAACAAGCAGAAAAATTAAAACAAACAATCGGTAAATTTACTACATAACAATAACGTTGGAGGGGTAAAAAATGAAAGTAGCCATTGGTTCAGATCATGGTGGAATAAATATTAAAGAAGAAATTAAAGCATTAATGGATGAAATGGGAATTGAATATGTTGATTTAGGCTGTGAATGCAGCACATCAGTCGATTACCCGGATTACGCGATTCCAGTTGCTGAAAAGGTAGCGGCAAATGAGGTTGACCGCGGCATTCTCATTTGCGGCACCGGCATCGGAATGTCAATCGCTGCGAACAAAGTAAAAGGTATCCGCTGCGCCCTTGTGCACGACCTTTTCAGTGCAAAAGCAACAAGAGAACACAACGACAGCAATGTTCTTGCCATGGGTGAACGAGTAATCGGCCCGGGACTAGCTCGGGAAATCGCCAAAGTATGGCTCGAAACCGAATACGAAGGCGGCCGACATGCAAACAGAGTTGGGAAGATTACGGAGTATGAGGAGAAGTAATTAAATTAGTTTAGAGTTTAGAGTGTATAGTTTAGAGTTGCTTTTGGGTAACTCAGGGGAGTTCTTGAAAGACTTCTTGGGATAGCTTACAAACACTCTAAACTCTAAACTCTACACTCTAAACTAAAAAGAAGGTGTTTCCATGGCTTTGATTTTTGATCAGGTGTCTGGTGCGCTTGATGATTTGTACGACTCGTTTCCAATGAGTGAAGCGCATTTGTTAGTAGTTGGGACAAGCACGAGTGAAGTGATTGGTGAGAGAATCGGGACTTCCGGAACCGTTGAGGTAGCAGAAGGGATTTTTTCAGCGATAAAAGTCCTTCAGCAAAAAAGCGGGGTGCAGGTGGCATTTCAATGTTGTGAGCATTTGAACCGCGCCTTAGTGATGGAACGAAGCACAGCCTTGAAGTATGGCTATGAAATGGTATCAGTTGTACCTTCGTTAAAGGCTGGAGGGTCAATGGCTACATATGCCTATCAAAATCTAAGTGATCCGGTCGTCGTTGAATTTATTAAAGCGGATGCTGGGATTGATATCGGTGATACATTGATCGGAATGCACCTTAAGCATGTTGCCGTTCCTGTGAGAAGCAAGGTAAAGCAAATTGGTGAAGCCCATGTGGCCATGGCGAAGACAAGACCGAAATATATCGGTGGTCCAAGGGCGGAATATCCGGTAAAATCCGATTTCTCATGCAAATAAACTGGCTGCTTTTTGTCGATTTGATGTAAAACATGAAGGTTTATTAAAAAAAATGTAAAAAAGTACGGGTTTTAATATTGAAAACATGTTAATATAGAAATAGTTTTTGGAAAATTAATAATAAGCCGAAAGATTAGTTTTGTAAGATATTGAAGGAGGACTAAATAAAAAATGAAAAATCTACAAAGTCAGGATCCTGCAGTATATCAAGCAATTCAAGACGAATTAGGTAGACAACGAGACAAAATTGAATTAATTGCATCAGAAAACTTCGTTAGTGAAGCAGTGATGGAAGCGCAAGGATCAGTATTAACAAATAAATACGCAGAAGGTTACCCTGGCCGCCGTTACTATGGTGGTTGTGAGCATGTTGACGTTGCTGAAAATTTAGCTCGTGATCGTGCGAAGCAAATTTTTGGAGCTGAGCATGTGAACGTGCAGCCTCACTCAGGTGCTCAAGCGAACATGGCTGTTTACTTTACAATTTTAGAGCAAGGTGACACAGTTCTTGGAATGAACCTTTCTCACGGTGGTCACTTAACACACGGTAGCCCAGTTAACTTCAGTGGTGTTCAATATAACTTTATTGAGTATGGAGTAGACGAAGCAACACAAACAATTAACTATGATGATGTTCTTCAAAAAGCTAAAGAACATAAGCCGAAATTAATCGTTGCTGGTGCGAGTGCATACCCTCGTGCAATTGACTTCAAGCGTTTCCGTGAAATTGCTGATGAAGTAGGAGCTTATTTCATGGTTGATATGGCGCACATTGCAGGTCTTGTTGCAGCAGGCTTGCACATGAATCCTGTACCATATGCAGACTTTGTTACGACTACGACACACAAAACATTACGTGGCCCTCGTGGCGGTATGATTCTTTGCAAAGAAGAGTTCGCAAAGAAAATTGACAAGTCAATTTTCCCTGGAATTCAAGGCGGTCCTTTAATGCATGTTATTGCTGCAAAAGCAGTAGCATTTGGTGAAGCACTTCAAGATGAGTTCAAGACGTATGCGCAGAATGTGATTGACAATGCGAACCGTCTTGCAGAAAAACTTATGAGCGAAGGTATTAACCTTGTTTCAAGCGGTACAGACAATCACTTAATTCTTTTAGACGTTCGCAGCTTAGACTTAACAGGGAAAGCGGCTGAAGAAGCGCTTGATAATATCGGTATTACAGCAAATAAAAATACGATACCGTTTGACCCGCAAAGTCCATTCGTAACAAGTGGTGTTCGTATCGGAACAGCTGCGGTTACATCACGTGGATTTGGTCTGGAAGAAATGGATGAAATCGGTGCAATCATCGCCCTTACGCTAAAAAACACAACAGACGAAGCTAAACTGAAAGAAGCAAGCGAAAGAGTTGCAGCATTAACGAAAAAAGTTCCAATGTATCCAAACCTTTAATATGAAAAGGCGCCGCGTGCGCCTTTTTTTAGTGTAGAGTTTAGAGTTGGTGTGGGATAATCCATTGATGTTTTAAGAGATCTTTTAAAAAACCTTCTTGAAAAATCCAAAAATAACTCTACACTCTACACTCTAAACTCTAAATTCATAAAATCTCCCTTGAATCGACAATGTTTTTTATGTAAAATTTGCAAGGAGTGTATGAAAGTGGGCAAGTATAGGGATTCGTTATCTGTGAGAAACTTTTTAAGAAGATTACATAAAACTACTTTTAATAAAAAGACCTATTACTTGTACTTAGAAAGGGAGAATTTAGAGAATGAGCAAAGTATTTGTTTTTGATCACCCATTAATTCAACATAAGTTAACGTATATTCGTGATATATCAACAGGAACAAAAGAGTTTCGTGAGTTGGTTGATGAAGTAGCGGCTTTAATGGCTTTTGAGATTACACGTGATTTAACGCTGCAAGAGGTTACAGTGGAAACGCCGGTAGGCCCTGCGAAATCAAAGACAATTGCCGGGAAGAAGCTTGGTCTTGTGCCAATTTTACGTGCAGGTCTTGGTATGGTTGATGGTATTTTGAAGTTAATTCCGGCAGCTAAGGTAGGACATGTTGGCTTATACCGCGACCCGGAAACATTGCAGCCAGTAGAGTATTATGTTAAGCTTCCAACTGACGTAGAAGAAAGAGAATTTATTGTCATTGACCCGATGCTTGCAACTGGTGGATCGGCTTCTGAAGCGATCAACAGTTTAAAAAAGCGCGGTGCCAAAAACATTAAGCTCATGTGTTTAATTGCTGCTCCTGAAGGTGTTGAAGTCATTCAAAATGACCATCCGGATGTTGACATTTACTTAGCGGCATTAGATGAGAAGTTAAACGAGAAAGGCTACATTGTCCCAGGTTTAGGGGATGCTGGAGACCGTTTGTTCGGAACGAAATAAATCATTTGTTTGTGGGGGAGGAGAGTAGACATGAAACGAATAAAAGTCATGACCATTTTCGGCACGAGACCCGAAGCGATTAAGATGGCTCCACTCGTATTGGAGCTTGAAAAATATCCTGAGGAAATTGAATCCATTGTGACGGTGACTGGTCAGCATCGCGAAATGCTCGATCAAGTTTTAGAGATTTTTAAGGTGACGCCAGACTATGATTTAAATGTCATGAAAGAGCGCCAAACGCTAATTGATGTGACAAACAATGTTTTATCAGGGCTCGATGGAATTATGAAAGAGGTTAAGCCTGACATCGTCTTAGTGCATGGGGATACGTCAACGACTTTTGTTGCAAGCTTAGCTGCGTTTTATAATCAAATTGCAGTTGGTCATGTCGAGGCAGGGTTACGCACGTGGAATAAATACTCTCCATTTCCTGAAGAAATGAACAGGCAGTTAACGGGAGTCATTGCTGATTTGCATTTTTCGCCAACAGAAAAATCGGCTGACAATTTGCTTCGTGAAAATAAGGATGAAAAGGCGGTATACATAACAGGCAATACAGCAATTGATGCCTTAAAAACTACAGTGACTGAGAGCTATCAGCATGAAGTGTTAGAGAGGTTAGGGGATGATCGTCTTATTCTTCTAACTGCACACCGTCGCGAAAACCTTGGTGAGCCAATGCGTAATATGTTCCGTGCAATTAAGCGACTTGTTGAGGAACATAATGATCTTCAAGTCGTATACCCGGTTCATTTAAATCCTGTTGTCCGCGAAATTGCTGGTGAAGAGTTAGGTAATGACCCGCGCATTCATTTAATTGAGCCTTTAGGTGTGCAGGATTTTCACAATTTCGCCGCGCGAGCATACTTAATTTTAACGGATTCAGGTGGAGTGCAGGAGGAGGCCCCTTCTTTGGGAACACCGGTACTCGTGCTTCGAGATACAACAGAACGTCCTGAAGGAATCGAGGCAGGTACACTAAAGCTTGCTGGAACTGAGGAAGCGGATATTTACCGCTTAGCAAAAGAATTGTTAACCGATGAAACAGAATACAAAAAAATGGCAAAAGCTTCGAATCCATATGGAGATGGACATGCATCAGAGCGAATTGTAAAAGCGATCCTTTATCATTTCCAAAGAAATAATGAGCGTCCGGAGCCATTTAAAGTATAGTGATGAATACACGTGAGGAAATTACTTCCTTACGTGTATTTTTTTATAAAAAGTTATTCTAGTTAACTATTTTTATCAAAATGGGAGTTGTTTTTTACCTCTGAAGCCCTCAGAAATTATAGGATACGCGATTTATCAGCCAAGTTCCAATTTCCTCCAAATTATCCCGCATACATAACAACTACATTTTGAGAAAAGATATAAAGAGAAGAAATGGATGGATAGGAGGGAAGTGCTTGAAGATAAAAATACTCTTGTTTTCAACCATCATGGTTATAGCATCATTAACAATGAATACTTCGTTAGGTCTTGCGAGTCAATTTCCTGAACGCCCTCCAGTTCCCGTGGAAAAGTCCGATGAAGAAAAGATTGTTATTGTAGAAGTAGAAGATAATCCAAGTGAAGTCATGGAAAGAGTACAGAAACTGATTCCTGAAGGGGAAGTTAGAAAAATGTTTACCTTCTTATTCTCGGGCTTCTCCTACAAAGTAAAGGAAAAGGATATAGATAAGCTAGCGGCGGTCAGCGGTGTCACTCGGGTTGATGAGGTTGTAACCTATCAAGCGACTATTGATGATAGTGTTCCTTTTATTGGGGGCGAGAAGATATGGAAGGAGCTGGATTCAAATGGTGAGCATTTAACAGGAAAAGGTGTGACGGTTGCTGTGATCGATACGGGTATTGACTACAATCATCCCGACTTAAAAAAAAGTTATAAAGGTGGTTACGACCTGATTGATGAAGATGATGACCCGATGGAAACTGTTGCAGGACAAGGAATGGCAACATTGCATGGAACCCATGTCGCTGGGATTATTGCTGCAAACGGAAAAATTCGAGGTGTAGCGCCTGAGGCAAAGATTCTCGCCTACCGGGCATTAGGTCCGGGTGGCCATGGGACAACAGAGCAAGTGATTGCAGCCATTGAAAGAGCGGTAGCAGACGGTGCGGATGTGATTAACCTATCCCTGGGTAATACTGTTAATGGACCGGATTGGCCGACAAGCACTGCTCTTGACCGGGCTGTTGAGCAAGGTGTCATTGCTGTAACGTCAAATGGAAACAGTGGACCAAAAATGTGGACGGTAGGCTCACCGGGTACGTCAACAAAAGCCATTTCAGTTGGGGCATCATCACCGCCGCTCAAAGTACCCTATTTAACGATTGATCGCTCTGAAGATAAGGAGTTTTCACTGCAATTATTGCGTGGTTCAAAGCCGTGGACGATAAAGCGTGATTTTCCACTCGTTAATTGCGGCCTTGGACGAGAGAATGAATGTACAGATGTAGAAGGAAAAGTAGCTTTGATTAAGCGTGGGATTATTCCTTTTTCTACAAAAGCAAAAAATGCTGAGAGTAATGGTGCGAAAGCCGTACTCATTTATAACAACACCGAAGGAGAATTTGTAGGGACATTGGATGCTGACGGGATTAACATTCCGGTTGCTTCACTCTCAAATGAAGATGGTGAATGGTTATTAGAGCAGATGGAGAAGAAGGATCTTTTCTTAAAAACATTTTACCGGCAAGAAGAAGATTTGCTTGCGCCATTCAGCTCAAGAGGTCCGGTCACCTTTACGTGGGAGGTCAAACCAGATGTTGTTGCTCCAGGGGTAGATATTCATAGTACTGTCCCAAAAGGGTACCTGGGTTTAAATGGTACAAGCATGGCTGCACCACATGTTGCCGGGGCGGCCGCATTAATCAAGCAGGCCCACCCTGACTGGACACCACAACAGGTAAAAGCAGCATTAATGAATACGGCGACACTGATTACTGACCGAAACGGTGATGTCTATCCACCGCATGAACAAGGTGCAGGGCGAATTCAAGTTAACAAAGCTGTTACAGCTGATACACTTGTCTATCCTGGTGCTGTTACATTCGGAAAAATGCTCAGAAGTGATGAGAGACAGGAAAAAGAAATTCAACTTACGGTCGAAAATCAGTCCGATCAAGAAGTGACATATTACATTGAACCACCGTTTGTTGTTCCTGATGGCGTTCAGTGGAAAGTACCTTTTTCCTTCACATTAAAGCCAAAGGAGAAGAAGAACATTACTGTTGAGATCGATATTATGCCATCTGTCTTAAGTACAGGTATTCATAACGGTGAAATTCTGGTCAAAGGCGGAAAAGAAGATTTGCATATACCGTATTTATTTTTTATTGAAGAGCCTGATTATCCGAGATTAATGGCCTTTAACTTTGACTTTGGAGATCAACCGGAAACGTATCGTTATGAAATGTATTTACCCGGCGGTGCAGAGGAGGTAGGAATTGCCTTATACGATCCGGATACATTCCAGTTTATCAAGTACTTAGATGTCAAAAAGAATGTGGAGCGTGGATTACTAGAGGTGGAAATAGATCAGGAAAAGCTCGACGAAGGAGTCTATAAAGCGCTAATTTTCGCCAAAAAAGACGGAAAAGAAGATACATTTGAAACGACATTGTACATTGGATTACCAGAATTGAAGCACAGTATGGAGGGACAACAAGAGCTGATAAAATAAAAAGAAAAGTGTGATCAATAACTCAAACGGTCACACTTTTTGATTAAAATTTGCAATTAGATAGTTATATTTATATAGTATTCTGCATAGTATAGAAAAAATAAGGAAATATCGAATCATAGGACAAAATAACAGACAAAAAATATATAATAGTTAGATTTATCTGATAAGTCAAACATTAAACGTAGAAATTTGGCAAAAATTCGTACAAATTTGTCAAAAGTGTGAACGAAATTTCGAGGGAAATTTCACCGTTTTTTTTATGTGAAAACTCGTTGACATAAAGTTTTCACTATTGTACGATTAAAAAGGCGAAATTGATAAGGTTTACAATTTTGCAGTGACTTTTATCACTCCTTACCCAGGAGGCGAATGAGTTGGTACATAAAAAACCGCAAAAACAAATGTTTCGGGCGATGGCAGCCATGTCAGCAATTTTGTCATATCTTGTCGGACCAGTCCTCGTTGGTGTGTTTGGAGGAAGATGGCTGGATCAGTACTTCGGAACGGAACCTTGGTTATTAATTACTGGAATTTTCGTAGGACTTGCCGCTGGGATTTATGGAATCGTTCGCTTTATTGGAGATTATTTAGGAGATAAGTGATGGATCAATATTCTGCAAACATGAGGCGTTACACCAAATACACTCTCTTCCTGGCTGCCTTTTTTGTGCTAGGTTGGGGATTCACTTCATATTCAACTATATTTCTAGGTTTACTCCTTGGTACGATCTTTAGTTATTTCAACCTTTGGAGTATGTACAGTAAAATTAATCGTTTGGGACAAGCTGTAGAGAAAAGCGCTAAAGGTGAAGGTGAGAAGAAAAAGGCACATTCACTTGGATTTCTTACAAGGCTCGCGCTCGCAGTCCTTGCAGTCACTATTGCTACCCGCTATCCTGAACACTTTGATTTGGTAAGTGTGGTAATTGGGTTAATGGTAACCTATATTATCATCTTTATAGATTCACTATTTCAACATAAACGCTTGTATAAAGAAAGAGGTGAAAAATAATGGAGCATGGATATCCATCAGCCGAGTTTTTAGGACTTACTTTTAATCTTTCGAATGTGCTGATGACAACAGTTGCATCCGTGATTGTCTTTATCATTGCGGTTTCTGGTGCTCGTTCCTTACAGCTGCGACCATCAGGAATGCAAGGGTTTATGGAATGGCTTATTGACTTTGTTAAAGGTATTATCAACAGTACTATGGACTGGAAGACAGGCGGACGCTTTTTAACGCTCGGGCTAACATTGATTATGTACATATTTGTATCAAACATGTTAGGGCTACCGTTTGCGATCGTTGTCGAGCCGGGTCATGTCTTGTGGTGGAAATCACCGACAGCTGATCCACATATTACATTAACACTTGCCGGAATGGTCATCATTTTGACCCACTACTACGGCATCAAAATGCAAGGTGTTGGTGGCTGGGGTAAGACGTTCTTTAGTCCACTTTGGTGGATGTTTCCTCTTAAAGTTGTCGAGGAAATTGCAAACTTCTTAACTCTTGGTCTTCGTCTTTACGGTAACATCTATGCAGGTGAGGTTTTAATTGCATTACTTGTAGCACTTGGTACTAGTGGAATTTTTGGAGCGATCTTTGGAGCTATTCCTTTCCTGGCATGGTTAGGCTTTAGTGTGTTCATCGGTACAATCCAAGCATTTATTTTTACAATGTTAACAATGGTTTACTTAGCGCATAAGGTTGCTGACGACCATTAATTTTTAAAAAGTTTACTTTATTTATACGATTTCTCTCTTTTTATAAGAGGAACTTAAAAATACTATTTTATCATATTACAAACACAAATTGAAGGAGGACACAAATTATGGGTCTTATTGCAGCTGCAATCGCAGTAGGTTTAGGAGCTTTAGGTGCTGGTATTGGTAACGGTCTTATCGTAGGTCGTACAGTTGAGGGGATTGCTCGTCAACCAGAATTACGTGGAACTTTACAAACGACAATGTTCATCGGGGTTGCCCTTGTAGAGGCATTACCGATCATCGCCGTAGTTATCGCGTTTATGGTAATGGGGCAATAGAATAAGTACTTTGATTGGTTCATAATGGCGAAGCTAGTTCTAGGTGGAACCTTCGCCATTCCTTTTGTATTACCTTCATAAGAGAGGAGTGAGCGCTGTGTTCGAAATTCACTGGGGTGACATCATTTATCAAATCGTCATCTTTGTAATCTTATTAGCATTATTAAGAAAATACGCTTTCGGTCCAATTATGGGGATCATGAAAAAGCGTGAAGAACATATTGTCAACGAGATTGAACAAGCGGAGAAAAACCGCAAAGAATCTGAAAAGCTTGTTTCTGAACAAAAAGTGGCGATTCAAACAGCTCGTAAAGAGGCGCAAGAAATCGTTGAGAGTGCGAAGAAACTTGCTCAGCAACAAAGTAACGAAATCGTTACAGCTTCACGTGCTGAAGCAGAGCGATTAAAAGAAGATGCTCTTAAAGAGATCCAAACTGAAAAAGAACGTGCTGTTACACAATTACGTGAGCAAGTAGCTTCTTTATCAGTTCTTATTGCTTCTAAAGTAATCGAGAAGGAACTTAATGAACAAGAGCAAGAGAAGATGATTAAAGAGTACATTAAAGAAGTAGGCGAAGAGCTATGAGTAAAAACGCTGTAGCCAATCGTTATGCTGTTGCTCTTTTTCAAGTAGCGAAACAAAAAGGTACGCTTACAGAAACCCAAGAGCAATTACGTACTGTTCAACAAGCAGTAAAAGAGAATCCAGTCTTTTCAGAAGTGCTTGGACATCCAAAAGTAACAGCTGAAAAGAAAAAGGAAATCTTTAAAAGTATCTTTGGGAAAGCAGTAAGTGATACTGTGATGAATACTTTCTTTGTTCTCATCGATCATCGCAGAGAGAATGTTCTTTTAGAGATGATTGACGACTTCAACAAACATTCGAATGAAGATCAAGGAATTGCTGAAGCGAAAGTCTATACGACAAAAGCAATTTCTGAAGAAGATATAAATACATTAACAAGCGGGTTTGCAAAGAAACTCGGCAAAAAACAACTTCGTGTTGAAAACATCATTGATCCTGAATTAATTGGTGGAATTAAGATTCGAATTGGCGACCGTATTTATGACGGTAGTGTAAAACGACAATTACAACGCCTTGAGCGCCAATTGGTTACTGGAAATGTTAGGAGATAGGGGTGAAGTAAATGAGCATCAGACCAGATGAAATTAGTTCTCTTATTAAACAGCAGATTGAAAACTATCAGTCTGAAATTGAAGTAAACGATGTTGGTACTGTTATCCAGGTAGGGGACGGGATTGCTCTAGCTCATGGCCTTGAAAACGCAATGGCAGGAGAGCTTCTTGAATTCTCTAACGGTGTAATGGGTATGGCTCAGAACTTAGAAGAGAATAACGTGGGTATCGTTATTTTAGGACCATATACGGAAATTCGTGAAGGTGACGAAGTAAAACGTACAGGACGTATTATGGAAGTTCCAGCAGGTGAAGAACTTCTTGGACGTGTTGTTAACCCATTAGGACAACCTATTGATGGAAAAGGTCCAATCGAAACAACAAAAACTCGTCCGATTGAAAGTCCAGCACCAGGGGTAATGGACCGTAAATCAGTACACGAGCCACTTCAAACAGGAATTAAAGCGATTGACGCTCTTATTCCAATTGGACGTGGACAACGTGAGTTAATCATTGGTGACCGTCAAACTGGTAAAACAGCGGTAGCGATCGATACTATCTTGAACCAAAAAGATCAAGATATGATTTGTATCTATGTTGCGATCGGTCAAAAAGAATCAACAGTTGCAGGCGTTGTTGAAACATTACGTCAACACGGTGCACTTGATTACACAATCGTAGTTTCTGCGAGTGCATCTCAACCAGCTCCATTACTATTCTTAGCTCCATATGCTGGGGTAGCAATGGGTGAGGAATTCATGTATAACGGCAAGCACGTTCTTGTTATTTATGATGACTTATCAAAACAAGCAGCAGCTTATCGTGAGCTTTCATTATTACTACGTCGCCCTCCAGGACGTGAAGCATTCCCAGGGGACGTATTCTATCTACACAGTCGTTTATTAGAGCGTTCTGCTAAATTAAGTGATGCAAAAGGTGCTGGTTCACTAACTGCATTACCATTTATCGAAACACAAGCAGGGGACGTTTCTGCATATATCCCAACAAACGTTATCTCAATCACTGACGGACAAATCTTCTTACAGTCAGACTTATTCTTCTCAGGGGTACGTCCAGCTGTAAACGCCGGTTTATCTGTATCACGTGTAGGGGGATCTGCACAAATCAATGCGATGAAGAAAGTATCAGGTACTCTTCGTCTAGACTTAGCGTCTTACCGTGAGTTAGAAGCGTTCGCACAGTTCGGTTCTGACCTTGATAAAGCAACACAAGCGAAATTAAACCGTGGTGCGCGTACTGTAGAAGTATTAAAGCAAGGTTTACATGAGCCGTTGCAAGTAGAAAAACAGGTTGCGATTCTTTATGCCTTAACAAAAGGTTTCTTAGATGATATCCCTGTTGAAGATATTCGCCGTTTTGAATCTGAATTGTTCACATACTTAGAACATAACAAGAAAGATTTACTAGATCACATTCGCACAACTGGTAAACTTCCTGCAGATGAAGACATGAAAGCGGCAATCGAAGCGATGAAGAAAGGCTTTGCCGTATCTGAATAAGGATTAGCTTCATCTATCAAAGGAAAATGAACGGAATTCCAGTTTTTGCGAAAAGGTGGTGAAATAAAATTGGCTTCTTTACGCGATATTAAAAATCGTATTAACTCGACAAAGAAAACAAAGCAGATTACCAAAGCGATGCAGATGGTAGCTGCGGCGAAACTTAACCGAGCACAAGAGAATGCGAAAAGATTTGAACCATATACAGATAAAATCCGTGATGTTGTGGTTAGTATAGCTTCTGGGAGCAGCGGGACATCTCACCCTATGCTACAGGAACGTCCTGTAAAAAAGACGGGCTATATTGTCATTACATCTGATCGTGGACTTGCTGGTGCCTACAACAGTAGTGTGTTAAGAGCGGTGTTAAAAACGATCAATGAGCGTCATTCTTCAACTGATGAATACGGCATTATCGTTATGGGTCGTGTCGGACGTGACTTCTTTAAGAAGCGAAATATGCCGATTATCCACGAGATTACCGGCTTATCGGACCAACCAGCTTTTAATGATGTGAAGGAAATTGCTAGCTCGACAGTTCAGATGTTTGCTGATGAACTATTCGATGAGTTATATCTATGGTATAACCACTTCGTAAGTCCAATCACGCAGACAGTAACGGAGAAGAAAGTATTACCGTTAACTGATATGGGAGATAGTGATGTGAAATATTCGTATGAATATGAACCATCTGAAGAAGCAATTTTAGAACAGTTGTTACCTCAATATGCAGAAAGCTTAATCTACGGGGCGTTACTTGACGGAAAAGCAAGTGAATTCGGTGCTCGTATGACTGCAATGAGCTCTGCAACGGATAATGCGACGGCATTAATAGATTCATTAACACTTTCATATAACCGAGCTCGTCAAGCTGCGATTACACAGGAGATTACGGAAATCGTCGGTGGGGCAGCAGCCTTAGAGTAGGTTATCGGTATTGTTTACAAGCAAGTTAGGAGGGAAAATGATGAATAAAGGACGCATCACTCAAGTAATGGGACCAGTTGTTGACGTTAAGTTCAACAGTGGTGAATTACCTGAGATCTATAATGCACTTAAGATTCAGAAAAAAGCTGAATCAGCTGGTGAAGTTGATATCGATTTAACACTAGAAGTTGCGTTACACCTTGGTGACGATTCAGTTCGTACTGTAGCGATGTCTTCGACTGACGGTGTCGTTCGTGGACTTGAAGTTCTTGACACAGGAGCGCCAATTTCTGTACCAGTAGGTGAAGCAACACTAGGCCGTGTATTTAACGTTCTAGGTGAAGAGATTGATCTTAATGAGCCAGTAGCAAAAGATGTAAAGAGAGATCCAATTCACCGTGCAGCACCTAAATATGAGGATCTATCTACAAAAACAGAAATTCTTGAAACAGGAATTAAAGTTGTAGACTTACTTGCTCCTTATATCAAAGGTGGAAAAATCGGTTTGTTCGGTGGTGCCGGTGTAGGTAAAACCGTATTAATCCAGGAATTAATCAACAACATTGCTCAAGAGCACGGCGGTATCTCTGTATTCGCCGGTGTAGGTGAGCGTACTCGTGAAGGGAATGACCTTTTCCACGAGATGAGTGATTCTGGAGTTATTAAGAAAACGGCGATGGTATTCGGTCAGATGAACGAACCACCTGGAGCACGTATGCGTGTTGCCTTATCTGGTTTAACAATGGCTGAGCATTTCCGTGATGAGCAAGGTGCAGACGTACTATTGTTCGTTGATAACATTTTCCGCTTTACACAAGCAGGTTCTGAAGTATCAGCCCTACTTGGACGTATGCCTTCAGCGGTAGGTTACCAACCGACATTAGCTACGGAAATGGGACAATTACAAGAGCGTATCACGTCAACGAAAAAAGGTTCAGTTACATCAATCCAAGCGATTTATGTACCTGCCGATGACTATACTGACCCGGCTCCAGCTACAGCGTTTGCTCACTTAGATGCAACGACAAACTTAGAGCGTAAACTTTCTGAGATGGGTATCTACCCTGCCGTTGACCCATTAGCGTCAACATCTCGTGCTCTTTCTCCAGAAATCGTTGGACAAGAACACTATGAAGTAGCTCGTCGTGTACAGCAAACACTTCAAAAATATAAAGAATTACAAGATATCATTGCTATCTTAGGTATGGATGAGTTATCTGAAGAAGACAAGCTAGTAGTACACCGTGCTCGTCGTATTCAGTTCTTCTTATCACAAAACTTCCACGTTGCCGAGCAGTTTACTGGCCAACCTGGTTCATACGTACCTGTTAAAGAAACTGTTCAAGGATTTAAAGAAATTCTTGAAGGTAAATATGATGACCTGCCAGAGGATGCATTCCGTCTAGTAGGACGTATTGAAGAAGTTGTTGAAAAAGCAAAACAAATGGCTTAATAATAGATGTACCTTAAGCAGCAATTGCACAGCAGCCTATTAAATAGGAAGTAATACGATTGACTAGAGTAAGGTACTCTAGCTGGAGTTGTGGGGGAGACCCCATTTCCAGCTGCTGTTAAGGAGGGTTTTACATGAAGACGATCAATGTCAATGTTGTAACCCCTGATGGCAAGATTTTTGATGGAGATGTTGAAATGGTAAGTGCCAAAGCTCAAAGCGGTGAGCTTGGGATCTTACCTGGACATATTCCAATGGTGGCTCCTCTAACCGTTTGTGCTGTTCGGTTAAAAACCGGTTCAGATGTACAGCTCGTTGCTGTCAGTGGTGGCTTCTTAGAAATTCGTCCTGATCAAGTAACGGTTTTAGCGGAATCTGCTGAATTGCCATCAGATATCGATGTTGAGCGTGCTCGTGCTGCAAAAGAGCGTGCCGAACGTCGCATGCAACAAGATAAAAGTGATTCAATTGACTTTAAACGTGCTGAACTTGCCCTTAAAAGAGCCATTAACCGCCTTAATGTATCAGGGAAGTAATATTGCACTAAAGTATAAAAGCGTTCAAGGCAAAAGCCCTGGACGCTTTTTGCGTTGAAGGGGATTTGGATTGGATTTGGATTGGTCTTAGCTTAAGCAGGACGGAACTGTTGAAATGCTATAGAGAGCAGTAGATTCAAGCGGCCATCAAAGCCATTATTGTCTGAATATGGGGAGAATAGTGTTGGGAAACTTGACATAAGGGACATGATGGCCGCGAAATTGATATAAAAGTGTTAGGCGGCCAAGAGAGACCTTATTGTAGGAAAAAGTTAGGTGTTTAGAAGTTAAGCGGCCATCAGGGACACTATTGTCTTAATAATGGATAGGATTGTGTTGGAAAAGGGAGAATAAGGTCTCTGGTGACCGTTACGTAAGGAAGAAGTCTAGTTTTCAGTGTATTAAGGTCTCTCCTGTCCGCTAAAAATTTCTCTCCTTAATAATTTAGCGTATATGCACGTATTCGTTCTTTACCACTTACGATTTTTAAAATTCGAGACTCAACAAGGTTCTGTAAAATTCGTCTAGTATGACGGGCGCTAATGTTAAGGTGAGTTGAAACTTCAAGCGGGGTAATGGGGCGCAGTAAACGTCGGGCAAAACGTACAACCTCAGCTTCAAGGTAAGATAGTTGGGAAGGAACATTTGTTGAGAGGAATTTACCAATGAAAGCAAGAATAAGCTGTTGACATTGTTTTGGCTCTTCTTTAATGGATAAATAGGCAATCGGCAAGAACGTCCAGCCATCAAGTGCTAACAAGGAATGCCTCCAGCAAAGGTCTTTAAATCGCCTAACATCGAGATCTCTGGCATGGGGCCCGAATCCTTGAATCTCTATTCCACCTTTAGCACCCCCAGGCATATAAGCAAGGTCGAGGTAACGGTAACCATTGTTGAAATCGCGTACTTCCCATTCAGGATAGAGGTGATCAAAATTACCAACCGTGGGATACCATATTGAGCGGAGAAATTCAAAAGTTCCATGTCCCAATCCTTTTTCTAGAATTTCACGTCTTCTTCGATTTGTTTCGATAGAAATGTTCTCCTGTAACCATACTTCAAAATTTTGTTCAAACTGTAACACCATTTACACTCCTTTCTCACTGATTTTTTCACAAAAAAAAGTCACTCCAATACGATCACCTAGAAATCGAGGTGATCCGAATGTATTGAAGTGACTAGTTTCTATGACTGACTTTATACAAGCTTTAGTATAGCGGTATTTATCCTGAACATCAATTTCAACTTTACGTCAGTCACTAAAGTGAATAAGCGGAGCACATCTCAAATTACTATTTGGCAATTTCCCCCATTATGACATTTTTCACAGTATGTAGCTTGATAAAGCATTATAATAAGAAAAGATTTTTAAAGAAAATCAACCATGTTTTACAACGTAAGAATAGTGTAAAAATGCCTGTTGTGATAGGCTTTTTCGTTATTTTCCTACATGTTTTTTGGGGTAAAAAAAATTTTTTTGGAGAAAAAAGTTGTCGAAGACTCATAATACTTTACTTTTTTGGTGAAATGCTAAATTTAACAGTTTTGTGAATGTCGACACCCTAATTACTATTTGCTATAATGGGTACGGACGAAAAAGTATTATCATATATTGGAAATATCATGTTTGGAGGGAGAGACATGGATCAACTGTACAATTTGTATCAAAACAACTATTTGTTTGTAGCAGTATTTATCTTCCTTGGAATACTTCTACCTGTAGTTGCGTTGACGTTTGGACGTCTGTTAAGGCCAAACAAACCAACGGAAGCCAAGAAGACTACATATGAGAGTGGTGTAGATCCATTTGGAGAAAGTTGGATCCGATTTAATGCAAGGTATTATATGTTTGCTTTGTTATTTCTATTGTTTGATGTAGAAACCGTTTTCTTATATCCATGGGCAGTTGCCTATGACTATCTTGGTATTTTTGCGCTAATTGAGATGGTTATCTTTATGGTAATGTTAATTATTGGATTACTTTACGCGTGGAAGAAGAAGGTGTTGACATGGAACTAAAATTAGATGGAATTACTCCAGAATTACAAGAGGAATTAAATCGAAATATATTCTTTACGACGCTAGAACAAGTCAAAGGTTGGGCACGAAGTCACTCGATATGGCCATTGACATTTGGTCTAGCTTGTTGTGCGATTGAAATGATGGGAACAGGGGCGTCTCACTACGACCAAGACCGTTTTGGGATTATCTTCCGTACTTCACCAAGACAATCTGACTGCATGATTGTTGCAGGAACAGTAACGAAGAAAATGGCACCTTTAGTGCGCAGACTTTATGACCAAATGCCTGAACCAAAATGGGTAATCGCGATGGGATCATGTGCTACAGCAGGAGGTCCATATGTAAAATCTTATGCGGTTGTTAAAGGTGTTGATCAAATTGTACCTGTTGATGTATACATTCCAGGATGTCCTCCTAATCCAGCAGCATTAATTTATGGAATTAATAAATTACAGGAAAAAATCCGCTACGAAGCAAAAACTGGGAAGCGGGTGACTAGCCGATGAGTGATGAAAAAGCAAAAGCAGCCGCAGCAGCCAAAGCAAAGGCAGCCGCGGCAGCGAAGGCGAAAGCGGCGGCAGCAGCGAAAGCAAAAGCAGCGTCAGCAGAAAAGCCAGAAGCAGGCGGAGCAGATGCAGATGCGAAAGCAAAGGCAGCAGCGGCAGCGAAGGCAAAAGCTGCAGCAGCAGCGAAAGCAAAAGCAGCGTCAGCAGGAAAGGCAGAAGCAGGCGGAGCAGATGCAGATGCGAAAGCAAAGGCAGCCGCGGCAGCGAAGGCAAAAGCGGCGGCAGCAGCGAAAGCAAAAGCAGCATCAGCAGAAAAGCCAGAAGCAGGCGGAGCAGATGCAGATGCGAAAGCAAAGGCAGCAGCGGCAGCGAAGGCGAAAGCGGCGGCAGCAGCGAAAGCAAAAGCAGCATCAGCAGGAAAGGCAGAAGCAGGCGGAGCAGATGCAGATGCGAAAGCAAAAGCTGTAGCTGCGGCGAAGGCGAAAGCAGCGGCAGCGGCTAAAGCAAAGGCTGCTGGCGGTGGTGCCGGTGATGATGAGAAAGCGAAAGCAAAAGCAGCAGCAATTGCCAAGGCAAAAGCTGTAGCAGCAGCGAAGGCGAAAGCAGCGGGTGGAGCAGCTGCGGAAGAGCCTGCAGAAGTAGTCGAAGAACCATCACCAAATCAACCGTATCTTGATAAATATGTAAAAGTAATTCATGAGCATTTAGGTGAAGATGTTCTTGAAGACTACTATATCAACAAGCTAGGAAAAGATGTTCCAACATTAGTGGCTAAGTCTGATTCCTATTTTAAGGTATCCCAGTTCTTAAAGCATAATGAGCAGCTTGCCTTTGATTATTTATCAAACTTACATGGCTCTGACTTTGAAACTCATATGGAAGTCTATAATCACTTTTACTCTTACAAAAACCGTCAATCGGTAGCGCTAAAAGTTAAAATTGATAGAGATAAGCCAGAGATTGAATCGCTCACACCATTGTGGGAAGGAGCCAACTGGCCTGAACGTGAAACTTATGACCTGTTGGGGATCATATTTACAGGACATCCAAATTTGACGAGAATTATGATGCCTGATGATTGGGTAGGGTACCCATTACGTAAAGATTACGAACCTTTTGATGAGGAGGTGTAGACATGATTCATACTGAAGAAATGCTACTAAATGTAGGTCCTCAGCATCCAAGTACGCACGGAGTTTTTCGAGTCGTTGTAAAACTTGACGGTGAAATTATTAAAGAAGCGATCCCTGTTGTAGGATACCTTCACCGCGGCACAGAAAAACTAGCTGAAAACTTACAGTATACACAAATCATTCCATATACTGACCGCATGGATTATTTATCGGCGATGACAAATAACTATGTCATTTGTCATGCAGTAGAAACAATGATGGATTTGGAAATCCCTGAACGTGCCGAATATTTACGTGTTATCGTAATGGAACTAGGTCGAATTGCCAGTCACCTTGTTGCATTTGGTACATTCTTACTTGACCTTGGAGCAATGAGCCCGTTTTTATTTGCTTTTAGAGATCGGGAAATGATTATCAATTTACTGAACGAAATTTCCGGTGCACGTTTAACATTTAACTATATGCGTGTTGGGGGCGTCAAATGGGATGCTCCAGACGGATGGATTGAAAAAGTCCGCGAACTACTACCATACTTAAAAGAAGAATACAAAGGCTACCATGATCTTGTAACTGGAAATGAAATCTTCTTGAAGCGTGTCAAAGGTGTTGGAACCTATACGAAAGAAGAAGCGATCAACTATTCATTAAGTGGTACAAACTTACGCTGTACAGGTGTGAAATGGGATCTTCGTAAAGATGAACCTTATTCAATCTATGATCGCTTTGATTTTGATGTTCCAGTTCGTGAAGAAGGCGATGTGTATGCAAAGTATTTATGCCGTATGGAAGAAATCGAACAGTCGATTCGGATTCTTGAGCAAGCCGTAGAGCAGATCCCAAGTGAGGGACCGATTATGGCGAAAACGCCTAGAATTATTAAGCCGCCAGCTGGTGAGACGTTTGTTCGCATTGAATCTCCACGTGGAGAAATTGGCTGTTATATCGCAAGTAAAGGAAAGAAAGAGCCTTACCGCTTGAAATTCAGACGTCCTTCGTTTTATAACCTGCAAATTTTACCTAAGTTATTAGAAGGAAGTACAATGGCAGACTTGATTGCGATCCTTGGTGGAATTGATATTGTTCTAGGGGAGGTAGATGGATAATGATTAACAATCTATTAACCTCTACACCAACATGGCTAAACTTTGTCATTTACTTTGGCATTGCCGCAGCCTTTTTAGGTGTTATACTAGGATTCGTTTCGTATGCTATCCTTGCTGAACGTAAAGTACTAGGATACTTACAATTACGTATCGGACCTAACCGTCTAGGTGGCCGTTTTGGATTATTACAAACAGTAGCCGACGTTTTAAAGCTATTACTTAAGGAAGATACAATTCCAAAGAAAGCAGATAAACCACTATTTATCCTTGCACCGGTTATTGCCTTTGCGCCTTCCTTTGTTATTCTTGCGGTTATTCCGTTCTCCGAAAACTTATATTTTACCGATATCGGGGTCGGGCTATTATATTATGTGGCAATCTCAGGGATTACAACGATCGGGATTGTAACTGCAGGATGGGCTTCAAATAACAAATACGCCCTTCTAGGCGGTATGCGTGGTGCTGCACAGATGATTTCTTATGAAGTGCCACTTGTTCTGTCTGTTGTTGGGGTAGTACTGCTTACAGGAAGCTTAAACTTAATTGACATTGTAAATGCCCAAGCAAATGTATGGTACATCATTCCGCAGTTTATTGGTTTTCTAGTTTTCTTAATTTGTGCCAATGCTGAATTGAACCGTACACCATTTGACTTACCTGAGGGTGAATCGGAAATTGTTGCCGGGTATCATATTGAATACTCAGGATTCCGTATGGCCTTTTTTATGCTTGCTGAGTATGTTTACTTATTTGCGATGGCTTGTTTAACAACAGTATTATTCCTTGGTGGCTGGCATGCACCATTTTCATTCTTAGATTTTATTCCAGGAGTGATTTGGTTTGGCATCAAGTTCTGTGCCGTTGTCTTCCTTATGATTTGGGTTCGTGGTACACTTCCGCGTATGCGTGGAGACCAGTTAATGGAATTCGCTTGGAAGGTATTATTGCCAATAGCAATCGTAAACATCATTATTACAGCAGTGATTAAAGAGCTTTTCTTCTAAAATATAAGTTCAAATGGGAAACTATTTACTATTTGATATAAAGGGGTGAGAGCATGTTTGGGCAAGGTTTATTTAAAGGGTTTAAATACACTCTAAAACAATTTTCAAAAGACAAGGTCACTACAATGTATCCTGATGAACCTGTACAGTTTCCTGACCGGTTCCGAGGTATCCAGAAATTCTACCCTGAAAAATGTATCGTCTGTAATCAGTGTGCAAATATTTGCCCTACGGATTGTATTCAACTAACAGGAAAACCACATCCGGATCCGAGCAAAAAAGGGAAAGTAATCGATACGTATGATATTAACTTTGAAATTTGTATCCTTTGTGATCTTTGTACAGAAGTTTGTCCAACCGAAGCAATCATCATGACGAATAACTTTGAATTAGCAGAGTATAGTCGTGACGATTTATTTAAAAACCTGGAATGGTTGGATGCCAATGATACAAATGTGAGGGAGGGAAATAAGCCGTGAATGGTGAATTAATCGCATTTTTTGTGCTTGCCCTCATTACTGTCAGTGGTGCAGTGTTAATGATTAACTTAAAAAAGGTTGTTCACATCATTGTTGCATTATCATTCACTTTTTTAAGTATTGCTGGATTATATGTGCTATTATCAGCAGAATTTATTGCGTTTGTTCAAGTTTTAATTTATTCAGGAGCCGTTTCAATTGTAATGCTCTTCGGAATCATGTTAACGAAGCATGATGATAAATCAACCGTAACAGTAGGGTTTAAAAGAGGCTTGCTTTCATTTGCAGGGGTTGCAGCTTTCTTTATCATCGTGTTTATCGGAATTAATGATTTGTCGTTTGGACAACAAGCAACATCATTACATGAGTTTAATACGAGACAGGTAGGGATTGAAATCTTCTCGAAGTATGTCATTCCATTTGAAACTGTCGGTGTGATCCTGCTTGTTGCCTTAATTGGAGCAATTGTTTTAGCAAAGAATGAAGATGAAGATGAGAAGGAGGCGAAGGGAAATGAGTAGCATTCCTTTATCCGTATACCTTGTTGTCGCATTACTTCTCTTCTGTGTAGGAATGTATGGTGCGCTAACGAAGCGTAATGCCATTATCGTCCTTATTTCAATTGAGTTAATGTTTAATGCTGTTAACATTAACTTAGTCGCTTTTGCAAAATATGGGATGATTCCAAGCATGACAGGACAAATCTTTGCACTATTTACGATAACCGTCGCCGCTGCAGAGGCAGCCGTAGGTCTAGCAATCCTCATTGCACTATACCGTAACCGCAAAACGGTTAATGTGGATGAGATGGACCTAATGAAGCGATAGAAAGGGGACTTGATAGATTATGATGGAAATTGTATGGCTAATACCGCTTTTACCACTCCTATCCTTCTTCATTCTCGTCCTCTTTGGTCGTCAGTTGAAGGAAAGTTCTGCTTATGTAGGAATGGCATTAATGTTAGTCGCTTTTATTATGTCAGTGATGGTATTGTTTGAACGGTTTACTTCACCTGATGTGAAGTTTGTGTTTGAATGGCTATCCATTGGTGAGCGCACAATCACAATGGGATATGAAGTTAACCAGTTAAATGCGTTAATGCTCGTTGTCGTTACATTGGTTAGTTTTTTAGTACATATGTATTCAAAAGGCTACATGACTGCGACAGATATGAGACGTTTCCCAGTATTTTATTCATATTTAGCGTTATTTACGTTTTCAATGTTAGGGCTGGTCATCTCGCCTAACTTATTACAGCTTTATATTTTCTGGGAGCTGGTAGGGGTTTGCTCGTTCTTACTCGTTGGTTTCTATTACTTCAAAACAGAAGCAAGAGCAGCTGCGAAAAAAGCCTTTATCGTGACTCGTATTGGTGACGTTGGGTTATTTATCGGGATGATTTTATTATTCTGGCAAGTTGGAAGCTTCGACTTTGCAGACATCTTTACTGTAGTAGAGGCGAACGGTTTGACTGAAGGAATGATCACATTAACAGCGATCTTGATCTTTGTTGGTGCGATCGGTAAATCGGGTCAGTTCCCACTGCATACGTGGTTACCAGACGCGATGGAAGGTCCAACACCAGTATCAGCGTTAATTCACGCCGCAACAATGGTTGCAGCCGGTGTATATTTAGTCGCAACAATGTTCCCGCTGTTTGCAGCATCATCTACAGCGATGACAACAGTAGCTGTAATCGGTGGTTTTACAGCGATTTTCGCTGCATCGATTGGTCTTACACAAAAAGACATTAAGCGTGTTCTTGCCTACTCAACAGTGAGTCAGCTTGGTTACATGATGCTTGCGTTAGGTTCAGCTGGTTATGTTGCAGCGACGTTCCACTTAATGACGCATGCTTTCTTTAAAGCATTACTATTCTTAGCTGCAGGTAGTGTCATTCATGCAGTGCACACACAAAACATCTTTGAAATGGGTGGATTGTGGAAGAAGATGAAAATTACTGGACCATTATTCTTAATCGGCTGTTTAGCGATTGCCGGGTTCCCGTTATTCTCAGGATTCTTCAGTAAAGAGGAGATACTCCTCACAACATTTGAAGATGGCCGCTATGTACTTTTTGCGATGGCAGCAATCACTGCATTTTTAACAGCGTTGTACATGTTTAGATTATTTTTTATGGTATTCATGGGTGAGCCGCGTGGAGATCACAGCAAAGTTCATGAATCACCAACAGTGATGACATTCCCAATGATGGTGCTTGCAGTGCTTGCAGTTGTATCAGGGTTTGTACATACACACTGGTTTGGAACATTCTTAGGTGATTGGCTGGCAGATAGCCCATGGACTCGTGGTCATACGTATGTGCACGACCCAGGCTGGATTATGCCTGTAGCAGTCATCGTTTCACTGGCAGGTATTTACTTGGCATGGTTAATCTACGGTAAGCGCAGTATTTCCCAAGAAAATCTTGCGAAATCGTACAGTGGCTTATATGCACTTTCGTATAACAAATATTACATTGATGAAATTTACAATCGTACATTTGTGAATGGAACGACTGTAATTAGTTATCTATGCTTATTTATCGATCGTTACCTTGTTGAAGGAGCAATGAAAGCAGTCATTGGCCTGACACAAGCGGTCGGAAAAATCGGCGCAAAAATTCAAAACGGTCAAACACAGACATATGGAACAGTCGCCTTTCTCGGCCTTGTTATTATTATTGTTGTCTTGACTGTCACAGGGGGGTATTTTAGATGAACGAATCATATTTTCTAAGTCTACTCATCTTCTCCCCGTTAATTGGGATCATTCTGTTGGCATTTATGCCGAAGAACCAAGAAAAAGGAATTAAGCTGCTTGGGTTCTTAGCAACGTTATTACCATTAGCTTTCGCAATTTATGCGTATGCATCATTTGATCGTACAGTCGCGGGTAACCAGTTCGTTGAATATTACGAATGGATCACATTTGGTGCAGAAGCAATGGGCTATGGATTACCTGTTGCTTACGAAGTAGGGCTTAACGGCTTAGGAATGGTTTTAATACTATTAACGGCAATTGTATCAACACTTGCAGCGATTGCTTCCATTCATATTAAAAAAGAATGGAAAGGTTATTTCATGCTCTTCCTACTTTTAGAGATTGGTATGCTTGGAGTATTTGCAGCACAAAACTTATTCTTATTCTTCCTATTCTTCGAGTTAACATTGATTCCAATGTTCTTCTTAATTGGAAAATGGGGATATGTTGATCGTGAAAAAGCAGCAAACAGCTTCTTAATCTACAACGGTTTAGGTTCCGCTGTCATGTTAATTGCTTTTGTCGCTATCTTTGTTCGTACTGGAACATTAAATATTGAAGCTTTGACAATGATGATGGGTATGCTTGGACCTGAACATGATTCATTTAAATGGGGAGTGCTCATTGCTTTATTAGTAGCCTTTGGTGTAAAGCTGCCGATCTTCCCATTACACAGCTGGATGCTTCGCGTTCACGTACAAGCTCCTCCAGCGATCGTTATGCTTCACTCAGGAATTCTTTTAAAAATCGGTGCTTACGGTTTAATCCGCTTTGGTTTAGGGATTTTTCCAGAGCAAGTAAAGGCATTAGCTGTACTTCTTGCAATCCTTGGTGTGTTCAACTTGATTTACGGAGCATACTTAGCGATTATCCAAACCGATTTAAAAATGGTGCTTGCATATTCAAGTATTTCACACATGGGGATTGTCTTAATCGGAATCGCTGCTCTTAATGAAGCAGGTGTTCAAGGGGCAATTTTCCAAACGGTATCACATGGTTTAATTTCAGCATTACTGTTCTTCCTTGTCAGTGTATTTTATGAAAGAACAGGAACTTCACAAATTGATAAGCTTGGTGGACTTGCGAGATCGATGCCGATCGCATCTGGTTTCTTATTAACCGGGGCTATGGCTTCACTAGGGTTACCAGGGATGTCAGGATTCATCAGTGAATTTTTAGCATTTTTAGGCTTATTCAATCAGTTTCCAATCATTGCAGCAGTTGGTACATTAGGTATCATTCTGACGGCTGTCTATTTACTAAGAGCTACATTAAATGTAACGTTTGGACCGACAAAAGATGAGTGGATGGATCTTAATGATATCCGTCCAATAGAGATGGTCCCTGTGTTAATCTTAATTGGTTTTATCGTATTAATTGGGGTTATTCCAAGCGTATTAGCTGAACCATTACAAGTGACGTTGCAAATTATTTTGTCAGGGATAGGGGGGTAAGCAGAAATGGATTTAGAAACTTTACTTAGTTACCCATGGGGAATCATGGCACCAGAATTTACAATCTTAATCGTCGCCACGCTTCTATCGCTTATCGATCTATTCATGAAGAATAATCAAAGTCGCAAAATCCTTGCTTGGTTTGGTTTTGCTGGTATTATTGTTGCCCTTATCTTCCTAGCTGGTCAGATTGGTGAACCAGTTCAGATGATTTTACATGATACGTACCGACTTGATTCATTCTCGATTGCCTTTAAGTTTATTTTACTTATTGGTGCAGCACTCGTTATGTTAATGACGATCAGTTACGGGAAGAATGATATCGATTATCGCGGTGAGTTTTACTATTTACTATTAGCCGGATTACTTGGAGCTATGATCATGACTTCAAGTGCCGATATGATTACATTATTTGTTGGTCTTGAGCTACTTTCAATCGCTTCCTATATTTTGGCTGGTCTTCGTAAAAGGAACTTACAATCAAATGAATCTGCATGGAAATATGTAGTAAACGGAAGTATTGCAGCAGCCATTACACTTTTTGGTATAAGTTATGTGTACGGACTGACAGGCTCAACGAACCTTTTTGAAATTAGTGCAGCAATGAGTAATCCGCAAGTTATGGAGAACAGCTTTTTATTAATGTTTGCTTTCTTCATTATATTTATTGGTTTAGCATTCAAAATCGCTGCCGCTCCGTTCCACATGTGGGCACCTGATGTATATCAAGGGTCGCCTACACCTGTAACGGCGTTTCTAAGTGTTGTATCGAAAGCCGCTGGTTTTGCGTTAATTTTACGTATGCTGCTTGTTATTTTCGTCAATGCACCAGGCATCAGCGGTATGCCATTATTAATGGATACACAAATTTATATTGCTGTTATCGCTGGTGTAACAATGATTATCGGTAACACGCTGGCATTACGTCAAACAAATGTAAAGCGACTGTTTGCTTATTCAAGTATTGCTCAAGCAGGTTATTTATTAGTACCGTTCGTGTCATTATCAATCTTCATGTTTGATAACGTATGGTTCTACTTAGTTGCTTATTTAATGATGAACCTTGGTGCGTTTGCGATTATTCAAATGGTTACAGAACGCAGCAATTCAGAGGATATTAGCAGTTTTGCCGGCTTGTATCGTCAAAACCCGATCCTTGCAGTTGCCATGTCTATTTATTTAATTTCATTAGCCGGGATTCCGATTTCTGCAGGATTTGTTGGTAAATTCAACATCTTCATCGGAGCCCTTGCAACAGAACATTACATTCTTGCTTCCGTGATGATGGGAACATCAATTATTTCGTACTTCTACTATTTTGGCATTATGCGCCAAATGTTCTTTAGAAATAGTGAACATGCTGATAAGATCAGAGTACCAGTTGGCATGATCATCGTTTTAGTGGTGGCAGCAGTCGGTACAGTAGGCCTTGGTTTATTCCCGGGCGTTGCCCTTGACTTCTTCTACCAAAACTTTGACATGGGAGAACTGTTCCAAGTTGTTCAATAAAAAAAGGCGCCTAAGGGCGCTTTTTTTTAATGTGAAATGTAGTAAGTTATTAATTTAGAATTTAGAATGTAGAATTTAGAATTGGTGAATGTAATTCAGGCTGATTTGATGAGTCCATTCTTGATGGTCATTTAAAAGCTGCGAAGCCTTTTCTTTCAAAGGTTTTAATTCTAAATTCTACATTTTAAATTCTAAATTTGTTTGTGCTTTTAATTTTACATTTTAATTATAAATTTTTCATAACCTTTTCCCAGGAAATGTGGCAATGTATGCTAATTTTCGATACAATTAGGGATGTGCTGTTTAGAAAAAGCGGTACGATATGAAAAAAATTTCGACATTGTTGAAAATGGGTAAAAATACCGTTTCCATTTTGTTTATTTTTTTTGTAATATCATAAAGTATGCATTTAACAAAAGTTGATTAACTGTCGTTAAATCACACAACACAAAGGAGATTAGCGTATGGTAGAGACTTTTGGTCAACAAGCCCTCATACATATACTCGTAAATTTGATGTTTCTTGCGATTACTTGGTGGGCGCTTCAGACTTTCAAGTTTGATCTGTTTTTGAAAGAGCCAAAAGGACCAAAAGCAATGGCCCTTACAATATTAGTTACCATTGCAATAGCTCATCTTGTAAGCAGCTTTTTTCTCGATTACTTGAATTGGTCAACAATGTTGAGATACTTATTTTAAAGCCTGAGCATCGCTCTGTCGAATGTTGACTAGAACTTCCATGTATGTATTACCCCTCCTTGGAAAAAATGCTAGTAATAAGACTTTTGTTCGATGTAAGCTTTCATTCGAACAGACTTGGAGGAGAAACATGGGGATCTATAAGGGCTTGTTTATTACGATGATTACACTTATTACAATGACCATCTATACTTATGGTGAAGCTACGCAACCGCAACAAGGGCTAACCGAGTTACAAGAGATTATTGGGGTCATGCAGGAGAAACAGGTTGACATTGATAACTGGACGATCTATACGAGAGAGTTACTACGTGCAAAGGCAAGTGACAAAACTGTCGATGAACAGCTTGCAACGATAAAAAATAGTGCGGAAGGTTTTCAATGGGAGATAGAAGCTGATGATGAAACAGAAAAAAAACACATCGGCACATTACATCACCAGATTGCAAACGTTACTGAAACACTGACATTCATTGTTCACCCCCATAAAACAAATTATGACACGTACTTAATATATGAGGTCAATGGAAAAGATTGGAATGAACAGGAATGGCAAAACTTTTCTTCATTAATATTGAATCGGATCCAGACGTTTTTTGATATTAATTCCCCAATTTTTTCAAGTGTGAATGGAAATGTACAAGATACAGAGTATTCCAATCTAGATAAGTACGCCAACGATTTTGTTGAAGCATTTTCTGCACAGAAAATTGAAGGATTAAATGAGGAAACGTTCGTCTCACTATCTGCATATACTGATGATTGGGAGACGTCGATTCAGTCTAAAGAAAAAAACATCAATTTGCAAATCGCTTTACGAAGCAATGAACGATTGGGCGGGAGAACAACCGTTACAATTGGCACGCCAATAATTACGTCTGAATATTAATAGTATAGAAACTGGTCGCGGAGGGGAATACGTTGGAAAAAATTATAGTTCGCGGTGGGAGGCGTTTAAATGGTTCGGTGAAAGTTGAAGGAGCCAAAAATGCCGTACTGCCTGTCATCGCCGCATCGATATTAGGTAGTCGTGGGACCAGCACAATTTATGATGTGCCGGCTCTTGCAGATGTATACACGATAAATGAAGTTTTACGTAATTTAAATATTGACGCTGAGTTTTCAGATGGCAAAATCAAAGTAAATGCACAAAAAATGCTGAAAACAGAAGCACCATTTGAATATGTTCGTAAAATGAGAGCTTCTTTCCTTGTTATGGGGCCGTTGCTCGCTCGCGTAGGTCACGCACGGATTGCTTTACCAGGAGGATGTGCAATTGGTTCAAGACCAATTGATCAGCATCTGAAAGGTTTTGAAGCAATGGGTGCGACCGTTACGATTGGTAATGGCTTTATTGAAGCAAGTGTGGATGGCCGTTTGAAGGGCGCGAATATTTACTTGGATTTTCCAAGTGTAGGTGCTACTGAAAACATCATGATGGCTGCAACGATGGCTGAAGGCACAACAGTCATTGAAAACGTTGCTGAAGAGCCGGAAATCGTATGTTTAGCCAATTACCTTAATGCAATGGGTGCCAAAGTACGAGGAGCAGGTACAGGTACAATCCGCATTGAAGGTGTAACTGAATTAACTGGTTCAGAGCACACTGTCATTCAAGACCGCATTGAAGCCGGTACATTTATGATTGCTGCGGCAATTACAAAAGGGAATGTACTAGTAGAAGGTGCTGTTTCAGAGCATTTACGTCCGTTAATCGCCAAAATGGAGGAAATGGGAATTACAATTATTGAAGAGGAAAAAGGTTTGCGTGTTATTGGCCCAGATATTATTAAGCCAGTCGACATTAAAACAATGCCTCATCCTGGATTCCCTACGGATATGCAATCACAAATGATGGCTTTATTACTTCAAGCACGAGGAACGAGTATCATTACAGAAACTGTTTTTGAAAATCGTTTCATGCATGTTGAAGAGTTCCGCCGCATGAATGGAAATGTGAAAATCGAAGGCCGTTCAGCTATCATTAGCGGGCCAAACAAACTACAAGGTGCAGAAGTTGCCGCAACTGACCTGCGTGCAGGAGCAGCACTAATCCTTGCAGGACTTGTAGCGGACGGTTACACACGTGTTGTTGAATTAAAACACATTGACCGCGGCTACGTTGACCTTGCAGGTAAGCTGAAGCAACTAGGCGCAGACATTGAAAGAATATATGAAGTCGATGAATCAAAACTAGAAAACCAAGACGTCCCAGCACCATTGAAAATGAATACGAATTTTGCAAGCCTGTAGGCTAATTAATAATTAATAATGAATAATTTATAATTTTTAAAAGTCATTCAAAGAAGGACATCTTTGAATGACTTTTCTTCTTTTTAAGAAAAGCTCCCTAAGATGGGCTAATACAAAATTATAAATTATTAATTATTAATTAAAAGTTGCTCTTCTAAACGCTTGTCCTCCATCATATTCTAATTTTAGATGTATTCAGCAATAGGAACTGGAGGATTTGATGATGAAACCATTTGTTGTTATAGCTACAATTTTATGTTCGATAATCTTAGTCATTCCATCTATTCTCGTACTTGCTTTTTCAGGAGATGGAAAGGGATCTTCTGAACCGGTTGCCGTTCAACAGCAGAATGTCGTCACCACACAAGCATATGAAGAAATTCTTGCTTCTAATGTAGATAATGATCTTACCGTCACTGTTTTTCGGAGTGAAAGAGAAAAACTAGAAGAAGTACCATTAGAGCAATACGTTATGGGAGTTATCGCCTCAGAAATGCCGGCCAATTTTGAAATAGAAGCCTTGAAAGCGCAGGCACTTACGGCACGAACATATATTATACGACAGATGTTAAATCCGGGAGATATCAACCTTCCTGAAGGGGCTACTGTTACTGACACGGTGATGCATCAAGTCTACCATAACAAAGAAGAATTAAAAGAATTGTGGGGACAAGATTACGAGTGGAAAATCGCCCGAATTACAGAGGCTGTTGCAACTACACGCGGACAAATTCTAACGTATAACAATGATCCGATTACAGCGACATTCTTTTCAACGAGTAATGGTTATACGGAAAACTCCGAAGACTATTGGCAAAGTCAAATTCCTTACTTACGAAGTGTAGAAAGTCCGTGGGATAAAGTTTCACCAAAATTTAATAGTGAACAGGTGATCTCAGTAAGCGATTTTGAAAGAAAACTTGGTGTATCGTTGCCGTCAGACGGTTCTATTGGGAAAATCACAGGACGCACAAAGGGTGGGCGCGTCTCGAATGTCGACATAAATGGTGTTCAATTTAGCGGTAGAGAAATTCGTGAAAAGTTAGAATTGCAGTCAAGCGATTTTTCTTGGAGTCGTAATGGTGATATGGTAGTTATTAATACAAAAGGCTGGGGGCACGGTGTTGGTATGAGTCAATACGGTGCAGATGGTATGGCGAAAGAAGGAAAAACCTATCAAGAGATCGTCAAGCACTACTACCAAGGTGTAGAGATCACAACTGCGGAGCCATACGTGGCGAAGATTAATGATGATGATAAAGTTGTAAAAGCAGAGTAAAACCACTTAGTTTAGAGTTAAGAGTGTAGAGTTTAGAGTTATATTTCAAGGTCATTCAAAAAGGGATTGCCTTCTTTGAATGGCTTTTTTATTGTAAATACTTTATGAATTACTTGAAACCACTCTAAACTCTAAATTCTAAACTTTAAACTAAAAAAGTTTGTATAATTAAAAGTGTTTTGTCGAAAAATAATCCAAAAAGATTTTTTAAAATACGTGTATATAATCTCTCACATTTGATCAGACTGATTGCTGAGGTGATGATTAAATGAGAGAAGAAGAAAAAAATTCTCAAGAAAATGAAAAGTCGTTTAATGTGAAGCGATTCATGCGTAAACGTTGGGTCCTTCCAGCTGTCTATCTTGGTTCTGCTGCATTAATTTTAAGTGCATTCATTTGGATGCAAGGTGGTAGTGATGATGCAACACCAGGTGATGAGTTTGATATGAATGAATTAGCAGGGGAATATTCAGACGCGTATCCAAATGAGGATGCTGTACCAGTTACGACTACAAATGAAAATATTCAAATGCCTGTCGTGGATGAAAATGAAGTAACAATCGTTGGCTATTTTTATGACTATGAAGCATCTGCTGACGAACAACAAGCTGCTCTCGTATTTTACAATAATACTTACTACCAAAACAAAGGTATAGATTTAGCTTCAGAGAATGGTGAAAGTTTTGATGTAACAGCATCATTAAGCGGTACTGTTGTAAAAGCAGAAAAGGATGCTCTACTCGGTCATGTTGTCCAAATTGAACATGAAAATGGTGTAGTTACACACTACCAAAGCTTAGAAGATGTTCAAGTTGAAGAAGGACAAGAAGTCAAACAAGGTGACATCCTTGGACGTGCAGGACGTAATGAGTATAATCGTGACGCTGGTGTCCATGTACACTTTGAAATTCGCCAAGATGGCATCCCTGTAAATCCAATTGATTATTTCAATCAACCAATCACTGCATTACCACAAAATGAACAAGCAGATGAGGCTGAGAAAGACGAGCCTAAAGAAGTCGAAGAAGAAGCTGACGTGACTGACGAAAATAACGAAGATCACGCAACTGACGACAAGGAAAAAGAAGAAGAGAAAGACAAAGAGCAAGAAGAAGACAAAGAAGAATGATACACAAAGGCTTTGGGAGCAAGATTCTCCTGAAGCCTTTTATTCATTTAAAATGTTAAATGTAGCATTTGTAAATTTACTAAAGAATTATTTATCATTTATTTTTTTATCATATAAATAGGTTGTCTTTGCTTTTTACTTATGCTAAATTAATACATCTGAGCAAAAAGTATTATTTAAAAAATAATTTTAAAAAATGTTGCGCAGAAAAAATAACTGTGGTATATTATTACTTGTCGCTAACGAGCGATCAAACAAATAACTACATTCTTGTTAAAGAAACGATGAGTTGATATTGAAAAAAACTATTGCACAGAATTTTTTATTGTGCTATAATAGTTTTTGTCGCCGATGAGCGATGGCATGCAACACTTACTGCTTTGAGTTGTGAGAACAACAAAAACAAAAAAAGTTGTTGCGTAGATCTTATGTATATGTTTTAATAAATCTTGTCG
>NZ_JBJMAU010000008.1:0-143506 GCF_052119505.1 Anaerobacillus sp. MEB173
ATTAATTAATTATCTTAGTATTTTGTACCCTTAGCTCAGCAACGAGCAAAACATCAGTGAAATAACTACGAGTTGTTTCGACGCAGCTAGCATCTAAGAAATACGAGAAGAGGAAGAAACAGGATTTTTTCTTTGAAAATACATCAATAAACATCTGCGCCCTTAGCTCAGCAGGATAGAGCAACGGCCTTCTAAGCCGTCGGTCAGAGGTTCGAATCCTCTAGGGTGCGCCATTAACAAAAAAATAGCTATACATAAATAAGAAAAAAAGATCTAACTTAGGTTAGGTCTTTTTTATTTACATAACATTATTTATATAGTAGAGAATATTTTGGATTAAGTGAGGGAGTACTGTTGTTAATTATTATTCAAAATGGATCCCTTCTGATAGCTTTATCTAACTGTTAACTAGTTTTGAAGGAAACAAATCGTTGAGTTAATAGCCGTTTTATCACCTATTACATATACTTGTTAAAAAAAGGGGTGAAGTTAATGATCGGTATCCTCCTTTCCCAATATATATTAAGTAAAATCACTAAAGGTAAAAAAACGATTGAAAATATAGATTTTTATGTAAAAGCAGCGGATGATGAAAAACAAGATATTTGCTTTTATGCCATAAAAAATATTCAACGAAATAAAAATCAGGTCAATGGATATATATACTCCTATTTAAAGCAAACATTTCAAAAGAAAACCGTAATCATCCCTAAGGTTAACTTATGTCGACTAAATTTACGTACGCGAAAAGGTGTAGGGAGATTAAACAAACTCGAAAAAAATTATGGGGTTATTTTTATCAATAAAACGCTACAAAAGGATCGTAACAAATACGATATTAACCATTATTTGTGTGGAATCCCTATGATACGGCCACATATTCCGGATACCGAACGTCTAACGCATGATCTTCTTCAGCAATTTTTACAAAAATATAAGACAGTCTATATTAAACCTTCTAATGGTAGCCTTGGCAGCAAAATAATAAAGATCTCAAGCAAAGGACTCGGTAACAATACCACTTATGTTGTAGATAATCAGTGGCGAAAAATAGTATTTCCAAAAGTGCAATTGCCTCACTATTTAGTAAGTCGATTCAAAAATCCAAAATTGTACCACATTCAGGAAGAAATTTCGGCCATAGAATATGAAGGAGCTAAATGTGACTTCTGGAACTGCAGTAATGTTTGGGGCAACTACAGGACATCCAACTGACATTGCCTCTGTAAAAATATTGCCGAATGATTCTCTTTGAGTTGTTGAGAGGAGACATCCACCAGAATAAGAAACCTTGGAATAGATCAGTGGGAGATCTTTGTAAAGAACAACAGGAAACCATTTAACATGGTTAGATAGTGACAGTTTTTGTATCATTTTTTCGAAATCACCTGCTTCAGCGCTATGTTTTCCTCCGATGACCCAAAGTTCAAGATCTTTATGTTCCATAATTAATGATTTATAGATTTGTAATAGAAATTTCCAGCGTTTTTGTTGGTCAAGTAGGTTTCCAACCCATAAGAGAACTTTTTTATTTTGTGGAAGCTCTGGTTCTTTGTTTCTTAGCAGATTCAAATTTGTAATCGGTTTAAAGAATTCTGTATCGATCGAGTTATAAATAACAGATAAAGGGATATCTTTGCGATAAGCAGTTACATTACTTTTTTGAAAATTAGAAGGTACAATAATATGAGTTGGATCAATACCTGTCGTATTCGTAATTTGCCGCTTCACGTATTCAGCTCGTGGGACTCTAGATTCAAGTATAATTGTTCCATTATAATTGGCTTTCTTAATCAGTGGATACATTTCTCTGTAATCTACAACAATAATACAGTCGTAATTATTCAATTTTATTATTCTAACGATTTCGGCATTATTTTTGGTCAAATAGTATTTTGCTACACCATCCAATAGAGTATTACCACCAGTATCTTCTGTATAAAGAAATTCAGTAGTGATGCCATACTTGGAAAAATAACTAGCCCTATTTCTCCAACCGGTGTTAATCCCTCCTACAGAAAGACGTTTCCACATGACTAAAATCTTCATCGCAGCCACCTCGTATAATAAATAATCGAATGCCAAATAGTATTTTTACTATCGAAATATAAGCATCAGCCTCTTTAGATAAGATATATTGAGTAGGTGCTTTTTGACACGGCGGTTGTATTTGTTTTGATGAAAAATCTCAATATATGAATTCCAGCAGAGTCTAGGATCCTGATACTTCCTAGCCTCTTCATTGTCCGAAAAGCCCGGTTAGTGTCCCGATGCACAGGCGTTGCATCGGGGACGTGGCGATCTTAGCCTGAGACCGTTAAACTATCAGTAGGGGGATGAAGATAAACCCCTGTTTATGATAGTTTCATTTTATTGTGGCATCATGGTATGAGTGCTATTATTTAGAGTGTAAATGTTAATCGGTTTGATAAGGGGGAAATTTATTGAAACAAATAAAAATTTCTTTATTACATCTATTACCTATTGCAGGGAATATCCCATATAATCAAAAACTAATTGAAAAAGCAGTAACACAAGCATCAGCTAATAAAGCTGATTGGATTATTACACCTGAATTAGCTGTAAGTGGCTTGCAGTTTTCACATCTAATTGGAACGGATTGGATTAATGAACAACCAGACGATTGGCTAAAACATTTTTGTAAACTTGTAGACGCTGTTAATGCAACTGTTTTTCTTGGCTGTGCTGAAAGGTCAATAGATAATCATCTTTATAATACAGTATTTGTTATTAACCAAAATGGTGAAATCATTGGAAAACAGAGAAAGCTATCCAGGGTGGATAATTGGTCGACATCGGGTAAAGAAATTATGCCTATTGAGATTAGTAATGTAAAAGTTGGCGTTCTAGTATGTGCTGATTCTTATAACCCAAAAATTGCTCATAGTTTATTAGATCAAGGAGCAAAGTTTTTAGTGGCACCTTCATCATGGGGACCAGGTTTACATGGACCAACTGGAGAGTGGGAGCAAAGATCAAAAGAAACAGGCTTACCTTTAATTGTTTGTAATCGTACAGGGGAAGATAAGACAGTAACATTTTGGGAAGCTGAAAGTCTTGTTATTAATAATGGACAACGTCTTCTCTCTCATAAGTCCTCACGATCGGCTATTTTGAGCTTTGAGTGGGATATGGAGAAGATGGAATTATTATCGAACGAATTTGAAGTTGAATATCTGTAAGTATTTTATTTAAGTGGAGACTTCCTTATTACATTTGCTAAGGAAGTCTTTTTTTGTTGACTCTCACTCAGCGTAATACTTTACAATAATGAGTGAAAGGAGGGCTGAATAATATGGCAATGAGAGTAATTAGAAAAGTGATAAGTAGCATTATTTTGATCAGCAAAAAAATGACAGAACAATAGGAGAAACCCTAGTGTTTCTCAGTGTCAGTTACCTTTCCACCTTGACTAAGTTTGTTTGTTTTGGCATGTTTTTTTGGAGGAGTAAATGTAACAGCTCTTTACTTTGCGGAAGTGACACCTGCAATAATGTGCCAAGAAAAAATGCAATAATAATCGTCCCCACACCAACAGGTCCACCTAATAACCATCCAAGGAGTAATACAGTAACCTCGATACCATTACGAACTGCCTGAATACTCCAACCCGTTTTCTCAACGATTAATAACATAATTGAATCACGTGGACCTGCTCCAAAATCAGCAGCAACATAAAGACCAATTCCATAACTTAAGATGATGACACCTAGAGAGAAAACAATGACTTGAATCATAATGCTTTCTGGGTTTGGTAATATAAAGTTGAATAGATCGATAAAAATCCCTAATAAAAACATATTAATAAAAGCGCCGATTTTAGGCAGTTTTTTTGTGAAAAGGGAAGTTATGGTTAAAAGTAAGAATCCGGTAATAATTGACCATGTACCAATCGATAATCCAAATTGGACAAATAATCCATAATGAAAAACATCCCAAGGTCCAATTCCTAAATCTTTTCCTTTTATCGTTAAAGTAATACCGAATGCAAGTGTAATTAGTCCAAATACAAAAAAAGACCAGCGTAATAATAATTCTCTTCTCATTCAATTATCTCCCTATTCGTTCTAAAATTCTATAGTAGTATAACATATTATTAGATAGTTAGAATAGATGGAGGAGTAAAGTACGATGATAGGATTTAGATTAAGATGTTTGCAATACTGAAGATACTTTTGTTATAAGTAAAATAAGAAGAATGAATAGAACGATCTAATATTATAGTAAAACAAATTTAAAAACGTAATCATAGGGTGGGATTGGCAATGGATTTAAAATCGATACATACTAGTAAGGAAAGAAGAAAATCGCTTGAAAAGATAGTAAAGCCGTTTATAGAGCGGGCAAAAAAGCATGATGAAGATAACTCGTTTCCATATGAAAACATTGAGGACTTACGAAAAGTCGGTTATCCTTCTTTAACAGTCCCAAAGCGGTATGGAGGTCTTGAAATCTCACTGCTTGAAATGGTTCAGCTCCAAGAAACAATTGGAAAGGCAGATGGATCTACCGCTCTTTCAATCGGTTGGCACATGGGAATCGTCAAGAATTTACATGAAAATCCAACGTGGGAGGAGTCAACGTACCAGAAATTTTGTGAGGATGTTGTAAATCGTGGCGCTTTAATTAATAATGCCTCTTCTGAACGTGCCACTGGTAGTCCAACAAGAGGTGGTAAGCCTGAAACTGAAGCCATTGCACAAGGGGAACAATGGGTGATCTCTGGTAGAAAGACATTTACTACGCTATCCCCAGTTCTTGATTACTTTGTTGTTAGTGCGTCGATAAAAGGTACTGATCAAGTCGGCAGTTTTTTAATACATAGGGAATCAAATGGTGTAACCATTGAAGAAACATGGGATTCAATTGCAATGAGAGGGACTGGTAGTCATGATCTTGTATTAGAAGGAGTTAAGGTAAGTAAAGAAAGCCTTGTTGAATACATAACACCAGGTAATAAACGAGCTGCTGGATGGTTATTACACATTCCTGCTTGTTATTTAGGGATTGCCAAGGCAGCCAAGGAGGATGCGATACAATTTGCAAAAAGCTATTCTCCCAACAGTATTGAAGGAACAATAGCTGATTTACCAAATGTGAAACAAAAAATTGGTGAAATGGAGCTGCGGATTCTTCAGAGTCAACACTTTCTATATGCTGTTGCCAAAACTTGGGATGAAGCAGATCAAGATGCTCGTCAACTGATGAAGCCAGACCTTTCAGCTGTAAAGCATTCAGTTGTCAATCAGGCGATTGAAGTTGTCGATTTGGCCATGCGGATTGTAGGAGCACAAAGCTTGTCACAGCAAAATCCACTGCAAAGGTATTACCGTGATGTACGAGCAGGCCTGCATAATCCACCAATGGATGATATGACAATTATGTTATTAGCTAATAGTGCGATGAAGGAATAACTCTAGAAGATATTTTTTAGCATTATCACTTTATACGTGGTAATGCTTTTTGTCTTGATCATAAAATTATTCTAGTAATCTTATAATTATTAATTATGAAGAATTTCATGTAATATAGATTATAATCTACAATCTATGTTGTTTGATAATTAGAAGGTGCAACTTTGTCTAGCTTCATTCCCTAGTTGTATGCGCTTTTCTTAAGTCTGGAGGGTTATATGTTAAAAACATTGGCTTACCTTAAACCTTATCGATTTTTTATGGCTGTAGCATTATTTTTATTATTTATAGAGCTAATTGTAGAATTAATTCAACCATTATTTATGGCAAAAATTATTAATGATGGCATTTTGAAAGAAGATCTTTCGATTGTAATGTTTTGGGGCGGGATCATGGTTGGTCTCTCTTTTCTTGCCTTTTTGGCGGGAATTATAAATTCGTTCTTTGCAGCCCATGTTAGTCAACATTATGGCTATGATTTACGAAAGAATTTATATGAGAAAGTTCAATCGTTCTCCTTTGCGAATTTTAACAGATTTCCAACTTCCTCTTTAATAACGAGAATGACTAATGATGTAAACCAAATTCAAATGGTTGTGTTTATGGGCTTGCGTATAATGTTACGTGCGCCGCTGGTTGTTATTGGTGGTATGATCATGGCTTTTTTGATAAATGTAAAAATCGCCATGTTTATTATTATTGCTGTTTCAATTCTTATGTTGTTTTTATTCTGGGTATTAAAAAAAGGGAGAATGCTGTTTAGTACAGTTCAGGAAAGGCTGGATGGAGTAAATAAAGTAATGCGGGAAAACTTATGGGGAATAAGAATCATTAAAGCCCTTTTAAGAAAAGAGCATGAAGAGAAACGCTTTACTAACGCAAATGATGAGTTACGCGAGAAAACAGTTTCGGCATTACGATTGATGGAAGTGACGATGCCGATACTCATGCTGGTTATGAACTTAAGTATATTGGGAGTTCTTTGGTTTGGCAGTATTGGTGTATCTTCTGGTAGCGCTAATGTCGGTGATGTCGTAGCTATTGTTAATTATGCAACAAGAATTACTGCGGCATTTTCAATATTTTCGATGATCATTATGATTTTTTCCCGTGGAAGAGCTTCGGCAAGTCGGATATCAGACGTATTAGAGACGGAAGTTGATGTAACGGATTTAGATAACCCAGACAAATCATTACGAATGAATGGTGGGAAAATTGAGTTTACATCTGTTTCGTTTACATACCCTGACTCAAATGAACATGTTCTTTCTGATCTTTCTTTTGTTATTGATCCTGGGAAAACGGTAGCAATACTAGGAGCAACAGGCTCTGGAAAGACTTCATTGTTTCAATTAATTCCAAGGTTATATGATGTAACAAAAGGAAATATCTTTATTGATGGTTATAACATCAAAATGATGAAACTTAATTATTTAAGGAAGCAAATTGGGTATGTTCCACAAGAGGCATTACTTTTTACAGGAACAGTGAAAGAAAACATCAAATGGGGAAAAGAAGATGCTACATTAGAAGAAATCATTGAAGCGGCAAAATCAGCACAAATTCATGAGACAATTATGAATATGCCACTTCAATATGATACGATCATTGGTCAAAAAGGAGTAAATTTATCAGGGGGACAAAAGCAAAGACTATCCATTGCAAGAGCTCTGATTAGAAAACCGAAACTCCTATTGTTAGATGACAGTACAAGTGCCCTCGATGTGAGTACGGAGGCGAAATTATTTAAAAAAATAAAAGAGCATCACTGTACAACGTTAATCATTACCCAAAAGATTAGTACGGCACTTTCGGCTGATCAGATTTTACTCTTAGAGGATGGGAAGCTGATTGCTGACGGAAATCATGACGAACTGATTCAAAGTTCTGCACTCTATTTAGAAATTGTACGCTCTCAGTATGGAAAGGAGTGGAATTATCATGTTCAAACAGTTAAGTAAACCTTTCCAACACAAGAAAATTTCATTTGACAATCCGCAATCAGAAAATGACCAAAAAAAATCAAAAGCAAAAAATATGCGAGGAACGATTACTAGACTGTGGGGGTATCTTTCTGAAAGTAAAGGGCAACTGGCTCTTGTCTTGCTCATGATTGTTCTCAGTTCAAGTCTTACTCTTCTTGGTCCATTTTTAGTGGGGATAGCGATTGATAATTATATTGTAACAAAAGATACTAGTGGTATTACGAGGCTGTTAATTGGCCTAGTAGTCATTTATGTAATGTTATCGGCATCAAAGTGGCTACAAAGCTATTGGATGATAAGGATTGCCCAACACACCGTCTATACATTACGAACACAATTATTTAGTCATTTGCATACATTGCCGATCACCTTTTTTGATCAGCGTCAACAAGGTGAACTAATGAGTAGAGTAACTAATGATATTGAAAATGTCAGTTCAACACTGAATAGCTCAGTTGTTCAAATCTTTACAAGTATACTAACGTTGATTGGGATTGTTTCTGTCATGCTTTGGCTAAGTCCGTTACTTACACTTATTACATTAATCATTATTCCGCTCATGTTCTTTGGTATGAAATGGATTACAAAACGGACCGGAAGACTTTTTAAAGAACAGCAAAAAAACCTAGGTGATTTGAATGGTTTTATTGAGGAATCAGTTTCTGGTCAAAGGATTGTCAAAACGTTTTCTCAAGAGGAGCGAGTGATTGCTGATTTCAAGGTTAAAAATGAAAGACTTAGAGAATCAGGGTTTTGGGCTCAAACATATTCAGGTTTTATCCCAAAATTGATGAATGTCTTAAATAATTTAAGCTTTGCCATCATTACTGGTGTTGGAGGGATCTTTGCTTTATACGGAATGATTTCAATTGGAGTAATTGTCATTTTTACTGAGTATGCTCGTCAGTTTACACGTCCGTTAAACGATCTTGCTAATCAATTTAACACCATTCTCTCAGCAATTGCTGGAGCAGAGAGGGTGTTTGAAGTGCTTGATGAAAGCGATGAAGCAGTCGATGAAATAGAGGCCATCAATGTTGAACAAGTAAAAGGAGATGTGGAGTTTCAAAATGTAACGTTTTCCTATGATAAGGAAGTTAAAACAATTAAAAGTGTCAGCTTCTGTGTTTCAGCTGGACAAACGATTGCATTAGTAGGATCAACAGGCGCGGGAAAAACAAGCTTAATTAACTTACTTTCACGCTTTTATGATCCAGATCGAGGAAGTATTTTCATTGACGGTATCGATAGTAAAAAAATGAAGAGAGAGAGTCTACGTAGGCAGATGGGTTTTGTCTTGCAGGATACCTTCCTTTTCGAAGGTACGATCAGAGAGAATATTCGCTACGGCAAACTCGATGCGAGTGATGAAGAGGTAGAAAGAGCAGCTAAACTCGCTAATGCACACTCGTTTATTATGAAATTACCTCATCAATATGATTCGTTTTTACAGCAGGATGGATCAGGGATTAGTCAAGGTCAAAAGCAGCTCCTATCGATTGCTCGTGCTATCCTTTCAAACCCATCAATTTTAATTCTCGATGAAGCAACAAGTAGCATTGATACGATAACTGAAATGAAGATACAACAAGCGTTACAGCGATTGATGAAAGGAAGAACGAGTTTTGTCATTGCCCATCGTTTAAATACGATCAGACAAGCGGATCAAATCCTTGTCTTACAAGATGGTTGTATTATTGAAAAAGGAAATCATCATGACCTACTCGATCATCAAGGCTTTTATGCCGGATTATATCATGGTCAATGGAAGAATGGATTGATTTCATAATAATTGAAAGAAGAGCCCAATAGGCTCTTCTATTATTGTACAACAATATAGCCAATCATCGGGCCATTGTCAGCAATTGTTGCATGTGTTGTACAGATTAACCGGTAGACGCCTTCTTTTTCGAATTGGAGATGAAGAACTGTTTCTTTTCCTTTCTGGACAGTTCCACTTACATCGGTTCCTTCAATAATGAAAGGATGTTCCTTTCCATTTACCCCGAAGATCGATAGTTTTACTTTTTCCCCTTTTGGAACAAAAATAGTACCAGGATCCCATCGGTATGCTTCTATTTCTTTTCCATCTTCTGTTGTTGTCTTGAATTCTCCAGTAACGAGATTAATTTCAAATTCATTTTGTTCCGCTTGGTTGGACATTGTTGTTTCAGTAGGTGATGGGGAGAAAAAGTACAAACCAGTAGCTATAATAATACATACAATTCCTAAAACAAGCCATTTTTTGCGTACAACCATAAATGTCATAACGATTGTCCTCCTTTTCATAGATTACTTATTTGTATGCACACATGTAATAAAAACTTGTCTACTATTTCAAATTTTGTTTAATAGGAAGTAGTTTTATTTTCAGAAAAAAGAAGGTACTGTATAGGGAAAATTTAGTAACTAAAAAAAACTATTGTAAAACGCTTTCATTTATTTTATACTCTAACTAAATCGATTTACTAAACCGATTTACTAAAACGATTTAGTGAATAGGTAAGTCAATTCATTATGTAGAAATAATAAGAAGTATGGAGATAAAATATGCGTAAAGTTACGATAACCGATGTAGCCAAAAAAGCAAATGTATCAAAAAGTACTGTCTCCCAATATTTAAACAAGCGTTTTGATTATATGGCTGAGAAGACCAAGGAGAGAATTGAACAAGCAATTGAAGAATTAGGTTATAAACCTAATATCGTTGCTAGAAGTTTAAAACAGAAATCCACTTCAACAATCGGAGTTATTGTAGCTAATATTTTACATGCATTTTCAACACAAGTAATTCGAGCCATTGAGGATTACTGCCATGAGTATGGGTTTCATATCATCGTTTGTAATGCCGATGATGAACCCGAAAAAGAAAAGAAATACATTGAAATGTTATTAGCCAAACAAGTTGATGGATTAATAATTTTTCCGACTGTTGGAAATGTGGATACTTATCAAGATTTAGTTAAAGCGAATTATCCGGTTGTTTTTATCGACCGAATGGTACACGATGTAAAGATTCCATCAGTTATGTTAAATAATGAAAAGGCTTCTGACTTAGCAGTTACTCACTTTGCTGAAAAAGGATATAAAAAAATAGGAATCATTACAACATCTGTCAGTCACAATGTGACACCGAGAATTGAACGTGTAAAAGGATTTAAGAAATCATTAGTAGAAAATAACCTTCCTGTAATAAATGATTTTATAAAAAGCCTTGAAGTTGATGAAATTCAACAAGGTCTCAAGGACATGCTTCAACAAGAGAATTGCCCTGACGCATTGTTAGCTGGAAATGATCTAGTGTTAATGGAAATTCTAAAGTATGTAAAAGATCACTCCATTAACATACCAACTGAATTAGCGGTAATTGGGATCGATGATGTTGAGTTTGCCGGGGTGTATTATCCGACTTTAACAACGATTGCCCAGCCTACATTTGAGATGGGGCTAAAAGCTGCAACTTTAATTCTTGATAAATTACAAAATAAAGAGATTGATAGTGAAGAGATTTACAGATTCGAACCGACTCTCATAAGTCGTGAATCTTGTTAGGAGGAACACAGACATGGATGTAATTACGATAGGAGATGCGATGGTATCCCTAAATCCTCAATCGAAAGGTCCACTGCGCTTTGTATCAGCTTTTGATCGAAAAGTAGGTGGAGCTGAGCTAAATGTTGCAATTGGATGTTCAAGGTTAGGGTTACAAACAAGATGGATTAGTCGACTTGGTAAGGATGAGTTTGGTCGCTATATTTATAACTTTGTACGAGGAGAAGGCGTTGATGTTTCGGAAGTGAAGTTGGTTGACGGATATCCAACATCAGTACATTTTAAAGAAATTTTTGAAGATGGAAGTGGAAGTACGTACTATTATCGTTCGAACTCACCAACATCAACAATTACAGAGAATGCAATACATCCATCACAGTTTGCTGGAGCTAAACTTCTGCATATTACAGGTGTCTTTCCAGCAGTGGATAAAGATAAGAATGTAGATGTTATTAAAAAAGCAATACTTCTTGCAAAGGAACAAGGCTTACTGATTTCATGTGATCCAAATATCCGTCTAAAGCTTTGGAGCAAAGAGGATGCTAAAGCAGCGTTACAAGAATTTTTACCTTATGTTGATATTTTACTAACCGGTGTAGATGAAGCAAAAATTATATTTGGAACAGACATACCTGAAGAAATTATCGCAGCCAGTAAGAAGTTTGGAATATCCTACATTGCGATAAAGCAAGGTGAAATAGGTTCAATTGGATACCATAATGAGGAATATCTTGTAGCACCTGCTGTCAAGCCGAAGAAGGTTGTTGATACTGTTGGTGCAGGAGACGGATTTGACGTTGGGTTTATCTATGGGGTACTGCAAAACTGGCCATTAGAAAAAATCTTACATTTTGCAAATACGATAGGATCAATGATTGTTAGTGTTTCTGGTGATAATGAAGGATTACCATACTTGGATGATCTCCTTGTACAGCTTGGAGAGAAGGAGTTTATTGAAAGGTAGAAAGGGGGACACAGCATGAATATACAGTTAGCGCTTGATCGACTTAGCAAAGACGAATGTTTCAGGATACTTGAGGAAACAGTCGATTCCATTGATTGGATCGAAATTGGTACAGGTGTCATTAAAGAATATGGAATGACCATTGTACGTGAAATCAAGAGTATGTATCCAAATAAAGTGATTGTTGCTGATATGAAAACGTGTGACGCTGGTAAACATGAAGCACTTCAAGCATTTGAGGCTGGTGCTGATATCACAACAGTTATGGCCTTCTCTGCAGATAAAACGATTACCGACATGCTAGAGGTTGCCAAGCAACTACAGAAACGAATTATGGTCGACTTATTAGGTGTGACAGATCAAAATCGTATGAAAGAGCTAGAAGGTTTAGGGATAGATCTCGTTAGTTTGCATTATGGGAAGGACATGCAAACAGAGGGAGAAATGCAAGATGATATCTTCTCTCTGTTAGATAATCACTCAACCTTTGAAGTAGCGGTTGCCGGTGGCATTAATGTAGGTAGTCTGCCTGGGATAATAGAAAAGAGACCAACTACTGTTATTGTTGGTAGTGCAATCACTAAGGCTGATAGTCGAGCTGTAGCTGAGAAAATGAGAGGAATGATCGAAAAGTATGAAATCAGTCATTGAAACTGTGGCAAATGAAATGTCCACTGTTCTTGCAAATGTAAATGAAGAGGAAGCTCTGCAGTTAAGTCAAGAGCTTAAACAAGCAAAGAGAATCTTTGTTACCGGTGAAGGTCGCTCCGGATTAATGGGTAAGGCCTTTGCGATGCGACTTATGCACGGAGGATTCAATGTGTTTGTCATTGGTGAAACCGTTACACCGAGTATTGAATCAGGAGACTTGTTAGTTGCTATTTCTGGATCGGGTTCAACAGGAGCAATCTATCAGTTTGCAACAAAAGCAAAAGACGTCGGTGCAAATGTATTTTTAGTAACGACAAATCGAGAGTCTAAGATTGCAGCAATAAGTGATGGGGTACTTGTCATTCCTGCGGCAACAAAGTATCGCCATCCGCATGAACCAAAGACGATTCAACCGCTTGGAAATCAATTTGATCAAGCTGTACACCTTGTGCTTGATGCGACTATTATCGGTACATTAAACAATGTAGAGTCAGACACTGATTTTGCGGAAATGACCAAAAGGCATGCAAATCTTGAATAGAGTAGTTAATCTTAGCCTATTCATTTTTGATAAAAAAACAAACAGAAAGCAACTTGAGGAGGAAATGAAATGAAAAGATCTGTAATGACAACAATATTTTCAGTGTTAACAGCTTCAATGCTACTAGTAGGTTGTGGAGGAAATGAAGAAACAAGTAACACAGGTGGGGAAGGTGCAGCTGAAAGTCTAAAGATTATCGCTGCTCATAACCAAACATCACCTGACAATCCATACCAGGATGGATTAATAAAATTTAAAGAAGTAGCAGAGAGTGAATCAGATGGAGCAATCGAAGTTGAAGTCCACGCAGGTACATTAGGAACTGAAGAGTCAGAATTGGTTGAAAAACTTAAATTAGGTGGCGCGGATGTTGTTTTAGTATCTCCTGGTTTTATGACGGCAACTGGTATTAAAGAAGTTGATTTATTTGCCCTTCCGTACCTTTTTGAAAGCTATGACCACTGGGAAAGTGTAGTTGACGGAGAAGTTGGGGAAGAAATTGCTGCGTTAATTAATGAGAAGTCTAACAATGACTTTAAGATTATTGGATATTGGACAGCCGGTGTAAGACACTATTACGGTAAAAAGCCTTTAGAATCAATTGAAGACATTAAAGGAATGACAATTCGAACACAAACGTCTGGTGTAGTTTCAGAGTACTGGCAACAAGTCGGCGCAATCCCAACATCTGTAGCTTGGGGAGAGTTATATCAAGCATTACAACAAAATGTTGTTGATTCTTCTGAAAATGCTTACCCTTATTTCGTGCAACAAAATCATCACAAGACACCAAACGGAAAATATACAACAGAAACAGCGCATGACTACACAACTCGTCTATTATTAATTAGCGGCAAGAAATTTGATGCATTAACTGATGAGCAAAAAGAAATCTTACTTGCTGCTGCGGAAGCATCTGTCGAAGCTGAGCGTCAGGCGTTATATACTCAAGAAGAAGAGTACAAGCAATTAGCAATTGAAGATGGTGCAGAAATTAACGAAATTGATCGTGCTCCATTTATCGAAATTGCGAAGCCGCTTCATGAGAAAGCTGCTCAAGATATGGGTGTTGTTGAGTTATTAAATAAAATTTACGAATTAAAGTAATAGGTAGAAACGAAAAGGGAGGACACAGGACACAATTGTGTTCCTCCCTTTACTCTTCTAAAAAGAAGGTGGAAATATGGCTATTAGACTACTAGAAAAAATCCAGTTAACAGTAGGTGTTATCTTTTTAGCAATTTTCTTTTTTGCTATTCTCATCCAAGTGATAAGTCGCTATCTAGGTATCTCAGTCATTTGGACAGAAGAAGTAGCGACAAATTCATTTATTTGGGCCATTTTTATGGGAGCAGCCGTTATGGTCAACCGAAAGGATCATTTTAGTTTTGATCTTTTATCAAAATTGTTAAAAGGCAAGGCCAGAGTAACTCTCTTGATTGTGATTGATATGATCCTCTTAGTTTTCTGTGCAGGATTGTTTTATTACAGCTTAACTGCATTATCAAGCTTTTGGAACTACACTTGGACAACATTACCAATGATTAAAATGGGTTATGTGTGGTTAGCCCTTCCTGTTATGGCTATCACTATGGTGATCTATTTAATTAATCATATTGTAAAGAATGCAAAACAAGTGGTAGTAGGGGAGGTAAGTGAATAATGGGAATCTTATTAGTCGCAATGTTCCTCATCTTAATGTTTATTGGCGTCCCTATTGCTTTTGTTATCGGAATTGTGGCATTAATGGGTATCCTTAATGTTCCATATATTCCTGAAGTAACAGTTCCAGTAAAAATGTTAAATGGACTGAATTCGTTCGTTTTACTTTCGGTACCTTTATTTATTCTTGCTGCGAATTTAATGAATCATGGTCAAATTTCGCAAAAGTTAATCGATTTCGCGCTTTCTATTGTTGGTCATATTCGCGGTGGATTGGCCCATGCAAATATTTTAGTATCAATGATTTTTGCTGGTGTTTCAGGTGCATCTCAAGCTGATACAGCAGGAGTTGGAAAAATCCTTATCCCAAATATGAAAAAGCAAGGCTATGACACAGCAACAGCTGTAAGTGTTACAGCCGCATCTTCAACGATCGGAGTTATTATTCCACCAAGTATACCAATGATTATCTTTGCTGGTTTAACAAATGCATCAGTAGGGGCATTATTCTTGGCAGGTATTGTTCCAGGTGTTTTAGTAGGCTTAGGTATGATGCTGTTAATCTATTATTATTCTGTTAAACGCGGATATCCAAAATACGAACGAACATCATTTTCAAAGTTTACGAAGCTGTTTATGGAATCGTTTCCTGCTTTACTGACACCAGTTATTTTGATTGGTGGTATCATTAGTGGAATCTTTACCGCAACAGAAGCAGCAGCATTCGCTTCACTCTATACGCTGTTAGTAAGTATGTTCTATTATAAGACGTTAAAAATTAAAGATTTGCCAAAAATTATGGTAGATACGTTAACATTAAGTTCATTATCATTATTCGCCTTAGCAGCTGCTAGTGCGCTTGGTGAATTGTTAAGTTATTATCAATTAGCAACATGGGCACAGGAATTCTTTGCAAACAATATTAGTAGTAAATGGGTCTTTATATTAATTATCATTCTTTTCTTCTTATTTATTGGTACATTTATGGATGCGATTCCAGCGATGATTTTATTCATCCCAGTCATTCTGCCGGTTGCCCTATACTTTGAAATTAGTCCTGTACTACTTGGTTTAATAACGATTATGACGTTAGCGGTTGGATTAGTAACACCGCCTTATGGATTATGTTTATTACTTGCGGCCAAAATTGGGAATATATCGATCGAAAAGTCGTTTAAGTCAGTAATTCCATATATCGCCGTCGTCATTGTTGTCTTATTGTTTGTTGCATTCTTCCCGGATATTGCTTTTTATATTCCGAAATTAATCAGTCCAGGTTTGTTTTAGTGTCTGATAGGTAGAAAGGAAATTTAAATATGGTTAAAAGAGAGATTTTAAATAATCAAGGTTCTTTAATGTTTGTTAAAGTTGAATTAAAAAAAGATTTCCATGGTGATGTGGATCAGCATGTTGAGGAGCAGATTAGTTATATTGAAGCTGGCTCTGTTGAATTTGAAGTGGGCGGAGTGAAAAGACTGCTTTCTAAGGGAGATATTCAATATATTCCATCAAATGTTGAACATCGTGTTAAAGTGTTAGAGGATTGCATTATTTTGGACGTATTCACACCGCTTAGGAAAGATTTAGTGAAATAAAATCATGACGCGAAAAAGGAAAGAGGCATTATCTCTCTTTCCTTTTTTCTATGACCAAACAAGGGTGGAGGGATTCACTGTAAATTCATTTTTACATCTTGACAGTTCCAGGGAATGTTCTTATAGTTATATAGCTAGGAAGCATTTGTTTTCCTTTTTCTGTGGGAGATTTGTATAATGTTATTCTAACAATACATCAAGAAGGGAACTAATGATATGCAAGCGGAAAATATGAATTTAGAACATAATCATAGTATAGAAGAAAATGAGATCAAAAGATTACCGATTATGATGTCGTTAATTATTGGGGTCTTTTTTGCAATATTAAATGAAACATTATTAAATATTGCCTTTACAGATCTTATACGAGAGCTGCAAGTAACACCATCAACTATTCAATGGTTATCGACTGGTTTTATGCTTGTTGTGGGAATACTAGTGCCTGTTTCGGCATTATTTATGCAATGGTTTACGACAAGGCAGATGTTTATCGGGGCAATGACGGTGTTTACGATTGGAACGATCGTATGTGGGTTGGCACCTAACTTTTCCGTTTTACTGATCGGTCGTCTAATTCAAGCGAGTGGAACAGGGTTGTTGTTGCCTGTATTAATGAATACGGTACTAGTATTATATCCTCCACATAAACGAGGTGGGGCGATGGGGACAATCGGACTCATTATTATGTTTGCTCCGGCAATTGGTCCGACATTATCAGGAATTATTATTGCATCACTCGATTGGCGTTGGTTGTTTTTTAGTGTAGTGCCATTTGCGATTTTTTCAATTGTGTTTGCCTATGTTTACTTAGTAAATGTAACAAAGGTAACAAGACCGAAAGTTGATATTCTTTCAATACTATTGTCAACGTTTGGTTTTGGGGGAATTGTGTTTGCTTTTAGTAGTGCTGGTGAAGGAGAAGCAGGGCTCTTTAGTCCTGAAGTGTATTTATCCTTTATTATTGGAGCGATCTCGATTACATTATTTGTTTGGCGCCAATTACGTCTAGAGGAGCCGATTCTTGATGTTCGTGTATTTAAGTCCCTAACCTTTTCACTTACAGCACTCTTATTAATCATTATGATGATGACATTATTTTCAACAATTATTATCTTGCCGTTATTTTTACAAGGACCACTTGCACTATCAGCACTTACAGCTGGTTTAATTCTATTACCAGGGGGACTCCTTAACGGATTAATGTCACCAATTACAGGAAGATTATTTGATCGGTATGGACCAAGAAAACTAGTCATCCCAGGGACAATGATTATTGTGATCGTCATGTGGTTATTTTCAACTGTCTCTCAATCAACATCTGTTATCATGTTAACAGTATTATTTACGTTATTAAACATTGGGATAGCCATGATTATGATGCCGAGTCAAACGAATGGGTTAAATGAATTGACACGAAAGCATTATCCGCACGGAACAGCAATCCTAAATACGTTACAGCAAGTAGCCGGAGCAATTGGGGTAGCGATGTTTATTAGTATTATGTCTTCTGTGCAATCAAAACAGCTAAGCGGTGTAAGCGACCCGACGTTACCGAATGAAGTAGCAGCGGCAATGACAAAAGGAGTTCAAACTTCATTTACAGTTGGGCTAGTCTTCGCGATTATTGCTTTCATCATCGCACTATTTATTAAACGAACAACTCCGCCTCAAGAGGCGTAAAAGGAAATAAATGACCAAAAACCTGGGGAAATTTTCCCCAGGTTTTTTATAACCAGTCATCTGCTTTAGATGTTCTGTCTGCTATTAAGTGAGCAGCATTTGTTATTGCTTCTGCTAATGTATCACCTGTATCGCATATTGTATGAAATTCGTTTTTAAAGCAAACCTCATAATCTCCATTTTTAATATAAGTAAATCCGACCTTTTCTAATCGGTCGACGATGAGCATTGCATGAACAAGATTTTGCTCGGGTTGAAATTCAGAATCATGAATGATCGTCTCTTTTTCACTGTCATACCATTTATCCCAGCTGTTTAATTTCCAGCCTAGAATTCTTCGTGCAATTGCTTCAGTTTTGTTCATATCTTACTCTCCCTTTTTTCTGTATACCAATTATTTTATCATTTTCATTGATTTTAGCCTATTCATAAATCAATTAATACCATCCTTAAAATTATTAAAGATCAAAGAAAGCTTAAGAGAAAACCACCAATGGCTCCTGTTAAGACGATTACCCAAGGCGGCAATTTCCAATACACTAACATACTGAATAAAATTGCGGCAAAGGCAAAATCAACGGTAGATAAAATGGAAGTCGTCCAGATTGGGTGATAGAGTGCCGCAATTAGGATTCCAACAACTGCGGCATTAACGCCCATAAGCGCACCTTTTACTTTCGTATTTCTACGTAACGTATCCCAAAACGGCAATGTACCAAGTATGAGAAGAAAAGCTGGTAAAAAAATTGCAATCGTTGCTAATAAACCGCCTTGCCAGCCGTTAATCACAGCACCAATATAAGCAGCGAAAGTAAATAGCGGTCCAGGAACTGCTTGAGCTGCACTGTAACCTGCGAGAAATTCTTCTTCACTTAGCCAGCCAGTAGGAACAAATTCACGTTCAAGTAACGGTAAGACAACATGACCACCACCAAAAACAAGCGAACCAGAGCGGTAAAAACTATCAAACATGGCTACCCAGTTTAATGCTGTCGCCTCTCTGATGATAGGAAGGACGATAAGTAAGCCAAAGAATAGAGTTAAACAAATGGCTCCAAAGCGTCGATTAATGGGAAAGTTTACGTTCGTTGCTGAATCATCTATTGTTTGTTGTTTATAGAGTAAATAGCCAACAAATCCTGCTAATAGAATGACAGCCACTTGTGTAAAAGCGGTTTGCCATAATAAGGTGACAACAATGGCAAACAAGGAAATTGTTCTTCGTTGTAAGTCAGGTGTTAAATTTTTGGCCATTCCCAAAATCGCATGAGCAACCACAACTACGGCGACGATTTTTAAACCATGAATCCAACCAGCATCTTCAAATCCAAAGTTATGTAAAAGTATGGCAAAAACAATTAAGGCGATCACAGATGGGAGTGTAAAGCCAATAAAAGAAACAATGCCACCTAATACACCGGCTCTCATGACACCAATCCCAATGCCAACTTGGCTACTAGCAGGCCCTGGGAGAAACTGACATAAAGCAACTAAGTCAGCATAACTTTTTTCATCCATCCATTTTCTTCTGCGTATATATTCTTCGTGGAAATAGCCAAGGTGGGCAATTGGTCCTCCAAACGATGTGAATCCCAATCTAGTCGAGACAATTAAAATCTCTAGTAATGCTTTCAAACTAACATTCTTTTTTTCTTGTTCCATTTAATTTGTACCTCCTATTCCTTAATTTCTTTAAAAAGCTCATATGCTTTTTTTCGGGCTTCTACTAGCACAATGTCTCCCTTTTGGGTTGTTGTGTAATACTTTCTAATTTTGCCTTCAACTTTTTTTTCATCTTTTTGTAAAAGACCATCAGATTCCATGTTGTGAAGGATCGGATATAGAGTGCCGGCACTAATGTTGTAACCATGCTCCTTGAGCTCCTCAAGCATCCATAAACCGAAAATAGGATGTTCTTTTGCATGATGTAAAATATGAATATGAATAAAGCCTAAAAACAATTTCCTCAATACTTTTTCTTCCATTTCAATACCACCTCAAAATGCTATATCGGACTTCAATATCGAAAATTGATATTAGTGATTTTAACAAAATTATACTCATAAAAGCAACTGCTTATGTGAATTTTAATATTATCTTTACATTGTAATAAAAAGATAATTATGTATGTACATAGGATAAATTCCCTGTTTTTGTATAGAATAAACTCATTATATAAAAAAAATTATTGCTGAAATTTTATGTTTTTAATAGAATAATTAGGTAATCGATTACGTGAAGGAGTTGTTGTTTTAGTGGGAAAACAAGATATAGGTGTAGTCGGCCTTGGGCTTATGGGGAAAAACCTAGCCTTAAACATTGAGAGCCGTGGCTACTCAGTTGCCCTGTACAACCGCTCGGCAGAAAAAACGGGCGAATTCCTGCAAGAAAGCGGAGTGGAAAAGCAATTTCACGGTACATATAGTCTAGATGAGTTTATTCGTTCATTAGCGCGTCCGAGGAAAATTTTACTAATTGTAAAAGCTGGCACAGCCACAGATGAAATGATTCAGTCACTACTGCCACATCTAGAGAGAGGGGATATTGTCATTGATGGTGGAAACTCATATTTTAAAGAAACGATAAAGCGGCATAATGAGCTAAGTAAACTTGGAATTCATTATATGGATATTAGCTTTTCTGGTGGTGAAAAAGGTGCTTTGTATGGACCTGCCATTATGCCTGCTGGATCAGAAGAGGCTTTTCAGTTAGTCAAGCCAATATTAACAGCGATTTCTGCCAAAGTGGATGGGGCTCCTTGTTTTGCCTATTTAGGAAGTAGTGGTGCAGGTCATTATGTAAAAATGGTTCATAACGGTATTGAGTATAGTGATATGCAATTGATTTCAGAATCCTATTTTCTTCTAAAACAAGTTCTCGGTTTAAATGCTGAAGAACTACATCAAGTTTTTATTGAATGGAATAATGGTGAGTTAAATAGTTACCTAATAGAGATAACTGGAGATATATTCACAAAGGTCGATGCTGAAACAGGTAAGCCCCTCATTGAGGTTATCCTTGATACAGCTGCCCAAAAAGGGACAGGGAAATGGGCTAGTCAAAATGCCCTCGATTTAGGAGTTCCGTTATCGGTTATTACAGAGTCGGTATTTGCACGTATTATTTCTTCAATGAAAGAAGAGCGAGTGAATGCGAGTAAAGTTCTTATGGGACCTCAAAAGAAATTGTCAATATCAGATCGTGAAGAGTTCATTGAAACAATCAGAAAGGCGTTATATATGAGTAAATTATGTGCATATGCACAAGGTTTTGCGCAAATGCGAGCAGCATCTGAAGAGTTTGGATGGAAGCTTCCTTATGGAGAAATTGCGATGACGTTTCGAGGCGGGTGTATAATACGTGCACAATTTTTAACGGAAATTAAAGATGCTTTTGATCAAGATTACAATTTAGCGAATTTATTACTTGCTCCATATTTTAATGATGTTGTTCAAACCTATCAGACCTCCTTAAGAAGGACGGTTATCACAGCCATCGAGGCAGGAATCCCAGTACCTGCACTTTCAAGTTCTTTAACATATTATGACAGTTACCGCAGTGAAACTCTTCCTGCAAATCTTCTTCAAGCACAACGCGACTACTTTGGAGCTCATACGTACAAACGAACCGATAAAGAAGGCTCATTTCATACGGAATGGTCGGAGTAAAAATGGTAACAGTCAAAGAAATTGCGAAATTAGCAGGGGTATCAACGGCAACGGTTTCTCGCGTCCTGAATAATAGTGGAGGATATTCTGAGGAGACAAAGCAGCGGATAGTAGAACTGCTTGATAAACATAATTACCAAATGAATGTAGTTGCTAAAAGTTTACGAACAAGTCATTCAAAAACGATTGGTATTATTGTGCCTGATATTACGAATGAATATTTTGCAACGATTGCTTTGGCAATTGAAAATTATTTTTATCCTAATGGGTATTCCATCTATATCTACAATACAAGTGAAGACCCGAAGAAGGAAAGTCTAATCATTCGTGATTTGGAATCACGTGGGGTTGACGGATTAATTTATATTTCGGGCACGATGACTGTTCCAAAACAAGTTCTGAAAAAGAATTTACCGATTGTATGTATTAATCAACGTGAATATATGACTGATGAATTTACTGTAGTTGAATCTGATAATTTTCAAGGTGGATTTATCGCAACGGAAGAGTTAATTAAGCAAGGTTGTCGCAGAATTGTTCTACTGAGGGATAAACGGGATATTGTACCAATGAATGAAAGATTACAAGGATATCGTGAGGCATTAATAAAATATGATATACCTTTTGACTCTGAATTAGTGCAACATATAACATTTGATGCTGAGCATGCAGCAAAATGCGTTCGCTCGCTTATTCAAAGAAAGATTTCGTTTGATGGGATTTTTGCATGTAATGATTTGGTCGCTATGGGCGCTTTATACGGACTGCGAGAGAATAAAATACAAGTCGGTAATGAAGTGAAGGTGGTCGGTTTCGATAACATTTCAATTGGTCATTACAGCTATCCGACACTTACGACGATTAATCAACAGAAAGAAGAGTTAGGTGAGAAAGCTTCAGAAATTCTATTACAGTTTATCGAGAAAAAAGAAAAGCCTTCACAATCAAAAATCGTTTTACCAGTAACGTTGGTTAAACGAGAAACAACGTAAATAACTTTTATTCGGTTTTGTAAATACTAATTGAGGTGGTATTTTGTTAAGTAATGTTGAAGAAAAGAAAAAAGCAGTTGGTGAAAAAGCAGTTGAATATATTCAAGATGGAATGACAATCGGATTAGGCTCAGGATCGACCGTCTATTGGATGCTGAAGAAATTAGGTGAACAAGTACGTAATGGCTTTAGGGTAAGAGGAGTTCCTTCCTCATTAAGAACGGAGGGATGGGCAAAGGAATTTGGCATTCCACTTGTTTATTTTTCTGAAGTAAGCAGGTTAGATTTGGCAATTGATGGGGCTGATGAGATCGATCCCCAATTTAACCTGACAAAAGGTGGCGGTGGTTCATTACTTCGTGAAAAACTTGTTAATGATGCAGCTGATAAGTTGATCATTGTTGCTGATGACAGTAAATTGGTTAATCAGCTCGGGGCGTTTCCATTACCAGTTGAAGTTGTTCCATTCGGGTGGGAAAATACAGCACGAAAAATTGCAAAGCTAGGATGTACAACAAATTTAAGAAAGAGAGACGGAGAAGTTTTCGTATCGAATAATGGGAATTATATCGTTGATTGTGACTTTGGTGTAATTACTGATCCAGCTACACTTCATCAACAGTTAAAGCTACTCCTTGGTGTCGTTGAAACGGGGCTGTTTATTAATATGACTGATATCGTCATTGTTGCTGAGGAAACTGATACTAAAATCTTGGAAAAAAAATAACGACAGAACATTGAGAAAAGGACTGGGTATGATGAATAACAAATTAGACGTTGTAACATTGGGTGAAACAATGGTTCTTTTTCAAGCGGAACAAATGCTGCCGCTTGAGTATATAAACCAATTTCCAAAACGAATTGGTGGTGCAGAATCTAACGTTGCGATTGGATTAGCTAGATTAGGTCATTCTGTTGGTTGGTTCAGTAAATTAGGTGATGATCCATTTGGAAGGTTTATTTACAAAACCATTCGCGGTGAAGGAGTGGATACATCAACATGCCTTTTCACTGGGGATGCACCGACGGGATTGCTATTTAAAGAGCAATTATCACCTGAGGATGTGAATGTCTATTATTATCGAAAAGGTTCGTCAGCTAGTTTAATGGAGCCTATCGATTTGAATGAAGAATATATTGCAAATGCAAGCATTTTACATATTACTGGAATTACACCGGCATTAAGTGAAACGTGCTATGAGACGGTGATGAAAGCAATTGACATTGCAAAAAAGAATGATAGAATGATTGTCTTTGACCCGAATATTCGATATAAGCTATGGAAAGAAGAACGAGCAAAGGCAGTGTTAACCGAAATTGCAACGCAAGCAGATGTGATTTTACCAGGTCTTGATGAAGCTCAGTTCATAACTGGGGAATCGGAAGTAGAAGAGGTCGCCCATGCTTTAATGGGGGATGATAATAAAACCATTATTGTAAAGCTCGGAAGTAAAGGTGCATATTTTCATACGAAAGACGAACAAGGGTATGTCGAAGGGTTTCCGGTAAGACAAGTCATAGACCCAGTTGGAGCTGGTGATGGCTTTGCTGCTGGGATTATTAGTGGAATTTTACGAAAAGAACCATTACATCAAGTCGTTAAACGAGCGAATGCAATAGGAGCGATGGTTGTAGGGACGAGTGGGGACGTAGAGGGTTTACCTACGTTTCAAGCAGTTGAGCAATTCATGAATCCTGGAGATGGACCTAGGGATGTAAAGCGATAACGTAATTGATAAGGGAGTGCTAATATGAGTCAATATAAAGTTGTAGTTACGGATTATGAATATGATTCTTTCAAACAAGAAGAAGAAGTGTTAAATAAGATAGGGGTTGAGTTAACATTTGCTCAGTGTAAAACAGAAGATGAAGTTATTGAAGCATGCAGAGATGCTGATGGATTAATTAATCAATACGCTCCAATTGGTCGTAAGGTTATTGAAAACCTTGAAAAATGTAAAGTCATCTCACGTTATGGGATTGGTTTTAATACAATTGATATCGATGCTGCCACAGAAAAAGGCATTATTGTTGGTAACGTTACTGATTACTGTTTGGATGAGGTGTCAGATCATGCAATGGCATTGCTGCTCTCAAGCATTCGAAAAATAACACATTTAAATAATACTGTAAAAAATGGGAAATGGGATTTTAAAGTAGCAGTACCGATTTTCCGAATAAGAGGACGGGTTCTCGGTCTTGTTGGATTTGGAAACATTCCACAAACACTTGCGAAAAAGGCACAAGCTTTTGGCATTGATGTCATTGCATATGATCCTTTTGTACCTGAATCAGTTGCAAAAGAGAGAAATGTTGAATTAGTAAGCTTGGATGAGCTTTGTGAACGGTCAGATTACGTATCCATTCATCTTCCATTAAATAAACAGACTGAAAAAATTATCAGTTATGATCAATTTAACAAAATGAAGAAAGAAGCATTTATTATTAATACAGCCCGCGGCCCTGTGATTGATGAAGAAGCACTGATTCAAGCTTTGCAGGAGGAAAAGATAGCTGGAGCGGGACTAGATGTATTAGAAATTGAACCGATTGAACCAAACAACCCGCTACTTACAATGGATAACGTCATTCTAAACCCGCATGCAGCTTTTTATTCGGTTGAGGCTGAAGAGGAGTTAAAACGAAAAACAGCAGAAAATGTTGCCGATGTATTGTCTGGATATTATCCAACGTATCTTGTTAATAAGGATGTCAAAGAAAAAGTCAGTTTAAAAGAGAAATAAGTTCAAAAAAAGCTGTATCACATATCTACAAGCAGATAGGGATACAGCTTTTTTTAAAACGTTATTATCCCTTTGGGGGGAGTTCACAGCCATCATCATCACAAAAAATGCCTTCATTTCCTTTTGTAAAGGGTCCATCTTGATCTATGATTTGCTGTAATGATTGTACAAATGTTTCAGTTGGCTGAGCACCAGTAATGGCATACTTCTTGTTAACAAGGAAAAACGGGATGCTGCGGATACCGTATTCTTGAGCTGTTTGTTCGTCAGCGCGAACTTCTTCAGATAGATCTCCATTTGCTAACATATCTGTAACTTCCTTTGGATCTAATCCGACTTCCTTAGCTAATTCAGTTAGTGTATTATAATTGCCAATATGTTTCGATTCTGAATAATAGGCTTTTAAGATTCGTTCCGTCATTTCATGCATTAAACCTTTCGTCTTTGCAAACATGACCAGACGGTGAGCATCAAACGTATTCGTTAAGATTTGTGAGTCAAAACGAAAGTCTAGGCCTGCTTTCTTTGCCATTTGTTCCATGTTCTTGCAATTAGATTTCGCTTGTTCAATACTCATTCCATACTTTTGCGCTAACTTTTCATAAATATTATATGGAACATCTCGCTCCATTGTAGGATCTAACTCGAATGAGCGATAAGTGACTTCAACAGGGTAGTCCATTTTCTGAAGTGCGTCCTCCAGACGCCTCTTACCAATATAGCAGAATGGTCATGCAAAATCAGTCCACATTTCAATATATAGCATTTGGATCCCTCCAGTTCATTTATTTTCTATCATAGTTAGTATACCGATAATGGTTATAATTGACTACTAATGGGTATTATATGTAGGTAAAACAAGTTGAAAGCTGAATTTGTTATCTTTAAAAAAGTAGACAAATTCATTGTAATCTTTATTTTCAATAAATTTAATATTGACAACTTGAGTTTATCAATATATTATCGTATTTAATTAATTAAATAATAATAATAAGCAAAGATTGGAAATAGTAAAAGGATGTTTAATCTTTTCAGAGAGCCGGTGGTTGGTGAAAATCGGTAGTTAATGCCTTTGAACTCATCCAAGAGCTACTCCCTGAACCAAATTAGTAGGGGCTGTCGGTTTTCTGCCGTTATAAAGATAGGTGGTGATTGCCACCGAAATGAGTGGGTTAATCTTATGATGATTAATCAATTAGAGTGGTACCGCGAGCAATGCCTCGTCTCTATATTTTTATAGAGACGGGGCTTTTTATTTTAATAATAAATTAATAATATAAATGAAAAGGTGGATGTCAGGATGAAAAATATCGATAAATATTCTAGAGGATACTTTATGCCTCCAGTGCAAAGCTTGAAATGGACAGAGAAGGAGTATATTACAGAAGCACCTATCTGGTGTAGTGTTGATCTACGCGATGGAAATCAGGCTTTGGTCGTCCCGATGAGTCTTGAGGAAAAGTTAGAATATTTTCAGTTGCTTCTAGAAGTAGGGTTCAAGGAAATCGAAGTTGGTTTTCCTGCTGCTTCAGAAACCGAGTTTGCTTTTTTACGTAAACTAATTGAAGAAGATTTGATTCCAGACGATGTGACAATTCAAGTATTAACACAGTCAAGAGATCATATCATTGAAAAAACATTTGAAGCACTAAAAGGTGCCAAAAAAGCAGTCGTGCATTTATACAATTCAACATCTGTGGCACAGCGTGAACAAGTATTTAGAAAATCGAAAGAAGAAATTATCGATATTGCTGTAACTGGAGCAGAAATGCTTAAAAAACATGCTGCTGAAACAGAAGGGAATTTCCAATTTCAATATTCACCAGAAAGCTTCACAGGCACAGAAGTAGACTTTGCCCTTGAAATTTGCAACAAAGTACTTGATGTTTGGCAGCCGACAGCAGATAACAAGGTGATTATCAACCTACCTGCTACAGTCTCAATGTCGATGCCTCACGTTTACGCAAGTCAAATTGAATATATGAGTGATAATCTTGGCTACAGAGATCATGTCATTCTATCACTTCATCCTCACAACGACCGAGGAACTGGCGTGGCTGATGCTGAGCTAGGAATGCTTGCTGGAGCGCAAAGAGTGGAAGGAACATTATTTGGTAACGGTGAAAGAACAGGGAACGTGGATATTGTAACGCTTGCTTTAAACATGTTTTCACACGGAGTAGATCCAAAGTTGAATTTTGAAAATATTCCTGCGATTATCGCCAAGTATGAAAAATTAACAAGAATGAGGGTTCATGAAAGACATCCATATGGAGGTGAGCTTGTCTTTACTGCATTTTCAGGTTCACACCAGGATGCCATTGCAAAAGGTATGAAATGGCGCGAAGAAAAAGAACGCCAGTACTGGACTGTTCCATATCTATTAATTGATCCAATGGACATTGGAAGAGAATATGAAGGAGATATTATCCGAATTAACAGTCAATCCGGTAAGGGCGGAATTGGTTATGTCCTTCAGCAAACGTATGGATTTGATCTGCCTGCCGCAATGCGTGAAAGCTTTGGATATAATGTCAAAAATGTTTCAGATCATGAGCACAAAGAACTTATGCCGAATGAAATCTATGACATCTTCATGAAAGAATATGTCAACATTAACACACCAGTCGAATTCATCCGTTACAAATACACACAAAATGGTCATTATGAAACAATTTGTTCAATCCAGATGAATGGTGAAGAATATGAATTTTCAGGTGTAGGAAACGGAAGACTTGATGCGATCAGCAATGCTCTTCAAATGAAATTAGGCATTAATTATACTGATTTGGTCTATAAGCAGCATGCACTAGAAATAGGCTCAGGATCAAACGCTGTATCTTATGTAGGAATTACTGCTGAGAATGGTGCTGTATACTGGGGATGCGGAATTGATACTGATATTATGACTTCGTCAGTAAAAGCTCTGTTTAGTGCCGTTAACAACATGGTATCCATCTTACAGCTTCCTGTTGAAAAAAGTTAAAAGTCGAAAGTTGAAAAGCAAAAGCCCAAGTTTTCCCTTATTGGAAATCTTGGGCTTCTTGAATAGATACAATCCTTAGTCTTTTTTTACAAGGAAGTACGTTCCAAAGTATGTTTTTCCTAAAATGTAGCCGCTTGAAGCAAGTGTTAATACCGAAAGCATCATATGAATAGAGGAGACTACGGCTGGTAAACTGGTGTAGACGGAAATCATTCCGACGATACCATTTAACAACACTAATGCGACAAAGATTACAGCAGGTATAACAAACATTTGCGTACGTAATGTATAGAATAGTAACCAAATCGCGTACACAACGACTACACCTGTCATAATTCCATGGAAATGATAGATCGTTTCTGCAATTAGTGTTGACTCAAAAAGTGATCGAACAACTGGTAAATCAAAGGCTAGCTTACTTGCACCAGTATGTTTGAAAAATGCTCCAAGAATAATCTCAAAATATAAGAATAGGAATGCAATTAATGAAGGCAGTTTCATTAATTGCAGTTTTTGATCTTCTGCTCTTAACTCTGGTGAAATTTCATAGACTTGCCTCCGTTGTAATACAATCATTAGAAAAATTAAGCCAGTTAGTAATAGTAAGCTGTTTGTAACATCAAATGTTGTAAATCCCGGTGGCGTACCTAACATAACATTTAGTCCGCCTGTTAGTGCTTGGAAAATGAGAAAAAAGGAAGTAAGTGGTGCAAGTACTTTAATGCCTGTTTCACCTTTATAACGTTTTGTCCAAGCTAATATACTATTAAAAAAGATGAAAAAACCTAGGAAAAGGGTAAAAACACGGTGTGAATATTCAATTGCTACATTGATTGTAAAATCAGGAATCCATACCCCGTTACATTTTGGATAGGATGTCCCACATGCATCACCTGAGTTTGTAGCTACAACGAGATTGCCTAAAAGCAGGGCAATGATTGTGACAACTGTTGTAAATAAAGCGAAACGGTGTCTCATAATACAGCTCCTTCTATTCTATTGTCGAAAAAAAGAGATCAATAGTTTTAAGGTATCATGGAAGACCATTTGAAACAAGGGAAATCTGACAGGAGATTGATGGGAGATATCTGATTTCCTTATTTCTGTTTTCAATCATAACTCAGTATATAAGCATCACTTCTAACCGAAGTGGTGCTTCTTCTGTATGGTAACAAACATAGATTGACGAAAAATAGGCTTATTTTAAGTTGTTATCATTCAAATGAATATTTGAATGAATTGAGATATGTGTTACAATATATTCAAATGAACATTTGAATGTAAATGAGGTGATCTTTTACCATGAGCAATAAAGATACATGTGAAATATATTGTTATGATGAAGATAAGGTTGAGCGAGTATCAAAAGAAGTGAATAAGGAAAATTTTTCTGGGGTTTCACAATTATTTAAAGCGTTAGCGGACGAAAATCGGGCTAAAATCACGTATGCACTTTGCCAAGATGGAGAGCTATGTGTCTGTGATATTGCAAATATTATTGGCTCTTCTGTTGCTACTGCTTCTCACCATTTACGGACACTTAGAAAGCAAGGTCTCGTTAAATACCGTAAAGAAGGTAAACTGGCATTTTATTCATTGGACGATGAACATGTTAATCAGCTGATTTTGATTGCATTAGCACATAAAAAGGAGAAGGAAGAAAATGTCTGAACAACAAGTAACGACGTATCGCGTTCAGGGCTTTACTTGAGCGAGCTGTGCGAAAAAGTTCGAAACGAACGTAAAGCACCTGGATGGTGTTTCTGATGTAAAAGTGAATTTTGGTGCAGCGAAAATTACGGTGTATGGAAAAACAACAATTGAAGAAATTGAAAAAGCAGGAGCGTTTGAAAATATAAAAGTTAGGAATGAATCTGAGCAAAAAGTAGAGCAACTTCCGTTTTGGAGACAAAAAGGAAATCTTAAAGTCTATCTAGCAGCAGTACTATTGTTTCTAAGTTTTTTTCTGCAATTACAATACGGTGAAGGGCACTTATTTCCTACTATAGGTTATGCAGCGGTTATCATAATCGGAGGATATTCACTTTTTACGAAAGGGCTTAAAAATTTAGTTCGATTAAATTTTGATATGGCGACATTGATGACAGTGGCGATTATTGGGGCTGCGGCCATCGGCGAGTGGGGAGAAGGTGCTGTTGTCGTTATCCTTTTTGCAATTAGTGAGGCACTAGAGCGTTATTCAATGGATAAAGCTCGTCAATCGATTGAATCATTAATGGATATTGCTCCTAAAGAAGCTCTCATACGCCGTGGAAATGATGAATTCCTTGTTGCTGTTAATGAAATTCAATTGGACGATATTATGATTGTAAAGCCAGGGCAGAAGTTAGCGATGGATGGTGTAGTCGTAAATGGGACATCAACAGTTAATCAAGCTGCGATTACAGGAGAAAGTGTTCCGGTCACAAAGTCGATTGAAGATGAAGTTTTTGCTGGAACATTAAACGAAGAAGGGCTGCTAGAGGTTAGAGTAACAAAGCGAGTAGAAGATACAACTCTAGCAAAAATTATTCATTTAGTAGAGGAAGCACAGGCTGATCGTGCCCCATCACAACAGTTTGTCGATCGATTTGCAAAATATTACACACCAGCTATCATTGTGTTTGCCCTCTTACTTGTTATTATTCCACCATTATTTATGGGCGGAGCTTGGAGTGAATGGGTCTATCGTGGATTAACCGTGTTAGTTGTCGGATGTCCATGTGCATTAGTTATCTCTACACCCATTGCTATCGTTACGGCGATTGGTAATGCCGCCAAAAATGGTGTCTTGATCAAAGGCGGTATTCACTTAGAAGAGGCAGGAGCACTGAAAGTCATCGCTTTTGATAAAACAGGTACATTAACAAAAGGAGTTCCTGCGGTGACCGACATTGTCACTTACGGAGAAAATGAGCAACAATTATTAACAATCACAGCAGCAATTGAAAAAGGGTCCCAGCATCCACTTGCATCTGCTATCTTACGAAAAGCTGAGGAAAATAGATTAAAATATCATAGTCTAGAAGTTGAAGAGTTTCAGTCACTCACTGGTAAAGGTGTAAAAGCAATTGTTAATGATACGTTGTATTACGTGGGCAGTCCAACTCTTTTTGAGGAATTACATGGAAGTATTGATGCTGCTCGAAAAGAAATGATGTCAGATTTAGAAAAACAAGGAAAAACTGTCATCGTGTTAGGAAGCGAGACCGAGATTCTCTTAAGTATCGCTATTGCCGATCAAATACGAGATACGTCAATTGATGTTATCGAGAAGCTTCACCAAGCAGGAATCGAAAAAACGATTATGCTAACTGGTGATAACGAAAGAACTGCAGAGGCAATTGGTAATAAAGTCGGTGTTTCTTATATTAAAGCGAATCTGCTCCCAGAAGATAAATTAAATGTCATTAAAGATCTTAAAGCAAAACACGATAAAGTTGCCATGATCGGTGATGGAGTCAATGATGCTCCTGCCCTTGCCGCTTCTACCGTCGGGGTGGCAATGGGTGGTGCAGGAACAGATACGGCGCTAGAAACAGCTGATATCGCTTTAATGTCAGATGATTTACGAAAATTGCCATACACGATTAAGTTAAGCCGCCGGGCACTGGCAATTATTAAGCAAAATATCACATTTTCATTAGCTATAAAAGCATTAGCGTTGTTGTTAGTCATTCCAGGCTGGTTAACATTATGGTTAGCAATTTTTGCTGATATGGGAGCTACATTGCTTGTCACGTTAAACAGCTTACGATTATTAAAGGTAAAGGAATAATAGTTTAGTAATCTAGTAATCAATAACTTCAAAGATACCAGGTGCTTTTACCTGGTATCATTTTTGTATAGTTAATGAGTTGTTGTTTAACAAGATAATCCACACGAACATCTAGATTTACCAAAAAGCAGAATGAGCGATCGATGGAAATTTCACAAACGGATTAAAAGTGGTAGGGGGATTATATCCTAAAAAGTAGCTATACATATTTACAGGTCCAGCTAAGTTCATTGCATTATTCCACAAAATGCATACATCCTTTCAATTGAATTTTACATCTTTCATAAACTTAGAATGTGTAAGATTTACGGTAATCTAGAATTCCTGATTCATGCCAGTTTATTAAAAGATAATTTTACTCAAGCCTAATAGAATAAAAATAAGTCCAGGTAGTATTGAAAGGTGATTAACAATCAAAGGATTTTTTAATGTTTGTCCTTGTATGATTCCAAGGACGAGAGCAAAGAAAATAAAGATCCCAACAAAAATAGCGAAACTATATCCCCGTCCATTCATACCGGCCTGAATGCCATATGCTAGTCCATCAATATTAATAATAATGGCTAATTGAAACAAAAAAGAAGGTCTATAGATAGGAGGGTCACTAATTAATTGATAAACGCCAATACCAATAAGTAGCATTCCTGAAAAAACCGTAAGCCCTCGTGTCGGAATAACTTCCCCAAGAACATGTCCAAAAAAGAGGGCGAAAAGCATGATAAAACTTGTAAATATTGCGATAACCATTAACGCTGTAAGCTTCACTCGAATCTTCTTTAGTCCAAAAATAAAGGCAATAACGAATCCATCTAGACTTAATAATATTATTGAAAAAAGTAGTGGTATCCAATCAAACATTTATTCATTCCCCCCTACTTACATGTATATTTGAATTGATAAGAGATAGTATCATTTTTTTAGAATAATATAATGGGTGATAAGGGAATGAATTACATCTATCATAAAAAGAGTACTGGTATTTTTCATTTTAATAAAGGCTATGGTCGAATCTAATCACTTAAACGAAATAGCTGTATTAAAGATAACTTTCCGATCACTTCAAAACCGTTACCAAAACCAAGCGGTCTCACGATCACAGTCCCCATATTTGATATGTCACCTAGTCCAACCCCAGTAGGAAAGCTGTGAGCAATGATTACCTTATTTCTTCCTGGTGGAGGTGGGACTTCTAACATTAAACGAAGAGCGTATAGTGTTCTTACTAGCTGTTCTTGATTTTGCGGTTGACTTAAGTTGTAAATTTGAACCAAAAATGGATCAACTTGAACAAACTGTCTACCAAAAGCAATTTCAGCAGTTTCTCTATTTCTGCAAAAAGGACTAGTGATAACAGGATTTATAAGAGGAATTCGGAGTCTGCTAAGTATAGCTCCATAAGTAGCAGCTTGTGTTCGTCCTCTGTTTGAAAGATTTCTTTGTGTTGAACAATCAAAAAAGTTAAGATTGGGTTGATCTGTACCTACAGTTGCTTCTGCATGTCTTGCATATAAAATATAACCTCCTTGACGAAGAGAGTCGAGTAACGAGCGGTAATGATGTGCGTCTCGTTCTTTAGGATTCTGGAAATTTTCCACATTTAGGTCATTTTGCAAATTGTGTTCTCCTTTTCATTTGATCTTTTAACCTATATGTATGTTTTTCGCTTTATTTTATGAAGTTCTACTGTTTAATCATGATAAATTTAGAATACTTATAAATTAGTAAAATTATGTTAGAATGTAGGTAATCACTTAGATTCGAATATAGTAAAGTAATGGAAGAAAACTGAAATAAAAGGTAGGGACTGAACATGACCAATCCAAAGAAATGTCCACTCTGTAATAAAGATAATGACTGCGGAAATGAACGAGGTGAGGCTACCTGCTGGTGTAGTACTGCGTTTTTTCCTGAAGGGATTTTTAAGCTTGTCCCTGAGAAAAAAAGAAACAAAGCTTGCATTTGTAAGGAGTGTCTGGAAAAGTATCAAGATAAAAAATGAGAGGAAAATCATTTAATGTAGATAATATTTTTTAGGAAAACTACTCCAAAAATCGCTTCCGTATTTCAGAGGACGGAATTTGACAGCTCTCACTTTTTCCGAACCATTGGTAGCGGTTATTGGCAACGAATGAATAGACCATGTCTCGAAAAGGTTTTGGAATGATAAGGAAAAGGTAAAAAATTTTCCAAGGTCCACGTAAGTTTTTGGAAATTCTTAAGGCAGCTGATGATTTAACATAGTATTTATTGTCTTCAATGACGATGAGGCTATTAAGATCATCTGGGATGTTATAGTCTTTTATTAATTTTTTCCCAATCTCACTTTGAAGGGAAGCAAATTGGAAATAGCCGTGTGGATCTCTATGAATGATAAATTGAACACTATGGTTACAGAAATTACATATGCCATCAAATAAAACAATCGCCATTCCTTTTCCTCCTAACTTAATATCTCTCTACTTACACGATAATGATGATATTCTTATACGTCAAGTATAGTGGGGTATTGTGTTCTTAATTATGGCAATACCATTTTATTTTACAGATAGAAAGGTTGTTTAGATGAGAAAAAAAGTAATACTTGCAGGTGGCTCTGGGTTTCTAGGGAAGGAGCTTGCTATATTTTTAAAAAAAAAGGGATATCAAGTAGTTATTTTAACTAGGAATAAGCCTACAATTAGTGAGGATATTACCTATGTTCAATGGGATGGGGCTCATCTCGATCAATGGGCCGATGAATTAGAAGGAAGCTATGCAGTTGTTAATTTTACAGGCAAAAGTGTAAATTGCATTTATACCAAGGCCAACCGGGAAGAGATTATTTCTTCTAGAATTGATTCTGTTAAGGTACTTCAAGATGCAATTCGTCATTGTCAAAATCCTCCTCAAGCCTTTGTTCAAGCTGGCTCATTAGCGATCTTTGGCGATACACGAAAAAAATGTACTGAAGATTCACCATATGGTACTGGTTTTTCTGTCCATGTATGTAAATTGTGGGAAGAGGAGTTTTTCAGGGAATCCTTCTCAAAAACAAGACAAGTGTTGTTAAGGATTGGCTTTGCATTAGGAAAAAATGGAGGCGCGCTTGAGCCATTATTAAAATTAGTAAAATATAATCTTGGCGGAACTGTAGGATCGGGGACTCAATATATTAGTTGGTTGCATATTGATGATTTAAATAATATGTTCCTACAGGCAATTGAAAACAACAAATATAATGGAATTTATAATGCAACTGGTCCAAGTCCAGTAACCAATAAAGAATTTATGTCAACATTAAGAAAAGTAATGGGCAAAAGCTGGACTCCACCAGCACCGACACCCTTTGTTTGGCTAGGGGCCTATGTCATGATGAAAACTGAACCTAGCCTAGCTTTAACTGGAAGAAACTGTATCCCAAAAAGACTGCAAGAACATGGGTTTACGTTCACATATACCCATTTAGAAACAGCTTTAAAGGATTTGATATTGTAAATAGGTAGTTAACAGTACTGTTCAAATAAAAGGAGATAATTTATATGCACTTTTTTCTAAAATTAGGGTTATCTTTATTAAAAATGAGAAATCTAACGTTACTTTTGTTTACTGTTAGCTTTGTTCTATTTTGCACTTTCTTTGTTTATCTCTTAGAACCTGATAACTTTGAGACTCTCCTAAATTCATTCTATTTTGTTTTGACTACTTTTTCGACCGTAGGCTACGGTGATTACTCTCCCGTAACGAATGCGGGTAAGCTTTTTGCTGTGTTGATGTATTTGATTGGTATTGGGTTATTGGGTGTGGTGATTGGAAAAATAGTCGATGCATTTACAATTTTTAGACGGAAGAGGGAGGAAGGGAAAGTGGCTTATACAAAAGAAAATCACATTATTATTATAGGATGGGGAAAGAAAACGGAATCGGCCGTTCAGGAAATTCTCGAATCAAATTTATCAGCTGAAATTGTAATTATTGATAATCTGGAAAAGTCTCCGATTGATCTAGGACAAAATCGGGTGCACTTCATCCAAGGTGATCCTACCGAGGAAGAGACGTTTGAAAAAGCAAATATTTCAGAGGCGAAGTCAGTGATTGTTTTTTCAGATGATAAAATCCAAGACCCTGCCTTACGAGATGCCAAAACATTATCTGTATCCATTACAGCAGAGCGATTGGCTCCAAATGTACATACAACTGTTGAAGTTATGATTGAAAAACATATTGCAAACTTTTCACATGTGAAAGTTGATGAGTTCATCTTATCGCAAGAAACAATATCTAGGCTAGCTGTTCGTTCGGCATTATATAAAGGTGTGAGTAGACTCTATTCTCAATTAATTAGTCGACAACATGGGGAAGATTTATATAAGATTAGAAAAAAAGAAGAATGGGTAACCTTTCACGATGCATTTGTAGAGCTACTTGAGCAAGGGGCAACGCTTATTGCAGATCGTGATCATTTGGATATTAATCGGCGTTTAAAAGAAATAATACCGAGTGATGCAGTACTATATGTGATCTGTAATAAAGAAACTTATGAAAAAATTAAATAAAAAATAAGGACTATCCATTGGAATTGGTAGTCCTTATTTTGTTATAGACTAACATGATTTTGCAACTACTAAGCTAGATATCTGAAAAATATTTGAAATTAGGTTAAAATGGTAAATAGACATGTAGCATGTAGAAAACGATATTCTAGAATCCGTTATTTTTAGGAGGAAAAAATGTGAAACGAATTGATACATTAAAGGTTCAGAAAGCAATAAACCAGTTGGCGAACCAAGATGTTTATCTCCATTTAGAAACAACAAATGGTGCGTATTCAACACACCATGGACGCACAAAAATAAATGTAGGTGCTTTCATTAAAAACGGAAAAATTAATTATGAGCATGGGAAAATTACAGGGGATAACCCCTTCCGAGTTGGGTTGAAGCTAGAAAATGGCTGGGTATATGCGGAAGGCTTAACTGATTGGGAAGAAGATCATCATGATGATCGCCTTATTCTTGCTGGTCATGATCCCGATGGAAAATTAGCAGTAGCATTTCAAATAAGTAAACAACCTTTTTAAAGGAATGATAGCAAATGGAAAAACATATTCTTGTAATATTTCCTCACCCTGATGATGAAGCATTTGGGGTTTCTGGAACAATGGCATTACATATTGAAAGTGGTATCCCTGTAACTTATGTTTGTCTTACGTTAGGTGAAATGGGACGAAACATGGGAAATCCACCGGTTGCAAATCGTAGAACATTGCCAATGATTCGTGAAGAAGAGTTAAACAATGCATGCAAGGCAATTGGGCTAACCGATTTAAGAAAAATGGGTATGCATGATAAAACAATTGAATTTGAAGACAAGGATAAACTAGCGGAACAACTTTATTCGGTGATTGAGGAGATAAATCCGTCATTAATTATTACATTCTATCCAGGCTATAGTGTTCATCCTGATCATAATGCTACAGGAGAAGCTGTAGTTTATGCATTGAAGCGCCTAGCGATCGATGAGCGACCAACATTATATTGCCTTGCATTCTCCCATAATTCCCATGAAGAGCTTGGGGAACCTGATGTACACATAGATGTTAGTTCAGTTATCGATAAGAAACTGAATTGCATACAGTCTCATCGCTCACAAATTTCAGGGTTCGAAGGCTTAGTGCCAGAGCTATCGAGAAAATTAGAAGAAAGAGATCCTGAACTTATAAACTTTATTAAGAATGAACGTTTTTGGACATATAGGTGGGAGGATTAGTTTATAGTTGAAAGTTGAAAGTGTATGAATAGTTATGAGTTTAGAGTGTAGAGTTTAGAGTTAAGATCTTTTGGGGTTATTTCTTAGAGGTTTTAAAAATGGACTTATCTAGAATTTACTTTCTGCAACTCTACACTCTAAACTTCAAAGGGGGATATGTAACTTTGAAATATAATTTTGATGAAGTGATAAATCGAAGAGGGACATATTCGTTGAAATGGGATGGTGAGGAATTAATTAAGCAGGCGGGACTTACGGAACGATATGATGAAGAGACGATTCCATTGTTTACCGCTGATATGGATTTTCCGGTGCCACAGCCTTTAGTAGATGCTCTTCATAAAACAGTTGATCACCGAATTTATGGGTATTCAGTCTTTCCCGAGGAATATTATACAGCAATTCAACATTGGTTCAAGAAGAGACATAACTGGGACATTAAAAAGGATGATATCATTTATAGCCCTGGGACTGTTCATGCAGTCAATGTTGCTGTAAAAGCTTATACTGACCCAGGAGATGGAGTTATTATCCAGCGTCCTATTTATCCGCCTTTTACCTCAGCAATTGAAGGGAACGGAAGACAACTGATAAATAATGCCCTTTTTTATAATGAAGAGGGTTATTATTCGATTGATTTTAAAGACTTTGAGGAAAAGGCAAAGGATGAAAGAACAAAGCTATTTATCCTATGTAATCCTCACAATCCGACGGGAAGAATTTTCACAAAAGAAGAGCTGAATAAATTGGCTACGATATGTGCGGACAATGGTGTATTGATTATTGCTGATGAAATTCATGGTGATCTTATCCGATGTGATCAAACGTTTATTCCGATTGTAAATACAACCGAGAATCCCGACCACATTATTACACTGACAGCAATTAATAAAACATTTAATGTTGCTGGACTCCATTGTACAAATGTTATTATTTCTAATCCTGACTTGAAAAAAACATATAGTGAAGCGCTGGGATTTCATTTGCCATCACCGTTTACAATAGCTGCTTTAATTGCTGTATATCATGAAGGAGAAGACTGGTTAGAACAACTTAAAGAGTATTTGGATGAGACAATACAATATGTCATTCAATTTATATCAGAACGAATGCCAAAAGTAAAAGTCACTCGCCCTGAAGGAACATACGTAATGTGGCTCGATTTTACTGGGTATGGTATAACACCTGAAGAGGTTCATGACCGGATTTATAATAAAGCGAATGTGCTATTAGAGGATGGGAAACTATTTGGTGAAGAAGGATTGGATTATCAGCGAATTTGTATTTCATCCCCAAGACCAATTATCAAAGAAGCATTAGAAAGAATTGCAAAGGAATTTGAAGATCTAAAATAAGTATCAAAAAAAAAACGCTCGTGTGAGCGTTTTTTTTTGATACTTATCCTCTCCTATAATTATCATTGAATCACTTGTTTCATTAATAATAATTCTAAGCTTTGATGAGAGAGTTAATACAATCCTTATTAACAAAAATGGATTTTAGTAAAAGACAATACGAAACGGTTGGTAAGAGGCATTAACGCTTTTAATTAGCTCCATTAGTAGAGTCAGCATCATATACTTCATTCAGCATGCGATTCATGATGTGATTAATGCCGACAGTTCTCTCAACTTCAAGAACAAAGGCAATTCCTTTCCCCGGTTTATCTAGCTCTGCTTCAATCATGATAGAGTTTAGGACTTCATCTGTTTTATCGCGAGTAATTAAGGTAAGGATTAATTCTTTCTCAGGTTCAATTTGAATTGAAAATAACTTCGCCTGTTCATGAATTCCAGTACCTCTTCCATAGATAATTGTACCACCTTCAGCGCCCGCTTTTTTTGAGGCATCGACAACCTTTTCAGAGTACCCTTTGTTAACAATTGTAACAATAAGATCATAAAAATTAGGATTATCCATTTGTTAACCACCTTCGTTAGTATTTTGGTTTTGTAATTTTAAAAGATGTACGATTCCAGCTACTTTTTTTACATCTACAACAAAACCAATGCCATTACCGGGTTTATCTAATTTTCCGGCTTTATTGACAGCAGTAAGGATACTATCAATTTTTTCAACCGGTACTAATGTAAGAATTAATTCTTTTTCAGGTTCTATCGTAATTCCTAGGAAGGTTTTTTTCTCATGAATACCAGTGCCCTTGCCGAAAAGAATTGTACCGCCTTCAGCACCCGCTGCTTTGGTAGCTTTTACTATTTTAGATGCTGCTCCTTTTTTTACGATCGTAATAAGCAGCTTATGATTCATATTCAAAAGTTCGTTCATTTTCCTTCTCCTTTCGGCCATAGAGTAATCCTAATGTCAGGACTGACAAGATGGGAGAAAGAGCAACTAGAGCAATCATTCCAAATCCATCAAGTAACGGGTCGCGCCCATCAATGACTGAGGCGATGCCGACTGTCATTGCCACAATAAAGGTGACGGTCATTGGACCAGTGGCAACCCCGCCTGAATCAAAGGCAATGGCCGTAAATGTCTTCGTTGAAAAAAAGATGAGTAGTAATGCTAGTAAATATCCTGGAATAATAAAATACCATAACGGGATTCCGAAAATGATTCGTACCATCGATAAAGCGATTGAAATAGCAACACCTATTGATAATGTAAATAACATAACTTTTTGAGGAATATAACCTCCTGATACTTTCTCAACTTCATGATTTAAAACCCGAACAGCTGGTTCTGCAAAAGTTGCAACAAAGCCTAAGATAAAACCAATAGGAATCAAGATCCATAAATAATCTTTATTTCCTAATATCGTTCCCATCATTTCTCCAGCCGGTAAAAAACCAATATGAACACCTTGTAAGAAAAAAGCCAATCCCCAAAAAGTTAAGAACATCCCTATTAGGATATCAACTAGTTTTTTTAATGGTAACTTTAATATGAAAAATTGGAAAAATAAAAAGAAAATTAATAAGGGAAGTAATGCAAACGTTACTTCATAAAGAACATGACCAAATCCTGAAAAGATATTGATGCTCATCCATAGATCACCCCTAACACTAATACAGCTAAAATGGGCCCAATTGATGCAAGAGCTACTAGTCCAAATCCATCTGTCGAGGCAGATTTCCCTTTCAATACTGAGGCTACCCCTACCCCAAGGGCAAGGATAAACGGTACCGTCATCGGGCCGGTTGTTACCCCTCCAGCATCAAATGATATTGGAACAAAATGGGCAGGGGTGAAGGCTGCTAAGAGAAACACCAAGCCATAACCTCCTACTAAAAGATAAGTGATTGGAACATTTAAAATGATCCGTAGCATGGCTAACCCTACAAAAATAGCGACGCCTAATGCAACAGTATAAATGAGAATGCTACTGGAAATGATACCATCTGAAACAAAATCAACTTGCATCGCCAACACACGAACATCAGGTTCTGCGATAGTGGCAACAAAACCAAGCAAAAAACCAAAAAACACGACTAGCCATGCTTTTCCCATTTTTGGTAAGGCTGCACCGATCATTTCTCCGATTGGCAATAACCCGATGTGGACACCTAATAAGAATAAGATTAATCCAACTGATACCATAATAATCCCAACAATAAATTGTAGAAATGTTTCCATTGGCATACCGATAATTGTATATTGCAGTATAATGACAACAAGTGATAGTGGAAGGATCGCATAGACCACTTCTTTGACAGTATCTTTAATATTTTGCATTACATCCCCCCTCATCCTATTACTATTTTTGAATAAAAAACTTCACTCTAATTGGTTACTATTATTTTACAGGTGAAAACAAGAAAAAAGTCCACCTTGTTAGAACTTTTCGTGACTTTTTCCAGGGTCTTTTAGAGAGCATATTCTAATATCTTCGCTAATTGACAACATAATTCCCTTTATTTATACTTAAAAAAAATATAAAAGGGGATTTTTATGAAATCGATATTCCATGATCATATTGGTATAAAAATTCATAGAACGGATTTAAAACTAACTAGTTTTATCAAGGCAAAAATGGAGACTTATAACATAGCCCCTGAACAAAATTTAATTATGATGTTACTTTGGGAAAAAGATGGATTAACGCAAAATCAAGTGGGTGAAAAGTTAAATAAAGATAAAACGAATATCGCTAGAATGGCTTCTAATTTAGAGAAAAAAGGATATATTAAAAGAAGTAATTGTCCCAACGATCGTCGCTCGGTTAAGCTTTATTTGACACCAGAGGGTAAACAGCTTGGGAAAGAAATTATACCAATTGCTGAAGAGTTCCAACAAATTATAACAGATGGAATTTCAACGGAAGAATTAAAAGAGTTAGAACGACTCCTTATAAAAATAAATGAAAACGTTGAAAGGCATTCATAGAGGAATAAAGAGCTATTATAGTGAATCATTTAAATAAAGTTGTTGACATTAAGAAAATGTATAGGATATAATTATCTCGAATTCGAGATAATTAAAAAGGGATGATAATATGGTCTTAGACAGCAATAAACTAACAGACGAAGAATTATCATTGAAATTATTTATCGTCTTATCCAGGGCGTTTCAATCGGTTAAAAAACGTGTTGAAGAAGATATTAGAACATATGGATTAAATCCAACCGAATTTGCAGTGCTTGAACTGGTTTATAGTAAGGGTGATCAGCCTATTCAAAAAATCGGGGAGAAGGTCTTAATTGCAAGCAGTAGTATCACATATGTTGTTGATAAGCTAGAAAAGAAAGGGCTAATCGAGAGAAAGCCATGCCCAAAGGATCGCCGGATTACTTATGCTGTAATTACTGCTGCAGGAAATGATTTAATGTCCGAAGTGTTTCCAAAGCATAGAGAAGCTATATCTGACATTTGCAGTGGACTTGATGCAGGTGAAAAACAACTATTAATTCAGCATCTAAAGAAGCTAGGGATGTCCATCTAAAAAATGTGACTATTTTTTATAGATATCTGTGATTCATAGTAATGACAGTAGTTAAGTATATATCATTCTTACAAAAAGCTAATCGATACCGATTAGCTTTTTGCGTTCGGTTATTTTTACAGAACATATTCAGCTAAAACCCTTTGAAGTTCATAAATGTTTAAGCTTTTATTAAATTGTTTTTGAATTGGTGCAGTGCTTCCGGATATCCATATTTTCAGCTCCGCATCCAAATCAAAGTTCCCAGCGGTTTCAATACTAAAATGAGTAATATTTTTATATGGGATGGAATGAAGTTCAACTTTTTTTCCCGTCAATCCCTGTTTATCTACAAGCAGCAATCTTTTATTAGTAAATATGAACATATCCCGAATTAACTTATAAGCCTTGTCTACAGTTTCATCACTTGTTAATACTTTTGAAAATTCCTTTCTTACATCATTAATATTGATTTCTGAAGCATTCCCCATTAAACCATCTAAAAAACCCAATTAAATCGCCTCCGTTTTTTTACTAAATATTCCCACCTTTTTTATATTCGCTTGAGGAAATGATAGTCCTTTCCAAATAAATAAAACAATAACTTTTCTGTGGTGTAGCTATGTCCTATTTTTGTACTACATATTAACTATTAATTATGCTAGAATAAATCTTTGATCTATCATTTTTATAAAAATTTTGAAGTTTTATTGAATACAAGGAGGACTTGCATGATGAAAAAAGTCTCTTTGCAAACAAAAATATTGGTCCTTATCATTAGTCTAATCATATTAATTACATTTTTATTAACAGCAATTTATGCCTATTTTGAGGCAAAAGATATTGAGGAACACTTTGGCGAGAGGGCCCTTCATGTTGCGAGTACGGTATCTTTAATGCCTACTGTACAACAGGCTTTTTTATTGGAAGAACCAGAAAAGGTCATTCAACCGATTGCCCAAGAGGTTAAGGATTTTACTGGTGCAGAATTTATTGTTGTAGGAAATACTGACAGCATTCGGTATGCTCACCCTGACCCAGAAAAAATAGGGAAAAAAATGGTAGGAGATGATAATGAAAGAGCACTGATTTACGGGGAATATTACATTTCAACAGCGGTTGGAAGTTTAGGCCCTTCATTACGCGGAAAAGCGCCCATTTTAAATGAAAACGGTGAAATTATTGGTATAGTTTCTGTAGGCTTTATGATCAATGATATAAAAACACTTATTTTTCAAAGATTATTAAAAATAAGTGGTGGACCGATTTTTGTCCTTATTATTGGAATTATTGGAGGAATACTCTTAACACGTAATATTAGAAAAGATACGATGGGGTTGGAACCGTATGAAATTGCTTCATTGTATAGAGATCGCAATGCGATATTAACCTCAATCCATGAAGGGATCATTGCGGTTGATAATAATAAGAGCATCACAATGCTGAATGAATCGGTTCAAACAATGCTAGGCATTTCAATGGATGCAATAAATAAGAGTTTGGATGATGTATTTCCAAATTCACGAATTTTTCAGGGCGATCCCAAAAATAACGAAATAAAAAATGAAGAAATGATCTTAAATAACCGTCATGTAATCGTAAACCGAACACCAATCGTGGAAAATGGTAAAGTTGTTGGAGGCGTATTAAGTATTCGGGACAAAACTGAAATAAACGAAATGATCAATGCATTATCTGAAGTAAGAAAGTATTCGGAAGATCTTCGTGCTCAAACCCATGAATATACGAATAAATTATATGCATTATCTGGGTTACTGCAATTAGGTGAATACGAGGAAGCAATTGACCTAATCGAAAAAGAATCAAAAATCACGAGTTCACAAAACAAAATTTTAATTGAACAAATTAAAGACAGAGCAGTTCAGGCTATTTTATTAGGAAAATTAGGCCGTGCATCAGAGCATAAAATACATTTAGAGATTGATCCTAATAGTTCGTTAGAGAAATTACCGGAAATTATTGACATTGCCAAATTGATTACGATTCTCGGTAATTTGATAGATAATGCTATGGAAGCGGTAGAAAAACAAACAAATAAATACGTATCTTTTTTTGCTACTGACTTAGGAGAGGATATTATTTTTGAAGTGGCTGATAATGGAATTGGAATTTCCGATGATATGGTTGAGCAAATTTTTACAAAAGGCTATTCTACAAAAGATAAAGAAAATAGGGGTTATGGGTTAGCCATTGTTAAGGAAGCCGTTCGGGAGCTTAATGGACAAATTGAAGTAAACAAGCAGTCATCAGGGGGAACAGTCTTTACAGTGTTTATTCCGAAAAAAATGTAAAGAGCATGGAGGTGTGACGAATGACGAGGATTATCATTGTAGAGGATGATTATCGTATAGCAAGTATCCATGAAAAGTTTATAAAAAAAATGAGTAACGTCACGGTTGTTGGTAAAGCACTTACGGGAAAAGAGGCGATTTCTTTAGTAGAGTCAAATGACGTAGATCTAGTTATTCTTGATTTATATTTACCTGACATGCTAGGAACAGAAATTATAGAACACTTACGAACACTGAATAACAATATTGATTTTGTGATCATTTCTGCAGCAACTGAAAAAGATATTGTTGGACAGATTCTGCGTAATGGTGTGTTTGACTATATTATTAAACCGGTTAATATGGAGAGATTTATAGATACAATTAATCGCTATAAAAAGATGAAGCAGAACTTTGATGCCGATGATTCTGTTGATCAAGCGTTTTTAGATCATTATTTTGGTTACAAGAAAGAAACAAGTCTACCGAATAAACAAACACCAAAAGGAATTGACCCATTAACCCTTGATAAGGTGAAAGAGATTATAACACAGCTGAAAGAAGGAATCACGGCTGAAGAAATGGGAATTCAAATCGGTGCTTCCCGTACAACAGCAAGGCGTTATTTGGAATATTTAATTTCTGTTGGTGAAATTAGTGCTGAGCTTGAATATGGAGCGGTCGGAAGACCTGAACGGAGATATTATGTAAAGTAAGATAAATTTTCTTAGGAGATGTCATCTATAGGTGGCATCTCCTTTTCTTGATTCTGTGCACTTAATGAACAAAATGTGCAGAAAAAACAAATTGTTCTTTAATTTGAAAACGATTACAAATTAGAAAAATTAAATTATATTGAATAATAAGCAAAGTCATAAAAGTTCAAAAACCAAAGATATAAAAGGGGGAAATAAAAATGAAAAAATTACTTACAACGGTATTAGCGTTAGGTATGTTAGTTGCTGCTGGCTGTTCTTCCAGTAATGAAGGAACGAGTGGCACAGTAGAAAATGGTGAGTGGGCACCGAAAGATAATATTGAAATTGTTGCACCTGCAGGAGCTGGTGGTGGCTGGGATACTACAGCAAGGATGGTTGCAAAGGTATTTAGTGAAGAAGGTATTATTGAGCAAAACATGGGAGTTGTGAACAAAGCTGGTGGCGGCGGTGCCGTTGGTTGGGCTTACATTGCCGGTTTTGACGGAAATCCACATAAATTGTTTGTATCTTCACCACCAATTGTATTGATCCCATTAAATGGACAATCACAATATGGTCATGAAGATTTCACACCACTTGCAAACGTTATCGCTGACTATGCAGCATTTGCTGTAGCAGCTGATGCAAAATGGAATAACCTTAACGAGTTATTTGAAGATATGAAACAAGATCCAACTAGCATTACAGTTGTCGGAACATCATCGCCTGGAAGTATGGATCATATCCAATTTGTACAAATTGCAAAAGCAGCAGGCGTAGATATTACAAAAATTAAGTATGTATCAGACCAAGATGGTGGTGGATTAACACAATTACTTAATGGCAGTGTTGATGTGTATTCAACTGGTGTTGCAGAAACAGTGGAGCAAGTTAAAGCAGGAAATATTAAAGTTCTAGGCGTGACATCACCAGAAAGATTAGAAGGTGAAGTCATCGAAGATTTCCCAACGGCAATCGAACAAGGTATTGATGAAACATTCATTAACTGGAGAGGTTTCTTTGGTCCGGCGAACTTGGACGAAGCAGCAGTAGCTTATTACGAGCAAAAATTTAAAGAGTTAAGTGATTCAGAAGCATTTGCAGAAATTCGCGCACAATTCGGATGGGATGAAATGTACCTGAATAGTGCAGAGTACAAACAATTCTTAGATGAGCAAAAGACTGAAATTAAATCACTGTTAGATGAATTAGGACTTGGACAATAATTGATGTTTTATGAAGTCAATGATCATAATCATTGACTTCATTTTTTACAAAATGAAAGATCTTGAAAACCAATTTACGGTGGTGAACTTATGTTAAAAACAATGAATCAAAGGGTAAGTATTGTTTTATTATTAATTGCTATTGTCTATCTAATCTTATCGTACCAATTACCTTCGTATGCCTATACTGAAGTGGATGCAGATATGATACCAAAAGCACTTGGTTGGTTGTTAATCTTTTTATCTGTACTTTTATTTTTGGCTAAGGATTCTGAAACAGAGGAACAAAAAGCAAGAAGAAAGATTCCCAAAAAAGATATTGGAGTTTTACTGACTGTAGCGGGATTTATTTTTGTTTATATTATGTTGCTTGAGTTTCTAGGATTTGTAATTATTACCGCGTTGTTCATCTTTTTTTGTTCATGGTTTCTTGGTTATAAACAACATGTCACGAATATGATTGTTTCGGTTGTATTTCCAGTATTTATGTATACAGTATTCACGATGTTATTAAAAATCAGTTTACCACAAGGAATATTGCCGTTTTAAAGGAGGGATCGTATGGGAGCTTTAGAAGGATTATTAACTGGTTTCCAGGTTGCGATTAGTTGGGAAGGAATATTATTTGTATTGATTGGTGTATTTGTAGGGACATTCATTGGTATGCTTCCGGGGTTAGGACCAATCAGTGCCATTGCAGTTATGATACCAGTTACGTTTGGAATGGATCCGACTGTAGCCTTGATCATGATGGCGGGCGTCTATTATGGGGCAATATTTGGAGGGTCAACATCATCGATATTATTAAATGCGCCAGGTGTTGCAGGTACAGTTGCAACTTCCTTTGATGGCTATCCGATGGCTCAGCAAGGAAAAGCGGGTAAGGCACTAGCAATTGCGGCAGTCTGTTCTTTTGCTGGTGGTACAATAAGTGTTGTTCTATTAATGCTTCTTGCACCAGCCCTTTCAAGCGTGGCAATAGCCTTTGGACCACCAGCCTATTTTGCACTTATGGTCATGGGTTTGACTGCGATTTCAAGTTTATCAGAAGGATCAACAATTAAAGCACTTATTTCTGCTGTTGTTGGTTTTATGATTGTAACCATTGGAATTGATGCGCAGACTGGGACACAACGTTTTACGTTTGGAAATGTAAATTTACTTGAAGGATTAGACTTTTTAGTTATTGCATTAGGTTTATTTGCCTTAGCTGAGGTATGTAGTTTAATCATTAATCGAAATGATACTTCTGCAAGTAATGCTCATAAGCTAGGAAGCTTAAAACTAACAAAACAAGATTTTAGTGAAATGAAAGGTCCGGTCACACGACAATCATTTTTAGGATTTATCCTTGGTGTCTTACCAGGTGCAGGTGCGACAATTGCCTCCTTTATCGCTTATATAGCAGAAAAGAAGATCGCGAAAAATCCTGAAGAATTTGGAAAAGGATCTGTTCGAGGAATTGCAGCGCCGGAAACGGCAAATAATGCAGCAACAAGTGGTGCATTTGTTCCACTGTTAAGTTTAGGAATTCCAGGATCAGGAACAACAGCTGTTATGTTGGGAGCATTTTTAGTATTAGGTGTACAGCCTGGTCCATTATTAATGGTAGATCGTCCTGAAATATTTTGGGGAATTATTGCAAGTATGTATATTGGGAATGTCTTTTTATTGATTTTGAATCTACCATTAATCCCATACTTTGCAAAAATTTTAAAGATTCCTAGACCATTGCTAATCTCACTTGTTATTATGTTTAGTATGATTGGTGTATATGCAATAAGCTTCAATACATTTGATTTATATATGTTGCTATTATTTGGATTCATAGGTTTCCTTATGCGCTTATTTGCTTTTCCTGCAGCTCCTTTTATTCTCGCATTTATTCTTGGTGGAATGATGGAGCAATCATTTAGACAATCATTAACGATTTCCAATGGCAGCTTAAGTATTTTTATAAATGAACCAATTGCATTATCTCTATTAATAGTTTCTTTACTATCATTTGTTTTTCCGCTTATTCGCCAATTACGAAAACGAAGAGGATAGTTATATTGTTGGTAAACAATTGTACAAAGCGTTAAAGGCACATTCCTTTGAATGTGTCTTTTATCGCTTAAAAGTATCGTTCAATATATTACAAGATTGTTAAATGAGTAAGTACTCACTTTACACAGGTGGGAAATATCGATTATGATTATAGTGAGTAATTACTCACTTATTTGGAAAGGGGTCGTTTTCATGACAGAAAAGATCATGATTGATCGTATATCGAAATCATTTGGCTCAAAAAAGGTATTACACAACATTACATTACAAGTCAATCAAGCTGAAATTTTTGGACTGTTAGGACCTTCGGGAGCTGGAAAGACTTTACTCGTAAAATGTATTGCGGGTATTGGTGAAGTGACGTCTGGTAACATTGAAATATTTGGTGCGAAGGTTCCCGACTTACAAATGATGAAAAATATCGGTTATATGACACAATCTGATGCTTTATATGAAGAACTAACTGCTCTTGAAAATTTAGAGTTCTTTGCAGAAATCTACGGACTTAAAGGTCAAAAGAAAAAAGAACGAATAAAGGAAGTCATGATTCTTGTAAACTTGGAAGATCATTTGAAAAAAAGAGTCGCAGAATATTCCGGAGGGATGAAAAGAAGACTCTCATTAGCGATCTCATTATTACATGAACCGAATCTTCTTATTCTTGATGAACCGACAGTAGGGATAGATCCAGTACTGCGAATGGAGATTTGGGAGGAGCTCAATCGGTTAAAAGAAAATGGAACGACCATTATTGTGACAACGCACGTAATGGATGAAGCGGAAAAGTGTGATCGTTTAGGTATGATTCGCGATGGAAAGCTTATTGCAATAGGGACACCAGAGGATTTAAAGGAAAAGATTGGTGCTTTAAATATTGAGGAGGTTTTTATTCATTTTGGGGGTGTTCAGCGTGAGAATTAAAGCGATCGTTCTTAGGATTATACGTCAATTTATTCGGGATAAGCGCACAATGGCATTAATGATTATCGCACCGATCTTCGTATTATTTCTCATGTCGTTAGTTTTTAAAGGAGCAGATTATGTTCCTGATATTGCAATAACAGATACTGTTCCAAGTATGGTCGTAACAAAAGTAGAGGAAGCAAAAGCGAATGTATCGAAATTTACAGAAGAGGAAGCAGAGGAACTGATTAAGCAAGGAAAAGTAGATGCGATAATGGCTGTTACAGATATGCAACTACAGATTACGTTAGAAGGCAGTGACTTAACTGCAAATAGGGCGGTAATGATGGTTTTACAACGGGCACTTGGTGCTGAATCAGATAATGAAAATCAACCTCAAATCACCTATTTGCATGGATCTGACACACTTGAACCATTTGACTATATGGGGCCAATACTCATTGGAGTATTTATTTTCTTTTTTGTTTTCATCATTGCGGGTGTCTCCTTTTTACGTGAGCGGTCAAGAGGTACATTGGAAAGAATGCTCTCAACTCCTTTAAAGCGTTCAGAAATTGTCCTTGGATATATTATTGGTTTTGGTATATTTACATCTGTTCAATCAGCAATTATTTCTTGGTATTCGATAAGTGTTCTTGGTATGTGGATGGTTGGATCAATTTGGTATGTTCTTCTCGTAACACTTTTACTAGCGATGGTTGCATTGACCCTGGGGATTTTATTATCTACATTTGCCAATAATGAATTACAGGTTGTACAATTTATACCAATTGTTATTATTCCACAAATCTTTTTATCAGGCTTATTTTCATTAGAAGCGATGAGTCCGTTTCTGCGTGGATTCAGTGCGTTTATGCCATTAACCTATGGAGCGAACTCTCTATCGGCAATTATGCTCAGAGGAGGAGGATGGGAAGCCATACAAACAGATATCTTTGTACTGTTAGGCTTTTCGCTCGTATTTATGCTCCTCAATATTATGGCACTGAAAAAACATAGAAGGATGTAAAGAGTATCCAGTAGCAAGGGTGGTGACAAAAAGTGAGTAATCACAGCAGTATGTTAAGTGAAATATTTCCTGAAGAGGAGCAGTCCAATTTAACTGATAAACAAAAGAAAATACTAGAAAGTGCAATTGAAGCTTTTTCTAAAAAAGGCTATGCAGCTACTTCCACAAATGAAATTGCAAAAATGGCGGGAGTTGCTGAAGGTACAATATTTCGGCATTATAAAACAAAAAAAGAATTGCTATCAGCTATTGTTTCGCCACTTTTGACAAAGATGGTCGCTCCGTTTATTTTAAAGGAATTTAAGAAAGATGTTTTTGATAAAGAATATAACAGTTATAGTGATTTTTTGCGTAAATTAATCGAAAATCGGCTGACATTTGCGAAAAGAAATAGTCCCTTATTAAAAATATTAATTCAAGAGATGGCTTTTCAACCTGAGTTTAAAAAGACTTTTCAGACGATCTTTATGGAACATATCTATCCCCTTTTCAAAAATGTTATCAAGCATTTTAAGGAAAAAGGAGAATTGAAGGATTTACCGGAAGATACGATTATTCGCCTTACTATATCAACGATTGTAAGTACGATTATTACAAGGATTATTATTTTAAATGACAGCCAGGTTGATGAGGAGCAGTATGTAAGTGATACAATTCAGTTTATTATGAGTGGAGTACGTTCAGTGAAAAAAGAGTGAATGTAAGAATAATTTTAGGGCACAAAGATAAATAAATATGAAGAAAAAAGCAGAGAATTTATATGTTCATAAGTTCTCTGCTTTTTTGTCGAATAGATTAGCAATGTATATTAAATAAGAAATAATCGACAAAATCTATTGTTTTTTTAAATTCAAACAATTATAATAATTTCATACCTAAATTCGGTATAGTTATTCCGAATTACGGAATACATTGTAGAGGAGGATGGATATGAAAAAATCAGAAGATACAATTGAATTTGACATTTATCCTTTAAGTGACACAGCGATAACTGTGAGTTTTGGCAATGAGATAGATGTACAAATACACAAACGAGTGAAAGCGTTCACAGAGTGTCTGGATCAACATTCTTTTGCAGGAATGATTGAATATGTTCCATCCTTTTGTAGTGTAACGGTGTTTTATGATCCAATTATTGTGGATCAAACATACAACCAAAACGGAAGTTCTCCCTATCTTTTGGTTCATTCCATGATCAAAAAAATGATTTTAAACATCCAACAAAAAACGAATGAATTTGAGCAAAGGGTCATTGAAATCCCTGTTTATTATGGGGGTGAATATGGACCTGACTTGGAATTTGTAGCAAAGCATAACGGTCTTACAACAGATGAAGTCATTCATATTCATTCACAGGGTGAGTACCTCGTTTACATGCTTGGCTTTGCTCCTGGTTTTCCATATTTAGGTGGCATGTCAGAACGGATCTCAACACCAAGAAGAGCAAATCCTAGGATGAAAATACCAAAGGGATCAGTAGGGATAGCTGGTAAACAAACGGGTGTTTATTCGATTGAAACTCCTGGAGGATGGCAGTTAATTGGCCAAACACCATGGGAGCTTTTTATACCAGATAATAACCCGCCAACCCTCTTACAAGCTGGAGATCTGATCCGTTTTACACCTATTACTCTTGAGGAATTTATAGAGTTAAAGGAGGGACGTCGATGAGCATGAAAGTTCTTCGTCCAGGTTTACTTACAACAATTCAGGATTTAGGTAGGGTCGGGTATCAGAAATATGGTGTGATCATGAGTGGAGCGATGGACACTTATGCACTACGCGTGGCAAATTTATTAGTTGGCAATGAAGAAGGTGAGGCAGGATTAGAAATTACATTGTCCGGCCCAACCTTGCAATTCGAGAAAGATAGCCTTATTGCGATTACTGGTGGAGATTTGTCTCCAACAATTGAAAATAAACCGGTTCCACAATGGAAGCCTGTTGTCGTCAAAAAAGGCAGTGTTATTCAATTTGGTCATTGTATTACAGGATGTCGTGCTTATTTGGCAGTGGCAGGTGGATTTGATGTTCCGGAAGTGATGGAGAGCCGAAGTACTTATCTTCGCGCAGGAATTGGTGGATATCATGGACGAGCATTACAGATTGGTGATCAGATTGAGTTTAGAGATACATCAGAGCTATCTTTACTAATTCAACGACTTACAGAAATAGATGAACAATATTTTTTGACAACATCATGGAGTGTCAAGCAAGCCGACAATAAGCAGAAGATTCGAGTACTCCGTGGAGCACAATATGACGCATTCACATCAGAAAGTAAAGACGCATTTTTTGAGAAGCGCTTTCAAGTTTCACCGCAATCAGATCGAATGGGTTACCGACTCTCTGGTGCAGCTTTAACATTTAGTCAATCACTTGAGATGATTTCAGAAGCCGTTTCATTAGGGACTGTTCAAGTTCCCCCAGATGGAAACCCAATAATATTACTAGCTGATCGGCAAACAACCGGAGGCTATCCGAGAATTGGACAAGTTGTAACCGTCGATATTCCACTCATCGCTCAAATGAAGCCGGGAGAGTTCATTCAATTTGAGGAAATCTCTTTGAAAGAAGCTGAACAATTATTTATGAATCGAGAACGAGATATTAGGGAGCTTAGTACAGGATTGTCATTAAAAATTTCGGAACTAAGATAACTGAGATAGGAAAAGCCCTATCATGTTCTGAAGGGGCTCTTGACACAGGGTTTATACAGATTGATATCCTAATTTTTTTGATATTTCAGCTGCCGCAGCAGTGACTTTTTCAATGATATCGGGTAAATGTTCTTTTTGAAAACGTACATCTGGACCAGCGATACTAATACCTCCTACCGCTTGACCTGTGTAATTGAAAATCGGTGCAGCAACGGACGATGTATCGTTTTCGAGTTCCGAATGACTGATTGTATAGCCATTAGTCCTCGATTTTTGTAAGATTGTTCGAAGCTCATCTTTGTCCGTTATTGTCCCTTTACCATACTGTTTAAGTTCTGTTACATTAATGTACTCTTCTTGTTCAGGTTCTGGTAGATAGGCCAAGATAATTCGTGAACAAGCACCAGCATAAAGAGGAGAGCGACGGCCCACCTTTGTAAATAAACGTACAGGATGGTTTGTATCCAGTTTTTCAATGTAGATAGCTTCCTGATTATCGATCATAGTTAGATTTACAGCTTCTCCTATTTCATCACGAAGCTCTTTCATGATCGGATAAGCAACTTGTCTAATATCAAGACGGTCAGCAACTAGTTGTCCAAATTCAAGAAATAGCATTCCAAGAATATATTTCCCATCCTCGTTTTTTGTAAGAAAACCCATATCTTCAAGGGAACCGATCATCCGGTGGACAGAGGTTTTAGGGATTCCAGAAAGTTGAACCATATCGTTTAAACTTAACTTTTCATTTGTTCGGAAAAGATCAAGTAGTTTCATAGACTTTACAACTGTTTTATTTTTGTTTTGCATGAGTTTTGCCCCTTTATTCGATAGTAAATAATACGGTTCGAGGGAAGATTGTAAAAGACGAATCTAAAAAATCATATCTAATTGTACTAAAACAATATGTTTGTGTCTAGATTTCAAAGGATTGAAACATCTAGGGACAATATTAATTCTAATTAAAGAAAGGAATATCTATCATGAATCAAAATCCAATTGACAAACAAGATAGAATGACACCAAAAGAGAGAGTAAGTGCCATGACTGGAGCTGCCTTTTTAATGGCTACATCTGCGATTGGTCCAGGATTTTTAACACAAACTGCTGTTTTTACTGAACAACTCCTCGCAAGTTTTGCTTTTGTTATTTTGGCTTCGATTATTTTAGACGTTGGAGCTCAAGTAAATATATGGAGGATTATTGCGGTTTCAAAAATGAGAGGACAGGAAATAGCGAATGCAGTCCTGCCAGGATTAGGATTTGTTGTTGCCTTTTTTATCGTACTCGGTGGACTAGCCTTTAACATAGGTAATGTAGCTGGTGGAGGATTGGGGGTTAATGCATTACTGGGATTTGATCCAAAAGTAGGGGCTGTGATGACTGGTGTTATTTGTATTATTATTTTCTCTTTAAAAGAAGCCCAAGTAGCAATGGACAAAATTGTTCGTTATTTAGGAGCAATGATGATTCTGTTAACTACTTACGTCATGATTGTCAGCAAGCCTCCTTACGCTGAAGCAGCCATTCGTACGTTTGCTCCACTTGAGATTGATTTTTTAGCGATTATTACAATTGTCGGGGGTACTGTGGGTGGTTATATTACATTTGCCGGTGGTCATCGACTTTTAGATGCAGGTGTAGCAGGTAAGGAAAATATACGTCAAATCACAAATACGGCGATTTCTGGAATAGTTGTTGCATCCATTATGAGGTTTATCTTATTTTTAGCGGTACTAGGTGTTGTTTCAGCTGGATTTGCTTTAAATCCAGATAACCCACCAGCATCAGTCTTTGAGTTTGCAGCTGGAGAAATTGGTTACCGAATTTTTGGGTTAGTGCTATGGGCTGCAGGGATTACATCTGTCATAGGAGCTGCTTATACATCTGTTACGTTTTTGACAACATTCCATCCAAGTATTAAGAAATACCAAAATTACTGGGTGATTGGTTTTATAGTTTTTTCAACGTTCGTCTTTGCTCTTATTGGTCGACCAGTTACATTATTAGTTTTAGCTGGTGCATTTAATGGACTAATTCTTCCATTAACATTAGGATGTATTTTATTAGCAGCGCACCGTGTAAAAATTGTTGGAGACTATAAGCATCCAGTTTGGCTGACAGTTTTTGGTGCTGTGATCGTAGTATTAACAACTTATTTAGGTGTTCGTACACTGATTCAAATGATTCCACAATTATTCTAGAGAGATAAGGAGGAGAGATTGATGAAATCTGTTGATCTAAACTGCGATTTAGGGGAAAGCTATGGTTCTTTTGTTGTTGGACAAGATGAACAAATTTTAGATTATATAACGTCGGCAAACATTGCTTGTGGTTATCATGCCGGAGATCATAATGTTATGTCCAAAACGGTAAAATTGGCGAAAGAAAAAGGTGTGAGCATTGGGGCTCATCCTGGCTTTCCTGATTTACTCGGATTTGGCAGAAGGGAAATTAAAACAAGCCCGGAGGATATCTACAATTTTGTCATTTATCAAATAAGTGCACTGCAGGGATTTTGTAAGATTAATGATATACGTATGCATCATGTTAAACCTCATGGAGCTTTGTTTAACATCGCTGCAAAAGATTCTAATGTTGCTGAGGCCATTGCTCAGGCAGTCTATGATACCGATCCAGCACTTGTTCTGTTTGGATTATCAGGAGGAGAATTGACAAAAGCCGGGGCAAAGCTTGGTTTAACTGTGGCAAACGAAGTATTTGCTGATCGAACGTATCAGCCTGATGGTACGCTAACACCTCGTACACAGAAAAACGCTTTAATTCATGATGCAAAAGTAGCGATTGAACAAGTACTAACAATGGTGAAGGATGGTACAGTGAAAGCTGTTGACGGTTCGAATGTTCCAATTCAAGCCGATACAATTTGTGTTCATGGGGATGGGCCTAGCGCACTTGATTTTGCTGAGAAACTACGAGAGAAAATAGTGGAAGAAGGGGTTAAACTTTGCCCAGTGCAAGGCTAGAGAAAATCGTAAAGTTTGAAAAGGAATCAAGGTTTCTTTTCTTATGTTGCAAAAGGAGGATTTAGTCATGAAATCGCGACAAATAAGAGAGAAGATTAGAAGTGACGAATTTCAAACAACTACATCTGGAGCATGTGATGAGTTCGTGCAAGCCAATGTTGTTATTTTACCGAAGGAATATGCTTTTGACTTCTTTTTATATACATTCCGGAACTCAAAGGCTTGTCCGTTAATTGATGTATTGGAAGCAGGAGAATATGAATCTCGCTTAGCAAAAGGTTCAGATGTTCGAACAGATATTCCACTCTATCATGTATATCAAAATGGCGAACTTCAGGAAAAGAGAGACAATATTATTGATCTGTGGAAGGAAGATTATGTAACGTTTTTATTAGGATGCAGTTTTACGTTTGAAAGTCAACTGCTGAAAAATGGAGTTTCGCTACGCCATATTGAGCAGAACAGAAATGTTGCGATGTATAGAACCAATATTTCAACCGAGTCTGCCGGACGTTTCTCAGGTCCGCTTGTCGTTTCGATGAGACCAATTTTAAATAAACATATAGATAAAGTTGTTGAAATTACGAGTCGATTTCCAAATATGCATGGATCACCAGTCCATATCGGTGACCCTGGAAAAATTGGGATTGAACAGATCGAAATACCTGACTATGGTGATTTTGTAGAAATTAAAGAAAATGAAACACCAGTTTTTTGGGCATGTGGTGTAACACCTCAAGCAGCAGCAGTACAGGCAAGAATTCCGCAGATGATTACACATGCCCCTGGCCATATGTTTATTACAGACTGGACGAATGAAGATTTCATGAAATAATTAATAAATAATTAATAACTAATGAATGGATGACTAAAAGGTTTATGGTTAACTTTTTATGTCATCCATTTTTTTATGTCATGTTAATGAACAAAAAAACAACAAATGGATACCTCCTGCATATTGTATAACAATAGATAAACTTTGAAGGAGAATGGATATGTTTGAAAAGGTACTTTCAAGCATTGGAATTGGCTCGGCCAAGGTAAATACGTTACTTTTTGAAAACAGACTTGAACGTGGTAAGGAAACGAAAGGTGAAATTCATATTTATGGTGGCAAAGCTGAACAGGTTATTTCAGAGATTTTGGTTCAGATTAGTTTGGAGTTCAATAAATATTATGATGAGATGACTGATTTTCGCGAATTAAAAGAAACCATCCTAGAATTAAAAATGCCATATCCACTAATTATTGCGCCAAAAGAAGAAAAGGTACTTCCATTTTCATTAACAATCCCTTACACAACACCGATCTCCTTTAGCGAACAACAAATCCGACTTCAAACAGAGTTAAAAATAAATATGTTTAATCATCCAGTTTGCAAGCACAATCTTATCGTCGTAGACCCGTTCATTGATGAAATATTAACGCTTTTAAGTAAACGAAGGTTTATCCATCAACCTGAAAGCGGGCTTTGCAGGTTTAGAGTTCCTAGTAATGAAAGTCAGGTTAACTATGTACAAACTTTTCATTTGCGAAATGCACAAGGTGTAGACATTCGTTTTGTCGGTAATGCGAAAGATATTGATATGTTTATCTATGAACAAGATAATGAATCTCATTGTTTAGTTAAGCGAGAGCACTCAGTAATGCAGCAACTTGAAAATTTTTTTACCAAGAAAGAAGGAGAATTGCCATAGAGCAGCTCTCCTTCAATTTATTTTATTGGAAATTTATCCGAAATTCATCGCAATAAATGGGATAAGAAGCGGTAAAACAATTCCAATGATATTGCATACTACACCGGCAATGGCCATCTTTCTTCCTGTTTGTCGCTCATGTTTGATTTCTCTAAGTCCAAAAATTCCAAAGATGAGTCCGATAATACCTAATGTAAAACCAGGGATCGTCAATATTGTCGTTATGATGGATATGATCCCCAGTATTAGTGAAGCAAGGGCGTAATTACTGTTTAATGTACGTTGTTCAGTATTTTCCAATTGGTTCCCGTCCTTTTCAAAAAACTAATCTTTGTTTGCATTTTAACATAATTTTTATGTTAACAGGAGGAAAGTCGATTGGGAAGTGCTGTTTACATGGCAGAAAACTGATCAACCAACTCATTAAAATAACGTAATGTATTTTCAATAGGCTCCGAGGTTGTTAAATCAACACCTGTTTTCTTCAATAATTCTAATGGATAATCAGAACTTCCGCTTTTTAGAAACTTAAGATAAGCTTCTAGGTCTTCCTTCTTCCCGTCTAACAGCTTTTTAGCAATTATGATGGCTGAGGCAAAACCAGTAGCATATTTGTACACATAAAATGGACGATAAAAATGCGGAATTCTTGACCATCCGTATTTTACTTCCTCATCAAATACGAGTTCATCACCGTTATACGTACGGAAAAGTTCTTCATATGTTTGATTTAATGTTTCTGCTGTTAATGGAATTTGATTTTCAGCCATTTCATGTGTCTTCTTTTCAAATTCAGCAAACATAATTTGTGTGAAAAATGTACCTCTGAACTTATCGATAAAATGGTTGAGGAGATGCTTACGAACATGCTCTTCACTCGATTGCTTTATTAAATAATTGATTAACAGTACTTCATTAACTGTAGAGGCGACCTCAGCAACAAAAATCGTATAGCCAGCCGTTATCTGTGGTTGGAATTTACTTGAATAATAACTGTGCATCGCATGCCCCATTTCATGAGCCAATGTAAATAAACTATTTAAATCATCATGGTGATTTAATAAAACAAATGGATGAACCCCGTATAAGCCCATATTGTATGCACCAGATCGCTTGCCCGGTGTTTCTCTGACATCGACATATCGGGCTTGTTTGAATCCGCGTAATGTTTCAATATACTCGGTGCCTAGTGGTAATAAAGCAGCTAGCATTGTTTCATAGGCTTCATCATATGAAATATCCTGCTTGATTCCTTTTACAAGTGACACATTTAAATCATATTGACGTAATTCATCTACACCTAATACATCTTTTCTAAGAGTGTTATATTTATGAAGAGGTGCAATATTTTTTTTCGTCGTTTCAATTAAGTTTTCATACACTTCAATTGGAACGAGATCTGTGAATAATGATTTTTCCAAGGCCGAATTGTAGTTTCTCATCTTAGCTAATGAAACATTATTTTTCACTGCTGCAGAAAGAGTAGACGCCATCGTATTATTCAATTGTACGTACGGTTTATAATAAGCTTTGTATGCTTCCTTTCGTTTCTCACGATTTTCGTCTTCAATTAATTTCGCATACATCCCGCGAGTGAGCTCAACCGTTTCACCCTTGTCGTTGGTGACGTCGCCAAACTTTATATCAGCATTGTTAAGCATCCCATACGTTTTACTAGGGGATGAAAGTGCATCACCTAAATGCGAGAGAACTTCTTCTTTTTCTTTGCTTAATACGTGAGCTTTATAACGAAACGAATCGAGGAGATCTTTTTCAAAATAGGATAAACCTTTAACTTCGGCAATATAGCCTTCTAATGTACTTTTATCGAGACTTAATAAGAACGGCATGAAGAAGGAAGTTGCCGAACGAATTTTTACACTTAATTGTGTCGCCTTTTCAACTAAGTTTTGTGCTAATGAATTTCTCGTGTCGACATCCACATGAAGTCTTGCATAGACAAACACTTTACTAAATATAAATGAAAGTTCTTCTTGTTTAGTTAAGTAGTCATATAAACTGGGACCATCTATAATGTTGCCATCAAACGCTTTTAATTCACCAACCATTTTTTCTACTTTATGATAATCATTTTCCCAAGTCTGATCTGATTCATAAATATCGGCTAAGTTCCATTTTTCCTGTTCAGGAACGTTTTGCCGTGAAGTGTAAGTCGTCATTGACACAACTCCTTTTCTATTTTATGGTAAAATACAGTTTTATCTTATCATGGGGATTTTTAAATGTTAACTCTTAGGACTTTAATATAATTAGTATTTGAAAAGGGTGGATCGCTATGCCATTAAAAGTAGGGGACGTTCTTATATTCGAAAAATAGGACAGAAGAATTTACTGAGGATTTTCAGAGTAATCAAATAACACTTATTTTGAAAAATGACTGGAAGGGGAATCCAGTCATTTTTCACGTTTGTCGAATGAATACTTCAGGGATGAGTACTCGTTGAAATTATAGCTAATATTACTTCTCTACAGCAATGGGATTAACTATATTTTAATGTTATTTACATAACATTAACAAACTTTAAATAAGTATTTCATTTACACCTTGCATAAAAAATTGATTGAAGGAATTTGAATGATTGTATTTCTATAATGGAATAGTAATTTTTGAAGCGAATTTATATGAAAGGAAGATACGATGAAAAAGAAAAATGAAAAAGGTCATATAAAAAAAATAAATGAGAGATCTGCTGAAGCAAATGATCAAATTCAAGATGAATTTTATGATGATAATAAAAATGAAAATATTGTCCATTTAGGTTTTTTTGTTGATAGTGTAAATCATCATAATCGAGACGATGGAATTGAGGACGTCTTAAATAAAAGAAAGTAAGAGACGAGAATAAGAATAAAATCGTGATTTACAAAACTTTTACACTTAATCTAAAATGAATCTTTTTGACGCGGCTATACTATTAGTGAAATAAAAATTAACCAAATGTAAGAAATAAAGTAGAACGTAGAGGTGATCTTGTGAAGAATATGAAAAAAATGATTTTATTTCTTGTTATGGTGGCATTAATGTTTGTTTCTGCAGCATGCGGTGCTGGAGGTGGAGATACGGAAGCTCCAGAAGAAACAAACAATACAGCAGGTGAAGAAGCACCTGCTGATGAGGAACTTTCAGGATCAGTTGTTATTGATGGTTCAGGAACAGTGTATCCGTTTATGGCCAAAATGGCCGAAAACTATATGACAAATAAAGCAGAAGACGTTTCAGTCGAAGTTAGCCGCTCTGGTACTTCTGCTGGTTTTAAAAAATTTCTAGTTGAAGATGGAACGGATTTCAACAATGCTTCCCGTCATATTAAAGATGAAGAAAAAACCACTGCTGAGGAATTAGGAATTGATGTACAAGAATTAAAAGTGGCCTTGGATGGATTAACGTTTGTCATTAATAAAGAAAATGATTGGGCGACTGAGCTAACTAAGCAAGAAGTGACTGACATCTTCCTTGCAAGTGCTAATAAGAAAAATTGGTCAGATGTTCGTCCTGAATTTCCAAACGAACCAATTGTTGCATTAGGACCGAACGAAAACCATGGAACGTATGAGTTCTTCTGGGAAAGCATTCTTGATAAACAAGATTTAGTAGAAGGGATTAATCTTCAACAAGAATATTCGACTCTCGTTGATTTAGTGTCGAAAGATAAGAATGCCATTGCATTTTTTGGTTATGGGTATTATGCAAGTAATACTGATAAGTTAATTGCTGTTGATGTTGACTTTGGTAACGGACCTGTAGAACCTTCTTTAGATACAATCGCTGAAGATGGCGAGTATGCACCATTTACTCGTGCTGTTTATACGTACTTGAATGCAAACCATGCAAAAGAAAAACCACAAGTATTAGATTATGCGATCTATACGATGGAAAACGCACAAGAGGTTGCAACTGATACAGGTTTTGCACCATTATCTGATGATGATGTCCAAGAGTCGCTTGACGCTTTAAACGGTTTAAAATAATTCATTCGTAATAGGATGAGAATTCAATATTTCTCATCTTATTACCCGTTATTTTGCTTTATTGATAATGGGCTTAATGATTTTGCTCTATAGGTATAGAGTGACGGGGGTTTTTACATGGTAAAAAAAAATGAAAACAGAGTAAATGTCCGCGAAATGATAGAGAATAAAAAGAAATCGGCTAGTATAGGTACTACAATGGAAAAGGCGGTACCCTACTTCTTATTGGCGATTGCCACTATTTCTATTTTAACAACGGTAGGTATTGTATTGACGCTTTTTAGCGAAACCATTCTCTTTTTTAAAGACGTACCGATTTTAGAATTTTATACAGGAACAGTACTAAAACCATTAGGTGAAAATGCACAGTTTGGAATATTACCATTATTAAATGGAACTATTTTTTCAACGATTATTGCGATGTTCGTTGCGATACCAATTGGGGTTATGACAGCTGTTTTTTTAAGTGAGTATGCATCTGATAAAGTGAGAAGAGTATTAAAACCCACTCTTGAAGTATTAGCAGGTATACCAACCATTGTATATGGATTTTTTGCCTTTACATTTGTCACGCCATTACTACGGTCGTTTATTCCAGGGTTGGATCCAACAAATATTTTAAGTCCAGGATTAGTCATTGGTATTATGATTATTCCGATGGTTGCATCTCTTTCTGAAGATGCCATGAGCTCTGTTCCGAATGCGATGAGAGAAGGGGCTTTAGGACTTGGTTCAACGAAACTAGAAGTAACGTGGAAAGTAGTTATTCCTGCGTCACTTTCTGGAATAATTGCCTCATTTGTACTTGGAATCTCTCGTGCAATTGGAGAGACCATGATTGTGACAATTGCTAGTGGGAGTTCAAAAAATTTCACATTTGATATAACCCAATCTATGCAAACGATGACAGCTTATATTGTAGAAGTAACAGGTGGAGATGCACCTGCTGGGTCTACTTTATATTACAGTCTATATGCTGTTGCGATGACACTATTTGTGTTTACATTGATCATGAATTTTATTGCACAATATATCTCTCGCAGGTTTAGGGAGGAGTATTAAATCATGAAGTATGTAGACAGTACTCAAGTTCAAAAGAAGATGAACCAACGGCTTACGACGAATAATTTAATGAAGGTATTATTCCTTTTGGCATCATTATTTGGCATAGTCATTTTAGTAGTTCTTATTTTACAGGTTTTGTCTGATAGTATGGGTTGGATTAATATTGGCTTTCTAACCAATAAACTATCTACCGATCCCTATAAAGCCGGTATTATGGGAGCTTTATTAGGAACGGTATGGTTAATGGTTGTTGTTGCTCCTGTTACAATGTTTTTGGGAGTTGGAACAGCAATTTACTTAGAGGAATATGCCAAAAAAGGGAGAGTTCGTTCCTTTATTCAGACAAATATAACTAATTTAGCAGGTGTCCCTTCTGTTGTATTTGGAATTTTAGGATTAACGATATTTGTAAGGGGGATGGATTTAGGTTCTGTCGTATTAGCTGGTGGATTGACGATGTCTCTCCTCGTCCTGCCTATTGTCGTCGTTGCTAGTCAAGAGGCTATTCGCGCTGTTCCACAATTCTTAAGAGAGGCCTCTTATGGAATGGGCGCTACAAAATGGCAAACAATAAGAAATGTAGTATTACCAGCATCAATTGCCGGAATATTGACTGGTGCAATATTAGCTCTTTCCCGTGCTATAGGCGAAACCGCACCACTTATAGTGATAGGAATTCCAGCGCTTCTTATTCCGTTACCAGATGGGATCTTTGATAGATTTACAATCTTGCCTGTACAAATTTATTATTGGACAATTGACTCTGCGCTAGTTACAGAATACGGAAACCTCGCCGCTGCAACAATACTGGTATTATTAGTTGTATTGTTTGTCATGAATTCAGTAGCAATAATTATAAGAAATAAATTTCAAAAACGATACTAATTAGGAGGATGGATATTGAATGGCTGTTTTAACGATAGATAATGACAAGCAAGCGAAAGAAATGACCGCTACAGAAAATACAGTGGACTCTAAAAGTATGGCGAAAAATATCGTTTACGATACGAAGGATTTAAACCTGTGGTATGGGAATGACCAAGCTCTAAAAAGCATTAATCTTCCTATTCGGGAAAATGAAGTTACAGCAATAATTGGTCCTTCAGGTTGTGGGAAATCAACCTATATTAAGACATTAAACAGAATGGTTGAACTTGTCTCGAGTGTACGTTTATCTGGAGAAATTTTGTATAGAGGCCGTAATATTTTAGATAGAAAATATAAAGTTGAAGAACTTAGAACGCGTGTTGGAATGGTCTTTCAAAAGCCTAATCCGTTTCCAAAATCCATTTTTGATAATGTTGCTTACGGGCCAAGAATTCATGGGATCAGGAATAAAAAAATATTACAGGAAATCGTTGAAAAAAGTTTACGAGGAGCTGCTATTTGGGATGATGTAAAAGATCGACTGCATGAAAATGCTTATGGCTTATCAGGTGGCCAACAACAACGTTTATGCATTGCGCGATGCTTAGCGATTGAACCGGATGTCATTCTTATGGATGAACCGACATCTGCTCTTGATCCCATTTCAACATTAAGAGTAGAAGAGCTTGTTAAAGAACTGAAGAAAGATTATAGTATCGTAATTGTTACTCATAATATGCAGCAAGCAGCACGAATTTCTGATAAAACAGCCTTTTTCTTAAGTGGTGAAGTGATTGAGTACGATCAAACAGAAAAAATATTTTCCACTCCAACAGAAAAACGTACAGAAGATTATATTACTGGACGTTTTGGTTAAGGAAGGGGTATTCAATCAATGAGTGTTCGAGGAAGTTTTGAGTCGGAATTAACATTGTTAAAGAATAATATCGTTGAGCTAGGAAAAAGTGCAGAAAATATGTTAAATGAAGTACTTAAAGGATTTAACGAACAGGACATATCTAAGATGGATTACGTCATTGGTTATGATAAGAACATTAATAAAATGGAACTTAAAATAAATGAAGCCGCTACATTAATGATTACAAGGCAACAACCAGTTGCTTCTGATTTGAGAAAAATTATTGTTGCGATGAAAATTTCTAGTGACTTAGAACGAGTTGCAGATTTGACAGTTGACATGGCAAAAGGCGGAAAGCGGATTGATGCCAATTCTTTCAATGCACATAAAGAGGCCCTCAATAAAATTGCTGAGCAGGCAAAGGAAATGCTATCGCTGTCCCTCGAAGCCTATGAAAAAAGTGATGTCTTATTAGCGAAAAAAATTGCTGCTCTAGATGACGATGTAGACAAGATGTATGGAGAGTTCATAAAACAGTTGTTTCATTTTGTAACGAACCAGTCCCAGGCAGAGCAGGCAACACAAGTTGCATTTATTACCAGATATCTTGAGCGTATTGCGGATTATGCAACAAATCTTGGTGAATGGGTTATCTATGAAGTAAATGGTGAACATTTTGATCTGAATTAATGAACAGAAATTTTACAAGCTCGATTCATTACAAGAACTAAAAACAAAATTAGTAATATTCCCTGAGAGCCAAACTTTTTCAAATGAGGTTTGGCTCATTTACATATTGTATTATATTAAAGATATTCTTTAACTTTTTTTTGTCGTTCTTGATTAAGAGGTAAATCATCAAATAATCTATAGTTTGCACTTAGGCCGCAAAATTCACATTTAGACAAATTCAATTGCCCATGATTGTTTAAAAGTTTTGTCACATGGGGCAAGTCGAGAACATTTATTCCATCTTTTACATGTTTTGGACAAACTGTTACCATTTTATTTACCTCCTTATGAATTTGAATCGACAGACACTTCAGTAGAGGCTTTCTTCCTGAAAACGATTTTACTAAGTGTAATACTAACTTCATATAAAATTAATAAAGGAATAATGACTAACACATCCGAAAGAAAGTCAGGTGGTGTAATAAATACAGAAACAACAATGAGTAAAAAATAGGCGTATTTCCTTCCTTTTATTAGTTTATGTGGGTTAACAATTCCTAGTTTCGTTAAGAACATGATGACTGCCGGCATTTCAAATAAAAAGCCGAATGGTAAAGTAAGATTTAGCATAAATTGAAAATACTTTTCTACTGTGAAAAATGTTTGAAATTGATCTCCAGCTATTTTTAATAGAAAGGTAAGAACTAACGGAAAAAGAACAATGTAGCCAAATGAAATACCGAAAATAAATAATATAAATAATCCGGGAATAAAGAATAGAGTGGCTCGCTGTTCCTCTTTTTTTAGAGCTGGTTGAATAAATTTCCATGCTTGATAGGCAGCTGTTGGAATTGTAATTGCTATAGCGATGACAGTTGCTAACATTAAGTAAACCCAAAGGATGTCACCAGGACCTAGTAATGCTAATTGTCCATCTAAGTCTTTTATCAAAAATCGGTAAATATCTTGGACAAAAACAAACGAACCAATTAAGGCAATGATAAAAATGATGAGTGTGACAATGATTCGTTTCCTTAATTCTGTTAAATGGTCAGTGAGCTGCATCTCTTCATTTCCCAATCTAACTAACTCCTTTCAGAAAAAAAAGAAAGATGCAGTAGGTAAAGACCGACCTACATCTTTCTATCTTTTTAGCTTCCTGTTTTCGTTTTCGTATGTTCAACTGCCTGCAGGTGTGTTTTTTCCTCGGATTTTTCCTTTTGATCATCTTCACCATTTACTAACTCATTGGTTGCTTTTTTGAATTCTTTTAACGTTGATCCAAATGCTTTACCAATTTCAGGGAGCTTTGATGGTCCGAAAATAATTAAAGCAATAACTAAAACGAGAATGAGACCTGGAATCCCAATGTTTTGTAACATGAATAAGCCTCCTAATTATTTAGTGAAATTTAATAGTGGTTAAATGTTGAAACCGTGACGATCTAAAACGGCCGCTGCTAATGGAGACATTCCATTTCTTTCAGCGTACTCAATAACCTTGCTAGAAATTTGTGGTGCAAAACTAGCCGGAGGAGCCGCGTGACTCATTGCCACTTGTCGAGCCGCATTGCGACGAGCAAATGGCCCCCAAATGGCAAACGTAATTCCTGGCGACTGCATGTTAATGAAGAATGTATTTCCATCAGGTGAAAAGGCTGGGCCAGCAAATTCTGAGTTATTTAGTCCATTTTCAGCAAAGGTGTAGACGTTTCCTTCAGGTGTAAGACCAATAATTCGGTCACGTCCGATGTTCCCATCCTCAGCAATCCAAAGGTCTCCCCACGGGGTGATTGTAATATTATCAGGCATTTCCAAATCATTGTGACTAGAAGATTCATAGAAAAGTTCTAATGTATTTGTTGCTGGAAAATAGCGATAAATACGACCATAATTTCCACTGCCAGCACTAGTGTCATCAAACCAGAAGGCACCTCCAGCAAACCAAGAACCTTCTAAACGGCTAAAACGAATACATCCTAAATCACGGGCATCTTCTTTAGCACGTTCAGGGTTTACCTGTTTCCAGACGATCCCGTACTGTTGCCCGGTTGAAAAATTACTTGCTTGATTGCTAGGAAGCTCATCAATCGCTGCTGCTTCTAAAATACCACCTTTTTGTAATGATCCTAGTTTTTGACTGCGATCATGTGGTGTAAAGCGGTAGAAGAAACTTGGGTTGTTATCTTCGGTTAAATACCAAATACCTGTTGATGGATCAACATTACATGCTTCATGTGAAAAGTATCCCATATCCCGAATTGGAGTTCTTGACATTTCATTTTCCGGATCATGAGGGTTTACTTCAAAAACGAAGCCATGTCCCATTTCACGGGTTTCTTCACACGTTAACCATGTACCCCACGTCGAAGGTCCACCAGCACAGTTACGGATATTTCCTGAGTTTGTTACATATTCGCTAATGACTTCGCGGTCAGGAGTTACTACAAGTGCAGTTGTTCCGCCAGCAGCACCTTTACTCCAAGGATTTTTTCCGTTTACAGGATGCGATGAGTTCGTTCCAAGTTCATGATTTCGGACAAGAATTGTTGAGTTTTTTGGACCTTGGAACGCAGCCATCCCATCATGACCAGCCGGAACTAGATCACCGTTTGACATTTTGTCGCCTGTTCTAGAAATGATTTTGTACTGAAAACCTTGTGGCAAGTCTAAAATCCCATCTGGATCCTTTACTAGTGGACCGTATCCACCAAAACCACTTGTCGGGTTGTTTTCTGTACCAGCTGCAAAACCCCGAGCTTGTCCACCTAGAGAAATAAGACCAGTCGTACCTAGCGTTAATGCTAGGGTACTCATACTGCCAACTTTTAAAAAATCTCTTCTGTTCACTTAAAAACCTCCTTAATGTTTATAGGATGCAAAGTCTGTGAAGTTGATCTATAACTAAGCTAACAAGTGAAAATTAACCCCTTATTAAAAGACTGTTAATACAATGTTAATGTTAAAAAATGATTATAAAGTAAGATTCAGTTGCTAGTTAAACGTGAGTAAACTACTAGTATTTGATCAGTCGCCATTGAATAAGGTCCTGAGGAATGGTTGATTATTATTTTTGGAAATAAATAATATGACAAATGGTAGAGTTATAAAAACTAGTTTTTAATTTTTTTGTAAAACTTTCATGTATATAAAGTAAATAACTTAGATGATAGGTAACAAAATTTGAAATATAGACAAATAGAAAAAGCAAGCAAGATACTAGCGTATCAAGCTTGCTTTCTCTGTTTTTTATTGGGTTTACCTGATAAACAGTTCTCTAGGGAATTTCGTTATCGTTTCGCACCCGGTTTCCGTAACCCTTAACGTTTCTGTAATGGCTACACCGTAGCCATCAAGCCATAATCCTGGCATCATATGAAATGTCATATTTGGCTTTAAGATCGTTTTTTCTCCTGGCTTAAAATATGCCGTATTTTCTGTCCAAACAGGTGGATAACTTAAGCCGACAGTGTAACCCATTCGTGATTCCTTTTGTAGACCATATTTATTAATCGTAGTTTGCCATGCTTTTTCAACTTCTTCACAAGTTACTCCTGGCTTGATTTTGTCTAGGGCCACATTTAGTCCCTCTATGACGATTTTGGCCGTTTCTTTGACTAAATTAGGTGGTTCTCCTATAAAGATTGTTCGGGTAAGTGGGGCATGGTATCGTTTGTAACTTCCTGACAATTCCATATACATGAGTTGACCATCTTGGTATGTTCCTTCTGTTGTCCAAGAGAAGTGCGCTCCGGCTGTTCTATCCCCTGCAGGCATAATAGGTGCCAGTGATGGGTACTCTCCACCATACTCCCCAGTTCCTATAATTAAGTCATTGTATATTCCTGCTGCAACATTAGATTCTCTTTCACCGATTGCAATTTTGTTAATGGCATTCGTCATTGTCTTTTCTACTATTCTTGCAGCAATGTTCATGTATTCTAATTCTTTTTCGGACTTTTGACCTCGTATCCAATTAACAAGCGATGTAGCATCAATAAATGTTGAATCTGGTAAACACTTTTCAAGACTCTTGTACCAGTGTGCATTGAAAAAGTAGGTATCAAATTCGAGACCAATCCTTTTTAAATGAAGGTTTTTTCCTTTCAAGAAGTCACCAATAAAATCCATTACATGAAGTGCTTTTGGCTCCCACAAGTATTTGTCGGGATATGCGATGACATTTTCTGTAATCATCCAAGTCGTTTCAGTTGCACAAAATAAGTCTTGCAACCTTACGATACAAACTGGTTCTTCTAAATCAAGTGCTACGATTACACCTTGAGGTACGTAATATGATAAGGCATCATATCCGGATATGTAGTTCATGTTTGCTGGATCTGTAATTAGTAATACGTCTATTCCTTGTTCTTCCATACTCATTTTTACATTTTTTACGCGATCTTGATACTCTTCTTTTTTAAATGGAAGGACCTTTTCTTTTTTTACAAATTGTAGCACTTATGCCTACCTCCTTATTTATCACTGCTATAAATTAGTTTTTTTAAATCATTTTTATGGATTTATCATACTTTATCGGAGGTTGAACGATCATCCAACAGAATGTAGAATTATTTTTTGAAAATTTGTACATTTTCGATATCCTTGTGTTTACGTAAAAAATGAAGGCAGTACAATAAATTTGAGCGAAATGAACCCTTTTGTTTAATTTGTATAATATTAGCCAACATTTTTATACAAAATTGAAATTGCTCTTTATACAGTGGTTTACTAAAATAGATATACCACAACAAATTATTTGAAAATTCTAAAGGTTTAGTCTAATATTGTGAAATTTTTTAATAGAAAGTTATTTATCACGTGGTTATGGCCATGAGGAGGTGCTAATAAAGAACCCATGTAGCAGATGAAAAAAATAACAAAGCCTTTATTTATGTTGGTAATGAAGTAAAAGAATTCCACCAAAATTTCTTAAAAAACTTATAAAGAGGAGTGTGATTACAATTAATACATATTTTGAACTGATACCTTCTTTATTAAATGGAGCCAAAATCACAATTCAAGTGCTTGTATTATCACTGATCTTTACGTATTCAATTGCATTTATTGCAGGATTAGGGAAATTATCAAAATATTTAATTATAAGAGGCATTAGTTCAGTCTATATCGAAATCTTCCGCGGCACATCTTTACTTGTACAATTGTTCTGGATCTATTTTGTATTACCGTTTTTTGGAATTGAACTATCAGCGTTGGCAGCCGGGGTTATTGCGATGTCATTATGTTACGGAGCATATGCATCGGAAATTGTTCGCGGTGCCATTCTTTCAATTCCTAAAGGTCAAACTGAGGCTGCTATCGCATTGAACATGACACCTTTTCAAAGAATGAGAAGAATTATTATTCCTCAGGCGATCAAAATTATGTTACCGGGTTTTGGCAATATTTCCATTGAATTAATAAAGGGGACTGCACTCGTTTCCTTAATTACTCTAGGTGATCTAACATACCACGCCTTAACATTACGCAATACAAATGTAGGGTTAACAACAGAGATTTTTACTGCTCTGATAATTCTTTACTTTGTTATTGCTCTACCTCTTATTATATTGGCACGTTGGTTAGAGCGTAGAGCGACGATGGGAGGTGTATAACAATGGATTTATGGAATTGGGATTTTGCTTTCGAAGTATTTCCTGTGATTTTACAAGCAATGTGGACAACTCTAGCAGCAACAGTCGTTGCCTTTGCCTTTGCTATGATATTAGGTCTCTTTTTAGCTGTGATGCGGCGCTCAACATTTAAACCGCTTGCTTGGACGATTATCGGTATCAGTGAGTTTATTAGGGCAACACCACCGCTTGTCCAGTTATTCTTTGTTTTTTATGTTCTCCCTTTTTGGGGTGTATCTTTGTCACCTTTTGTTGCCGGAGTGTTAGCTCTAGGGATCCACTATAGTACTTATTGTGCAGAGATTTATCGTTCAGGCATAGAGTCTGTTCCGCGTGGACAATGGGAGGCAGCAACTGCTCTAAATTTTACAAGAAGAAAAAAGTGGACGAGTATCATTCTTCCACAAGCAATTCCACCGATTATTCCCATGTTAGGAAACTATTTAATTTCAATGTTTAAAGAAACACCGTTGTTATCTGCAATCATGGTTGTAGAGATGTTACAAACAGCTAAAATCGTCGGTTCAGCATCCTTCCGTTATCTTGAACCATTCACGATTGTTGGAATTCTATTCTTATTACTTAGTTACCCGTCTGCATTATTGATCAAAAAGCTTGAAAATAAGCTGAACCGAAGAAAGATTGGAAAAACAAAGGGGAAATCAAATGGAAAGGGTGTGGCGGCATGACTTTATCAGCACGCTCAGAAATGATTGTTGAAAAGAGGGTATTATCAATTCGAAAATCAACGAAACCACTTGTAGTTTATAAAGATATCACGAAATCTTTTGGTGATATTAAAGTTATTCGGGGTGTAGACTTTGAGGTGACCCCAGGTGAAAAAGTAGCGATAATTGGTCCAAGTGGATCAGGGAAAACAACACTGATTCGCCTATTAATGACCCTTGAAGAACCAACTTCAGGTGTGATTGAAATTAATGGCGAGCCGTTATGGCATAAAGAAGTGAACGGAAAGCTCGTTAAAGCTGATGAGAAGCACTTGCATAAAATGCGAGGACAAATTGGAATGGTGTTTCAACAATTTAATCTCTTTCCTCATATGACTGTATTAAAGAACTGTACAGAAGCGCCTATTAATGTTCTAGGGGTAAACCGAAAAGAAGCTGAGGAACGTGCAATCGCAATGTTGGAGAAGGTAGGACTAGGGAATAAATTAGGAAATTATCCTTCTCAACTATCAGGTGGACAACAACAGCGTGTAGCAATTGCACGGGCTTTAGTCATGCGTCCCAAAGTCATGCTATTTGATGAGCCGACATCGGCACTTGATCCAGAATTAGTTGGTGAAGTACTTGATGTTATACGAGAAATCGCTGAAGAAGGTGAGATGGCAATGATCTTGGTTACCCACGAAATGGACTTTGCAAAAGATGTAGCAGATCGAATTGTGTTTACTGATGGTGGAAAAATCGTTGAACAAGGACCACCAAAAGATGTATTAGAAAATCCAAAAAGTGAACGTCTGCAAGCGTTTTTAAGAAGAATGCATATGCATTCAAAGTGAGGAAAATTTGACCATACTTCCTTAATATGAATGATAATTAAGAAGCCCAAAAATCAGGATCAGACAGATTTTTGGGCTTTTGATTTCCTTATTCCCCTACAAAAGAGAATGTAAGCTAAGTGTCTATCGTCTATAATTTCTATCAGCACGTTGTCGAAATAGAGAGGGTGTTTTTCTACATTTTGAATATTGTGAAAACTCAACAAAAAGAATATTCTTGTTAAAAGTTATATACAACAATAAAAGGAGGAAAAATTGTTGAAAAAATTAAAAGGATTTGCACTTGATCGAACACCAAGGGGGATAGCGACGTGTAAGATGATTGAATATGTTGAAAAAAACTCAAATGGACGTTTGAAAATCGAGCTACACCCTAATGAAACGTTTGGTACTGAACATGACATCATTAAAGCAGTACAAGCAGGTTCTCTTGATATTCAAATCGTTGGTGCAAATATGATCGCAAATACGATTCCTCAGTTTGCAGCGTTGTCACTACCGTTCCTTACAGAATCTATTGACGAAGGATTGGCCGTTTTGGATGGTTCAATTGGAAATCAGTTGAAAACGCTTGGAGAAGAACATGGGTTTAAAATTATAACGGATATTGCCCTTGGTTACGCCCAAATGACAAATAATATCCGCCCGATACATTCTCCTGCTGATTTAGAAGGATTGAAGGTGAGATCACCAAATGATCGAAGTTTTGTGGAAACATTTAAAACATTTGGTTCGGCCGTTTCTATCATAACGTACACGGATATTTATGATGGTCTTGCTCAAGGAGTAATCGAAGGACAATTTAATCCATTGGCAAACATCTTTGAATTAAAAATAGATGAGGTTCAGGATTATTTGGCAATGACGAACCATGCCTTTTACGTAGCTTACATTATCATGAACAAGGATGTATTTGATCGTTTAGACGATGAACTTCAACAAATTCTATTACAAGCCGGGAAAGAAGGAAAAGCTTGTGCCCGTGAATTCCTTATGGAAAATGAGAAACAGCTACAGGAAAGGGCGAATCAAGCATTTACAGGCGTTACATATCCTGATATGAAACCGTTCCAAGAAGCGGTTCAACCGATGTATAAACAAATGGAAGACATGATGGGGACTGATTGTATTAAAAGGATACAAGATTTTTTGAGGAGCTATCGTAGTAAACATAAAGTAGTCTATTAAGAAAATCAAAACGTGGAGTTAGACTATGAAATAATAGCCTATTAGATAATAAAAAGATCCCCTATATTCGGTTTTTAAACGAAATATAGGGGATTTCTTTAATGACGTTTTATTGCTGACATAGCTGCGTCGCTGTCATTTCACCTGGAAGTTCATTTTCACTAAATCCAAATGGGCTAATAACATCAAGTAATTCACCAGAGTCTTTTAACTTTTGAAGTTCAGCATTAAATGCATCACGGAAGTCTGTGTCATCTAAACGGAACGCAGATGCACCAAATCCTTGCGTAGGTTCACCGTCAATAATTGGTTGTTCAAAGTCAGTAACTCTTTCAATCTCATTACTTCCGGCACTTTCTAGCATGGCTTCTAATGATGGTCCAGTCATTGTTATTGCATCAACTCGACCAGCTAATAGAGCGGATACTGCGGAAGGAATATCATTTAAGATACTGATTTGATTGTCTGCGATACCTGAACCTTTCAAATAATCATGTTCAATTGCACCGGCCATTACACCCACTTTGGCATCTGGATTTGCCTTAATATCGTCGTAGCTGTAAAGACCAAGTGGATTTCCTGCTTTTACGCCAAGTGCTGCGCCAATGGTGTATTCCGGATCTGCGAAGCTGACTTGTTCACAACGTGCTGGTGTGATATACATTCCAGCGGTAATCATATCAAAGCGCCCAGCTTGTAGACCAGGAATTAACGAGCCAAACTCGGTAAGTACACCATTCATTTCTTCAATCCCTAAATTTTTTAGTACAGTACGGGCTACCTCAACAGCTTCACCAGTTAAGTTTCCATCATTGTCTGTATAGGCAAATGGTTTTTCATTGGCAAACCCAATTGTAACAGCACCATTACTTTTTACTTTTTCAAATGTTGTTTGATCCGAGTCATCACCATCGGAATTGGAAGAAGTAGAACTTCCGCATGCTGTCATTACTGCTAAGAATAATCCCATCATTAGTAAAAAAAATAGTTTTTTCATTTTAGTCCCCCTTGAAAATAAGTCAGATTTTCATGAAAATTTTAAACATAATGTAAGTTTACTGATTTATTTAATCTATGACTATCTACAGAATGTCTAAAATAGTTGGTAGACTATTCAACAAGTTGGATAGTCAATACTACTAGATTAAGGTAGAGTCTTTATGCTGAAATATAACAAAGGAAGGATTTCTAACAAAGTATATTGAAATAAGGATTAGTGTATTGTAAAGTTTATAAAAATAAGAAAATTATTAATTTTTCTGGAGGTTAAACAAGTGCTGACTGTACAAGATGTAATAAATCTGGATATATTAAAGGGTGGAAAAGTAATAACAGCTAAGCACAAGGTGTTCCATCAGCCCGTTGAATGGGTATCTATTATGGATATTCCAGTAGAAAACTATATTAGAAAAAATGAGTTTGTACTTAACACGGGGGCAGTTTCCGGTAAGAACTTGGATGTCTTTTATCAGTTTGTTGAAAGTGTATATGAATCAGGGGCTTCAGCACTTGCAATTGCAAAGGGAAGATATATTATGGAAATACCGGAAAGCGTTATTACGTTTGCAGAAGAGAGAGAATTTCCTATTATTGAAATTCCGTGGGAAATTCGATTTGCTGAAATTATACATTCTGTTATGAATGAAATTAAAAAAAGCCAAAATAAAGAGCTTCAGATCGTTGAAAATATTCAACAACAACTTTTAAATATGATATTGAATAACCCGAACCCCTCAAAGGTTGCGGATTTTATCGGAGAAAAAATAGGAAAACCTCTTATTATTGTAGATAAAGCAGGAGGAATCAAAGGAAAAAGCAATAATGGAAGAGATTTAGTAGAAGTTTGGAATCGATATCGGTCAACAAATAGTTTTGGTCCTCGAGCCATATCAATTTCAAATGGTCAACATCCGTTGCATGCGAGAATTGAAACGATTGAATTTATGGATCAGGTTATTTTACAAGTTCCAATTCAGTCGTCCAATCGGATTCAAGGGTACTTGAACGTTGAAATAAAAGATGAGATCGATTTGTTTTTAAATAACCAAAATGTTCGTTTACTTGAACAAGCCTCTAGCGTTCTTGCTATGTGGTTCCTGCGTGAAAATGCTATTGAAGAGACAAAAATGCGACTAAGAGGTGACTTTGTCTGGAGTCTTGCTAAAGGCGAGTTTGCAAGTTGGGACCAAAAGATAGCTCAAGCTAAATCACTTGGGTATAACTTAGATCTTCCATATATTTGTCTTATTGGTAATAGTGAAAATTTTGAAGAGCTTTATCAACGAAATAATAAGGACATTTCTTATGAACAGTGGAAGGATGGTATGTTTCATTATATCCATGATGAAATCTTTCTAGCAGCTAACTTTGTCAAACACAAAGTAATGACAACGAATCATGGTGATGATATTATTTTATTTCTTGAGTTGTCTGCGGACGCCGCTAAAGAAAAAGCACATAACTTTCTTGAGCTATTGCAACGAAGACTAAGTAACTTATTACCTGGAGTTATTATCTCTTGGGGAATAGGTAGTTGGCATGATGGCGAAAAGAAATTTGTTAATAGTTACAATGATGCAAAAATTGCTTTAGAAATTGGTCGAAAAAAAGAAGGTGCAGGTAGTCGAGTGTATTATGAGGATACGAGAACGGAGCGTGCTCTGTTAAGGTTAGCAAAAGATGATGAGATGAGTGATATTGTTAATAAGACGATTAAGACGCTAATCGAATATGATAAACAAAAAAACTCAAATTTAATTGAGACAATTATAGCGTATAATGAAAATCAAGGGAAAATCAGTCAAACAGCAAGAAGCTTACATCTCCATCGTCATACACTACTCTATCGATTACGAAAAATTGAGGGAATTACTAACTTATCGATCATTGACCCAGAGGATCGATTTCTATTGGAGTTATGCATTAAGCTATGGAAGTTGGGCGAGATTGAAGAATAGATCGAAGTTAGTATCCAAAGAAATATTGCGAATATACATAGATCATTTAGTTTAGAAACATTTCGTTTTAAAAAGAATAACAACTTAATAGGAATAAATGTTTTAACTTTTAAGAGTGGCATAATTGCCACTCTTTTTTTTACTCTGAAAATGCTATAAGTAGCCTTCATACGTCAATTTGTAGAATAAATGGTAGGAATTATAGACAGATTTTTGATTGATTACTAGTTATTCGAAAAATTGTCCTAATATTTTGAATATAGTTCCAACAAAATGTCGAATGACGATTTAGCCCATGAAGAGATATGATTACTACAAGGATTTGAAGGAATTATTCTCTACAATCCATCAGTTAAAAGAGAGAGGAGCATAAAACATGAATAAACTACCACAAACAGCTGATGCTGTCATTATCGGAGCGGGGCTAATGGGATGCAGTACCGCCTACGAACTAGCGAAAAGAGATGTGAAAAACATCGTAGTACTCGAGAAAAACGCGATCGGATCGGGGGCAACGGGTCAATCAAGTGGAGTGCTACGCGGCCATTATAGTTATGAAATTTTAACACGAATGGCAATCCAAAGCTTAGATACTTTTAAACATGCGAAAGAAATATTAGGGACTGACGTCGGGTATCAGCCTGTAGGATATTTATTTGGGGTTGATCACGAAAATGTGGAAACATTGAAGAGAAATGTTGAAATGCAAAAGAAAAACGGGGTTAATACAGGTATGGTTTCCAAAGAGGAAGTGCAAAAACTCTACCCTTATATGGATACTGATCAATTTGGAGGGTTTGCATTTGAACCTGAGGGTGGTTATGGAGATCCAGTGTTACTGAGTCAGGCATATGCTGATGCGGCCAGATCTTTGGGTGTCAAAATTAAACAACATTGTGGCGTCAAAAAGATACTGACAAGTGAAGATGGCAGTGCGATTGTCGGTGTTGAGACGACAGATAATCAAACAATCTTTACAACAACAGTTGTTGTGGCTGCTGGAGTTGGGGCGCATCATTTAATGAAAAATATTGGTGTTGACGTCCCAATTCGTGGACAGCGTGCGCAGCTCATCTACGTTGATCCAGGTACAGAGTTAGGAACGGTTCCTTCTTTCGGAGATTTCAAGCATGATCAGTATATTAAACCAGAGGTAAGCAGTGGGCATCTATTGTTAGGGAATGCCGACCACGCGAAACCACAATTTATTGATCCAGCTGATTATGACGCTGATAATTATCCGAAACATGCAACAGATGAAGCGATTGAAAAGGCCATTACGAAGTTTTTAACATGCTTCCCAGGGCTTGAGCGTGCAAAGCTACTCGCTAGTTATTCTGCCGCTTATGAAGCGACGCCAGATGGAATTCCTTATATTGGCCATACACCAATCGAAGGTGCATATCTTTGTACAGGATTTAGTGGTCACGGTTACAAGATTACACCAGTCGTTGGTAAGTTAACGGCAGATTTAATCTTAGAGGGAGAAAGTAAGCAGGAAGGAATTAGCCTTGCACCTTTCCGATTAACTCGTTTTGCAGAAAATGATTTACTTAAGCCAGAAAATCCTTATACAACAACAATTAATAGTCATGTATAATCTACGAATCTTATAAGAAAAAAGGAGGTATTTTCATAATGAAAATCGTTGTCATTATTAAACAAACATTAGATACGGAAGAAAAACTTTCAATCACAAATGGTCAAATTGATCATGAAAACGTGGAGCTTATTCTAAATCCCTATGATGAGTATGCGGTGGAAGAAGCTGTTAAGTTAAAAGAGGAAAATGATGGAGAAGTTACAGTTATTACAATCGGTTCAGAAGACGCAGAGAGTGCCCTGCGTACTGCGTTAGCAATGGGTGCTGATAACGCGATTTTGATCGAAGAAGATGAAGATTTATTGTTGGATGAAAACGGGATTGCAAAAGTATTAGCAGCGGCGATAAAGGATATTGACTATGACATTATCCTTGGTGGAAATATGTCCGTCGACAATGGTGCCAGTCAAGTTGGACCACGCCTTGCTGAAGAATTGGATATTCCGCATATTGCTACGGTTACAAAGCTAGAGATTAATGGTAAAAATGTAAAGGTAGAACGGGATGTTGAAGGAGATATCGAAATTATTGAATCATCCTTACCAATTTTGGTAACAGCCCAACAGGGTTTAAATGAACCGCGTTATCCTTCTTTGCCAGGGATTATGAAAGCAAAAAAGAAGCCATTAGAGCAGTTGGAAATTGACGATTTAGACCTTGATGAGGCGGATATTCTAGCAAAATCGGAAGTGGTAGACCTCTACTTACCTCCTAAAAAGGAAACGGGGCGAATTTTTGAGGGCGAACTTAAGGCTCAAGTAGAAGAATTAGTTCAAATATTGCATGAAGAAAATAAGGTCGTTTAAGGAGGCAGAATAGGATGACAAAAGTACTTGTACTTGCTGAAGCGAAAAATGGAAAATTAAGAAATGTGTCAATTGAAGTTCTAACCGTTGCTGGACGAGTGGCGAGCGATGTAGAAATCAATGCATGCATCTTTGGAAGTGATACGGAAAAGTATAGTGAAGAACTAGCTAAATATGGTGCCGAAAAGGTGTACGTTGTTGATAATGAAGAGCTAAATGAATACACACCGGATGGCTACAAACAAGCATTGCTCAAAGTCATTGAAGAAGTACAACCCGATGTTGTACTCACTGGGCATACAGCAATCGGAAAAGATATCTTTCCTCGTGTAGCGGCTCGATTAAATGTTGCGCTTATCTCAGATTGCATTGATGTGGAAACGGAAGACGTACTTGTTTTTACAAGACCAATCTATTCTGGTAAAGCATTCCAAAAGAAAAAAGTAATAAAAGATTTAGTAATGGCAACAATTCGTCCAAACAATATCGAAGCGAAAGAGAATCCGGTTACGAATGAAACGAGTAAACTACTTGTAACAATTAAAGATCTCCGTTCAGTCGTAAGAGAAGTTGTGAAAAAAGCATCTGGCAAAGTGGACCTTGCCGAAGCGAAAGTCATTGTTTCAGGAGGCCGCGGAGTCAAAAGTGCTGAAGGGTTCCAACCTCTGCAAGAGTTGGCAGATGTCCTTGGAGGAGCAGTTGGTGCATCACGTGCTGCTTGTGATGCCGAATATTGTGATTACTCGCTACAAATTGGTCAAACAGGGAAAGTCGTGACACCGGATTTATATATCGCATGTGGAATTTCCGGAGCCATGCAACACTTAGCGGGAATGTCGAGTTCAAAAGTTATTGTAGCGATTAATAAAGATCCTGAAGCAAATATTTTCCATGTGGCAGATTACGGGATTGTTGGAGATTTATTTGAGGTCGTTCCTTTATTAACGGAAGAATTCAAAAAGGTACTTGCTGAGAAACAGGCTTTAGCAAACTGAATAGTCAAAATATTATGAATACCGGGTGGCGCTGTCACCCGGTTAAACTTTAGTGATGTTTATTTTTTGTCTTAGGATAATTATACCAACGATACGATAAGAGGTGATTATCAATGAAATCATTAGCAGAAGAAATTATAGAATGGCGAAGGGATTTTCACAAACATCCTGAACTTTCATTTGAGGAAAGCAGAACGTCAAAAATCGTTGCAGATTTTTTGAGAAGCATAGGTTTAGATGTAAAGGAACGAGTGAACGGGAACGGAGTGGTGGCAGATCTAAAAACGATTGAGAACGGCCCAACGATTGCATTTCGAGCAGATATGGATGCTTTGCCAATTCAAGAAGAAACAGGCTTACCTTTTGCATCACAGGTTCCAGGGGTCATGCATGCCTGTGGACATGATGGGCATACGGCAATATTAATGGGGGCTGCGAAACGGCTATCGCTGCAAAGAAATCACTTAGGAGGAAATGTGAGGTTTATTTTTCAGCCTGCAGAGGAAGTAAGCCCGGGCGGAGCACTCGGAATGATTGAAGAAGGAGTCTTAGAGGGTGTTGATGCCATATTTGGATTGCACTTATGGTCTGAATTACCTTCAGGAACATTTCAAACTTCTTATGGCCCGATGATGGCGGCAACAGACAGCTTTTCGATTGAAATTAATGGGAAGGGCGGACATGGAGGGATGCCTCATAATACAATTGATTCTATTGTTATCGCATCGCACTTAATTATGGCATCACAGCAAATAATTAGCCGAAACATCGACCCTTTAGAATCAGGAGTAATTACATTTGGGAAAATGAACTCGGGTACAGCATTTAATATTATTGCAAATCAAGCGGTATTAGAAGGTACAGCACGAAGTTTTTCCCCGGGTGTAAGAAATATTCTTCAAACAAAATTAGAAACGTTAACTAAGGGTTTAGAAAACATCTACGGAGCGGACATTAACGTAAATTATCAGCGTGGATATCCTGCCGTCGTGAATCATAAGACAGAAGCTGAGATCATCCTAGATGTAGCCAGAGACGTTTTTGGTCCTGAGAATACAGGCATAATGAAACCGAATATGGTAGGGGAGGATTTTGCCTATTATTTAAAAGAGATTCCAGGCGCTTTCTGTTTCATTGGTGCAGGTGATACAAATAAACCCATCTACCCTCATCATCATCCACGATTTCAAATTGATGAAACTGTATTACCAATGGCAGCGGAATGGTTTTATCAATTAGCGTTGAAATACTTTGGAACGAGCTCGAGTACATAAGCTAGCCATTTTATTTCCATGATTCTATACAATAATTGACAGAAAGGAGTAAATCGTAACATGGAACAAATAGCTATTATTAACTTTATTGCATTTCTATGTGTAACAGGATATGCCATCTATTTATTTATTTCACTAGTAAAAACACGATATGAATATATCAAACTGGGAAAAAAGACAGAATTTACTCATACAATAAAGGACCGATTGGATGCTGTTATTGTAAATGTATTAGGACAAAAGAAACTAATGAAAGATAAAAAGAGCGGTACGATCCATGTCATGTTTTTCTATGGTTTTTTGCTTGTTCAGTTTAGTGCGATCGATGTGATTTGGAAAGGATTAGCAATAGGATCGCATTTACCATTAGGACCGGTTTATCCTTTTTTTACTATTTTCCAAGAGTTAGTCGTACTCATGATTCTTATCGCAGTTGTTTGGGCATTTCATCGTCGTTACATTGAAAAATTAACTCGTTTGAAGAGAGGATGGAAGTCTGGGCTCGTTCTTATTTTCATAGGTGGATTAATGGTTTCAAAGCTATTTGCGAAGGGAATGGAGAAAATTTGGCTTGATAAACCATTGACTGGTTTTGAACCAATTGCTTCAGTCCTTGCCTATGTTTTTTCTGGAATCGGCCCAACAGCTGCAGCCGTCATGTTCTTTCTATTCTGGTGGTTGCACTTATTATTTTTATTAACATTTTTAGTGTATATCCCGCAATCCAAACATGCACACTTACTTGCAGGTCCTGCCAATGTATTTGTTGGCCGAACACATAAAGTAGGTCAATTATCTACAATTAATTTTGAAGATGTCTCACAAGAAGTATTTGGAGTAAATAAAATAGAAGATTTCAATCAAAAACAATTGTTGGACTTATATGCTTGTGTTGAATGTGGTCGTTGTACAAACATGTGTCCGGCAACAGGAACAGGAAAAATCCTCTCACCAATGGATTTGATTGTAAAACTTCGTAATCACTTAACTGAAAAAGGAGCTGCTGTTACATCAAGATCTCCATGGCTTCCTAGCTTTGCATTTAATCATACAAAAGGAAATCAGTTAGCAATGCAAGGCTCGGCGAATCAAGAAGTAGCAGCAACAATCGAATATGATGTGAGCCTGATTGGTGATGTTATTACAGAGGAAGAAATTTGGGCATGTACAACGTGCCGTAACTGTGAAGATCAATGTCCAGTGATGAATGAGCATGTTGATAAAATCATTGATATGCGTCGTTTCCTTGTCTTAACAGAAGGAAAGATGGATGCTGATGCCCAGCGTGCGATTACAAATATCGAACGTCAAGGGAACCCGTGGGGAATTAGCCGAAAAGAGCGTGAAAACTGGCGTGACGGTCGTGATGACATTGATGTGCCAACAGTGAAAGAAATGGAGAAAAAAGGTGAAGAGTTTGAATACCTCTTCTTCGTTGGTTCAATGGGTTCTTACGACAACCGAAGTCAAAAGATTGCACAATCATTTGCGAAAGTGATGAATCTTGCAGGTGTAAAATTTGCAATTCTTGGAAACAAGGAGAAAAACTCTGGAGATACACCACGTCGTATCGGAAACGAGTTCTTATTCCAGGAGCTAGCAAATGCAAATATTGAAACATTTAAAAAGCATAACATTAAAAAGATCGTTACAACCGATCCGCATGCATACAATACACTGAAAAGTGAGTACCCTGAGTTTGGGTTAGATGCAGAAGTATTTCATCATACTGAATTACTGTCTCAATGGATTAAGGAAGGAAAACTAACACCGACAAATGAAGTCAATGAAATCATTACGTACCATGACTCTTGTTATTTAGGTCGTTACAACGAAGTATATGAGCCCCCACGTGACGTACTAAAAGCAATTCCTGGCGTACAGCTCGTTGAAGCGTCTCGTCACCATGAAAATGGGATGTGCTGTGGAGCGGGCGGAGGTATGATGTGGACAGAGGAAGACACAGGAACCCGTATTAACGTTGCCAGAACAGAACAAATTCTTGACGCGAAACCGACAATGATCGGAAGTGGTTGTCCGTACTGCTTAACAATGATCAGCGATGGTACGAAGATGAAAGAAGTGGAAGACGATGTGAAGACACTTGATATTGTAGAGATATTAGAAAAGTCACTAGATAATAAAGTAAGTTAGGAATGATATTTAATAAGAGACAACAAATACCTTCCGTTACTTTTGGAAGGTATTGTTCTATTTTATGTTTTGCCAATTTGAGTATTTGAAGTATATTTATTAAAATTGTATAAAGATCTTAAGTTTTTTTCCACAACTTGTCGAATGATTCTAAAAACTAAATTTGTTATTATTAAAATATTCAGAAAAGTATAGTCTCGGATTTATCTATTGATCCTAGACCGACGTGCAGACTCTATTTCATGGAAAAGGTATTAAGCAGTTTAAGACGGTGATATTGGAGGTTTGTTAATATATGAAAAAAATTGAAGGGGCAAACAGAAGTAGTTTAATAGACTACAAAATTTTTATTCCATCTTTACTTATTATTTTTGCCATTGGTATTCCTTTTTCCATGTACGAAGATGCATCTCTACATATGTTGAATAGTATTTTTGATAAAATTGTGGAAGCGTTTTCATGGGGGTACATTTGGTATGGTTTTTTAATGGCTGTAGCAGCATTATGTTTATCATTTTCTAAGTATGGGAATGTTGTTTTAGGCGATCCGACTGAGAAACCAAGATTTACTTTATTTGAATATGCTTCTATTCTTGTAGCAATGGGGTTAGGATCGACGATCATGCGGACTGGTATGATTGAATGGACCAATGTTGTACAGGATCCCCCTTATGGAGTAGAGGCTTACTCGATTGACGCATTATTGTGGGGAAGTTCGTACAGTATGTTTTTATGGAGTTTCCAAACGTTTGCCATTTTTGTCATGGCAGCACCGGCATTGGGATATGTATTACATGTTCGAAAGAAACCACTTTTGCGAATTTCCGAAGCGTGTCGCTGTATTTTAGGAGATAAATTAACAGATGGTATAGGCGGAAAAATCGTAGATGTAATTTTTTTAATTAGTATCCTTTCAGGAGCAGCAGTTACTTTAGGTTTAGGTGCCCCTATTATTACATATAATTTAGCCAAGTTATTTAGTATTGAGATTACGTTTACCTTAACACTCATTGTGACAATTATCTGGGTAGTTCTTTTTTCTATAAGTGCTTACTTAGGAATAGAAAAAGGGATAAAAAGATTAAGTACTCTCAATATGTATATCGCGGGTGCGTTCGCTTTATTCATCATGCTAGCCGGACCTGGTATATTTATTCTTGATTACTTCACCGATAGTGTAAGTTTTCTCTTAACAAATTATATGAATATGTCCCTACATACGAATTCTTTAGACATGGTAGGAAGCATGTATATCGTAAAAAACACGGTATTTTGGTTTGCTTATTCTGCTACATGGGCAATGCTGCATAGTGTGTTTGCTGCGAAGATTTCCCGAGGTAGAACGATTAAAGAAATGATACTCACTTATTTACTAGCTCCTACGCTTATTTCCTGGGTTGCATCAGGAGTTCTTGGAGGTCTTGGTGTAAATAGATTTCTTTCTGGTACTGTTCCTGTGATGGATATTGTCCAAGAACAGAATCCTATGGCAGCTATTCCTGAAATATTAGCCTCGTTGCCATTTGCTATCATCGCGATTTCAGTCTTTATTCTCGTAGCTATCATTTTTTTGACCACGACATTAGACTCGACAACTTATACTATTGCATCCTATTTAAGTACAAAAAATATGGTGGATGGAGAGCCTTCTAAAATAGTAAGAATTATTGTTGCTGGAATCATTACATTCATTGGTCTTATATTAATGAGAATTGGTGGCCTAGCTCCACTTGAAGTTCTTACTGGTCTCCTAGGTATACCGATCATTGTCATACAGTTCCTGACTATTTATGCAGCTAAGAAAATGATGGATGAGGATAAGGCATGGAAATATAATGTGAGAAAAAATGAGGAGACAACTGAGAATAAATGGCGAAACGTTAATAATTTTTGACAAAATATAGGGTGTTAAAAAACTCCAAAAAGAGGTGGCTTTATGCCGCCTCAATTTTTTTTAAAGTGAATAAGGTAGTAACATCATAATAGGTATATAATGATAAACAGAATAATTTTGATAAGATTATATAGGAGTGAATTTTTTTGCATAACCAATGAGTAGTTGATGGACAGGTCGTGTACGATCTTAAAGATGAGAGATGGATAAAAAATAAGAAACAGCTTACAACTACTGAGAAAAACGTTATTCTTACGTTTGATGATGGTCCTAGTAAGCATCTACATTCGATTTTAGATATATTTAAAGAAAAGAATGTCCAAGCAATTTTTTTCTGGCAATCGAGATTATTATATGGGGAAAGACCGTGGAAAAGAGTATTGGATGAAGGGCATGTTATAGGAGCACATTCCCATCAGCATAAAAATCTTGTAAAGCTAACAAAAGAAGTACAATATAAGCAAATTAAACAGGGTGTTGACATTATTCAAGAGATTACACAAACAAAAGTTCAATATTTCAGACCACCATTTGGTCAATATAATGACGATACATTGTCAATTTTAAACGATCTCCATTTAATACCTGTGATGTGGGAAATCTCATCCTATGATTGGATGAACAAAGCAACACCTGAGAAGATCGTGTGTAATGTCAGTGAAAATATGAGGGATGGATCTATTATCCTTTTACATGAATTAGAGCAAACGGTCACAATTTTGCCAGAGCTTATTGACCGAATTAGAGCGAAGGGCTTTGGGTTTAGTTTACTATAGAGAAGGGGATGTCTTAAGACATCCCCTTTACTTAATTATTAAGTTAAATCCAACCGCGCAGGTGAGAGGCTTCAGCCATTTTACGCACACCAACCATGTATGCGGCCAGACGCATGTTCACATTACGCTGTTGCGCTGTATCATATACGTTGGCAAATGATTTAACGATGACATCGCGTAGTTTTGTTAGTACTTCTTCTTCAGTCCAATAGTAGCCTAAATTGTTTTGAACCCACTCAAAATAGGATACTGTTACACCGCCAGCACTAGCTAATACATCAGGAACTAATAAAATATCACGTTCTGCTAAAATACGCGTTGCTTCAAGTGTTGTCGGTCCATTCGCTGCTTCAACTACAACTTTGGCATTAATGCGATGCGCATTATCGATCGTAATTTGGTTTGAAATTGCTGCCGGAACAAGAATGTCACAAGGTAACTCTAATAGTTCTTTATTTGAAATCGTGTTTTTAAATTGGTTTGTTACCGTTCCAAAGGAATCACGACAATCTAACAAATCTTCAATATCAAGCCCATCTTCATTATATAAAGCCCCGTACGCATCCGAAATTCCAATGACTTTTGCGCCAGAGTCATGCATGAACTTAGCAAGGTAGCCGCCCGCGTTTCCGAATCCTTGGACAACAACTTTTGCGCCTTTCACGTCGATTCCCTTTCGTTTAGCCGCTTCCTCAATACAAATGACGACACCACGAGCTGTTGCTGTTTCGCGACCGTGAGAACCACCAAGTATAAGTGGTTTACCAGTAATGAAACCAGGAGAGTCAAACTCACGAATGCGGCTGTATTCATCCATCATCCATGCCATAATTTGTGAATTTGTAAAGACATCTGGAGCAGGAATATCTTTTGTTGGTCCAACAATTTGACTGATAGCTCTAACATATCCGCGACTTAATCTTTCAATCTCAGGGAATGACATCTCACGAGGATCACAAATGATTCCGCCTTTTCCACCACCATAAGGAAGGTCAACAATCCCACATTTTAAGCTCATCCATATCGAAAGGGCTTTTACTTCTTCTTCAGTTACTTCTGGATGAAAGCGAACCCCCCCTTTTGTTGGCCCAACTGCATCACAATGCTGAGCGCGGTAGCCTGTGAATACTTTTACACTGCCATCGTCCATCTTCACTGGGATTCTTACAGTCAGCATTCGTAATGGTTCTTTTAATAGCTCATGTGTTTCTTCTTTATAGCCTAATTTTGTTAATGCCTCATGAATAACCGTTTGTGTTGATTCCAATAAGCTTGCTTTATTTGCATGATTGTTTTTTTGTTCATTTGTTAATGTAGTAGTGGCTGCCATTTTATTCACCTCGGAAAGTATTAAACATCTATATTAGAAATTAAGTAGGATCTATGAAAACTTTACGAATTAACTAGCTAACTTCATTACATTTTGTTTCTTTGATTTCATGACTTGTAAAAGTACTACAGTGACAAGAAGTCCAATTCCGATTCCATCGGATACTAATCCTGGATAGATAAGAAATAGACCGCCAGCAGCACCTAGTATTCTTTCTATTGCATTCATTGGGCAAAGTAAGTAACCCATGACGCCAGAACCGATACCGATCATTCCAACTAATGACGTAACAATTAACAGCAGTCCTGTCAGAAGTGGTGTATCAATCATAAATAGCTCTGGTGATAGAACAAAGATATACGGAATTATGAAGGCGGCAATTGCCAGTTTTGCTGCAATAAAGCCTGTTTTTATAGGACGGCCTTTAGAAACCCCGCATGCCGCAAATGCTGCAAGTGCAACTGGAGGTGTAATATCGGCAACAATTCCAAAATAAAATGCAAACATGTGTGCTGATAATAAAACAGCCATACTAACTTCAGCCCCAGGTTCTGAAAGAAGTAATATAATCGCTGGTGCTGCCATTGAAGATGTAATGATGTAATTGGCTGTTGTCGGACTTCCCATTCCCAGGATGATTGAAGCGATCATCGTAAAGAATAAAGTTAATAATAGAACACCGTTTGATAAGTCAATTAGGCCTCCCGCAAATTTTAATCCAAGTCCAGTCAGTGTTACGACACCGACAATCATTCCAGCACATGCTGTTGCTGCTGCCACACCTAAAGCAGTGCGAGCACCATTTTCAAGTGCCTCTAAAATGTCTTTGAACGATAATCTTGTCTCTTTACGGATTGCCCCAACAAGGATAACACTCAATATTCCGAAAAGAGCTGCTCGGATTGGTGAGAATCCTGCCATTAACAGGCCGATTATGACAAAGAGTGGGGCTAACAAGTATAATTTTTTCAAAACTTCCTTTTTATTTGGGAGTTCTTCCTTAGTTAAGCCGCGAAGTCCGATTCGCTTTGCTTCTAAATGAACCATAATCCAAATACCAGCAAAATAGAGGAGGGCGGGAACAAGTGCTGCCTTGGCAATATCCCAGTAAGAAATCCCAGTAAACTCAGCCATTAAAAATGCTGCAGCACCCATAATTGGCGGCATTAACTGACCTCCAGTAGAAGCAGCTGCTTCTACGCCACCTGAAAATTCTTTACTGTATCCTGTCTTTTTCATCATTGGGATTGTAAACGAACCTGATGTTACAACATTGGCTACAGAACTTCCACTGATTGTACCTTGCAGGGCACTCGAGAAAACCGCTACTTTCGCTGGCCCACCTACTGATCTTCCTGCTATAAGGAGGGCAAGGTCGTTAAAGTATTGTCCGACACCTGTTTTGACTAAGAAGGCACCAAATAGTAAGAACAAGAAAATAAACGTAGCTGAGACGGATAATGGAGTGCCTAAAATTCCATCAGTTGTAAAATACATATGTGTGATTAAACGCTCAAGACTTACGCCTCGATGCTCTAAGAAGCCCGGCATGTAATTTCCAAACAACGCATAGAGTAAAAATGCGGCTGCGATGATAACAATAGGCAGACCAACAACACGACGAGTTGCCTCTAAAACTAGTAAAATAGCGAGTCCACCGACTATAAAATCTAGGTTATTGTACATCCCTGCACGTTGGACAAGATTGCTATATTCAAATGTCCAGTATAGACCGACAAAAATACTTACAATCACGATAATGCCGTCATAGATTGGTAACCGGTTGTTTAACGCTTTTTTCGAAATAGGATAGAGTAGAAAAATAAGTGCAAGGGCAAATGTTAAATGGATTGACCGTTGTAATTGTGAGGCCAGTGTTCCAAATATTGCTGTATACAATTGGAATCCTGAAAATGAGATCGCCGCAATGGTCACAATCCATTTAAAAAGGCCGGCATAATTTCGAAATCTTGATTCTTTATCAAATTTACTTAATAGTTCTTGCTGTTCTTTTTCAGACAATTCTTGTACATTTTTTTCTTTTTCATTCAAATAGAAAACCTCCTTAACTCATAAAACAATAAATTCAACTAACCATCAGTTAGCTGACAAGTAGAGTGGGAACTGGTGGTTAGGTCAACTTTTTGTGATCAATAGAAAGCCCGAGGAAGGTATTTATACCTCCTCGGATAGATTGTAAAACTATTATTTTATACCATTTTCTTCATAGAACTTTAGGGCACCAGGATGAATATCGATGCTTAGTCCTTCTAAGGCATTATCAACTGAAATGAATTCCGCTCTTGTGTTGATCGCAACTAATTGAGCTGTATTTTCAAATAATGCTTTTGTTGCCTCGTAAACAAACTCTTCAGGAAGATCGCTTGATACAGCTAACATTGCTTTAACAGCAACAGTTTTTGTTTCTGCTACTCCAGGGTATGTGTCGGCAGGAACTGTTTCCTCAACATAGAAAGGATACTTGTTCATTAACTCTGCAATTTTGTCAGCTTCAATGTTAATTAATTTAACACCGCTTGTTGCAGATAATTCTGTTACTGCAGATGTAGGTGCACCAGCTGTTAAGAACGCAGCATCTAAGTTTCCATCTTGAATTCTTGACACAGAATCACCGAAAGCTAAATATTCAGCATTAAAATCATCAAAAGTTAAGCCGAAAACTTCTAATATTTGACGAGCATTGGCTTCAACACCACTACCAGGAGCCCCTACAGAAACACGTTTTCCTTCTAAGTCAGCAACACTCGAAATTGAGCTATTAGCTGGAACGACGATTTGAACAGTCTCATTGTATAAAGTTGCTAGACCCTGTAGATTTTCAACTTTACTACCTTCAAACATCATTGTTCCATTTGTCGCATAATCAGCAATGTCATTTTGTACGAATGCTAATTCTACGTCTTTAGAACCTAGTAAACGCATGTTTTCAACTGATCCGCCTGTTGTTTGAGCGGTAGCGCTTACATTTGTATTGTCAGTTATAATTTGGGCAATTCCTCCACCTAGTGGATAGTAGGTTCCTGACGTTCCACCAGTTGCAATGATTAATTGACTTGGCAAAGATGATTCTTCGTTTGTCTCAGTTCCACTTTCTTCACTTCCACATGCTGCTAGTATGACAAGCAGTGCAGAAAGGAGAAATGGAAATAAATATTTCTTCATGTAATAATCCCCCTTCATTTGTTCAACAAAATTTCAAATTCCTACTGATTGTAAAGGGGAAGTAATGAAAAGTGACGAAAACCTACAGAAAAAAACAAAAATATTTTACAAATTTATTAATTTTTTCTTTTAAGGTTGGAATAGAGGAAATTAAAAGTTGAAAAGCACCGATTAAATTAATCGATGCTTTTCTTTGCCTGTACTTTTCATTTTCAACTTTTAACCAATCTAAACCCTAATCTCTCATTACATTCTTTCCTGAATTTCTACATAGAAAGCGTATAAAAACTTTCGAATGTTTATTCGCGGGTTTCGAGATGACTGTTTTTCATCTAATTCATTCATTTTAAGCCGAACCTCACTGAAATCAAAAAATTTTGAAGCATAAAGTTCAAACTTCGGATGGGAATAGTCGGTAAGACCTATTGAAGCAAGGTTTGTTAATGCCTGATTTATAGCACGGCGTAAGCGCTGTTCAAATGCTTTAATTGTTTTGTCACTAGTATCTTGACCTCGAAATTTTAATACTTCAATATAGAGCGTTTTTAACGATATACTTTCAAAGTCATTTTCCATAATATTGAGCCGATTCATTACTTCCATTAGATCAGAACTACCGTTTTCACCTAAAATACCGAGATCTGAAAGAATTTCATGCATTATCTTTTCTAAGCTAGGCTTTTTCCTGTGGGATTTTGCTTCTGAGAATGGCAAAAGCGATAAGCTTTCTTTAATGGCTAGTAATGATTTTTCCATTTTAATTTGTTCAATGACTTTCATTATAACTGAAGTAACCTCAACTTTATTAATCGGCTTATGAATAAAGTATTCAACACCAGTTTCGTAAGCTTTTCCGACCATATCCTTATTTTCAATTTGGGAAATCATAATAAATTTACTTGAGGTGTTCATTTCTTTCAGTTGCTGAATCGTCTCAATTCCATCCTGCGTAGGCATCAGGAGATCTATAAGAATAATATTTGGTTTTTCGATAATAATTTCGGTTAATGCACTAACAGGATCGGCACTTTCCCCAACAACCTCACCAAGCGATTCATCACGAATGATTTTTGCTAGAATTCTTCGAGTTGAGATATCGTCATCGAGGATATAGTAATTCATCATTTTTTAACACCCCTTTACTTCAATTACATTGATAGGTAGTCGAATGTTGAACACAGTCCCATTGTGATCGGACACTACATGAATGGTTCCATTCATTTCTTCAACCATTGACTTCACATGAGAAAGACCGATTCCAGTAGATGCCTTACCGAATTGATCAAATTTAGATGTATAGCCAGGTTCAAAGATAACGGCTAGATCATCTTTATGAATACCAACACCATTGTCAATAATTCTAATGACAAGATCCTTTTGCTCATTTGCAATTGCAAGTTGAATGTGACCTTTCGTATTTATGGCCTCAATTGCATTGGCTATGAGGTTGTTTAGAATAATAAGAAGGGGGTAGACTAGTAATATGTCAAGGTCTAACTTCTGTTTAATCGTAAATTGTATGTCTTTCTTTAGCGATTGGCTGTATTTTTCGTTTGCTTTAATGCTTAATTTTATAATATCAGAAAGAGATGTCGGGCCAGTCCGATTCTCATTTAATATCAATTTTTCAAGTCCTGCCAAAATTCGTTGATTATCCTTTTTAACTTCGTGTAATTCTTGGGTGACCGTTAACGATAATGTGGCCAAATGGTTATGTGATTCGAGTTCTCTTAATTCACGGTATAGCTTATGGCTTTTTCCTGTTACATTTTCAATTTCATTTAAGGTTTTTTTTAAATAAAATCCTTCGATATACAACTCTGATAATATTGTCTGTATTTGTTCAAAGCGTGAGCGTTGAACTTGATAGACAGCAGCTAGCTTACTAGCTTCGAAAAGCGAAAATAGCCCAACGACAAAAAAGCTTCTAGTAATGGCAATGATGACTACATATGTAACCGGAACAGAATACAAATGATGGTCAGGGAGAAAAGGAATCATCACGAGTAAGAGGACAATATTTGAAAAAGCATCAGAAAATGCCCCCCAACCCCCAATCCAAAGTCCATTTTTATGAAAATCTTTATGCTGTATATACCGAAGCAGTATGGCAAAAGTAACGTAAAAGCCGATAACTGGACTATGTGTGAGCAAAGACCCGTAAAAAGAGAATGAATCTAATGAAATTGCATAATCAAGTCCTATTCGAAAAGACGCTGTAAAAATACCCGTTACTAGTCCAGTTAAGAAATAAGGAACATCCCGATAAAACAGCAATAGGAAGAAAAATCCGGCGCCTCCTAATCCAAACCGAAAAGAGCTATCGAAAGGGCTTACTTTTAATTCACCTAGAAAGGCTGTACATAAAACAATAGTTAGTATCTTTAAGAGTAGACGATTGTTCACGATTTCCTTCCTTCCAGCATGCTCTTAGAATCTCTAAAAAATATAAAGCAGTTACAATTAGTATACAATAATTTTCGACAAAAATCTTATTCTTAAAAATGAAAGTTTATTACATTGCGCGGAATTTGATTTTTTAGAAAATTTGTGGTAGATTAATAGTAAGTAAATAAAGGGGGGAGTAGTTCATGGAAAATATGAAATGCGCTGGAGAGACAGATGATATGCTCGACTTCTTTTCTAATTATTTATTAGAAAAAGGAAGATCGAATAATACTGTAAAGACCTATCGAGGTGTTCTCTATACATTTTGTAGTTGGTTAGATCAGAATAATAAATCAATCCAGAACGTTACGAGTGATGATGTCCAAATGTATATGGATTATCTTGAATCCCAACAGCGTAATGCATCAACGATAAATAAGATATATAATACAATCAAAGCATTTGCTGTATCGATTAATAAACCAGAACTTATGGAAAAGGTTCACCGTATTGAAAGCTCCGGCAAAGCTGTTCCCCCGGAATGTTTAAGTCATGATGAAATTAAAGGTTTACTTTCAAAAATGAATGAAGATGGAAGCAAGAGAAATGCTGCCATCGTAAATTTACTATTATATACAGGTGTCAGAGTTTCAGAGCTTTGTGCTCTCAATCGTTCTGACGTACAGATTAGTAATCAGACTGGGAAGTTAATTGTTAAGAATGAACATGCCGAACGAGTTATCCCACTTTCAAATGTATGTATTCAATCGGTAAAAGAATATTTAGATTCTAGAATCGATGACAATGAGGCATTATTTATAGCGAAAAATCAGAAACGGCTTTCAGTACGAACAGTACAGCACACGTTACAGCAGTATGGTGTACATCCGCATAAGCTTCGTCATACTTTTTGTTATGAATTATTAAGAAAAGGTGTAGATGTTTCGATTGTTGCTGAACTTGCAGGTCATTCAGATATTACGATTACCAAACAATATCTTCAGGCAACTGAAGAATAAAATGACTAAAGCCGTCTTTCTATCTTTTAGGAAGTAGAGAGGCGGCTTTTTTTTGATGATTTGGATATAATCTCATCATTGCGAGCTGTATAAAAGGTAACCTTCAAGACAACGTAAAGTTTTGTTACGAAGTTCTGCGTTTGAGTATTTACGTTTACCATGATATCCCCTGCAAAAGTAATCGTATTCACTGAACGCTACATCCTTATTGCCTCTTATTACTTTTATTCCGTTACTGAACGACTCTCGTTTCACCATCTGTAATTCTTTACTTAGCTGGATAAGTGCTCGGTCCACTAATTGAATATAAGGTTGTTTTAGTTTGAAAGGGGAACTGTGTATCGTTTTAAGATCCTTTTCCAAAACGATTCTTACTAATGGCAGGAGAATATTTTTTTCAATGAGAATTAACTCTTCATGAGACAGTTTCAATTTCCGTCACCTCAAATCATTTTGGTGCAAACAGATGTTCTTATATTGATTATTTTAATCAAAATGGGATGTTTAATCAATAGCAGAAATTCGTAATTCAGTATGAAATAGATTGTGGAAAAAGTAGAGAACTCTAATTATTTTTTGGGAATGTTATTTTTATCCAAAGTTTTAGTAAATAAACCTCAAATTGTGTAATTAAAGGTACAATTTAACAAATATGTAGGAGCCTTTAAATGGTAATGATAAAATAAGTGTAAGACATATTTAGGGGTAGGAAAAAATTAATGAACTTATTTTTTATTTTATCAACGATTATGTTTATTGTTAATATGTTATTAGCGAGTGTCATTATCTTTATCGAGCGTAAAGATGCGAGTGCAACATGGGCATGGATTCTAATTTTATTTTTTATTCCGTTTTTAGGTTTCATTTTTTACCTTTTCCTTGGTCAGAATCTGTCGAAAAAGCGATTATTTGATTTGGAAGTTTATCGTAAAATTGGAATAGAAGGTCTCATTGCTGCTCAGATTAAGGAAATTAAAAATGTAGAATACAAATTTGAGACGATAACTACTAAGAAATATCGAGATTTGATTTATATGCATCTGATTAATAACGATGCATTGTTAACAAATGGGAATGAGGTAAATATCTTTACAGATGGTCGTAAGAAGTTTGACTCCTTATTAGAAGATATTCGCCAGGCAAAAAGCTTTATTCATATCCAATATTATATTGTTCGAAATGATGGACTAGGGAAGCAAATCATTGACACACTTGTAGAAAAGGCCAAAGAGGGTGTGAAAGTTAGAGTATTATATGACGATTTAGGCTCTCGTAAATTAAGACGGAGGGATTTTGCTGAGCTAGTAGGTGCTGGTGGAGAGGTTGGTGTCTTTTTTCCTTCCAAGCTAGCTCTCATTAATTTACGATTAAATTACCGGAATCACCGAAAATTAGTAAATATCGATGGTCAAATTGGTTATATCGGTGGTTTTAATGTTGGGGATGAATATTTAGGGTTAAGTGAAAAGTTTGGCTATTGGAGAGATACCCATTTGCGAATCAGGGGACCTGCAGTTGATGCAATTCAGGCCAGGTTCATACTGGATTGGAATCATGCCTCTAAGCGTTATTTCATCAATTATGATGCACGGTATTTTCCAAAGAAGGTATCAACGGGCAAAGCGGCCATGCAAATTGTTTCAAGTGGCCCAGACTCTGAATGGGAGCAAGTGAAAAACGGTTATATTTATATGATTATGTCAGCTAAAAAGTCGGTCTATATTCAGACTCCTTATTTCATTCCTGATCAAAGTCTTTTAGATGCGCTTAGAATTGCTGTTCTTTCCGGTAAGGACGTTCGAATAATGATTCCAGATAAACCGGACCACCCTTTCATTTACTGGGCTACGTTATCCCATGTTGGAGAATTGTTAAAGACAGGTGCAAAAGTATATATATATGAAAACGGGTTTATGCATGCAAAAACAATTGTTATCGATGAAACGATCAATTCAGTAGGTACCGCCAATATCGATATGAGGAGCTTTAAATTAAATTTTGAAGTCAATGCATTTATTTATGATATTGAAACCTCAATAGCGCTTGCGAGATACTTTAAAGAGGATATGAAATACTGTACTGAATTAACACAAGAGCTATATGATCAGCGCTCAAAATATATACGATTTAAAGAATCGATTTCTAGACTGCTATCACCTGTCTTATAATGATGTGATTGTAGTCTATTATTTTTATCTTAATTACATACTAAATACATCAATATTGATGTATTTAGTATGTAATGATTATTTTTCATTACGTCTTTTTTGTGCTTCTGAACGTTGAAGGGATCGCATCTTTTTAATTTTTACATATTGTTTTGAGATTTCTTTCTTTGAGAGGATATTTTCATTAAGTGTAATGCTATCAATATACTTGATAAACAACTCTGCTGTATTGATCGCATCGTCAATCCCTCGATGTGCCTTGCCAACTGGTTCAATACCTGCTAGCTGCAGGGCATTTTTTAATCCTAATTGGGTGTGCTCAGCACTAATGATTTTCCCGATTTGTTTTTGAATATCATTATAGTTCTTTAACCATTCCAGTTCGATTCGATTTCGTACACACTGATTAATCAGATGTGCTTTATCGTCCTTTCCCCATGAACATAAATAATATTCATTGCCCAGCCACTCTGTAAACTGCTCAATACCTTGATGGAATGGAACAGTATTTTTCATATCCTCTTTCTTCATGTTAATAAATTTTCTTGTGCTTTTTGAAATGTACCCATGCTTTGGTGAGATATATAACTGAAACTGATCAATCATTTGCTTCGTCGATAAGTTGACCTTACATGCACCAATTTCAACAATTTCACTAGGTTGACCTACTTTAAAGCGTTTCACAAGCTCGAGATCAAAAATTACTGCATTCACATCTACTTTTCAACTCCTTCAACTAAATTAACTTTTATATTTCTCCTGTGTACGCACTTTTCCTTTTTCAGTTACACCAAAATATAAAGAATTGTATACTTTTATTATATAACTCGTAAGCCGGATTAACCTTAGTTTTGGGAAACTTTGTATCGCATTGTCCAGTTTTTATAAATTTTATTGTCTAGGCTCCTTTTCTTAACAACTCCTTCGTTTTTGGTGTTGCCAGCGTTGGAACTTGAACGAATTTAGCCATGATGATTGCGAGTATACAGATTACCCCTGAAAGAAAAAAAGCTTGGGTAAAAGGAATGACTTTAATAATAAATGGTCCTGCAAAGGCGGAAATTCCATAGGCTTGATACATAAAACCATAATTAGTTCCAATGTTAGTTGTGCCATAATAATCAGCGGTAACAGAAGGGAAGATAGCAAGAAATCCACCAAAACAAAAACCAATTAATGATACAGACAGCAAAAACATAGGATAATTCAACATGCCGGAACCCATATAAAACATCACAAGTGCTGTTAAACCGAAAATTACCATTAACGTATTTTTTCGTCCGAATTGATCTGAAATTTTCCCAAGGACAATCCGTCCGGCGGCATTAAATAAAGCTATGACCATTACTGCGTTTGCTGCTTTCTCAAGATCAAGGTGAACTAATTCAACACCAATATCAACTGCAAAACTAATCACCATGAGACCTGACATACTACCGAATAGGAACATTACCCACAACATATAAAATTGATGTGTTTTTAGCATTTGTTTTGTTGAAAAGTCAGTTGCAGTATGTAACATACTGCTGCTAGATTCTTTTGCTGCAAGAGCGGGCGGATTCTTTAACAGTTGTGCTCCTGCAATGACCGATATAGGATAAATCATTCCTAAGTATAAGAAGGAAGAAGAGACACCAGTTTGAGTAATAAAGTAACCAATAATAGGCTTGTAAATTAAGCCTCCTAATCCAAAGCCCGCAACAGCAACACCACTAATGAAGCCTCGTTTATCTGGGAACCATTTCACACAAGCAGATAAAGGGCAAACATAGGTCATGCCAATCCCAATTCCACCAATTACGCCATAGTAGAAATATAATTGGAAGAGAGTCGTTGCTTGACTGGACAGGATTAAGCCAAGCCCGAGTAATCCGCCCCCAATCGTTGCAACCCACCGTGGCCCGATCTTATCTTGTAGTCTCCCTGCAAAAATAGTTGTTAAGGCAAATACTGCAATCGTGAGAGAGAATGTGACGACAACGGCTTCTCGGTCCCAACCAAATTTATCAATAAGTGGTTGATTAAATAAACTCCACGCATAGACTGCACCTAAATTAATTTGAATTATAATTGCTCCAAGTACAACTAACCATCGATTCAATTGAAATCCTCCTTATATATAAAATAAAAATTAAATAGAAAAGTGAGACTATTGCAAAAATATAAATAAAGAGACCAACGGTGACGGAATGATTCATCAACGTTGGTCTCCTGTGCACTCACAAATCGTGTTTACTAAAGCTACCAAAGACTATAATTTAGACATCTTCAGATTGTTATTGTGTAAAAAACCTAAAAAACTTGTTGTGACTTCTTTTACCCTTATCTTTTGATATTGGTAACAGCTTTCACTAATTTTTTACCTACATATTATGCCACAATTTTCTAGGATAGTTATTTATAAAAATATTTTGATTTCAGGATGTCTTTTTTTTGCAAAAAAAATAACCCCATAATAGAGGTTGTTGTGACGACTGTCTCAATAACGTTCGATAAGCCATGTTCTGTACCATCGTACTTCAAGCGGTTTTACCCTCGTACTCCGGTGGCAACCATCTGACTACGACTGCTTATGCAGCCGTCCTTCTCTCCGTTTGATTCCTTTGAGAAGATTCCCCTACCAAATTTGGGTTTCTCGCTCGTGGGGTTTACCGCGTTCCACCTTAAAAGTTTCCCTTTAAGCTTCGTCACTGTGGCACTTTCAGGGATACTCGACCATATCTCAACAGAGACGTAGGCGTTTTTTCCCGCCGTCAATCCAGCAAGTATCTTGCCAAATTGCCCTAGCTTATTAATTGGCTAGGCACGAACACTACGGGCATTTCAGCACCGTGCGAGCATGGACTTTCCTCTACGACAACAGTGTCGCAGCGATTGCCTGAACGTTATATCAGCTGTACAAGAAATAGTATATCAAGAAAATGACCTAAGAGCAAAAGCAATTGCTGGTAATAAAACCAATCAGTGAATCGAGGGTCATTTAGGTTCTATTTCTTTGCTTGATGGACTTTTAACTGTTTCCCTTTAATGGTTTTCTTTTTCATTTCTTGGAGGACGCGTGGCCCTTTGCCATTTAAAATATCAACAAATGTTGCATTTTCCTCAATTGAAATAATGCCAATATCATCGGCGGTAATGCCTGAAATGCTCGTGATTGTACCAACAAAATCAACTGGTCTTAGCTTCTTTTTCTTTCCGCCATTAAAGTATATCTTCATGATGTTTTTATTCAAAGTACTACTTTTATCTTCTTTTTCTTTTAGCTTTTCGCTCATTTTCTTATGAAAGGCAGTTTTTTTGGCGTTCACATCTTTATTTGAAGGAGGAGAGGTGAACGGAATTGAAAATCCAATATATTCCTCAAGCTGAGGGATAAACTTTTCTTCTAGTGTTGTGACAAATGTGATCGCCTTTCCACCTTTACCGGCACGTCCAGTTCGGCCTGTACGATGGACATAGCTTTCTTTTTCTAATGGAAAATCATAATTAATAACAAGTGAAATAGCTTCAACATCAATTCCTCTTGCAGCTACATCTGTTGCTATAAGATATCGGAAGGCACCGCGTTTAAATGCATTCATTACAGAAAACCGGTCTTCCTGTTTGAGTCCCCCGTGTATTTTTTTACAAGAATAATTGGCACGGGTTAAATGGTGAAATAACTGATCAACCTTTTCTTGAGTACTGCAAAAGATCATACAGCTATCCGGATTTTCAACAATTGTAATATCCTTTAGCAGAGCCAGCTTATTTTCCTCGTTCACTCTAAGAAGTGAATGATCAATTTTCTCTGTTGTTAAACCAGTCCCGGTAATTTTAATCTCAGTCGGATTTTTCATATACTTTTGACGAAGACGTTCAACATCATCAGGTATCGTTGCAGAGTAGAGAGAGGTTACTCTTTCTGAAGGTAATGTATTGATAATGGCTTCAACTTGGTCGATGAAACCCATATTGAACATTTCATCGGCTTCATCGATAATAAGTGTATTTATTTGATCCGTCGAAAGAGTCCCTTTTTGAATGTGATCCAGTACTCGTCCAGGAGTTCCGACTACGATATGTGTTTTTTGCTTTAATTCTAATTTTTGCTTCTCAAAGGACTGTTTTCCAAAAATTGCTGCCGCTTTTACGCGTTTAAATCTACCAATGTTAATGATATCTTCTTTTATTTGTGCAGCAAGTTCCCGTGTTGGAGTCAGGATTAATGCTTGCGGTTTATTTTCCTCCCATTCAATTAATTCACATAACGGAATGGCAAAAGAGGCTGTTTTGCCGCTTCCTGTTTGTGATCTAACTACAAGATCGGCTTTTGTTAATGCCAAGGGTATCACTTTTTGTTGTACTTCTGTTGGCGCTGCATAGTGCAGGGCTGATAATGATTGTTGAATCTCTTCACTTAGTTTCAACTCTTTAAAGCTTTTCATCGGCATACATAGACCTCATTTTCTATAATTTACTGTTTAATCTTTCCAATTATAACTAATGCAATGCGAATACGCCAAGATTGTTTAAAGGAGGAAAAGGGAAAAAATAAAATAGCTACTAACCAATGATTGAATAAAAAATAGAAGCCCCCATAAAACAGCTGGCAGAAAAGTAAGCTTTGCGAGGTTTGTAGCATCACCTGCTTGAGTTGATTGAAAGATACTAAGATAGAAGACAGTAAAAGCACTTGATATTGAGTGAATTAGGATAATACTGGCCAATAATAACGTAAATGACAATTGTAAAGAGGAGAAGTCATTGTATGTAATGTATATGCTAAAGCTAATAAAGGTTAGGAGCCATAAAATTCCGTAAGTGTTACGTACCCATAGTAAAAGGTTCAAGATGGCTAACCCTAACAGACCATAAAAGATTACATGCGGTTGATCTTTATAAATGAAGAAAAAACAAACAAATGCAGCAAGTGATGAGGTAGTATATCCAGCATAACTTACAATTAACCGACTAAACCATGAACGTGTACCCGTTTCGGCGACTCCTTCACTATTTACGAATAAAGAGACAGAATACACTTTTCCACTTGTAAGAATGGCTGCGATCGCATGACCAGACTCATGAATTAACGTATTAACTGTGCAAGCAATCCTTCTAATAACCGGAACATGACAAATAATGAATGCAGCGATTAAATAATAGATAATGTCCAAATGGCAATCACCTCAAAAAACGTGGATTAAGATATGATAAGGTTAAGAGCTATTTTCTTTTTAAATCATTTTAACTATTGTATCGTTATTATATACGCGTTTGTAAAGTTATGTATTTTTAGTTGTCTGAAAACTAAAATAAGTATGAGAATTGTTGTAAAATGAATGAAAAGATATATTAGCAAAGGAGCTAATAACTATGGATGGAATATGCATTCGGTTTTATGAATTTGGTAAACCAAGCGACGTACTAAAAGTAGAACGGAGAACGATTGAGCGACTGCTGGATCACGAAGTACTTGTCAGAATGAGCGCGCGACCGATTAATCCTTCTGACTTAATTCCAATCAGAGGCTCATACTCCCATCGAATTTCATTGCCGAATATTCCTGGTTATGAAGGGGTAGGGATTGTTGAGGCTGTCGGGACAAAGGTCTCAAATCACCTCATTGGAAAACGTGTCTTGCCGTTACGCGGGGAAGGGACGTGGCAGGATCTTGTAAAAACAGAAGTGGATTATACAGTGATTGTGCCGGATTCTATTGATGACTTTACAGCTGCTCAATTGTACATTAATCCAATGACAGCCTGGGTAACGTGTACAGAAATATTGCGATTGAGACAAAACGATGTTCTCATTGTTAATGCTTGCGGTTCCGCTATTGGGCATATCTATGCGCAATTAGCAAAAATTTTTGGGTTTCGTTTGATTGCAGTCACGAGAAATCATCACTATACGAAAGATTTGCTAGAGCTTGGTGCCTCACATGTTATTAATACGTCTGAAACAAACTTATATGAAGCAGTGATGGAGTTAACGAACGGGCGAGGAGGAAAAGCGGCAATTGATTCAATTGGTGGGCCTGATGGTACAGAGCTAGCTTTTTGTTTAGAGCCTAATGGCTATTTTTTAACGATTGGCTTATTATCTGGTAAACAAGTAAACTGGGCGGAAATTGATAGACAAGGACAAGTTAATGCCAGCTTATTTCATCTGCGACATTGGAACAATAAAGTTACATCAGAAATCTGGCAAGAGACATTTAAACATATCTTATCATTGATCAACGAGCGTAAATTAAGTTTAATGCCGATAAACTCCACATATAATTTGATGAACATAAAAGAAGCACTGAAAGTTGTCGAGTTGTCCCAGAAAACAAATGGGAAAGTGTTTTTAACAAACCCATAAAGATTATCATATTTGAATGTGAGGAATTAATATGGAAGGTTATGATCTAATTATCATTATTATGTCAGCAATCAGTGCAATCACTGTCATGCCTATTGTTCTTCTCGTACAACGGAAGCTAGAACGAGAAGTAAACGGGTATCGTCAACTACTCTTGTTTCATTTGATTAATATTTTAGCAATGATGTTATTCTACGGTACAACTTCGCTGGCATTAAAATCGGTATTTCCGCCTTATTCTCAGGGAGGGTTTCTTCAAATTGTTCTCCATAGTTTGGTATTTCCATTTCCGTTTTTATTGCTGACTTATGTTGTCGGTGCAATTGTTTTCCGTAATTTTATTCGCCCTTATATTATTAAAAAAGGAACGAATGTTGTTTATATGAAAAAAGCAATCAAAAAGGAATACCAAGGTGAAAAAGAATGACAAACAAAAGCGAACAGTGCACCGCATTGTTTGCTTTTGTTTGTCTTCTATTCAAGAGGGAAGCTATTAATCTTGCAAATGGAATGGCTTAAAAAAAATCACATCACTGATGATTGATTTATTGTAAAATAGTGTTTGGTACAGATGATAAAAATGTCGAAAATGCACGGTTGGTTTAGGAGTGGAGGATTAATCAGTTGGAAAAATATAGACAAGCCTTAATGCAGAATATTCAAAAACAGTTAGCGGACTGGATGAATCAATCTAAAAAAGTTTCTCAGCAGGAGATATACCGTTTCCTTCATTCGATTCAAGGAACAGCAGCAACAATTGGTTTAGAAGAAATCTATCGTATTAGTAGTCGAGTAATGGAAGAGTTGGATGAGGATAATGAACAAGCATGGGAGATTGATCAGGTACAGCATTTATTACATGAGCTTATTATAACTTGTTATCGAAACATTCAGGAGAAAGTATTGTTTGAACCTTCACCGGTAGTCACAAGCAATACGAATATTCCAGAAATTTTATTAATTGATGATGATCTTACATTACTCATGTTTTTAAAAGAGGAGCTAGAAAAACAAGGTTGGCATGTTTTTGCAACAGCTGATCCTGAAAAAGCGATATCAATATTTTACGATTATCAACCTGACTGCGTCATTGTTGATCTATATCTGAAAGAAAAAACAGGACTGGGTGTTTTAAGCATTTTAAATCATAAGTTAAACAAGCAGTTTATCCCACAAATTATGATTAGTGTAAATAATAGTAAAGAGGTTCGAATGAAAAGCTATGAGCTTGGGGCAGACGATTTTATTGCGAAACCATTTGATATGAGTGAATTCATCATACGAGTAAAGCGGCAGCTTGAACGTAAAGCGTTAGTTGATCGACTTGTTCTAATTGATGAATTATCAGGAGTTTATTCCAGGAAACATTTAAAAGATAGTTTTGAAAGATTATGTAATGAGTCATATCGGAATGAAACTAGCTTTTGTCTGGCAATATTAGATCTGGATCATTTTAAGGATATTAATGATCAATACGGGCATTTAGTTGGGGATGAAGTAATTAAAGAGTTTGCATCGTATTTAAATAAGTTTAGTAGAAAAAATGATACTGTATTTCGATATGGTGGGGAGGAGTTCGTCCTTTTAATCCCAAATACTCAGGTAGATCATGCAGAAAATATACTTGAGCGTTTATTAGAGGGATTTTCAAGTAAAGAGTTTACAGAAGATCATAAAACCTTTAACGTAACCTTCTCAGCTGGCGTTGTAGAAATCAATGATGCAAATATTGAATTAGAATATTGGGTAAAAACGGCGGATGCTGCCTTATATAATGCAAAGCAATCAGGAAGGAACCAAATTAAAAGGTGGGATCGTAAGCTTCGTAAAACCCCGAAAAGGGTAATTAAAGCAGCTATTGTTGATGATGACCCTATTATTCGTTCAATTATGCTTGAGGTTTTGAAAAAAATAACTGAAGAAGGATCAATTACAATAGAAGCGTCACCCTTTAAAAGTGGCAATGAATTATTTGAAAAAGAATGGCACAAAACTGAGAGTTCAGGGTTAATTATTCTTGATGGTGTAATGCCAGACATAGATGGGATCGAAGTATTAAAGAGAATTCGTGCAATGGAACATCAAGACCGCTTCACAGTTCTCATGCTAACTGCTCGTAAAAGTGAAAAGGATATTTCACAGGCACTACAGTTAGGTGCAGATGATTATGTAGCAAAACCGTTTAATATCCATGTGATTGAAGACCGAATTAAACGGTTGATTCGTAAATTGAAATAAAAGTTTTGTTTAGGAAGGATGGTAAACTGTGGCTAAACTATTACTCGCAGAAGATGAAGAGGTTTTACGTATGTTAGTTGTCGATACATTAGAAGATGAGGGATATGAAATTGACGAAGCAGTTGATGGGGAAGAGGCTTTTCAATTGATTCAAAAAAATGATTATGATTTAATTTTGCTAGATTTTATGATGCCCGTCATGACTGGACTAGAAGTGATTGAGAAAGTTAGAGAATTACCTGAAAAAGAAAATGTAAAAATTATGATGCTTACAGCTAAAAATCAGCAAACAGATAAGGATCAAGTAAAAGAAGCTGGTGCTGATTATTTTATATCAAAGCCGTTTAGTCCAATAATGCTAGTAGAAGTGATTGGGGAGATTTTAGGTGAAACAACCGTATAAAAAAAATATCCATCGGCAAATGATTGGGATGGTGAGTATTGTCACGGTCATTATTTTAGTTGCCAGTATCATTTTTCAGTATTATGGACATGTTCACGATAAGCAGTTTGAAACAATAAACCAGAACTTACTAGAAAAAGAACAAGATGCTCTATACTTGGACAAGGCTTTTAATCGGATCTTTTTTGAGGCAAGAGGTTATATTGCTTTTCAGCAGGTAGAAATGCTCTATGAGATTAATAAACAACGTCAAGAAGTTGACACCGTAATTGATAAACTAGGAAATACTATGTCAAGTAATGAAGACAGTTTGTTTTTAAGTCAAGTAACAGACTTTTATGATTATTATTTTTACGAACTATTACCACGTATGGAACTTTATATAGAACAAGGAGAGTCAGAGAAGTTAATCCTTCTTTCTGAAGAAGAACAAGTAACAAAGGAAATTAATGAAGTTCAAATTACGTTGTCTAATTATCTAGATGATTTAAGCCAGCAGGTAGAGGAACATCTTCAACTATACGCTGCTGAAAAAGCAAAAAATCGATGGATTTATATAATTTTTATTACACTAATGATGATGTTTATTTTAATCATGACCAGATTGATGAGTATTCGATTAGAAAAACCGATTCAACATTTAGCTACGATAGCGAAAGAGGTTGGTGAAGGAAAAGAAATTAGAAAAATTGAGTATATTGAAAGTAACGATGAAATAGGGGATTTATCAAGGGCCTTCCAACGGATGTTAAAGAGTATTCAAGAAAACGAGCAGGAACTAGTTGCTCAAAATGAAGAGTTAATTGCTCAGCAAGAAGAACTTCAAGCGCAACAAACTGAGTTGCAAGAAGCTCTAAGTTATAAAGATACGAATGAAAGAATATTAAAAAGAAGAAATGAATTAGTAAATAGTCTATCAAATACTCTAGATAGAAAAGAGCTACTGACGAATATTGTTTATAATATGGTAAAGTTAATCCATGCTGATAAAGGAATGATTATTCTATTAGACAACAACGATTATGCCTCATTAGGAGTATCTGATGACGGAATACAACAATTTATTTCAGAATTAGATAAAAGTTATTTAGTGAGATTAAAGCAAACGAAAGCTTCTTTTATTATTGAAAGAGAAAGTTCTGCAGGGGAGAATGGTTATTTAACAGAATCTAGTTGGAGCTATGATCTTATACTACCAGTTCTTTCTACGAAAAAAGAGATTACTGCAATTATGGTCTTTACTAGAATTGGAAAACGGTATACAGATACAGAATTAACAGAGTTTGAAGGGTTAGCAAAGCAATTGGCACTATCATTAGATAAATTAAAGTCGTATGAAGAAACAGAAAATCAGCGTTTATTAACTAAAGAAATTATGGAAACCCTTCGTGAAGGTGTCCAATTAATTCATGATGATGGGACAATCTTACAATCTAATAAGCAGCTTTATTTGTTAACGGGGGTAGAATTTTCCAACGCTCAATTGACCTTAACAGACTGGCTAAGCAAGTTATCAGGAAGAGTGAAACAAGAGCAGGAGTTAATCCAGTTTATGATGGATATCCATAATGGGGAATCAGTTGAAAATGACTCTTTTATCTATGAAATCACTGAACCAGAACGAAAAGTAATTAAACTGTATTATGAACCTATTTATCGAAGAAATAAAAAGGTCGACTCTGTTTTTGTCCATCAGGATATTACAAAGCAATTTGAAATTGACCAAATGAAATCAGAATTTGTAAGTACTGTCAGTCATGAGTTACGCACACCGCTTTCAAGTATTTTAGGATTTTCAGAGGTTCTTTTGCATAAAAAATTAAAGCCGGAGCGCCAGGAAAAATACTTGACTACGATTTATCAAGAGGCAAAGAGATTAACGGTTTTAATTAATGATTTCTTAGATGTTCAAAGAATGGAATCTGGAAACCAAGTATATGAAAAGAAGTATCATAATATTATCCCAATTATTGAAAAAGTCATTGATGCGCAACTGATAAACACAAAGATTCATCAATTTCACATCAACAAAGAGACTGACTATGTGACAGTGCTAGGTGATAAAGACAAGTTATATCAAGCATTTAACAATCTTATTAGTAATGCTGTGAAATATTCGCCGAATGGTGGCAATATAACGATTACCATGTATGACAAAGATAGAAGTCTTTATATAGATATTAAAGACGAAGGGCTAGGAATACCTGAAGATGCACTGCCAAACCTGTTTACGAAATTTTTCCGTGTCGATAATTCCGATAGGCGAAAGATTGGCGGAACAGGGCTTGGTTTATCCATTGTAAAAGAAATTATGAAAGTACATGATGGAGAGATTTCCGTTCAATCCAAGCCACAAGACGGTAGTGTGTTTACCCTTTCCTTTCCACTAGTCAAAAGGGCCACAATACTTGATACTAATCGTTCTCAACAATCTATGTTAGGAACTGTAGTCGTTATTGAAGATGATGTAAGTTTAGGGTCCTTACTGCAAAGTGAATTGCTCGATACAGGGTTTAATGTGAACTATTATCAGAGTGGCACTGAGGCGCTCGATGGTATGAAGAAGATGACAGAGAAACCAGCTGCCATTGTTATCGATATCATGCTAAGTGATGAGATCAATGGTTGGGAGGTTATTACAAAGTTAAAGAAAGATGAACAGTTTAAGGATATACCGATATTCATTTCCTCAGCGTTAGATGAATATAACAAAGGGAAAAAACTTGGGGTAAGTGACTATTTGGTTAAACCATATCAACCAAGTAAGCTCTCAAAAGTCATTCTGCAAACATTTTTAAAGAGTGACAGCCCTGGTCAGATTCTGTTTCCAATAATTGAAGGTTAGTGACAAACACCTCAGCAAGACAAATCTGTTTATGATCTCTTTTTGAGGTGTATTTTTATCATACCCGAAGAGTTTATTGAAATGTTGTGATAATCGTACAATCTAAAAGAGTGCACAGTATTTTGTTACTGTGCGCTCTACTTTTTTATGAAGTTATTCATAAAAATCTATGCTTGTGTAACTTACTCTTTATTCATCAATTGTTGAACCGCAGGAAGGTCAGCAGGGGCCCACTTAAGAGAGGAGAGGTTTTCTTTTTTGAGCCAAATTAGTTTTGAGTGCTCATTTGGAACAGGTGTACCTGAAATAATTTTTGCACGAATGGTAATTAAGTTAATACCTACATTTTCATATTCGTAAGTAGTGTCAGTGTATTGTTCGATTGTTTCAATTTGACAGCGAAGCTCTTCTTTTATCTCTCTTTTTAAGGCTGTATAGATATCTTCATCTTTCTCTACCTTCCCTCCAGGAAATTCCCAGAAATATGGGGTCGACATACGAGGAGAGCGAAGCGCACATAGGATTTCCTGATCTTCATTTTCAATAATAGCTGCAACAACTTTAATAATCTTTTTCAAATTTTAGCCCCCTTATTAATCATCGATGTGAGTTGTGGAAGAATGAAATTAACTTGATTCTTTACAAAACCTTAACATAGTAACTGTTGAATTTTATATATAAGTGCAATATTATATAAGTAGATGATTATATAAAGGTGACATTTCATTTCTAAACATTATTGTATACTATCATGAACAATTAAAAAACTATTCATACTAAGTTATATCTTGTATATAAGCATATTATTATATCTTTATGTATGGATAAGTAAAGGAGGAAAGTTGATGGGAGCAGCAACGATTGACATTGATAAAGCGGCAACAATATTAAAATTGCTAAGTGATAAAACACGTTTGACGATGTTGAAGATTCTTGATTCTCACGAGTGCTGTGTTTGTGAATTTGTTGAAATCTTTAAAACGAGTCAACCTGCGATTAGTCAACATCTTCGAAAGCTAAAGGACATTGGCTTAGTCAAGGAAACTAGAAAAGCGCAATGGATTTTTTATTCGCTGAATAAAGAACATGCCGATTACCCGATTGTTCATTCTGTTCTTCGGCTTCTGCCAAATCAAGAGTATAAATTAACGGAATTGACAGAGCTTGGGCTACGGATTTCATGTGATTAATAAATTAATATAGGAGTGTGAAGAAATGAGTAATGATAGTAGAGAAGAAGAGAAAGGGATTGGCTTTTTTGAACGCTATTTAACGATATGGGTGGCACTATGTATTCTTGTTGGTCTAGCGGTAGGGCAGTGGCTCCCGCAGGTTCCAGAAACACTTAGCCAATTTGAATATGCCCAAGTATCAATTCCAGTAGCTATATTAATATGGCTGATGATCTACCCAATGATGGCGCAAATCGATTTCAAAAGTGTTGTCAATGCGGGGAAAAAGCCGAAAGGACTCGTTGTTACACTGGTTGTAAATTGGATCATTAAGCCTTTTACAATGTTTTTCTTTGCCTGGTTATTCTTCAAGGTGATATTTTCACCATTTATTTCAGGAGATCTTGCGACAGAATATATTGCCGGTGCTGTACTCTTAGGAGCTGCTCCTTGTACGGCAATGGTTTTTGTTTGGAGCTATTTAACAAAGGGTGATGCAGGGTACACATTGATTCAAGTATCGGTCAATGATTTAATCTTGATTTTTGCTTATGGACCGATTGTTATGTTCTTACTTCGAATTAATGATGTTATTGTTCCGTATGAAACCGTCATTCTATCGGTTGTCTTATTTATTGTCGTTCCATTAGCGGCAGGTTACATTTCTCGGGTGCTTTTAATAAAAAATAAGGGGAAAGAATGGTTTGAACAAGTGTATTTGAAGCGAGCCGGAAAGTTTACTATGGTTGGACTTTTACTTACCTTAATCATTATTTTCTCTTTCCAAGGTGAAGTGATATTAAATAATCCATTTCATATTGCTTTAATTGCGATTCCGTTAATTATTCAAACGTTCTTAATTTTTATTATTGCTTATTATTGGGCGAAAAAGTGGCGGCTTGAGCATAGTGTTGCGGCACCTGCTGCGATGATCGGAACGAGTAATTTCTTTGAATTAGCTGTTGCTGTGGCGATTGCTTTATTTGGCCTGAATTCAGGGGCTACCTTAGTAACGGTTGTAGGGGTTCTTGTTGAAGTGCCGTTAATGCTTTATTTAGTCAAAATCGCCAATAATACAAGACATTGGTTTCCTGCAGCCAAATTAGCAAAATAATTAATTTCAAAAAGGAGATTGGGATCATGAGTAAAAAGACGATTTATTTTTTATGTACAGGAAATTCTTGCCGAAGCCAGATGGCAGAAGGTTGGGCGAAGCAATATTTAAGTGATGACTGGAATGTTTATAGTGCGGGTATTGAAGCACATGGTCTAAACCCTAATGCGGTAAAAGCGATGAAGGAAGCGGATATTGACATTTCAACGCAAACATCAGATATTATTGATCCTGAAATTTTAAATAATGCTGATTTAGTCGTGACATTATGCGGGGATGCAGCAGACAAATGCCCAATGACACCACCACATGTAAAAAGAGAACATTGGGGATTCGATGACCCAGCGAAAGCAGAAGGAACAGATGAAGAGAAATGGGCATTCTTTGAACGTGTTCGTGATGAAATTGGCGAAAGAATCAAGCATTTTCGTGATACTGGGAAGTAAAAGTGTATGAGTAGCTTCAAAATAAATAGGGGGGTATTGGTATGAAAAAAGTAGAAATCTATGATCCGGCGATGTGTTGTCCAACTGGAGTATGTGGTCCAAGTGTTGACCCTGAATTAACAAGAGTAGCAACAGCGATTTATCTTCTTGAGAATAAAGGCTTTGATATTAAACGTTATCAGTTAACAACTGATCCTGATAAATTTGCTAAAAACAATGTTGTGAACCAGGTATTACATGAAAAAGGACCAGACGCTTTACCGGTTGTATTAGTGAATGGTCATATTGAAAAAGTAGGGAGCTACCCTACAAATGAAGAGCTTGCACAATTGTTTGAGGTGAAACTGGAAGAGATCACGGAAAAACCAAAAGATCGTGTTTCCTTTGATTTATAATAGAAAGAAGTGATAAATATGCTTTCAGTATTTCAGCCAGAAACGGTCATTCAAACTCCTTTTTTATTTCTGACTGGCAAAGGCGGAGTAGGTAAAACGTCAACTGCTTGTGCAACAGCGGTGGCATTAGCGGATAGCGGAAAGAAGGTACTGTTAATTAGCACAGACCCCGCTTCCAATTTACAAGATGTCTTTGAACTCGAATTAACGAATACACCTCGAGCAGTACCTGCTGTTGAAAACTTATATGCAAGTAACTTAGATCCCGAAAGCGCAGCCTATGACTATCGTGAAAAAGTAGTAGGCCCGTATCGCGGCAAACTTCCTGACTCTGTTGTTGCTACAATGGAAGAACAATTATCAGGAGCGTGTACTGTAGAGATTGCAGCTTTTGATGAATTTACGAGTTTGTTAACAAATTCCGACATTGTCAATGAATTTGACCATATTATTTTTGATACAGCACCTACTGGACACACGCTACGGTTATTGCAGTTACCAACGGCTTGGAGTGGGTTTTTAGAGGAAAGCACACACGGAGCTTCATGCTTAGGACCATTGTCCGGTCTTGCTGATAAAAAGGATCTCTATGCAAAAACAGTGGATGTACTTTCTGATCGTAGTAAAACAACATTATTACTAGTAGCTAGACCTGATGCATCATCACTAATGGAAGCGGATCGTGCTTCCAAAGAATTAAAGGAAATTGGAATCGAAAATCAATTACTTATTGTAAATGGACTTCTTCAACACCATATTGAGGAGGATGAGGTATCATCAGCATTCTATCATCGCCAAATGAATGCTCTAGCTGAACTTCCTCAAAATTTACAACAGATAACAACGTATTCCGTACCATTTGTATCTTATTCATTAACTGGTATTAATAACCTTCGTCAATTATTTAAACAAGACAGCATGCCTGAAAATGAGTTAGAATGTGATCGCGAAATAACGAACCTTCCAAGGCTGAATGACGTGATTGAAGATTTCTCAGCAAGCAACACGAGGTTAATCTTTACAATGGGAAAAGGTGGAGTAGGCAAAACAACAGTAGCTTCTGCAATTGCTGTTGGATTAGTAGAAAAGGGACATCGTGTTCATTTAACGACTACAGATCCTGCTGCGCATTTAAACTACCAATTTCAGAGTGATCACCTAAATGAAAACTTAACAATAAGCAGCATTAACCCGAAAGAAGAAGTTGAAAAGTATAAAGCACAGGTCTTAGAAAATGCCCGCAAAGAGCTGGATGAAGATGGAATCGCGTATTTAGAAGAAGATTTAAATTCACCGTGTACAGAGGAAATTGCTGTTTTTCAAGCTTTTGCTGAAGTCGTTGCCAAGTCAGAAAATGAAATTGTTGTGATTGATACAGCACCAACAGGACATACGCTATTATTGTTAGATGCAGCACAGTCCTATAGTAAGGAAATTGCAAGATCGACTGGTGAAGTACCTGAAAGTGTTAAAAAGTTACTACCGCAAATAAGGAATGCTGAGGAGACAGCGGTAGTTATCGTTACACTAGCTGAAGCAACACCAGTATTGGAGGCTTCCCGATTACAAGAGGATCTAAAACGAGCCGATATCTCTCCCGAGTGGTGGGTGATTAATCAAAGCTTGTATGCAACAAATACAAAGGACCCAGTACTAAGAGGGAAAGCGAATTCAGAAAAACAGTGGATTATTGATGTACATGAGAAAAAGGCAGAAAAATGTGCGATTATTCCTTGGTTTAACGAAGAAAAGATCGGTTATGAAAAGCTAAAAGATTATATTCTGTAACATTAGTAGGACTAACAATCGTTGGTCCTATTTTTTATTCCAAAGTTAAATAAGAAAGATTTGCCATTCAAATTCAGGTCTTACGGTTCATTTTATCTACCTAAAAAAATGCTATGATTTTATAGGTTGTATAAAAGTGTCGAATAATGACGATCTCAGCATTATCAATGTTTAAGAGATTCGACTATTTTTAATCGAAGCTTGGATTTAAAGGGGTGACTAGAATTGACGTTGTTGATCATTGTATTGATTCTATCTGGAATAGGATTATTCATCTATTCTTTCTTTGCGAAAGATTATGAATCAGAAGTAACGAATCAAGTAAGTAATGTACATATTAATCTTATGCGTGAGATTACGGAATTAAAAGATAAAATGAAAAGCATGGAGGAAAACAATAACCGTGGATAAACATACTGCACGAGGACTAGCGATGGGACTAATCATTACAGCCATTGCTCTAATCCTTTTTAAGCCTGTCTTTGCAAATGAACCTGTCAATACAAAAGTACATGAGGAAATGATTACTCAGGAAAGCATTCAATCATTTTTAGAGGAAAATAACTTCATTGTCGTTCATAAAGAAGAATATGAAACTTTGATCAGTGGTCAGAGCGATAATAATTCACAAGATGAAGCATCTAATCAAAAGACTGAAGAGACCAGCACAGTTGAGACACCTAAGCAACAATCAACAGCCGAGCAACAAAAAGCTGAAGAGAAAAAAGAAGAAGAAAATCAAGTTGTAACACATCAGATTACGATTGAAAAAGGGATGGTAAGCAGGGATGTTGCAATCCTATTGAAGCATAGTGGTCTCGTTAGAACTGAAACTGAGTTTATCAAACGATTAGAGGCTAAAGATGCTGCAAAATATGTACAAATCGGTACATATAAATTAGATACATCGATGAGCATTGATCAAATCATATCTGTCATTACGAGAAATCGAGCGTAATAATCTCTACAGTAAAAGGTCTTACGGATGTTTCCCCGTAAGACCTTTTACTGTTATTTTAATTTTTATTTCCTGATTTTTTTTTAAAGTTTAGAAACATTGACAAAATAAATTGAAAAATATATATTTGTATTGTTAACTCTTTGTTTATTTAAGTTAACAAATTTGTTTTTGCTAAATATAGGTAAGGAAGGTAGGGTTATGAAAGACGAAGAGCTTTATAGTGTTAGAATGAGAGCAGCCAAGGACAGAGCTCACGAACAGGGTGGAAAGCATATATCTGGTGGGGAATTACTTTCTACTTTTCAAGATCTAAAACAGTCAGTGAATGTTTTAATGGAGAAGGCATTGAATCATTCTCGTGGAAAACCTGATTTTTTACAAATTCAGTTTGAAGTGATTAATGAACCGATAAAATTCGTTGAGCCATTACAGGTAGAAACAAATAAAGTTAATTCTGTAGAAGAAGGACAAGCTTTGGCACGAAGATTGTTAGAAAAGTCAGGAGTCCCTAAAAGGATGATTGAAAAGGCATATAAATTAATTTCAGAATGTTCAGATAGTAGAGGGGCAATCTTGTATGATATTCATTCTGGTGAACGAATCGATGACCGAAGTGAAAAAGGTATAAGAGTTTCTAGAATGGATTGGTCTACACCTAATTTTGAGCAGTGGGCGATTGAAAACAGCATGCAAAAAAGCAATAGAGTAAAAGAGGCTCTTGTTCTGGCAACAAAAGTCTGCGACCATCCCTCAACGATTGCAGAGTTATGTTGGTCTGATGACCCTGATTATATTACAGGCTATGTAGCTAGTAAGAAACTTGGCTATCAACGGATTACGAAACTAAAAGAGCCTGGAGATGAACGAGGTTGTCGCATCTTTTTTGTTAATGGATTACAAGATTTGATGTCATACATAGACTATTTAGAAAAACAGCCGATTTTTATTCAGTGGAATAAAAAATAATGGATATTTAAGGGGGCTTACTTAGTGTCAAGCTTTGATAGTTGGTTAAGTAAACGTATAGATAAAACAAAAAAGGCTGGATTGTATCGAACATTACGAACGATGTATTCGGCCCCACACTCTGAGATGGAGATTGATTGGCAAAGACAAACAGTTTTCTCTTCAAATAATTATTTAGGGCTCGCGGGTGATGAGCAGCTGATTTACGCTGCAGAAGCGATTCTACATGAGTTTGGGGTAGGGAGTAGTGGTTCAAGACTGACAACTGGGAATACAATATGGCATAAAAATCTCGAAAAACGTATTGCCAGTTTTAAACAAATGGAAGCTGCTCTTCTTTTTTCGAATGGATATTTAGCGAATCTTGCAGTACTGACATCATTACCTGAACAAGGCGATGTGTTTATAAGTGATCAATTAAATCATGCCAGTATTATTGATGGCTGTCGTCTTTCAAAAGCAGATACCGTCGTTTACCGGCATATTGATATACATGATTTAGAAGAAAAATTGAAAGAGACAAAATGTTATCGACGACGCTTTATTGTGACGGATGGGGTGTTTAGTATGGATGGTACCATTGCCCCGCTAGATAAGATTATGCGGCTTGCCAACGATTATCATGCTTACGTTATTGTTGATGATGCTCATGCTACGGGTGTGCTAGGGAGAAATGGCAGAGGAACAAATGAATATTTTGGCGTCAACCCTGATGTTGTTATTGGAACATTGAGCAAGGCGGTTGGTACAGAAGGTGGTTTTGTTTCTGGGACAAAAGTGCTTGTCGACTTTCTAATTAATCATGCAAGACCATTCATTTTTCAAACGAGTATCCCACCATCGAGCTGTGCCGCCTCATATGTAGCATTAGAATTGATTGAACGTGGTAGTGAAAAGCGAAAACAATTACTTTCAAATGTTAAATATATAAAAAATAAGCTTGAAAATTTAGGTTTTACTGTAAAAGGTGATGAAACACCCATTATCCCAGTTATTATTGGTGAACCGGATGCTTCTGTAACATTTTCCAAAAGGTTACAAGAAAAAGGCATTTATGCGCCAGCAATTCGACCGCCAACAGTCCCGCATGGAGAAAGTCGAATTCGTTTAACAGTTACTACTGAGCATAGTTCAACACAAATAGATCATTTATTAGATTCGTTTAAAGTAATTGGGGAGGAATTAAAAATAATCCAAGTAGTTAAAAGTTAGGGAGGAAGAGAAATGATCAAAGACGTACCGCAAGCATTTAATAACATAAAAGCAACAACATTTTCCCTCACTTCTCCACAGTTTTTACATAATCCTTATCCTTTTTACGATCAGCTACGTACTACAAATCCGATTACAAGGCTAACTCTCTTAAAATATTCTGGCTGGTATGTCACCGGATATGACGAGGCTGTCGCTATTTTAAAGGATACTAGATTTAAAAGTCGCATCCCATTACCTGAGAGATCAAAAAAATATCAAGATCTAAAAAAAGTACAGAATAATATGTTGCTTTTTAAAAATCCACCTGATCATATGCGTTTTCGACTACTCGTTAGTAAAGGCTTTACCCCACAGACTGTCGGAAAGTATCGTCCATATATAGAAGAAACGGTTCATGAACTACTTGATGCAGTTCAGAAACACAAAAAGATGGATGTTGTGGCCGACTTTGCCTTTCCTTTAGCTAGCCTGATTATTGCAAAAGTATTAGGAGTCCCAGCACAAGACCGCTATCAATTTAGAGAATGGACTATCAGCCTAATTCAGACAATAGACATTACACGAACGAGAAAAAACCTAGCAAATGGTAACGAAACGACAGTGAGATTACTAGATTATTTTAAAGTACTAATTGAAAATCGAAAGAAACATCCTCAAGATGACCTTATTAGTACATTAATTAAAGAAGAGCAGCAAGGTGATAAGCTATCAGATGATGAAATACTGTCAACCTGCATTTTACTCGTGATCGCTGGACATGAAACAACAGTAAATCTCATAAGTAATTCGATGTTAGCTTTATTACATCATCCTGAACAATTAATGGTGCTAAAAGATAATCCTGATTATGTTCAGACAGCAGTCGAGGAGTTTCTACGCTATGAAAGCCCAACACAGATGACTGCTAGAGTTGCATCTGAAGATATCGAAATCAATAAGACAATGATTAAAAAAGGTGAGCAAGTGTATATTCTTCTGGGTGCTGCAAATCGTGATCCAAATAAATTCACCAAGCCTAACCAACTAAATATAACAAGGAATCCTAATCCTCATCTGGCTTTTGGCTATGGAAATCATTTTTGTCTTGGATCAGCTTTGGCTCGGTTAGAAGCAGAAATCGCGATTCGAATTCTTCTACAAAGAATACCAAACATCGAACTGAGGACATCTGATGTTCAATGGAGAAAGCTGATTGGATTTCGATCGCTTAAAGAACTTCTAATTACATTCAATAAAAAATAGTAATAGTTTAGTTAGTCAGTTAAAGTATAATATTCCATCTTAATCACAAGATAAGCTTGTTATTTAAAAACGGGTAAATTATATTCTAAGATAGGTGATAAAAGATGGAAGCAAACTGGCTTTCGATTATTCCGTTTTTAGTTGTTATCCCGGTTGCGATTTTTACAAGACAAGTCCTTCCTGGATTATTTCTCGGCTTGCTGGTTGGATCATATATTAAGGAACCATCTGTTATTGGTGGTATCCAAGCGATGTTTACCTACATTGTCCAAGCCATTATTGATCCAAACAATATCAAAATTATTGTCTTTTTATACGCATTTTCCGGACTCGTTGGGATGATTAAAATGACTGGAGGGATTAGAGGGTTCGTTGAGAAAGCAGCGGAAAAAATTAAAACAAGGAGACAAGCTCTTGTTTTAACTTATGTTTCGACGATTGGGACGTTCATTGCTCCTACGTTTCGTTTTGTTACAATAGCCCCAATCATGAGAGCACTCTTAAAAAAAGTGAAAATGACGACTGAGGAGCTCGGCTTTGTCATCGAGACAACAGCAACTCCGATTATTGTACTGATTCCTGTTGCAACGGCATTCGTAGGTTATATGGTTTCGATCATTCAAATCGCGACGCAAAATCAGGACATCAATGTAGATCCATACTCGCTTTTTATCCAAAGTATTCCATTTAACTTTTTTTCAATTGTTACAATAATACTTGGGGTGTATTTAAGCTTTTTCCACCATTCAAAAAAGAAGTCACATGCACCAACACAAATGGAAGAGAAAACAGAAGAGGAAGAAGATTGGCATGATTGTCATCCTGCCGTCGCAAAGGAATTGCCTATTAAACCAATGAATCTCCTTCTGCCATTAATATTGGTTATTGGTTTTACGTTATTTTTAACTTGGTGGGATGGTCATGAAAAAGGGTTCGGTTTTTTTCAAGCCTTTATAAAGGCTGATGTTCTTGATGCAATGGTTGTCGCCCTCCTTATTACGGTTTTGTTGTCGATGATTTTTTACTTACTTCAACGATTTAAATTAGAAGAGTTGATTACTGGATTTATCACAGGCGGCAATGATCTAATGTCTGTCATTTTACTATTATCTGTAGTCTGGGGCCTCTCTTCGATTACAGACGATTTAGGTTTTTCAAGCTTTGTAATTGCTTATACAGATTGGATTCCGCAAATGTTCATTGCCCCTCTTATCTTTGTATTTGGAGCAGCCATTTCCTATTTTATTGGATCGGCCTGGGGGACATGGGGAATTTTAATGCCGCTTGGTGTGTCATTAGCCAGTGTCGGAGGAGTATCATTACCGCTAGTGATTGGAGCTGTATTTGCCAGTGGTTCTTTTGGGGCATTTGCTTCACCGTTAAGTGACGATACAAATACAATCGCTAAAATTTTAGGTCTTTCTGTGATCGACTATGTGAAATTTAAATTAAAACCAGCGTTAATAGCAGCCGCAATCTCAACTGTACTGTACAGTATAATAACGTTTATATTTTAACTGGCGTCTTTTATTAAAAGTCTACGATCACAGGATTTTTGTTTGATTTTCAAAATACATGTATCACAATCAGAATCTCTTAGTTCAAAAAGAACTGAGGGATTTTTGATGTATAAAAAAACTAAATATTTCTTCATTTAAAAAAGTATTATACAAAAAACAATTGATACAGATAATCATTATCAATTATAATAGGGTTATATCTATTGTAATGAGAGGGGAGTTTTTTATGTGCTTTTATATTGTCGTAAAAAAAGCATTTGAACATAAGGTGGATTGTTTTCATTCCGGTCAGCAATACCGGGATGTTTTTCGATTTAATCGAGGGGATGTCATAGAAATTACACAGGAACGTAAGTATATAGCTGAATTGGGCTGGTATTTTAGAGTAAATATTAACAATATTGTTTCGTATTTTATGTCCATAAGCGCTATTGAAAACTATTACAGAGAAAATAAAGTTTGTTCATTATTAGATCTTGAATTAGAGGTAAACTACTGGGACTTTCAAGTTGATACTGCATTAGAGAAACGGGAAGAAAATTTGTTTCAGACTGGGGCCAAACAATTAAAAAAGGTAAAAGAGTTGTACCAAGACGTATATACGAAAGTTTATTAATTACTATTTAAAATTGGTAAAAGAATGTATAAGAGAAAATGATTCTTTACCATTTACATATGAGTGTAGAGTCTGAGGTGTAATGGTGATAGGTGTCTCAGAAGTATAAAAAAAGACTTGTATCATTGACTAACTAAAAGATACAAGTCTTCCGCAATTTAAAGCTTCGGAAGGTACAACAGTTAAGACATAGGATTATTTTATTTTATGTATAAATGATGTATCATTTAAAAGTGATTTGTATTGTTTAACTGTATCGACATCTAGAAAGTGTCTCTTATCACTAAATTTGACGATTAAGCCTTGAGAATTATTTCTTATTATTTCACGTGCCCCTATGTCACCTTGTAATTTAAATAAAGCAGGGAATAGAGTTGAATCAAACATAACCGGCGGACTTATTATTCCGTTATAAGATGCAGCAATATAACTGTTTTTTTCTTTTTTGTATAAAGTAACGATGTGATTGATAATTTCTTTTGTAACAAATGGTTGATCAGCAAGTAAAATCATAACGGCCTCAGCATGCCTTTTTATTGCAGTTGTAAGGCCACACTTTAATGATTCTGCCTGCCCTTTGCTTGATTGTTCACACTGGACAAGAACACATTTTGTTAAGGAAAGATGGTTTGGGAGCCATGAGAGGGAATCTGCTTGATTAGTTACAACGATAATTTTATCTAAATTAGATCCAATTGCTGTTTCTAAAGCGATACTTCCCAATTGTTTGTTACCTAAAGGGAGAGCTAATTTAGGACATCCCATTCTTTTGCTTTGACCAGCTGCTAGGTAGATTCCAAAAATCATGGTTATCTTCCTTTCGTACGGTTTTGATGACATCAGCAAGAATACTAATTGCGATTTCCTCAGGTCCAATTGCACCAATAGGAAGACCTACTGGGGAATGAAGCCACGTTGGGATTTCCTTCCCTTCTAAAAGTTGATATGTTCGTTTTCGTGGCCCTAAAATACCAAGGTACTGTAATCTGTTTTGTAGAAGCGTTTTTAGGATCTCTCTATCCTTTTGAAAATGATGTGTCATAATAATAACAGAATCATTGGTTTGAAACGAAAAATAATATAAAAGTGAGCTTGGATCATCAATAATAATATCATCGGCATCTGGAAAATAGGTTTTATGACAAAGTGCTGGACGCCAATCCGTAATAATTACCGTAAAGCCTGCTTTAGCTGCAAAGGCGGAAAGCGGTCTTACATCTGGACCTGCACCAAATATGATTATGCGTGGTTTAGGATTAAAGACTTGGATAAAGTAACGTTCATTCTCTAGATCATATATTCCATTTTTGCAGTTGGAAAAAACCTGGATTAATTGATTTGGGTTTTCGTTAGTCCATTCACCAAATACGTTCTGATTCTCTGTGATAAACGTGTAATCAATCACATTACCTTTCCCTGATAATTTTTTGACGTGAAGAACAGGGATCCCTTGATCTAAATAGTTTTTTACAATGATAAAATGTCGCTTGAGTTTATCATCGATTCGCTCTAATAGTACTGAAATCTTTCCATTACACCCGCTTCCTTGTCCCCATGATAAGTCATCTTCTACACTTAAATCGTATTCAACCGTATGGGAGTCGTTTCCTTGGATGATGCCTATGGACCTCTCTGCCAAGTCTGCTTCTAAACAGCCTCCGCTTAAAAGACCAATCTGTTTATTACCTTCTATATAAAGCATCATTGCTCCCTCTTTACGATAGGAGGAACCCTCGACATGAACAATTGTAGCTAACATCTTCTCATGATTGGGATCCTGAAGGGCTTTCAAAATGGTAAATAGCTCGTTCATTACTATCCCTCCAATTTATTGTATCGGAAGCTCATATTATCTTTATGAAGAATAGAGGCTAGTTAAAACGAAAATTTCTTTTAAAAAAATAAAAGACCACTACCAATGTGGTCTTTCAATTTAGGAGAGGGAATTTTCTTATTTTTTTATAATTAAATAATCACCACTCTTGAGTTCAACAATATCAGCTAAAAATGATTCAGCAATTGTCTCGGCAAAATCAATCAATTCTTCTCTATTGTTTGCTAATATTGAGAGAGGCGCACCACCTAAATATCGGTTTTTATCAGTGGTAACAAAGGCCAGTATTCCTTGGATCTGTTGTCCGTTGTTTCCCATTATTCTTCTCCTCCTACTTTTGCCTTTAATAATTCTGGATTCTTTTTGACTGTTTCTAGCAAAGGAGTTAGTAAGATGGTTTCTTTCAACAAATCAATATTCTTAATGATTGGTACGATTGCAATGACAATTGTACCTGGTCCTGGATTTTGGATACTATATAATTTCTTCTGTCCCAGTCTCCGTGCCACTTCAAATAAGATGGCTTGCCGTTGACCACTATTCGATAGAGGGATTAGAAAGTGATTTTCGTTTGGATGGATCACCGCGGCTAATCCATCTTGTAAGAACCATTCTTTTGCTTCCTCCCTCCCCATCAAATGGGAGACAAAAATATCATTCACGTACAGGTCAGAGTCTCTAATTTCTATTTTTCCTTCAGTAACGGTAGCGATATCTTTTATTTTTTGTCGTGCTGTAAATCGCTTTAATAGATAGAATATGCTAAACCCGACTATTGAACCGCATACAATTTCTACCCATGCATCAACCTCTAAAAGTCGTTGAAACAGTAAAATTGTTAGAGCAGTAGAAAAGGAAACGAGTAATACGATATAGTTTCGGGCTTCGAATATTTTTGAAATCCCGTCAATGTAAGCATCACCACGTTTTGAAAACTCTTCTCCTTCAAGATCTAAGAGACTTTCTCTTTCTATTTTCCGGACATCACGAAAATGTTGGATAGCTAAGGCAAGAAATGTAACAGCTGTAAACTCTTTTTCCATTAGTGTCGGAATGATAAATGCGCCGATTGCAGCTGCAAGTGCTCCGGTTACTAAATGAATTAAGTAGCCATTCGGATAATTAGGGTATTGCCTATAATCAAGTTTAATTGAAAGGAAGCGTACGAGTGTTCCGATTAGAGTTGCTGTAATAATAAGTACTAAGTATTCAGGTGAAATACCATCATTGTTAGGCATTTTTTCTTAACTCCTTCTTTAAAATTACAATAATAGAGTTTGTTACATGTCTTTTTTTATACAAAATGGTAAATTTTTTAGTGTTAATAATTTTTTTCCTTATGGCATGAATGATTCATGTAACGAGAACCAATAATATTCAAATGTATATATTTTCAAGTGCCAACTATTAAAGACTTAGAAAATGTTTATAGAGGTGGCTAATAGATATGAGTGGGTATATTGGAAAGAGTATTTTCCGAAAAGAAGCACTGGAAAAAGTAACGGGAGCGGCAAAATTTACTGATGATTTTTCTGCAAAAGGGATGCTACATATTAAGTTAGTTGTAAGTTCATATGCTCATGCCAAAATTAAAGCAATTGATACGATTAAAGCTCACAATGTAGCAGGTGTTCGAGCGATTATTCTTGGTCAGCCGTTCCCTCTAACTGGAGAAGAAATTAAAGATCGACCTCCTATTGCCTATGAGAGAGTTCGATATCATGGTGAACCAGTAGCCGCTGTTGTAGCTGATACTCCTGTACAAGCAAAGAAAGCAGCTGATTTAATAGAAGTTACGTATGAACCACTCCCTGTTGTGAATTCACCAAACGAAGCACTTCTTCCAGGAGCGACGTTAGTCCATGAAAAGTTAGCGTCTTATGAAAGAATCGAACATGTATATCCAGAAGAAAATTCGAACATTGCTGATCGTACAAAAATACGAAAAGGGAATATGGAGCAAGGATGGGCCAAGAGTGATGTAACGGTTGAGGCTAGTTTTTCCTTTTCCCCATCAGATCATATCGCTATGGAAACAAGATGTGTGACTGCCGAAATTCGTCCAGATGGTTTTGTTGTGTTTTCATCTTCTACACAGTCACCATATGTAATCAAAAAACTAATGAGTGATTACTTTAAACTAGAGGAAGGTAAGATCATCGTGAATACACCGCTAGTAGGAGGAGGCTATGGCGGGAAAGTAGCTGTACAGCTAGAGTTAATTGCCTATATGGCCACACTTGCTGTTGGTGGGAGACCTGTTAAACTTTTAAATAGTCGGGAAGAGGATATGATAACTTCTCCAGTACATATAGGGCTTAATGCAAACATTAAGCTTGGAGCGACAAAAGATGGGAAATTAACGGCAGCGGAAATGTGGTATATGTTTGATACAGGGGCATATTCAGATAAAGGAGCGACGATAAGTAGAGCGGCTGCAGTTACTTGTACAGGGCCTTACAACATAGAGAATATATTCTGTGATTCTTTATGCGTATATACGAATCATACATATGCCACTGCATATAGAGGGTTTAGTCATTCTGAGATTTTATTTGTTTTTGAGCGGGCAATGGACATGCTTGCTGAAAAGTTAAATATAGACCCCATAGAGATACGTAGGATAAATGCCTTTCTTCCTGGACATACAACACCAACGCAAATTCGTCTTAATGAAAGTACTGTCGGTAATTTACCCCAATGTATTGATCAGTTAAAACGAGTAATGAATTGGGATGAAGGACAAGTTATTCAAATGAGTGAGCGGAAAATAAGGGTAAAAGGTATGAGTTGTTTTTGGAAAACATCGACCATTGATTCTGATGCAAGCTCCGGGATTGTAATCTTATTTAATAGAGATGGAAGTGTAAATATTGAATCGGGAGTAGTAGAAATCGGTACAGGTACGAAAACGATACTGGCACAATTATTAGCAGAAAAATTAAAAATGGATGTTAATAAAATCTATGTCAAGATGAACGTTGATACCCAAACTACACCAAAACATTGGAAAACAGTTGCTAGTCGAAGTACATTGCTGGCTGGTAGAGCATTACTGAAAGCTGCTGATGATGTGATCACCCAATTAAAGGATACCGCTTCACGTGTACTCATGTGCTCACCCGATGATTTAGAGGTAGGAAATGAAATGATTTACGTTCGTGATGAGCCTGACACATTTATTAATGTAAAAGAAGTTTGTCACGGATATAAGTATCCAAGTGGGTATTCAATTGGAGGACAAGTTATTGGGAGAGGGAATTATATGCTAAGGCATTTAACTCATCTTGATCATGAGACCGGTATTGGAAAACCTGGACCAGAATATACAGTAGGAGCTCAGGGGGTCGAAGTGGAGTTCGATACACGGGATTACACATACAAGGTACTGAAGGCATACTCAGTAATCGATGTCGGGAAAGTACTAAACTTAAAAGCAGCACAGGGTCAAGTGATGGGTGCAATGAGTATGGGACTCAACTTCGGAAGCAGTGAAACATTTGAATATAGTATTGATGGGAAAGTACTTAATCCTCGTCTTCGAACGTACACACCATTTCGTTTTGGTGATCATCCAGAATATGTCGTTCATTTTTTGGAAACACCTCATATTGATGGTCCATATGGAGCGCGTGGTGTTGGTGAACACGGCTTAATCGGGATGCCAGCAGCCTTAGCTAATAGCTTATCGAAAGCCTCCGGTGTCAATTTAAATAAGCTGCCAATAACTCCTGAATCTATATGGAGGGAAAAAGGCGGTGAATTTTAATGATCTCATATGATTTTGAATATTTTAAACCAACATCTATTGAAGAAGCGACTGATCTATTTTGGTCGCTAGATGAGCAAGGCAAGAATCCTCTTTATTTTTCGGGTGGAACAGAAGTGATTACATTAGGTAGAAATAACCAAATTAGGACAGGTGCTGTTATTGATATTAAAGGGATTCCGGAGAGTCTATTTCTAAAAAAAAATCCAAAGGAGTTAATACTAGGAGCGGCACAATCGTTAACAAAAATTCGAGAGACACAGTTGTTCCCATTTTTAAGTAAAGCAATTGTCGAAATCGCCGACCATACTGCCCGAAATAAAATAACGTTAGGTGGAAATATTTGCGCTAATATTATCTACCGGGAAACCGTATTACCACTTCTATTAACAGAAAGTCAAGTAGTGATTGCAAGTCATACCGGTTTAAAGCAATTTCCGATTAATCAAATATTTAAGGAGAAGCTTAAATTAGAGAAAGGTGAGTTTCTTCTACAAGTCATTACAGAACAGAGTGAGATTGATTTACCATTCCTTAGCGTAAAAAAAAGAAGACAATGGGATGTTGGCTATCCCTTAATAACAACTGCTGCCCTTAAAAAGAATGAATACATCAAAATAGCATTTAGTGGATTATGTGCGTTTCCATTTCGTAGTGAGCATATAGAGGAAGTTTTAAATAATCGTCAGTTATCGATTGAAACAAGAATTAGAGAAGCGATTCAGCTAATGCCAGCACCTATTCTTGAAGATGTTCACGGCTCTGCAGAATACCGATTGTTTGTCTTGAAAAACACGTTACATGATGTGTTGGATACATTCGAAGGAGAAAAAAGTAATGTTTAAATCTGAAATAACGTTAACGATTAATGGTGAAGAACGTACAGTATATGTACGGAATGCTGATACATTATTATACGTACTGCGTGAGGAGTTAGGATTAACAGGGGCAAAACCGGGTTGTTTAAATGGTGATTGTGGTGCATGTACGATTGACGTGGACGGTGATTCTATGAAGTCATGTCTTATGCTTGCTGTGGAAGCCGTTAATAAAAAGGTGACTACAGTAGAAGGACTTCATCATGCACCTATTCAAACCCAATTTATCGAAAAATTCGCTTTCCAATGTGGGTATTGTACACCTGGTTTTATTATGAATTGTAACGCTTTAATCCAAAAGTATCCAAATGCTGATGATAAAATAATAAAAGATTGGTTAGAATCAAATATTTGTCGTTGCACTGGCTATCAAGAAATTGAGGAAGCTGTTAAAACGCTATTAAATAATAATTTGAATGACTCTTTTTGATTCGAGTTTATCATATTCATCATAATGACAAGGTCCCTATAGAGCGATCCAAATAGGGCCTTGTTTTATTGCTGGCTCAGTTGTTGTACTTGCTGTAGTTGCTGACTTAACTGTTGTAACTGTTGTTGGATCAGATGAAATTGTTGCTGTTGTGCTGGCTGGGCACTATTTTGAGCTTGTTGGACTTGGCCAGTTGCCTGTTGTAGTAGTTGTTGCGCTTGTTGAATGGCTAGAGGGTTTGCTTGTTGTGTTGCTTGTTGTATGGATTGTTGAATTTGTTGAAGCGTTTGTTGAGCTAATAGAGCGGCTTGTTGAGCCTGTTGGTTCTGTTGCATGTAGATTCCTCCCAAAAAAAGAGTCTTGAATTGTACTTTTATTTATCTTCTCTTTATTACATAGAGTTATACACTATTGTTAAAAGGTTATATTTACTTGTTACATCGATGCTGATTCGATATCTAAAAGTTGACTTGGTAAGGAAGAGGTTTTTTATTAGTTTTTTAAAGAGAGATGAACATACTGTCTACTCTGATAAATAAAAAGCGTAATGGTTATACTATGAATATTACTTTTCTAGTAGGGGGTAGTATTCGTGAGCGCAAAAGAGGGTGTATTATCGATATTCGCTTTAGGTGGCTTAAATGAGATAGGAAAAAACATGTATGCGATCGAGTATGCAAATGAGATTATCATCATTGACTGCGGGAATAAATTCCCAGATGAAAGCCTATTAGGTATTGATTTAATTATTCCAGACATTACATATTTACTAGAGAATAAAGAGAAGGTAAAAGCACTAATTGTTACACATGGACATGAAGACCATATCGGCGGAATCCCGTTTTTCTTAAAAAAAATAAATGTTCCCGTTTATGCGACACGCTTTACTCTTGGATTAGTGGAATTAAAATTAAAGGAACATAAAATTCTGCGGGAGACCGAGTTGATTGAAATTGACGCTAACGCAAACATTTCATTTGGAAATATTCATGTGAACTTTTTCCGGGTCAATCATAGTATCCCAGACTGTTTAGGAATCGTTTTTAAAACGCCAGAAGGGAATATTGTTCATACGGGTGATTTTAAATTTGATTTAACACCTGCAAATAATGAGGACCGCTCAGATATTCATAAAATGTCTGATATTGGAAAAGAAGGTGTATTGCTGCTGCTGTCTGAGAGTACAAATGCCGAGCGAGCAGGTTCAACTCCATCTGAGCAAATTGTCGGCAAACATGTTGAGGAGGCCTTCCGAAGATCGGAAGGAAAAGTGATTCTTTCAACATTTGCTTCGAATATTAGTCGTGTCCAGCAGGTCGTCGATGCTTGCGAAAAAACATATCGAAAACTCGCCTTGCTTGGACGAAGTATGGTTAATGTCGTTGAGGTTGCAATGGAACGTGGGTATTTAAGGGTTCCAGATGGAATGTTAATTGAGAAAGAACACATCAATGAATTGCCTCCTGAAAAGGTTGCAATCCTTTGTACCGGGAGTCAAGGTGAACCATTAGCTGCGCTTTCCCGATTATCAACTGGAAATTTTCGCGGAGTTGAAGTACTGCCAGATGATACGGTAATTTTTGCGGCAGGTCCGATTCCCGGGAATGAAAAAAGCGTAACAAGGATCGTTGACAATTTATTTACACTCGGTGCGAACGTTATTTATGGATCAGGCAGTTCATCAGGGATGCATGTTTCTGGTCATGGATATCAGGAAGATTTGAAACTGATGCTCACATTAATGAAGCCGACCTATTTTATACCGATTCATGGTGAATACCGAATGCTGCATCATCACCGCTTGTTAGCTGAATCAGTTGGCGTAAAGCCAGGCAATACGTTTATCATGAATAATGGTGATGTGGTTGATATAGAGCATTCAATTGCTCGTCAAACCCGTAAAATCCATGCAGGAAATACGTATGTCGATGGGGTAGGAGTTGGTGATGTCGGAGAAATTGTCCTTCGAGACCGCAAACAGTTGTCTGAGGATGGGATGCTTGTTACTGTATTAACATTAAGTAAATCGGAAGGAAAGCTTGTGTCGCCGCCTGATACGATTTCCCGTGGGTTTGTTTTTAATAAGGATTCAGGGGATTTAATAAAAGAAGTGAATCGACTTATTACAAAAGCGGTAAACGAAATTCAAAAAACGAATAAACATAACCAGTGGAGTGCAATTAAACAAAACATTAAAAAATCTGTAGGACAATATTTATTTACACACACAAAACGAAAACCAATGATCCTTCCTATAATTATTGAAGTATAAGATTGAGATTTGGGTTTGGATAATAAAGGTAAGGAGCGTTACATCTGCTAGCGCTTCTTTTTTTCGTTTTAACAAACAAAACGAATCGTAAATTTTACATAGGTATAAACATATTTCAGAGATTCATAGACAACTATCGGGGGCAAAATTTGATAATGATCATAGAGTAATTGCAAATATCAAATTAGGAGGAAATGTGATGTTTGGTTATTCTATGGTACAAATGGTACGTACTTATGCACATAAACTAGACAAACCTTTGCGTGAGACTATTCTAAACGTATATAAACCATTTAAATGGACACCGTGTTTCTTGCATAAATGGTTTGAAGGAATGATCATGAAACGAAAAAAAGTTTCGGTGATCATTGAATTCGAAAAGGGGTGCCACCAAGAAGGATCTATACAGGTAGAGCAAATATTTCAGAGTCACAGCGGCTGTAAAATTAGACAGGATTTTAGTAGAATCTCTTGCTGCAGTGCGAATATTACGCCGCTTGCATTAGAAAAAATGCTCTCTAGCTGTAATATGATTCGAAAGGTTTATTTAAATCGTGAAGTTAAGGCTCTTCTTGACGTCGCTGTTGAATCAGCAAGCGCTCGTCATGTTGAAAGAGGTGGAACAACACTAACTGGAAAAGGCGTTACGATTGCTGTCATAGATACGGGAATTCATACCCATCAAGACCTAGAAGGGAGAATTGTTGATTTTGTAGATTTCATTAATGGTCGAACTGAGCCTTATGATGATAATGGTCATGGAACACATTGTGCGGGAGATGCTCTAGGAGATGGTTCGGCTTCCTCTGGATTATATAGGGGCCCCGCTCCGGAAGCAAATCTCGTAGGAGTTAAAGTACTAGATAAATTAGGCTCTGGATCTTTAGAAACGGTCATCCAAGGAGTTGATTATTGTATTACCTATAATGAAATACATCAGGACAGAAGAATTGATATAATAAATATGTCCTTAGGAGCTACTGCTCAACCCTTTGAAAAAGAGACGGATGACCCAATGGTAAAAATAGTAAATGAGGCATGGGATAGTGGAATTGTCGTTTGCGTAGCTGCTGGAAACGAAGGGGATGATCCTGGTACGATTGCAAGTCCAGGAGTCAGTGAAAAAGTCATTACAGTCGGAGCGTTAGATGATCGTAATACTCTTGATAGATCAGACGATGATGTCGCTAGTTTTTCGAGTAGAGGTCCAACGATTTATGGTAAAGAAAAACCAGATTTATTAGCACCGGGGGTAAATATCATATCATTACGTTCCCCAAAATCTCTTATAGATAAGCTGCAAAAAGGGAGCAGAGTGGGAACCGATTATATTTCACTATCAGGGACTTCGATGGCAACACCGATATGTGCGGGAATAGTTGCTTTGATCTTACAGCAGCAACCAACTGCTACACCAGATGATGTGAAATATCGTCTGAAAAACGGTACTGATTTATGGAGAGAAAATCGAGACCGCTATGTTTATGGAGCGGGTTATATTAATGCAGAAAATTCAGTTCCTCAGTAAGAATCAAACGCTCGGATCAAAATATATCCGAGCGTTTGATTTCGATACTGTTATTTGTTTTGATCAGCAATCCATGCAGCAAGATTTTCGGCTTCATTTCCTTTTACTAGGCCCCCGGGCATACCTGTAGCACCGTTTTTTATTGTACTAAGAATTTGCTGATAATCTAAACCTTGGTTTTTCAGTGGGGGTCCAGAAGCCCCTTCTAAATTTTGGCCATGACAGCCGATACAGCTTCCATATGAAGCCTCAGCTTCATCGACGTTAAAATCTTGTTCGGCCTCATGTTCAACCTTTTCAGCTAGTTCCTCAGGGTTATCATGAGCAGGTGCCGGGTCTTTCGGGACACAAGCGCCAACTAAAAAGGCGATACAGGTTAAAGTGAAAATTAACTTTTTCATCGAAAAGGAGCCTCCTCATAAAAAATAATGTGATAGGTGAGATCTTTATCTCTTGGTAATTATTCCCTGATCACTTTTTTTCATGTATTAAAGACAAAGAATTATGAAACCTTTTCAACAGCAGTTTGGACTGTATTCTGTTTTAGTAAAATAAAGGAGTATATGAATAATAACCCAACCAAAGACAAAATAGAAAATCCATAGATGAATTGATAACTTGTAAATGAAGCTATGACCCCTAACCCGATTGAACCAATGGCAACACCAAGGTCCATTGCTGAGAAGTACATGGCATTGGCAGTTCCTTGTTTCTCTCTATCAACAAATCGAACAGCGATAGCTTGAAGAGTAGGTGCTATTGTGCCATATGCCGTACCGTAAAAAACACCAGCAATAAGTAAACTCGTTGCACTTTCGGTGATTGATAAAAGGAACAAACCAATGATACCACTTATTACACCAGGAATGATGATGACTTTATGTCCTAAGCGGTCAAAGATTCTTCCCGAAATGGGCCGAACAATCACCATTGAAATGGCAATGATTAGAAAAAATAGTGATACAGAACCACCGATATTTGCTTCCTTCCCTAATTCCCTTAGAAAGCTAATCACCCCGCCCAATGAAAAACTGAACATACTGACAAGAATACAAGGTAAAAGGGCCCGTTTATCAAACGCATACTCTTTGAAAGAAACTATTTTTGTACTTTGATTCGTCCCAGTAAATTTCGGAACTTTGACAAACAAGCAAAGAAAAAGGGATGCGAGTGTAAGCGTGATTGATAAGGTAATCATTAGGTTGTAAGAATAAAACTGCAATATTGATAGGGCAAACATTGGAGCTAATGTCGTTCCAACACTCGTAGCCATACTGTAGTAACCGATTCCTTCTCCAAGTCGGTGTGATGGGATAATGGCTGTTGCCATTGTTGAAAAGATTGTCGTAATGATTCCAAAGCCGATACCGTGTAAAACTCTCAAGACCAATAGTAAAGCAGTAGAATCTTGCCCGTAACTTATCCCAACGGTAATGGCAATAAAAATAAGGGTCAAAATGCTTATCATTTTAATATTTACTTTATGAATGAGAAAGCCTATTAAAGGCCGTGTCACAATAGCCGCAACCATAAAAACCGTTGTCATTAATCCTGCTTGTGCTGGGTTGTTTTTAATCTCCGTAATGTATGCTGGAAACCCAGCTGTTAAAAGTTGTAAACATATAAAAAATAAAAAGGCCATCATTAATATGGCAACGTATTGTCCAGTCCATAATTTTACTTGCTTATTCATTTTTAATTAAATCTCCTCTCTATTCATGTAACTTTTCAAAATGTTCGTCAATGTTACTTTCAATGGAACATAACACTTCTTCGTAAATAGCGAGCTTTTCTTGATCAATATGCTCTGTGAGCTGTTCGAATTTCTCTTCGATATAAGGGGATAATTTTGTAGCTAACATTCGGCCATTCTCCGTCACAGCGATAAGGAATGAACGTCTGTCAGCAGGGTTTTGAATGCGTTTTACATACTCATTTTTCTCTAATAAATCTAAAATTTTTGTTAGTGTCGCTTGATCTTTATCGGATCGTGCTGATAATTCTTTTTGTGTAATGTGGTCAAATTCATGTAATGCTCTTAGTACGCTCCATTGCTCAGCAGTGATGTTATAGGGCTTTAAGTAATATGTAACAATACGGGTAAGTTTTTTACCGAGTGTAACTGTTGCTGATCCAATTGCTTTATCTTTTGACATCATAGTTCACCATTTCCTTTCTATTAATTAACATTATATGTTAGTTAATAGTATGTGTAAATATAATTTGTATACAAACTATATTTCAGGCAGGGTGACCTAAGAATATAAAAGAGCTTTTTACTTATGGTAAAATAAAAAGAAGAAAGGTCATTTATATTGGAGGTTTCGTTTTGGATAAACATATTATTTTTTTTGATCTAGATGGTACACTTTTAAATGAAAACAAAATAGTCCCAAGAACGGCAAAAAATGCAATACAATCATTGCAAGAACAAGGTCATGAAGTAGCGATAGCCACTGGTCGTGCCCCTTTCATGTTTGATGATGTCTGTAAAGAATTGAACATTGATACATACGTGAGTTATAACGGTCAATATGTTGTATTAAAAGGTGAGGTGATCTACACAAACCCTTTAAATAAAGATGCGTTAGATCTATTAACAAATCTAGCTGTTTCCAATAATCATCCTGTTGTTTATATGGATCATGAGGATATGAAGGCGAATGTGCCTGAACATGAGTATATTACAGAAAGTATAAGGACACTGAAAATAAAGCAGTTTCCAACACACGATCCGGCTTATTGTGAAAATAGAGATCTATATCAAGCTTTACTATTTTGCAAGGATGGTGAAGAGAAACCTTATTCAGAAGTTTTTCAACAATTTGATTTCATCAGATGGCACCCATTATCGGTGGATATCCTTCCGAGCGGGGGATCAAAGGCTGAAGGGATTGATAAAATAATTGAGGTGCTGAACATTCCTAAGGGAAATCAAGTTGCCTTTGGGGATTCGTTAAACGATCTAGAAATGCTAAAAGCTATTGAAAAAAGCGTGGCAATGGGGGATGGTCATGAGCTAGCTAAGAAAGCAGCGAAGTACGAAACGAAATCCGCCGGGGAGGATGGCATTCTATATGGCTTAAAGATGCTTGGCTTATTAAGCTAAGAAAGTTAAACGGTGTGTGCTTACATATTTGCAAATGTTGTGAAGTCTAACTAATGTTAGGCTTTTTTATGTACAACTCAGTTATCGTTTGATATTGATATTTGGCTCGTTCCTAGTTCATTCTAACCTTCATTAATAAGTGACAGTCCCTTTCCTATAACTAACATAATTTGTTGGTTTAGAACAGGTTCGTATCGTAAACAATGGTGTTGAGGTGGTCAAGGTGAAGCCATTACTAATAGTAGGTAGTATTATTTTTCCAATGATAATGGTATTATGTGCTAGAAAATGGAGGCGGATTCCTGTTGTTTTTAATGTAGGAGCAATGGTAGCAGCACTTATTTTTGGGAATATTGCTTCGATTGCAATTTATAATATTATTATTGATAATACAGTGTTCATGACAAATATTCATGGCATCTTCCTTAATCCCGTTTTCCTTGTCACAGGTGCTTATTTAGGTCTATATTTGTTTTATCTGCTTGCTATCTATACATTACATTCTGTAAAAGGATAACTTCCCAGAGTGGTCGATATTATTTGTATTGAACCTTTCCTTGCTTTCTTATAACCGATCTGTTATTATAAAGAAGAATTATTTTTGTTCGTTATGTAAGTAAGGATTGGATTAGTGTTTTAAACTTTTCGCCTTTGATAGTAGCTGAACATCAATAGTAATAAACAGTGGAAAAGATCCACACAGGAGGAAACAAACATGCAAGAAGGTACAGTAAAATGGTTTAACTCAGAAAAAGGTTTCGGATTTATCGAAGTTGAAGGTGGAGATGATGTATTCGTACATTTCTCAGCTATCCAAGGCGAAGGATTTAAAACTTTAGAAGAAGGTCAAAAAGTGACTTTCGAAGTTGAACAAGGTCAACGTGGACCTCAAGCTACAAACGTAAACAAAGCATAATAAGTTAAGGACTCTCTCGTAGAGTCCTTTTTCTATGGAAAAATATAATGTAACAGTAATGGTTTGCGTTTATAGCAGTTCAATGTACATAATTAAAGTAATCATGTAGCTACTATCATCCCCTAGGAAGGAGAGATTGTGTGGACATAAAATTAAATGAAAAAGTAATACTTGATATGTGCGGCAGTGCCTCCTTTAAGAGAGGGGAGACATTTTATCGTAATAATAAAGTAGAGTTTTTAGAATGCACACATTATATATGTCAAGCAACGGTAACGGGTGTTGAAGTTTTTCATGTTACGGTCGAAAAAACAACTGCAGGAATCAAAACGAAATGCAGTTGCCCAAAGCTCGCTTCCTTTGAAAAGGAATGTCAACATGTTGCAGCGGTATTATTTTGTTTATTACATTCTCAACGCCATCATAAAAGGGCGGCGGACAGGCAAGAGACTGTAATGAATGAGGTATCTGATCGCTTACTGAATCTTTTTGATGAAGAAACTGTCTACCCAAGTAGACAGCAGCGTTACTTCGAAACAAGAAAAATCGTTGAAGTTACGTTTACGTTAAGACCTATTCAAATTGTTGGGGGGCAATGGTTAGCTAGTATTGCTTTACAAATAGGAACAGTAAAGGTAGAAAATCTCCCAGGTTTTCTTGAGAGAGTTAAGGAAGGTAAACCTATCAATTTATCCAATGCGCTTGCGTTTCATCCAAAGCATCATTGCTTTCAAACAGAAACAGATGAGGTATTCAAGCAGTTGATTCAAATGATTGATGATGAAAAAGCGTATGGTGATGAAACCGCGAAAAAATTAAATAACTATAGTATTGATAAGCTAATAATTCCACCTTCCAAATGGGAAAGGCTTCTGACTTCTGTATTAGCAACACCACTGGTTAAACTAGAGTATGATGGTCAATTGTTTGTCGAGGCGAAAATATCAAATGAACTCCTGCCATTACAATTTGATTTTCGCAAAAATGACAATCATTTTGAACTCTTAATGAACGGTATGAATGAGATATTTGTCTTAAATTCTTATCAAACGGTATTATATGAAGGGACAATAAGACTGCTAGAAGCTAATGATTGTCAACGATTAACCGAAATAAAAAAGATGTTCGAGGCGACAACGACAAATGTTGTACCGATTCCAGAGGAAAAACTAGGATTTTTTATTGAAGCGATTGCTCCGGGCTTAAAAAAACTAGGAGAAGTAACCGTCGATGAAACAATATCTAAACTGTTGAAAAAAAAGCCTTTGCAGGCCAAGTTATTTTTAGATCGTGTTAGTAACCGCTTGCTTGCAGGTCTTGAATTTCACTATGAAAATATAATTTTTAATCCACTCGAAGCAAATGATCTGCCAGCAGGAACAATGCTGAGTAGAGATACAGTAAAAGAGGATGAGATTCTTGAACTAATGGAGGAAGGGGAATTTGCTAAGACTGATGGTGGTTATTTTCTACACAATGAAGAGTTAGAGTATCAATTCTTGTACCATATTATTCCAAAGTTAGAGAAGGTCGTTCAAATTTACGCAACAACAGCAGTAAGAAATCGAATCTACAGAGATCCCCGACCAATAGTGAGAGTAAAGGTAAATAAAGAACGGACAAATTGGCTTGAATTTGCTTTTAAGCTGGATGGTATTTCTGATAATGAAATACGAGAGGTGTTAGCTGCATTAGAAGAAAAACGGAAGTATTATCGGTTAAGAAATGGCTCACTTATGTCATTACAGACAAACGAGTTTATGGAAATTCAGCGCTTTTTAGCTTCTCCTCAGGTCAAAATGAAAGAGCAGGAGCTAGCAAATGGTTTAGATTTACCACTTGAGAAGTGTCTTCACCTTCTTGATCACGTTGAGGGGAGTCGAACTTTTTTTGCTGAGGAATCTTTTAAGAAGTTTCTAGAAACGATTCGTAATCCTGGTTGCTTACAGTTTGAAATACCAAAAAGGGTAGAGCCGATTCTAAAAGAGTATCAAAAGCATGGGTATCAATGGATGAAAATTCTCGCTTATTATGGTTTTGGAGGGATATTAGCTGATGATATGGGGCTAGGGAAAACGCTGCAAAGTATTACGTATATCTTATCGATCCTTTCTGATTTACGTAAACAGAAATCCCAAGTCCTCGTCGTTTGTCCATCTTCAGTAACATACAATTGGAAAAACGAATTAATGAAATTTGCTCCAAATATTGAAGCGGTAGTTATTGATGGAAAGAAATCGGAACGGGAAGTGATTCAGAAGGATTTGAAGGAAATTGATGTTGTGATTACATCCTATCCTTTACTACGACAAGACATTACATGGTATGAGAAGCAAGTCTTCCATACGGTGTTCTTTGATGAAGCACAAGCATTCAAAAACCCATTAACCCAAACGGCACGAGCGGTAAAAAAAATAAAGGCTGGTCATCGTTTTGCTTTAACGGGGACTCCTGTTGAAAATTCACTTGAGGAGCTATGGTCCATTTTTCACATTGTGTTTCCTGAATTGTTCCTTGGTTTGAAGGAATACAGTTTCCTTTCAAGAGAAACTATAGCACGTCGAATTCGCCCGTTTGTACTGAGGAGAGTAAAGGAGGAGGTTCTTGCAGAATTTCCGGAAAAGATTGAGACAATAGAATCGGTCGATTTGCTTCCAGAGCAAAAACAGCTGTACGCTGCTTACTTAGCAAAACTGCGACACGACACCTTAAAGCACCTTGATAAAGATACGATCCGTAAAAATAGGATCAAGATTTTAGCAGGTCTAACACGGCTTCGACAAATTTGTTGTCACCCAGGCCTGTTTGTTAATGGTTATAAAGGTAGTTCTGCGAAATTTGAGCAGCTACTCCAATTCGTTGATGAGGCCAAGCTTTCTGGCCGGAGGGTGTTAATTTTCTCCCAGTTTACTAAAATGCTTGATCTGATCGGGAGAAAGCTAACTATGAAAGGGTTGCCTTTCTTTTATCTAGATGGACAAACCCCTTCAGAAGAACGTGTAGACATTTGCAACCGGTTTAATGCTGGTGAACATAACTTTTTTCTTATTTCATTAAAGGCTGGGGGGACTGGACTTAACTTGATGAGTGCTGATACCGTTATCTTATATGATACTTGGTGGAATCCTGCTATAGAAGAACAAGCAACAGATCGTGCTCATCGAATCGGTCAACAAAATGATGTGCAAGTTATTAAGCTAGTAGCTCGTGGTACAATTGAAGAAAAAATGAATGAATTACAAGCCAAGAAGAAACACCTCATTGAAGAAGTGTTAGAATCCAATCGAGAAATAGGTACGCTTTCTGTAGAAGACCTTAAAGAGATACTAATGAGTTAGAAAATAGATAGAAATCAATATTAAAAGAGGCACTGATAACAGTTGTTGTATCAGTGTTTTTTTTATTTTTTGAATTATTAAATTAAAATTTGTACAAAATACTAAACTTTATTATTAACTAAATATTGACTTTTAACAAAATATTCTGTACCTTTTAATTATAACATTAAAAAGTTATTCGTATTATTAACGTTATATATATTGTTAAATATATAAATGTATTAAATAGTAAAAAAGTGGTTTGGTTTGAATTTTTTGTTTTTCCAAAAAGCTATATGGTTGTTTTTATGCCGGGTTTTATAATTCAAAGCAAATACAATTATATTAGACAAAGGCGGTGATTGGTTTGTTTTAATATTACGTTTAATAAACGTATATTTATTTTCTGTTTTAAGAGAGGGGTTGAAGAAAAGGCGGTATTCTAGAAAGAATTTTCAAAAGCGAAGGATCTCACTTTTTTTGTTAAATCTTGTTACACAATCCATCGTAATTTTCTGAAATTTATTATTAAAGTTATAAGGGGGTAACAAATTAGATGATTAGAAAAAGGAAAGAGGGCGATATTCATCCTGGGATAAAATGGGGTCCTTTTACAGCAAGAATTCCAGGGGTTCATCTCGAAATAACTCCAAATCAGCACCTTCAAGGAGGATTGCTGCTATTGGCGACATGTGGATCGATTACTCCGCTAGCAATGAAATACTTTGACATCTCATTAGAAGTTGCTTGGACAGTAAGTTTGGTTTTTCTTGTTTGGGTACTTGCACAAACCATTTTATTCGGTGACGTGTATGCTGCAGGTGCAATTACACCTGCCCTTCCACTTACTATCGTTTATTTGAATACGCTTACACCTGGAATTGAAGCTGTACACGGTATGATCGCAATATCCATTGTAGTAATCGCATTATTCCTGTTTTTTGGTATTACTAGACTCGGAGAAAAGTTTAATAATTTAATCCCTGCATCGCTAAAAGCAGGGATTATTATGGGGGCAGCGATTGCAGCATTTCAAAGTGAGCTTGGGCGTTTACCAAACATGCCGATTACGTTAATAACAGCTTGGGTAATCGTCCTTCTGCTCATGTTCTCGATTCCGTTTGCTAGTTTGCCAGATACAAAGGCGAAGGTAATCGCGGGATCGAATGCATTATTAATAGCATTTTCAGTAGCTGGTGTTGTAGGTTTCTTTACAGGTGAGGTTACATTTGATCTTAAGTGGGGAATTTTTGTTCCGCCTATTGGTGAAGTGTTTTCTACATTATCAATTTGGTCTGTCGGTTTACCACCTTTGGAAATGATTATTTCTGTGATTCCACTTGGATTTATGTTCTATATTCTAGTGTTTGGTGATTTACTTGTTGCTCAAACTTTATTAAAAGATGCAGATGAAGCGAGAAAAGATGAAAAAATTGATATCAATATGAATCGAAGCCACTATGTATTAGCATTACGTAACTTAGGACAAATTTTAACAGCAGGACCGATGCCTTGGTTGCATGGACCAATTTGGACTGGTGTACAAGTTTTCTTGATCCAACGTTATAAAAAGGGTCGCAACACAATGGATTCAATTTTTTCTGGTGTGGCAAACTTTTACTTGCTAGCAATTCCACTTGGTTTATTATTACCGGTTATGGGTATTATCGCACCTCTATTTCCGGTTGCTCTCTCAGTTACCATCCTACTAACTGGATTTGCTTGTGCTTATGTAGCGATGTCAATGGTTACAAATAATATTTCACGTGGATTAGTGCTAATGATCGGTATGTTATGTGCTACTTTAGGTGCTGCATGGGGAATTGGAATTGGTATTGCTCTATATATCCTATTAATCGGAAGAAATAAAGAGAATTTACCAAGTGAAAAAGAAAAAGTAGTAGAAGAAAAGCAAGAGAAAATTAGTTAAGGTTACGGCAATGAAACGATCCGTTCTAAATTTTTAGGATGGGTCGTTTTTTTCGTAGTCGTATCTTTTGTTTTCTATTATTGTCTTTCTTATACTATAGATATATTGATATGTAAAGTATCGGTTCGTTTTTGTTGAGGGGGATATAATGGAGAAGAAGTGCGTAGTTTTTGTATATGGGACATTACGAAAGCATGAAATCAATCATCATTATTTACAGGGGGCAAATTGTATAGCGACTCAGTGCTGGACATATGGGAAGCTATATGATACTGGTTATGGGTATCCGGCCATGGTAGCTGATTCATCGCAAAGGGTGTACGGGGAGTTATATGAGGTCAATGAGCAGCTGGTAAAGAGGCTTGACGTATTAGAAGGGTATGTTGAGGGAAGAGCAGATAATCTATATGATCGTATAATCGAGACAGTCTATACAGATACAGAAGATATTCGAGCATATGTATATCGTTATTCCTCATCAATTGAAACTGAATTGAATGACGATAGTTTTAGTGATTGGAAGGTTTACCGGTATATACAAAAGGAAGAACTTCTTTACTTTGCTTATGGCTCATGTATGGATGATGAACGATTTTGTCAAGCGGGTGTTCAACGGTATTTTTCGAAAGTGATCGGCTGTGGTGTGGCAAGGAATTTTTCGTTAGCTTATACTTTAGAACTTAGTGATGGTGGAAGAGCGGATATGGTAGAGACTGTTACTGATGAATGGGTTGAAGGAAAGGTGTATCAAATTGGGAAGAAGGCATTGCAATATTTATACGGACGTGAAGGGGTAGATGAAGGAGTGTATCGCCCTGCATTCATTGACATTGAAGTAAATGGTACAACGTTTAACGATGTTTTAACGTTTTTTGTTATTGATAAAATGAATGAAGTGGCTCCGCCGATTCATTATGCAATCGAAATATTGCGTGGGTCAAGAAATATAGTGAGTAAAACATATTATCACAAATTAGAAATAGATCTATTAAACAAGTTTAATTTGAAGGTGGATAGTGATACGAAGTGAATACGTTGAAATATTTCAAAAGAGGTAATAAGTTATAAAATTACCTCTTTTCTTTATTCGTTTCTGTAGACCAATGTTCTATAATATTGTGCTACAGCCGTCATGAATAGATGAAAAGGCAGATTAGAAAAAACGCTGTTTGTACGTAATTTGAGCCACTGTATTTTAACTAACATGATATCGGTGAGTAATCGAATACACAACATTAGTAGACTTGGTAAGGCTCTATTCCTCTTCAGTGTCCAAGTGGTTAGTACGGAAAGGAAAATAGAGTAAAGTGGTGCTAGGATAAAATGGTTTGTCCAGGAATGAAAGGAACCAAACCCGAATTTAATCCTTCCCATAATAGCCTGTACAAATAGAAGGTTAATGCAAGTAACTACTATTAAATGGTAAAAAGTCAAATGTAAAATGACTGGTGTTTCTTGTTTTAGATGTTCGTACCATTTGTCACTAATCCGAAAAAAGACCGGCAATAGAAAAAAAGTATAATATGTCCTCCACCAATGATGTTTATAAATATTCATTTGAAGAAAGGCAACTTCGATAAGCGAAAAGTAAACACTGAAAAGTAATTTAGTCTTCCAACCTAATTGAAATGCTGAAATGAAGATTGCTGTAAAGGGAATATAAAATGCTTGCGAAAATATAGCTCCAATTATTTTGTCAAATACGTTATTTTTTAATATTGATGGTTTGTATCTATAGGCGTGAAAAAGATTAACAACAAAGTATTCAAAAAGGTATGCTATTCCAATATTTGAGATGAGCAGTAAAAATACTAATCGTTTTTGGTCCCTTTTTTTATAAAACGTATAGATCAATAAAAATAAATGGATGAAGAGTAATATTAGATATGGATACTTGTTAGATTTTTTTCTCATATACATTATTACTCCTTTTTAACGGAATAATTGATCAAATGCTATGTGTGTGCAGTTTAAAACGAGTCATTTGTATTTACAAGTATTATGGTTTGTAGTCGGAAGAAATATGCCTAAAGAGATAAATGTAGTAACAATCCTGATTTTTTGAAAGGTCTCTTTACGTAACGGAGAGTCCTTTTGGTGTTTATTGAGGTTTTTTTTGCTTTTTCAATTAAAGGCTAATGCGCTCTAGGGGTATTACGATAATTCTTGTTCTAACGACTTCTGTTAACTTGTATATTTTAACAAAAGGGAGGGGGTTGCTTGCGCTTCCGAAAGAAACCAAGAAAAGTACTGCCATTTCGCTATGTTCTCATCATTTCTTTCTTAATCTTTACCGCTTTAACAGTTCAAGGGCTATGGATTGTTGAAAAAGGCATTCGCCCAACATTACTTGAGATTGCAAATTTAGAAACGCAAAAGATTGCTACTTCGGCAATCAATTATGCTGTATCGAATGCTGTAAAAAATGTAAATATGAATGAACTAATTGTTATAGAAAAGGATGAAGAGGGAAAGGTTTCTACCATTGGCTTTGATGCAACCATTTATAATAGTGTTGTTACAACAGCTGTTACAAATGCTCAATATTATTTAAAAATGATGGAAGAAGGTAAATTGCATGAGCTCGAAATATTAGGACTTTCTCATATATCGAATGATAGTGATATCCCTGGAGTGATTTATACTATTCCGCTTGGGCAATCCACAAATAACGCACTGCTCGCCCAATTAGGTCCTTTAGTACCTGTAAAATTTACGACCATTGGTGACGTAGGTGTTCAATTAAACGAGGAAGTAAAACATGTGGGGATCAATAATTCATGGGTTCGAGTGTCGATGGATATAGAGGTTCAATCTCAAGTTATTATTCCATTTGCAACGAACACGGATAAAGTGAGCACAACTGTACCAGTAGGGATGATCTATATACAAGGAGAGGTCCCGGAATTTTATAGTGGTATGAGGGAAGGGGGCTTTCCACATCCACTTTTTGTAAGATAGGAACTAAACAGTGATTAAAGATGTCAGAAAGCAGTGGGGATGACTTGCTGCTTTTTTAGTATGCAACTACTTTATTTGTTTAATCAGTCGACGAATCAAACTTGTTTTAGTATTATTATGATAAATTTATAAATCTGAGTGGCTAAAAAACAACTGAAAATTTTTTAAAAAAGCCACTTGCATGGAACTGAAAAAGGTGATATATTAATATTTGTCTCTGATGACCGATTACGACATTACACTTCGGTTAAACAGCTTAAAGATGAAAAAACACAAAAAATCATTGCGCAGAATTGATTGATTTGATATAATGAATCTTGTCGCTCAGCTACGAGCTAAACTTCTGTGAATTAACAACGAGTTGCTTCGACGCAGCAAACAACGGAGCGGAGCTTGTAGAGGAAGAAGCAGGGAATGCTTCATTGAAAACGCATCTTATATACATCGGGGCCTTAGCTCAGCTGGGAGAGCGCCTGCCTTGCACGCAGGAGGTCAGCGGTTCGATCCCGCTAGGCTCCACCATTACTTGAATTATATAAAGTAACAC
>NZ_JBJMAU010000009.1:0-137904 GCF_052119505.1 Anaerobacillus sp. MEB173
TAATGAATCAGGTGGACCTGAAGGCGAATCAAGCATGAGCCACTAAAATATTGTTCTTTAAGGCTAATAATACCCCTCTTTCTGTACAGTAAAGAGGGGTATTGTAATGAGGTGGGAATATGAGAACTAGGGTCGGATTAGTTGGTTTATTCACCGTAATATTCTTCATTTCTTTTACAAGCATTAGTTTTACTGCTGGAAAAGAAATCAGTGTTACAGATAGTGATTCATTACATCAAGCTCTTAAACAGGCCAGTGCTGGAGATACAATTATACTAGAAGATGGCGAGTATCATGGCAATTTTACAATTGAAGCTTCAATTGTACTTAAAGGGAAAGGAGAAGCTCATATTAAAGGCCTTGATAAAGGATATCCAATTTTAATTGAAGCGGATGATGTTACAGTTGAAAACCTTCATGTTGAGGGCGGAGGCACTGATGCCGCTGGGATATTCTCGCGCGGAGACCGAAATCAAATTTTAAATAATAAAATAAGAAATGTATTCCATGGCGTACTTGTCAGAGATGGTTATGGCAATGTTATAAGCGGAAATAATATTTCCAGCTGGGATGAGTTAATAGGTAGTCGACGTTATGGTTATGCAATGTATGTCATTAACGGCGACGGTGCAATAATTACAAATAATCAAACGTACAATACACAAGATGGGGTATGGGTTTCACATACTAGTTCTGCACAAGTGAGCTATAATCGTTTTATTAATGCCAGATACGGTATCCATACGATGTATGCAAAAAACATTGCCATTACTCACAATGAAGTGAGAGGAAGTTATAATGGCGGCATGATTATGCAAAGTAAAGAAATAACAATAAAGTACAACTATTTTCATTTAAATACACTTTCTGATGGAACTGGTGTTTTTGGTTTCGACCTATTTGATTCAGTGATTTCCGAAAACATCATCAAAGGGAATTCGAAAGGGATTTTCTTAGGTTTTGCACAACGAAACGAGATTTACAAAAACCAAATTACTGAAAATGTAAGAGGAATTGAGCTGGGAGAAGGTGCGTTAAATAACTGGATATTTTTAAATAACCTGACAAAGAACACACAGCAAGTCGTTACAAACCCAGAAAACGAAAATGATTTTAATGTGGATGGATACGGTAACTTTTGGGATGATCAAAGAATTGTTGATTTAGAAAATGATGGTATTAATGATTTCGCTTATAAAAGCGGTGATGTCTTTTACCAAATGAGTGAACGAGATCCCTTTTTACACATTTTCTTTGAGAGTCCGGCTGTTCGTTTATGGAACACCATTGAACAGTACACACATATCCCGTCAGATACGTTCATTATAGATGAATATTCACTTTCTGAACCAGTGATTATTACACAACAAGTGGAAGTCTTTCAGCCTCATGGAAATCACATGGGTTTTACTCATCCTGCATTATTATTAAGTTTGTTTGTTTCAGTAATTAGTATTAGTTTTATCACTTTGTATTTAACAAGGAGGAGAACAATTTGAAACGGATTGTGATCGTTTTTGTAATGCTAATAGTATCGATTGGTTTGATGACTGGATGCGGAAATGCTTCGCTTGAACCAGTTGAAATCACGTTGGATGTAGATAAATGTTATACATGTCATATGGGAATTGAAGATTTACAATCAGCGAGTCAAACAATTCTGAAAGATGGTACACCACGCCTATTCGATGATATTGGGTGTATGTTAACGTATTTACTGGAAACAAATGATGAAATTGAAGTTTCTTATGTTAGAGATCATACGTCTGGTGAGTGGATTGACCTCTCTCAATCTTATTTTGTTCATGATCAAAATATTCAAACCCCAATGAGTTATGGATTTATTGCTTTTCAATCACAAGAAGCAGCAGAGCAGTTTGCAACAGAGCACGGTGGGGAGCTATTAACGTATGAACAGATAATGGACATTGATAGTGAAACACTGAAACAGTGGTATCAAACTCATACTGATGGTCATGGTGAGAGTGAACATGGTGAAGACATGGATGACCATAATGCGGAAAGCACTGAAGATGGGGAACACGAAGATGTTGAGATGGAAAAATCACACTAAGGTGAATCAGTCAATGCAATGACTGAGGAGGTTGGACATATGAAAAAATCAATGTTTCAGTCGATGCTTGCATTAGAATTACGTGTCCTGTTAAGAAGTAAATGGTTATTAAGTTTCTTAATTTTATTTATTGGCTTAGCGTTTTTACTCTACTTCTATGGACTTGAGTCAGCAAAAAATACAGCAATTCCGTTTTCTGATAGAGCAACGGGTGAGGTAGCTGGCACACAATTTTCTGTCGGGCAGCTAGATCCAGCGTATTTTGGTCTGGATGAAGTGAAAGATACGTCAGCAGTTTATGACGCTGAAGGCAACATAACAGAAGAAACAATAAGTAATGCGTATAGTCGTTCCATTGCTATGCTGATTAACTTATCTCTTTGGATTTTGCCTATTATTTGTTTGATATTAGGAACGAATTCAATTGTAGCGGATAAAGAAGAAGGAAGATTTTCTCTTTACCGAACCTATCAAACCCCAATGATTTTTTACTTGATTAGTAAGTATGTAGCTTTATCTGTTTCGCTAATGATATCTCTTGGTGTTTCCTATGGGGTCTTTGGAATTTTCCTCTATTTCAAAGGTGCACTCTACGACGCAGCAATGTTTGGAATTTTTCTTTCACTTAATATTTTTATTGTTTTAGTTTTCTCAGGATTAGCAGTACTGATCGGTTCGTTTTCAGTCACTAGAATGCAAGGATTATCGTTAGCATTATTTGCTTGGAGTTTCCTTGTTTTTGTCTATGAGTTTATTGTTTTTTCAATTATTAATACAATTCCATACGGTCAAAAATTAACGGCATTATTTTGGTTTATTTTAGCCAATCCAATTGAATCTGTGCGTGTTTGGACGATCAATCAGCTTGGGGCAAATTATATTTTCGGTCCTAACTATTTAATATTAAATGAATGGGGAGTAAATGGTACATTAAATGCATATTTCTTCTTCTCATTGTTCGTTATCATATTAATTTCCCTGAGCCTATCAGTCATAGTTATTAGGAAGAGGGTGGCATAAATGCAAGAAGAAAAAATAATGTTAGAGATTTCTAATGTTTCAAAAACATACGGTAAATCGACTGTTTTGCATCCGACAAATATAAAGATAAAAGCAGGCAAGTGTGTCGTCATTTGTGGAGGAAATGGAGCTGGAAAAAGTACTTTAATAAAAATTGTTACAGGTATAGAAAAATCCTCGAGTGGAACTGTTAAATTTAATACAAACGATAAAAAGTTATTCGGTTATATGCCTGACCATATGAATTTTCATCCTGAATTAACCCCAGTTGAAGTATTAGAATATTACGCTTCCTTTATAGGAGCCAAAAAAGAAAAAATAAAAGAAGTTCTTCAAAGAGTTGGCTTATGGGACAAAAGGAACAATAAAGTTGGATCTTTTTCAAAAGGGATGGGCCAAAGAGTTAACCTAGCACAGGCGTTGTTGGCAGATGTTGATTTATATATTTTAGATGAACCGACAAATGGATTAGATCCATTTTGGGTGATTCAGTTTAAGGATATTCTCCAAGAGTTGATTAGAGAAGGTAAGACTGTTGTTTTATCAAGTCACATTATGAGAGATGTAGTTGAAATTTGTGATGAGATCATCATATTATTTCAAGGAAAAGTGAAAACATCAGGTACACTTGAAGAAATTTATGCTGAACAAAACTGCTCATCATTAGAGGAAGTTTTCCTGTCAATGGTAGAGAGTTCAGCTAGTTAAATAAGTATCTATTAGGAGCTCAATTTCTCACAGCAGAGGTTGGGCTTCTTTTATTTAACAATAATTGTATGAAGTAAGTTAGCATTTTTTGTGAACGTTCTGTGACTAAGCTTCTGCTCCATTGTTATCAACGCTTTAAGTTATACTAAAAAAATAATTTGGAGTGTAGTAATACTTTTTTTCTCCACTATTTCATAGGTTTTCGACAACTGTGTGAAAAAATTCACAGCATGCTCTTTAAAAAAACTCTAGTATAGGAACTAAGAAAAGCGCAGATAAAAAACAACGGAAATCGCGCTAAATCGTTTTAAAAGATTTATAGGGGGAGTGAAAAAGGGTGAAACAGTATGAAAAATCCTTTTATTCAAAAACAAGCATGTATGCATTTGTCGTTGTCTTAGCTATGGTTTTTATAATGTGGGTAGCTACAAATCAGTTTGCACACATGAAACTAGCACAAATGGGGTATATTATTGGATCATTTGTTTTTGCTATTGGTATTACAGTTCGAATGTGTTCTTGGCTGATCCGTCCGGCTACTAAACAAGTTGTTAAACGAAGTATACAAAACATGAAGCAAGGTTCAAAAATGAAACGAAACTACAAGGCAATATTTAAGACATTAGTAGATAATATTATCCTTCAAAAATTTATTTTTAAGCGTGGTACGTACCGAGGGATCATGCACTGGTTGATAGCATGGGGCTGTCTTGGATCATTTGCAATTACATTTGGACTTGTATTTGGTTTGTTCCGCTTCGATCTAGTTGATCCCCACACTTATCAAATGATTGTGTTTGGATTCCCAACGATTACAATGTCACCGACTGGAATACTTGCCCAAATGGCATTTAACGGATTAAACATTACGGCACTATTATTATTAATTGGTTTAATCATGGCACTTATTCGCCGCACAAATAACAAGAACTTAGCAGTTACACAACGTGTTGAGTTTGATTTAGTACCATTATTTATGTTGTTAGCAGTTACTGTAACAGGATTAGTATTAACCGTTTCATATAAGTTTATGGGTGGCTGGATGCACCATAATTTAACAATTATCCATCAAGCTGTAACAGTTGTATTCTTAATTTACTTTCCATTCGGGAAATTGTTCCACTTGCCAATCCGCCCGCTTGCGACTGCGGTACCAATGAACTATCAAGAAGTATTACAAGTGGATACGCGTCCTTGTAAAAGCTGTCAAAAAGAATACAGCAGTGATGCTCAAATTGAAGATGTAAAAGGAATTTTAGGGGCACAAGCCTTTGATTTACAAATGGAAGATGGTTCGTATTTAGCTGACTATTGTCCAGCATGCCGTCGTAGAATGCGTGTAATGAAACAGATGAATATGGAAGGACCACAAGGTGATCCATTCGGACCTGTACAAACAAATAATGGCTTTCATATTTCTGGATTTGGAAAAAAACGATCAGATGATTTTTATAACTTAAACAAAAAAGAACAGAAGTCTACTGAGGAGAAGTCTAAAGAGGAGGTAACAGTATGACAAAGTTTTACGTAAAAGAAGGTACAAAGAATTTACAACATAAAGGTGAAAAACTAATTACAACTCATTGTTGTTATTGTGGAATGCAATGTGGAATGCACATCCGTTTAAATGAAAAAACAGGTAAGGTAGTAGGGGTAGAGCCTCGTTACGATTGGCCAGTAACGAATGGGAAAATGTGTCCTAAAGGGGTAACAGCTTACCAAACGGTCGATCACAAGGATCGTATTACAAAACCTTTAATAAAGAAAAATGGTCAGTTTGTAGAATCTAGCTGGGAAGAAGCACTTGATTTAATTGAAAAGAATTTTAAAGAGCTTCAAGCGAAACACGGAAAAGATGCTTTATCAGTTTACGGTGGAGTATCAATGACGAATGAAAAGTGTTATTTAGTAGGGAAATATGCTCGTGTTGCATTAGGTACTCGCTATGTTGATTATAACGGTCGTTTTTGTATGAGTAGTGCCGCTGGAGGCTTTATGAAAACTCTGGGAATTGATCGTGGATCAACATTGCCATGGACTGAGCTTGAACATACAGACTGTTTCTTTATGGGTGGAACAAATACAGCAGAGTGTCATCCGACAAGTATTCAATGGTTCTGGAGAGCAAAAGACAAAGGTGCAAAGCTAATCGTTGCTGACCCTAGAGAAACACCAACAGCTCGTATTGCTGATGTACATTTGGATTTAAAATCTGGTACAGACTCTGCACTGGCAAATGGAATGATGCACATTCTTATTAAGGAAGGCTATGTTGATGAAGAGTATGTAAATGAGCGTTGTAATAACTATGAGGAATTAAAGAAAAATGTTGAGCGCTTTACACCTGAGTACACGTCAAAAATCACTGGAGTATCAGTTGAGAAGCTATTAAGAGCAGGACACATTTATGGTCAATCACCACGTTCAGTCGTCATGTTCGCTCGTGGAATTGAACAGCAAACAAAAGGTGTAGACAACGTTTCACTATATACGTCAATGGCGTTACTAAGAGGTCAAATCGGTAAATTTGCTTCTGGTGTTGCAACATTTACGGGACAAGGTAACGGTCAAGGTGGACGTGAGCATGGTCAAAAGGCTGATGCATTACCAGGATACCGTAAAATTGAAAACCCTGAACATGTTAAATATGTTGCAGGTGTTTGGGGAATTAAGCCTGAGGAAATGCCTAAGGCTGGTGTCTCTGCTTATGAAATGATGGATGAAATTTTAAAAGGAAAAATTCGTGCAATGCATGTTATCTGTAGTAATCCTGCAGTATCGGCTCCAAACAATGAGCATGTATGGAAAGCATTCAAAGCGTTAGATTTCATGGTAGTAAGTGACTTCTTCTTATCTGAGACAGCAGAATTTGCTGATGTTGTACTTCCGGCATCAACATGGGCAGAAGATGAAGGGACAACAACAAATATTGAAGGTCGTGTTATCCGTATTCAAAAAGTAAAAGATCCAATCGGTGAGTCGAAAACGGATTGGGAAATTATGAAGTTAATTGCTGAAAGAATGGGCAAAGGGGACTTCTTCCCATATAAAAATGTTCCTGAAATTTTTGAAGAGTTCAAATTAGCTTCTAAAGGTGGAAAAGCAGATTATTACGGAATTACGTATGAGCGCTTAGAAAAAGAAAATGGTATCTTCTGGCCTTGTCCTGAAGAAGGTCACCCTGGAACACCAACGATGTTCAAAGAGAAATTTGGTACAGAAGACGGAAAGGCAAACCTGGCAGTTGTTGAATGGAATGAGCCTGGCGAAGTACCATCAACAGATTATCCTTTAACATTAACAACTGGACGTGTAGTATTCCACTACCTATCAGGAAACCAGACTCGCCGTGTTGATTTCTTAATGGAACAATGTCCTACGCCTTATGTTGAGATTCATCCTGAACTTGCGAGTCAATACAACCTATTAAACGGTGATACAGTACGTTTAACAACTCGTCGTTCATCAATGGTATTAGATGTCCGTTTAACAAAAGCAATCCGTAATGATCATTTATTTGTACCGTATCACTGGGGGAAAGAGTTATCAATTAACCAATTAACAAATCCTGCATTAGATCCAATATCACGTATGCCAGAGTTTAAAGTTTGTGCAGTTAGAATGGAGAAAGCGTAAAAAGATCAGTGAAGAGTTTAGAGTGTAGAGTTTAGAGTTGGTTTTGAATTGCTTCGACGTTTTTCTTACTAGAGCTTCGATGCCTTAACCCTCAATAACTCTAAACTCTAAACTATCAACTCTAAACTTATATTATCCTATATAAATGTGTGTTCGGGAAGAAATCAATGAGGGGGAACAACTACTATGAATAAAATTATGTATTTAGAATTTGAACGTTGTATTGGTTGTCGTTCATGTCAGGCAGCTTGTCGTGAATGTGGCGGTCATGACATGAAAGAACGTAACTATGTAGAGTATGTTGACTTTATGGAGAGCCGTCAAACATATCCAATGCTATGTATGCAATGTAAGGATCCTGCATGTGCTCGTGTATGTCCTGCTAATGCGATCCAAATTACGGATGAAGGTGTCGTTCTTTCAGCGATGGAGGAAAAGTGTATCGGTTGCCGTAACTGTACATTTGGTTGTCCATTTGGAATACCGAAGTTTGATTTTGAAGAGAATAAAATGTACAAGTGTGATATGTGTTATGACCGCACGCAGCATGATATTGCACCAATGTGTGCATCTGTTTGTCCAAGTGATGCGATTCGCTTTATTGACTTTGATGAAATGCAGGCATTACGCCGCCGTCGTACACAAATGAATCTTGTGGAAGGTAAGAAACCGACTGAACAAGATAAGTGGAAATATGTTCCTGAGTTTTTCGGGGTTTACTCAGACTAAGAAAAGCGGAAACGCCTTGTCTGAAGCAAAATGATTTCGAATGATGAGGAGTTGGAGCTAGACTAGAAATGGAGGAGAGTAAGATGACCGAAAAGAAAAAAATAGGTCGTAATCAAAAAGATACGAATGATGATATGATCAATCTCGTTGATAATTTAAACCGAGATGATGATTTAAAATATAATCGAAGAGCATTTCTAAAATCTGCTGTTGGGGCATCTGTAGCTTTAGGAATTGCAACATTACCTTTTTCACTTAAGGCGATGTTAGGTGCTGAAGAAAAAGCAGTAGCTGATAGTAACCGTGTCAAAATTGCCGATCTGGCTGATGTCCCAAAAGGTTCCTCAGTAACGTTTCATTATCCAACCGAAGAAGATGGAGCTTTACTCGTTCATTCAAAAGAGGGGAAACTTGCCGCTTATAACAATGCGTGTACACATTTAAAATGTCCTGTATTTTATGAAGAAAAAAAAGATATTTTGTTATGCCCTTGTCATAAAGGATCTTTTGATATCGGTACTGGACACCCAATTTCAGGACCGCCTCAACGTGAACTTCCTCTAATTGAGCTTGAAGTTGAAGCTGGAGTAGTATACGCAGTAGGAAGGAAGTATCGTCATGGCTAAAAAAATATGTTGGGCGATCATTTTTCTAACCGTTATTGTTAATGTGTTTATGTTACATTTAAGTGTACAGCACTACTATGGACATGAATATGAAGCAATTGCTCCATTATCGATTGTTGGAATGATTTCTGCTGTTATTGCGTTAATAACCTATTTCTATTGGCGCAAACTTGAATATTAAATTAATAAAGTACAAAAGCTGACTAGAAATTAGATAGTCAGCTTTTATTATTTTAATAAAATTTTATCAATTTTGTTTCAGTATATTGAACATTTTTTGAACACCATATAATATGTGAGAAATTTCACACCAGCAAGGGATTGACTCCTTTATGATTAAAGTAAGTTAAACAAAGGCCTTTATACTAATTAATAATTTAACTTAACAAATAATTATTTCATTAAAAATTATTTCATTAAAGTTTTTTAGGGGGAATTAAATCATGGCAAGAATTACAAGATGGGATCCGGAAGATGAACAGTTTTGGGAGTCTGAAGGAAAGCGGCACGCAAATCGAAATCTATGGATTTCAATACCTGCACTTTTCTTAGCATTTGCGGTATGGCAAATTTGGTCAGTAGTGGCTGTTAACTTAAATGATGTAGGCTTCAATTTTACACCTGGGGAATTATTTACACTTGCAGCCTTACCTGGTTTGACGGGTGCTACATTCCGATTAATCTATACATTCGTTGTACCGATATTCGGTGGGCGAAACTGGACAATAATCAGTACTGCTTCATTATTAATACCAACAATTGGAATCGGATTTGCAGTTCAAAATCCAGAAACATCGTTTATGACAATGGCAATTTTAGCCGCACTTTGTGGTTTTGGTGGAGGTAATTTCTCCTCTTCAATGTCAAATATTAGTTTCTTCTTCCCGAAGAAGGCGAAAGGTACGGCATTAGGACTAAATGCTGGAATTGGTAACTTAGGAGTATCAGCAGTTCAATTTTTAGCTCCATTAGTAGTGACAATCGGTATTTTCGGTGCATTTGCTGGTTCATCTCAAGAATTATCAAACGGTGCACAAGTATGGATGCAAAATGCAGCATTTATCTGGGTTATACCAATTATCTTAACAGTAATTGCAGCCATTTTTGGAATGGATAATTTACCAACAGCAAAAGCTTCTTTTAAGGAACAAACAGTAATTTTTAAGAACAAACACACTTGGATTATGACGTTTCTGTATATTATGTGTTTCGGATCATTTATCGGGTTCTCAGCGGCATTTCCACTGTTAATCAGAACAGAATTTCCGGAAGTAAATGCCTTACAATTTGCGTTCTTAGGTCCACTAGTTGGTGCTTTAGCTAGACCGATTGGAGGTATGATCTCTGACAAATTAGGTGGAGCTAGAGTAACATTTTGGGATGTTGTAGTAATGATTCTTGCAACATTTGGGGTTATTTACTTCTTAAATGCAGGTAGCTTCACAGGATTCTTACTAATGTTTATGTTGTTATTCATCACAACGGGAATTGCAAACGGATCAACATTTACAATGGTTCCATATATTTTCCCACCGAAGGAAGCAGCACCAGTACTTGGGTTCACAGCAGCAATTGCAGCATATGGGGCATTCTTTATTCCGAAAATTTTCGGTTGGTCAATTGAGACAACTGGTGGTGCAAACTTAGCTATGTACTTATTTATCGGATATTATGTTGTCAGTTTGTTAGTAACGTGGTACTTCTATTCACGTAAAAATGCGGAAGTGAAATGTTAATTTCCTTATAAAATCGTCTCTTGGGAGGGCGGTAGCGATGAGTTTTTCAGATATTTTTCAATTTAAAAATGAACGAACAAAAATCTTACACTTAACATGGATTGCCTTTTTCGTCTCCTTCTTTGCTTGGTTTAACATGGCTCCATTAGCCACCACGATGGTTGATTCCCTCGGGTGGCTAACAATGGACCACATCGCAGCTTTGGCTATCATTAATGTAGCTTTAACAATACCTGCGCGTATTATTATTGGGATGTTACTCGATAAATACGGACCAAGAAAAGTGTTCTCAGCATTATTAATCGTTATGGCGATTCCAACATTTGCATTCGCATTTGGTGATACGTGGACACAATTATTAGTTGCTCGTTTATTACTTAGCTGTATTGGTGCAAGCTTTGTTGTTGGAATTCGAATGGTTTCGGAATGGTTTCCGCCAAAAAGCGTTGGCTTTGCCGAAGGGTTTTATGCAGGATGGGGAAACTTTGGTTCAGCTGCAGCTGCAATGATTTTACCATGGGTAGCAATTTCAATGTTTGGTGGAGATGAAGGATGGCGCTATGCTATCGCTTTCTCAGGAGTATTATGTCTTATCTATGGTGTGATTTATTACTTCTCAGTCACTGACACACCTGAAGGAAAAGTATATCAAAAGGCTCGTAAAATTGCTGCAATGGAAGTAAGCAGCTGGGGTGATATGATTCAATTGATTATCTGGACTGTACCATTAGTTGCAGCACTTGGATTACTATCATGGCGTTTGAAAAATTTAGGTTTTATCTCTGAAACAGCACTCTTTATTATTTATGTTATCTTGGCGATTACTCTTATTTATCAGATTGTCCAAATTCTTCGTGTAAATATTCCAATTTTAAAAGCTGGGGTACCAGAAGATGATAAATATAAGTTTAAAAATGTAGCTGCATTAAATACAACATACTTTGCCAACTTTGGAGCTGAATTAGCGATTGTTTCAATGTTACCAATGTTCTTCTTACTAACATTTGGTTTATCAGCCACAGCAGCTGGTTTAATTGCTGCATCATTTGCCTTTGTGAATCTTTTTGCAAGACCTCTGGGTGGCTGGTTATCAGACAGAGTGAAAAGCAGAAAGAAAGTTATGTTGATGTATATGTTTGGTATTGGTTTGGGATTAATTGGAATGGGATTAATCAATTCTGAATGGCCGTTAATTTTAGCGATTGTCGTAACAATTATCACATCTATCTTTATCCAAGGTGCAGAGGGAGCAACATTTGCGGTCATTCCTTTAATTAAAAAAAGGATTACAGGTCAAATATCAGGGATGGCTGGTGCTTATGGCAATGTTGGGTCCGTTGTTTACTTAACGATCTTTACAATGGTTTCTCCTCAAACATTCTTTTTCATCTTAGCCGGCGGAGCCTTTGTTAGTTTCTTCTGTTGTTTGTTCTTACTAGATGAGCCTAAGGGTGGTCACGGAGAAGAGTATGAGTTATCGTCCGTAGATCGTGAGGTTAATCAAGCTGAGATTCCGTTACAGAAAACAAGTTAGTGAAAAATTTCACAAGATTCACGGCAGAATATTCTTTCTGCCGTTTTTCCCATAAGTAGAATCAATTATACTTTTTTTATTTTTTCAGAAAACATATTTTATTACAGTTTATATTTAAAAAGGATACAATAGAAGTGTATAATAGCAATGGATAAATAATAAGGAAAAGGTGGTTTTCTTCATGCCAAAGAAACAGCTAGAAATGAAGCGGTTCTTTAACGAGTTGTCCAAAGAAAACCAAGATATGTTGTTAGCGAATGGACAGGAACTATCTGTAGTGGCGGGTACAACTTTATTTTATGAAGGGGATCAACCTGATAGTGTCTATCTTGTTCGTTCAGGAATGGTAAGGCTAAGTAAAATGACTGTTGACGGGAGAGAATTCTCCGTTCATTTAAAGCAAAAGGATGAACTTGTTGGGGAAGTTGGTCTATTCAATGAGATGTCAATTAGTGTTACTGCTGAAGTAATTGAAGATGCAGTATTAGTAAAGTTTGAACGAAATCAACTAGAAGAAATTTTCCGCAAAAACGGAGAGATTGCCGTAGCGTTTATGAAGTGGTTTGCAAGGCACACGCAGTCGACTCAGGCAAAGTTTCGTGACTTAATTTTGTGTGGAAAAACAGGTGCACTTTATTCTACATTAATACGTTTTAGTAATTCATATGGCATTAAAAATCCTGATGGCAGTATACTAATCAATGTTCATTTAACAAACCAAGACATTGCCAATTATATCGGAACATCACGAGAAAGTGTTAACCGAAGCCTTAATGACTTAAAGAAAGACAAGGTGATTACGTACAACAAAGGTTATATTTGCATTAAGGATATTAACTACCTTAAAGAATATTTGCAATGCGGAGATTGCCCAGTAGAAATTTGTACGATATAAGAAAAAGACATGGTAACAAAAACCATGTCTTTTTAAGTCGAGTGTAGATTTTAGAGTGGAGAGTTTAGAGTTATTGAGAGCTTCTTAAGAAAGTCACTTTCTATCTTTGAAATCACTAACACAACTCTAGGCTTTAAACTTTAAACTAATTCTACATAAATTCCCCTGTAGGTCTTATTATTAAATCTTCACCGGAATATTCTCGGTCTCCGAATGTCGTAATTAAGGAGCACTTTTTTATTTTGAAATGTTCTGATTCATTTTCATCCTTTTCAAAGCTCATTAATATTCCTTCTGCTAGTAAGGCGGGGCCATCATAAACTTGTACTTTTTGTCCTTCCATTGAGCTGTGTTTTGCCTCCTGTAAAAATGATATCCAAGGATTCCATCCATTAATAATGTAAGCTTCGGAGCCGTCTTTTAAATATCCCATTGAAGCCTTTGAATCATTAATTACTCCGTTTAAAGATGAGTTAAGTTTATTAATTGTATCGTGAATAAATTGATATTGTTCCATTTTTAACTCACCAGAAAAAGTAAGGGTTATTTTTTTTTGTTCTGCATCATGATGTGCAGCTAAAGTGAGAAGAGAATGATCGATCTCTTTTTCTAAAATATAATTTCCGTCTTTATATAAAAAGTTACATTCACGCAATTTTTCAAAAACCGGTAACTCTCCGGTATAAGTAACAATGACTTCTAGCATAGCATTATCCCCTTCCCGTACATGATCAAGCAGTAATAGTGTAGCAAATTTCATAAAAGACGGCAGTGTAAAAAATCACAGTTAATATTCCTGTGATGAAAGTCACTTAGATTGGCGGTCGTTTTTAGTAAAATAAAATCAGGTTTTTAATATTGTTAAACTGTTTTGTATAAAATACTCACCTTTTAGGTAGTTGATATGATTTGTAAGAAAGGAAGAGGGGCAATGAAATGGTATATACCTCGTGAACATGGAGCTTGGGCAATGTTAATCGTACCTTATTTATTAGGGGCAATTAGCAGTGGACCAACATGGCTTCATTTAGTCTTCTTTGTAGGCGTACTCAGTCTTTATTTTTCATCTGCACCGATTTTAACGTATATACGCCAACCGAAAATTGGCAAAGAAATCATTCCCTCATTAATAATCTATTTAGTTGTTGGGCTTACGTTCGTTATCCCTGTATTAATAATGAAGCCATATATTATATTGCTGGGAAGTTTTGTCCTCCCATTTTTCACATTAAACATTCTGTTTGCCAAAGTGAAAAAGGAGCGTTTATTTATTAATGATCTGTTTGCCATTGTGGGATTGTCTTTTCTTGTTTTAATTGCTTATTATATCGGACAAGGAACAATTGCTACTACAGCTATCATCCTAATGTTGATTAATTTTGTTTATTTTATTGCGAGTGTATTTCATGTAAAATCCTTAATTAGGGAGCGGAAGAACAAAGGTTTCAAATTCGTGTCAACGATGTATCATGGAACAATGGTCGCGGTTCCAGTTATTATTGGCTATCCGTTTATTGCATTAGCGTTGTCTGTGAGCGCAATTAAATCATTTATTACATCGAAGAATAATAAACCAAATCCGGTTACAATCGGAGTAATTGAAATAGGCAATAGTATTGTTTTTGTAACATTAATGGCGTTATGGTACTAACTGTCAACAAGCTAATTATGAATCTTGGTTAGCTTGTTTTTTATTTGGGTACATTAAACTTAGTGAGAGTAACTATGCGTTTTAATGTACAATGTATTTTTTCTTTTTAGTATGATTAAGAAGGAAAGGTGATAGGGATTATGGGACAAAACAGACAATTTGATCATGGACAGAAGGCTCCTAATAACGGAATTTATGTTGAAATAGGTGAGACAGGGAGTATGGTTCAAAATCCGAAACAAGTGAAATTAAAAGCGGGTGATACATTTCCAGAGACATCCAATCATAATCGCAAATGGATGCCAAAACGAAAGCCATAATAAAGGAGAAGACAAGTGTTGAGACACTTGTCTTCTCTATTTTTGTTGTCTAGCGCAAGCGCTTTTCTTTTTATAATCCTGATAATTTAACAATAATATGCATATAATGAAAAAAGAATACTTAGTTGAGGTGAAATCAGTTGAATGAAAAAAAGAATGAATTAAAAGCTTTGTTAGATCAAAGTGAAAGTAATTTAACTGACATTGGAAAGAGACGGATACAACAATTAAAGGAAGAATTAAATAGTCAATTTCATCTAAATGATGAAGCAACATTTTCTTCATGATAATTATTTATTTATAATGAAACTCCAACTGTTTGCACAAGTTTTAATCAGTTGGGGATTTTTTTTACAGATGTCTAGCTCCAGCGCCTAGCCGCTTGAGGTCACTTCTGAGTAAGGCGCTTGCGCTTTTCTTATCAATTTAGCCATCTTCAAAATTAATGGAGGGGTGAACGAATGAAAAAAGTAATCGTAACAGGAGCATTGGGGTTTATTGGTTTTAATCTTTGTGAACGACTACTTCAGGAAGGAATAGAAGTATATGGAATTGACTGTATGTTAGATGATAATCGAAAATCAATGCAAATGGAGAAGTTGCAATATTTTACTCGTAATAGTCAATTTCACTTTATAAATAAAAGCATCGAAAATATAAATTTTGAAGAAATTCTCCCTGGAACACAAGTTGTATTTCATCTTGCTGCGGCTACGAAAACAGACAGTAAGTGGGAGAGGTTACGTGAGACAATTCATCATAATGTTAAGTGTACAAAGAAAATCATTCAATCGTGCACCAAAAATACACGAATTGTATTTGCCTCAACAATTCAAGTATATGGAGAGCGTTATGGAGTTGTGACGGAATCAACACCGACAAACCCGATTACACCATATGGCTTAACAAAACTAGCTGGCGAATCAATTCTGCTTCAAGAACAGAAGAAAAGAAATGTGCCGATTGTCATTCTTCGTCTTCCAACAGTCTATGGCCCATGGCAAAGACCTGATATGACTTATTATCAATTGCTAATGAATAAAGATATAAAGCAAAATGAAAGCATTGAAATCGATCGCGTTGTTGAGGACATTGTTTATGTAGATGATGTAGTTGAAGCGCTAATGTTAGCAGCGAAGACGAAGGCGGAGAATGAAGTATTTAATATCACGAGTGGAGAACTCGATGAATGGTATAAAGGGAGATCGTTAATTACAGGTAAGGATGTTGGGAACGCTCAGAATGAACGATTACGGATGAGAATTTCTACTGAGAAGGCAAGAAATGTCCTTGGATTTTCTAAGAAAACCCCACTTGTTGAAGGTGTAAAAAAACAGGAAGAACATTTCAAAAAAGTCATTAACAGAATGAATTTGGATAAGGATGGTTGAATCATAGAGCATTAATATGGTAATTTCTTTTATGGGAGAATCATGTAGTGAGGTAAGAGGGGGAATTGTAAGGTTGGCGACTAAAGTTGTTGTGCTAGGACTTATTATCTTTACTATTGTAACTATTACCACATATTTGCTTTTAGTAAATGTACTTTATTTTTCTGAAACAACTGCAGCAATTATTGCATTAGGTTGTGGATTAGCAATAGAAGTTATGTATCGAAAAAAAAAGAAATAAGGAAAAAGCCCTCTTATATATGAGGACTTTTTTACTGTCTAACTCTGGCGCCTAGCCGCGCTTTTCTTGTTTTTGTACTTCATTACGCTTTTATATATGAATTTTCATAGAATTTCAAATTAGGGTATTTATCTTGAGCTGTTCGCATTTGGAATTCATTTTCGAAAAGTGCAACAATTCTTCCGTCACGGTCAGTAACAAGATTTCTCTGCATACGTTTAAACGTATCCATATCCTTTTCATCACCAACAATCCAACGGGCAAATGAGAAAGGAAGGCGTTCTAAGCGAATATCAACTTTGTATTCGCTCTTTAAGCGGTGTTCGAGTACTTCAAATTGGAGGACACCTACGACACCAATGATTTGTTGTTCTATCACTTTATTGTAAGTTTGAAAAAGTTGAATTGCTCCTTCTTCGGTTAATTGATGGATCCCTTTCTCAAAAGATTTATGTTTTAATGCCTCTTTTACAGTAATAGCGGCAAAATGTTCAGGTGAGAAATGAGGCATCTCATCGAACTCAAACGTATCTTTTTCCACGAGGGAGTCTCCGATACGAAATGTTCCTGGATCAAATAAGCCAATAATATCTCCAGCATAAGCAGTCTCAATGATGCTTCTGTTTTGTGCTAGAAATTGGGTTGGTTGAGAAAGTTTTATTGATTTTCCGAGGCGAACATGATTAACATTAATTCCTCGCTCAAATGTACCTGATGTAATTCTTAAAAAGGCGATTCGATCGCGATGAGCAGGGTTCATGTTTGCTTGTATTTTAAAAATAAATCCAGAGAATTGCTCTTGTTCCAACGGATCAATAATTCCTTGGCTACTGTTTCTTGGTGTTGGAGATGGTGCCATCGTTAAAAAGTGCTCTAAGAAGGTTTGGACTCCAAAATTGGAGATCGCACTTCCAAAAAATATTGGTGTAAGTTCGCCCAGGTCAATTTTGTCTTTATCGTATTGATCACCTGCAACATCGAGAAGCTCAAGTTCTTCCCTGAACTGATTAACAAGCGCTTCATCATTAATAAGTTCATCGATCAGCGGATCATCTGGACCACTTACATCCTTTACATCAATATCATTTGGATTATTCGGATTATAAAGCTCTAATTTATGGTTATGACGGTCATACACACCACAAAAATCTTGACCCATTCCAATTGGCCAGTTCATAGGATAAGAACGAATGCCGAGTACATCTTCTAGTTCTTCCATTAATTCGAATGGTTCTTTTCCTTGTCGGTCAAGTTTGTTAATGAATGTAAAGATGGGAATACGACGCAAGCGACAAACTTTGAATAGCTTAATCGTTTGTGCTTCGACCCCTTTTGCTACATCAATGAGCATTGTTGCAGAATCTGCAGCCGTTAATGTACGGTATGTGTCTTCACTAAAGTCTTCATGTCCTGGTGTATCTAAAATGTTGATATGATAGCCGCTATAATTAAATTCCATTACAGAACTTGTAACAGAAATTCCTCTTTGTTTTTCAATTTCCATCCAATCACTTAATGCATGTTTTGAATTTTTACGTCCTTTTACAGTACCAGCCTCTCGAATTGCTCCTCCGAATAAGAGTAGTTTTTCCGTTAATGTAGTTTTCCCGGCATCAGGGTGAGAGATAATCGCAAAGGTCTTTCTTGTTTTTACTTCTGCAAGATAATTAGTATTCATTAATTTTCCTCTTTCTAATATCACAAGTTTTCATCTTTTAAATTTTATCATAATTTCTATGACAAGTTCCAACTGTGTTTTTATATCGAAGGAGGAAAATGATCGTTTTAGTAGAATTAATTTTTAAGAGGTATCAAATGAGAAGCTTTTTCAAATCATATCCACTCGTTTTTATTATATACTTAATAGTAATGACGTAATTTTATAAGACAAAATAAACTATTGTGTTCCTATTTTCAGCTTTGTGGGGTTACAGTTGTAAGGAGAGTGGCTTTTTATGCGTGCAATCGTTTTATTGTTTATAGGGTTGTTTGTTTTTAGTTTAACAGGATGTGGTTCTGAAGCTACTGGTTCATTAAAAAAGGTAGGGTTACTTTTAACAGATACAGTTAATGATGAGGGATGGAATAACAAAGGTTATGAAGGGTTATTAAATATCCATTCCAATGTGAATGTAGATATATATTATAAGGAGGGTGTTATTACAGAGACAGCAATTAGAGAATCAGTAGCTGAGTTTTCTGATGAAGGAGTTAACCTTATTTTTGGTCATGGCCGCTTATATACAGATGCTTTTATGAAGTTAAAGGATAAATATCCTCATATCCATTTTGTTGGATTTAATGGAGAAGTTTCTGGAAAAAATATTACAAGTATTCATTTTTTGGGTCATGCGATGGGCTTTTTCGGTGGAATGGTAGCAAGTGAGATGAGTACTAACAAGCAAGTAGGTATTATTGCAGCATTCCCATGGCAACCTGAAGTTGAAGGTTTTGTTGATGGAGCAAAATATCAAAATGAACAGGTTGATGTACATATTGAGTATATATCTGGATGGGGGTCAACACCAGATGAAGTAGATCATGCAATTCAAATATTTGAAGAGATGGCAAGTCGGGGAGTTGATGTTTTTTATCCGACGGGTGATGGATATCATGTACCAGTCGTTGAGGAAATAAAGAAAGCAGGACTTTATGCTATTGGTTATGTTGGTGAACAGTCTGACTTAGGGGAAACAACGATATTAACAAGTACGATACAAAATGTTGATACACTTTATACTTTAACAGCTGAGTATTTTAATGAAGGAACATTACAATCCGGTAATTTATATTATGATTTCGATAATCGTGTCATTTCATTAGGGCAATATAGCTCAGTAGTACCGGAAGATTTGCAGCATGCTGTCAATCAGGCAATAGAAGACTATATTTCAACAGGTGTACTACCGGATAGGTTGAAAAAAGAGTAATATTAAATGTAAAATTTAAAATGTATCATTATAATATTTATTTTCATTAAAGTAAATTTAAAAAGAGGTGGGATAGTATGAGTCAAGAACTAAACATGAAATTTATGCAAATTGCAATGAAACATCTTCCTGAGGGGAAGGAATTTTTCGATAAAAAAGGGATTGAACTCGATTTTGACGATTTACAGCCAATGATTGAATTATTAACAAAAGTTATGACTGAAGCTTATGAATTAGGAAAAGAAGAAGGTAAAAATAGCTAAATGGAGAAAAAAGAAAAGCTGCGTCAAATTAGTAATCAATTAAAATTAGGTTATGAATTAGTGTCGCAAAAGAAATATAGTGAAGCTAAAGATAAACTGGGGCCTTATGTTCCTATTTTTCATACAAAAGAAAAGCCTAATATTCGTCTTATGGGAAACTATTGTCTAGCTCAATTTGGAAGTGGTGATATCGACGGGTTTCTTCATAGCTATGCAGAGCTCAAAGATAGTAACCTTATGAATCCCACAGAAAAAGAACTAACGATGATAAGGCAAATTGATGAACTGTTTACTGTATCGATGGAGTACTTAGGAAGAAGTGAATAGCTTGTAAAGGTAAGAATTATATGCTAGGCAGGTGCCGAGTTTAAGATAGACATCGAATGGACAGTCTCAGTTGTACTAATGACTACATAGAATATTGGGAATACGGACTCACATTAAGGGAGGTAGAGTAAATGTATTCCCAACCAATGACAAGGTTTGGTGGACCTCACCATCATGGCCCAGGACACCATCCTGGTCACCACCATGGACATCACCATGGGCATCATGGTAGCGGCTTCGGACCTTTAATACCGTTTTTGACTGGTTTAGCAATTAGCCCATTTCTATTTGGTGGACCTGGAGGAGGATATGGTCCAGGAGGATATTACGGACCTCAATATGGACCATATTATGATCCGTATTATGGAGGACCTGGATGGTAATAAAACATAAAAAACTCCAACATGTGTTGGAGTTTTTTATGTTTTATTTCTTTGTAGAGTTTGTAAACGATTGGAGCATCTTTAGTAACGGAGAAATTTGTTCAATTGCTGGTCCTATTTTATTGATATATCCCATCATTTGATTTATATCCAATTGGCTCATCATTTGGTTTATATCTAATTGATTCATCGTGTTTTGCTGTTGTAAAGGAACTTCTTGGTTTTGATCTTGTGTCTGTGGCTGCTGTGTTGGAGATTGTCCAGTATTGCTAATAGCATTTGTTACATTTGAGGAATACTCCTGTTGTGGTTCTTTGCTTTGTGAAGAAGTAGAAGGGCCAAACATTAATTCGTCAAAAAAATTGGGACGGTTTGGTTGCTGTTGATCCATTTATAAATTATCCTCCTTCTAATAGATTAAAAAGATATCCTACTACAAAAATATGACTTATTATGCTGTTTAGTGTACTTTTAAGAGCCCGAATTTAACGAGTTCCTTATTTTAGAAGGAATTTTTCTTGCAAAAACAGAAAATATACAGTGAAAACTATAGTCTAGCTTGATCAAATGTAGACATTATTTATATTATGAATTAAAATTAGGAGCAGGTCATAATAATTACATATAATCATATTGCATAATTTCCCAAGATAAATTCGGTGTTCATTTAAATCTAATAGTGAAAGAGGGATCTGAATGAAAAATGCAGGAATAATAGGTATAGGTAGATATATCCCTGAAAAGGTAGTTACGAACGTTGATTTAGAAAAGATTGTTGATACAACGGATGAGTGGGTTCGTTCAAGGACAGGAATTGAAGAAAGAAGAATTGCTGCTGATGATATTGATTCATCAGATATGGCTTATAGTGCAGCTAAGGAAGCGTTAGCAGATGCGAACATTAAACCTGAAGAGTTAGATATGATTCTCGTTGCAACAGTTACACCAGATCATCCCTTTCCATCTGTGGCATGTCTAATTCAAGATCGTCTTGGGGCTAAAAATGCTGTAGCGATGGATTTAAGTGCTGCATGTACAGGGTTTATCTATGGTATGATAACTGCTCAACAATATATTCAAACAGGCACTTACAAAAATATTCTAGTAGTCGGTGTAGAAAAGCTTTCAAAAATAACAGATTGGGAAGATCGCAATACTGCGGTACTTTTTGGTGATGGAGCTGGTGCAGCAGTCATATCTCCAGTATCAGAAGGTAAGGGAATCTTAGCTTTCGAACTTGGTTCTGACGGTAGTGGCGCAAAGCATCTTTATCAAGACAAGCATATTGTTATGAATGGAAGAGAAGTATTTAAGTTTGCTGTTCGTCAAATGGGAGAATCAGCAATAAATGTAATTGAAAAAGCTGGACTAACAAAAGAAGAAGTTGATTACCTCATTCCTCATCAAGCAAATATTCGAATAATGGAAGCATCCAGACAGCGTCTTGAACTTCCGATTGAAAAGATGGCTGTAACAGTGAATAAATATGGAAATACATCGTCTTCATCAATTCCGATCGCATTAGTTGAAGGTGTCGAAAGTGGAAAAATTAAAGAAGATGATGTTGTTATACTTGTTGGCTTTGGTGGTGGATTAACATGGGGGGCTATTGCACTCCGTTGGGGTAAATAAGGTAACATGTTACAATCTAATTGAAATTTTACGACAGAGGGAGAGAAAGTTATGATACAAAACCGTGTAGTAGTAACAGGCATAGGAGCGGTTACTCCATTAGGGAATGACGCAGATCAAACATGGCAAAATATTATTGCTGGAGTATCGGGAATTGGTGAAATGAGCCGTGTCGATCCAGCCAATTTCCCGACGAAAGTGGCTGCTGAAGCAACAGAATTTGATCCAACTGAATTTATGGATCGAAAAGATGCAAGAAAGATGGATCGCTTTACTCAATTTGCAGTAGCTTCTGCTTTAATGGCGGTAAAGGATGCTAATCTCGAAATTACAGAGGAGTTAGCACCACGGGTAGGTGTTTGGATTGGATCTGGTATTGGTGGAATGGAGACATACGAGGAGCAGTTTCGTATTTTTGAAGAAAAAGGATACCGTCGCGTTAGTCCCTTCTTCGTTCCAATGCTGATTCCTGATATGGCTGCAGGTCAAGTGTCTATCACACTTGGTGCGAAAGGAATTAACTCTTGTACTGTAACTGCTTGTGCTTCAGGTACTAACTCAATTGGTGATGCGTTTAAAGTAATCCAGCGTGGAGATGCTGATATCATGATTACAGGTGGTACTGAAGCGCCAATTACAAGAATGTCAGTGGCAGGATTTTGTGCTGCAAAAGCTGTTTCTACAAATCCTGATCCGAAAACAGCAAGTCGCCCATTTGATGCAAATCGGGATGGTTTTGTTATGGGTGAAGGTGCTGGAATATTAGTTCTTGAATCGTTGGAATCTGCACAAAAACGAGGAGCTAAGATTTATGCTGAAATAGTTGGTTATGGAGCAACCGGTGATGCTTACCATGTAACGGCGCCTGCCCCTGAAGGAGAAGGCGGCGTGAGAGCCATGCGTCAAGCAATAGCTGATGCTGGAATGCATCCTGAGGATATTGATTACATGAATGCTCATGGGACAAGCACACCGTATAATGACAAATATGAAACAATGGCGATAAAGACCGTATTTGGTGATCATGCAAATCAATTAGTCATCAGTTCAACAAAATCAATGACAGGGCATCTCCTTGGTGCAGCAGGGGCTATTGAAGCGATTTTCTCTGTTAAAGCGATTGAGGAAGGGATTATTCCGCCAACAATTAATTTAGAAAGTCCTGACCCTGATTGTGATCTTGACTATTGTCCAAATGAGGCTCGCAAACAAGAGGTAAATGCTGTCCTAAGTAATTCTCTAGGCTTCGGTGGACATAACGCAACATTAATCTTTAAAAAGTATCAAGCATAAACAGAAAACACCGTCTACTACATTGGTAGACGGTGTTTTTAAATGTAATTGCTATTGAGAAGATGCTGATTCATTGATTGATTGCTCGTCAGTTAATAGTACATCATTATTATCAGTTAAACTGAAAAATTCAGAGATTACTTCTTTATTCTTTTCAAAATCAAGTTCCAATACTGAACCAGCATGGGAATATCGCCGGTCTGTATATCCTCCATTAACAGGGATTGTCAGCGTTTCAATATCATTGATTGGATTTAGAAAGAAATCCTTTCCGAGGCTAAGAATTTTTCTGTTATCTAAGTTTGTTTGAATATAAGGTTCAATTGTTCCGACTAATCGTGGAAGCTTCGTTATACCACTGACGCTTAAAAGTTCATCCTTCAAAACGGTAAGGACTTCCTGTTGTCGTCGTACACGGCCAAAGTCATTTTCATGATCGCTTCTAAAGCGGACATATTTTAACGTTTCCTCACCATCTAAGTTTTGTGGACCAGGCTGAAAATCAATAAGTAAGTCCCCGTAAGAATCATGGTAATACATTCTTTTTTCTATATCTAATTCAATTCCATCAGGTGCAATGGTATCAACAGTTTGAACAAAACCATTAAAATCAACTAATGCATAATAGTTAATGTTAATATCAAAATTCTCCTTGATTGTTTTTCTTAAGAGCTCAGGACCACCTAAGAAAAACGATGTATTAATTTTATTATCTCGATAACCAGGGATAGAAACATACGTATCACGCATAATCGAAGCGATACGAACTGTACCTTCTTTCGGGCGGTATTGAGCGACCATTATCGTATCAGTCCGTGCTGCACCGTCCCCTTCATTGTCAGCACCAATAAGAAGAACGTTAATATAACCATTTTCACTATCTTTATCCTCTTCAAATGGATTGAACTCAATATCTTCTTCATCTGGATCAATATCTAAGTTTTCGAGTGCTTGATTTCGACCACTTTCATATTGATAGCCGGCATAAACAAACGTAACTCCTAAAAGTAAAGCAGTCAAAAATAAGAAACTGACAACTTTTCTTTTAATTGCTGATTTTCTTTCTTTTTTAATTCGATCGGCACGTGATTTATCCAAATATCTTCACCCCTCTTGCGTACAAAACCGATTATAACAGAAAATTAGACAATATTTTAGTGTATTCTTACAATCTGTAGATTTTTCATAATTTCAGGGGAAAGGAAATCCCTATAAAATTATATAGTATAAATATGTTGGAAATGTATTAATCCTATTTTTTATTAACTCATGATGTTTTATGAAAGGTTTTTATATTTACCTGGTGAAGAATTTGTCTGTGAGCTTAAAACATACCCATCTGATAAGCCTACGAAAAAAAGAATGGGAGTACCCCATTCTTTTTTTCGTACTCATTAAACTAGCTCTGGCACTTTCAAATGTAAAGGTGGTAAGACTAACCAACCTTTTTCTTTTTGGATTCTTAATAACCGAAGCCCAAATTGGGCATTGTCAGCATGAAATCTTCCACACAGGATCGCGATATCTTCACGTGTACATTGTCCCATGATTGTGCTTAACGCTGTTAATCCTGTTCCGATATTTTTGGCAATGGCTGCGGCTATTTCTGGATCATTAAACCTTGCACCGACTGGAATACTTTCTAAATTTGCCATCGGACGTTCTGGTGGTGCGGGAGGTAAGGCGATGCCATTCTCTTTTAAAACAATTTCCATTTCCTCAATTTGTTGCTGTGCACCATTTATTTTATCTTCAATAAAATTTTTTAATTCTTTATCACCTGAATGATTCAAAAAGGTTTGATAGCTTGCAATCATTCCTTTCACACCTGCAACATACTGCCATATTCCATTTACTTCACCGTAGTGTAACGGTTCTTCTTTTTGATTACCACCTAATATTCCCATAGTAAACCCTCCTCTTGGTCGATTGGGATTAAATATCCCTCCATTACTTTTACCTTAAACGTAAAAAACATATGATGAATTTTTAGGAAGAGGTAAAAGAATTAGGAATGAATATTGTTAATAGTACAAAGGATTTTGCGCAAACTAATAAAGAATTGAAAGGAGATGGAATAATGGCTAAGGAAAAACAAGGAAAAGTTAATAATAGTACAGACGTAGCTGAGCATGCATTTCACCCTTCTGATTATGAAAGCTCACTTGAAGTAGAACAAGGACTGGCAACAACACATGAACAAGTAAGCGATACGTTAATGGAAGGAACAATAGATGCAAAAATCGAAAGAGAAAATGGAAAAGCCGAAGAAATTCCTCGTAAAGGTTATGAGTAAAAGACAATACATTGATATTAAAAAGTAAGGTGATTACAATATTCACCTTACTTTTTTTACTGGTGATTACCATAAAATTAGCTTACAATTGGTTAGGAATCAAGTTATGCTGAAAGATTACAGGCAGAAATATAAGATATGAGGGTAAAATATGAAACTGATTATTGCTGAAAAGCCAGATCAAGGGGCTAAATTAGCGGCCCCTTTTAAGAGTAAGAAGCATCAGGGATACATTGAGATTTTTGCTAACTCAATCTTTCCTCAAGGTGCTTATATTACATGGGCTGTTGGACATATTTGTCAATTGTTAAACCCAGAGGAATATGATCCGTCCTGGAAAAAATGGTCGATGAATAACCTGCCTATTATCCCCGCTAAGTTTCAATATAAAGTGATGCGTTCAAAAGGTAAACAATTTCAATTGATCAAGAAGCTACTGCATTCGCCAAAAGTTACAGAAATTATTATTGCGGGTGATGCAGGCAGGGAAGGTGAACTGATTGTGCGTACGATTGTTCATCTTTGTAAAGTGCAAAAGCCGATGAAGCGTTTATGGATTTCATCACTAACAGAAAACGCAGTGAAGCAAGGGTTTCAACGATTGCTTGATGAGAGTGAGACGAGAAACCTCTATTATGAAGCATACAGTCGAGCATGTGCTGACTGGCTTATTGGGATGAATGCTTCACGTATTTATACACTGCTTTTAAAGGAAAAAGAAATTTCTGATGTTTTTTCAGTTGGAAGGGTGCAAACACCAACATTGGCATTAATCGTAAAGAGAGAAGAAGAAATTCTCCAATTTACTCCAGAATTATTTTGGGAAGTACTCGCCTCTTTTACTATTAATGGGATGCAGTATGAAGGGAAATGGGAAAATGATAAAGGGGACTCACGGATAAAAGAAAGGCAAATGGCTGAAGCGATTTCTGCTTTTTGTCATGATAAAGATGCTGAGGTTTCTAAGTTAAAACAAGAACGAAAAGAATTTCTTCCCCCATATTTATTTAATTTATCGACGCTGCAAGCGAGTGCGAATAAAGCGTTTAAATTTTCACCCAAGAAAACGTTAGATATTGCACAGAAGCTTTATGTGAAAGGTATTCTATCTTATCCACGAACAGATTCTAACTTTGTAACAAAAGGTGAAGGAGAAATGTTCCCGCATATCCTGAAGCAATTAAATCAATTTGCTGATTATAAACCATTCTTTCCTCTGCCAAATGAATCGATCTTACATAATAAAAGGTATGTTAATGAAAAAAAAGTAACGGATCACTATGCAATTATTCCAACAGAACAAGTAATAGACCCAAGTAAGTTATCAGGAGATGAAAGGAAGATTTATGATCTCGTTGTCCGACGGTTAATTGCAGCCCATTATGATAAAGCCATCTTTGATTATACAACGATAGAAACATTGGTTGATCACCGTGCGAAGTTTGTATCAAAGGGAAAACAATTGATACAGCAAGGGTGGAGAAAAGTTCTCTTTCATCAAGAAAAAGAAGATAATGCTGTCCTGTTGCCAAACGTAGGAGAAGGCGATAATGGAAATGTAGTTGAAGTGAAAATAAAAGATGGAAAAACACAACCTCCTAAACGGTATACTGAAGGACAATTGATCACATTAATGAAAACTGCCGGAAAATATATCGAAAATGAAGAACTAGAAAAAGTTCTACAAAAAACAGAAGGCCTTGGAACAGAGGCAACTCGGGCAGGAATTATAACGATTTTAAAAGACCGAAAATATATAGAGGTTAATAAAAATCAAGTATATGCGACGGATAAGGGAAGGGTACTCATTAGGGCCATTGGTGATAAAATCCTTGCCTCTCCAGAAATGACAGCAAAATGGGAACAGCGTTTGAGCGAAATAGGTGAAGGAAAAGCAGCTCCCGTTTCATTTATCGAAGCAACAAAAAAACTTTCAATGAAAATCATTGATGATGCTAGAAAAACTGTCACGCAATGGGATTTTTCTAATCTTGAAATAGAGCAGATCCAACGAAAACCAAAAACAAAAGCAAAAAAAAGTCTCGGGTTGTGTAAAATGTGTGGTGGAAAAGTGATTGATAAAGGGACTTTTTATGGCTGCTTAAATTATTCAAAAACAAAATGTACGTTTTCTGTTTCTAAAATCATTTTAGGCAAAAAGATCACACAGGCTAATGTTAAGCGGTTATTAACAGATGGAAAGACTGATAAGATAAAAGATTTAAAGAAAGATGAAAAAACTTTCGATGCTTACTTAATATGGGATGAGAAGGAGCAAAGAATAAGGTTTAACATAGCGGAGTAATAATAGTCTATCTAATCACGTTAATCATAGAGTTTCATACACTATGAGAAGAAAGTGAAAAGGGTGGATAAACAATGCCAGTCATTGAAACAGATCAAATCATCAAGAATTTTATTGACGAATCTGGAAGAAAAGGATGGGGAAATGATTTTGTTATTCAATTTAAAACAATCATTTTTCCTTTATTAACTTACTTTCCGCAAAGATCACCTGCTGAAGTACATCATTACTTATTAGATTCTGGATTATTTCAGCCTGATGGGGTTGAAAGTGTTAACCAATGGTATGAAAAAATGAAGCATGAAAAAATTTATCAGAATGTAAAAAAAAGATATATTGAACTTAAAAAGCAATGGGAAGGTCCAAGTGTTAATATCATCATTTTACCAATTGAGCAGAGGAACGAAATGATGATGAAGAGCCTAGGTGGAAAAATGGGGTTAGGCTTTCAGGATAAAGTTATTCTTTTTTTATCTAGGGACATTTCCAAGCGAGAAGTTGGTGTTTTATTAACTCATGAATATAATCATGCTTGTCGTTTATCATTTCTTAATAAAAGCAGTCATACTCTTACACTTCTAGACTCAATATTAATTGAAGGATTAGCAGAAAATGCTGTAGAACAAAAGTATGGAAAGCAATTTCTTGGTCCGTGGGTGGAATTATATTCAAAAAAAGAAGCACTGGACTATTGGAGAAAAATCTTCCTTCCTTTCTTATCAATGAGGGGGAAGGAAAAACATCATCAATACTTATACGGAAGTAATAAAAGTGATCTTCCAAAATGGATTGGCTATAGTATTGGGTACCATATTGTATCGTCAATAATAGAATTTAATCCCGGACTAACAGTAAAGCAACTATTATACACATCTTCAGATAAACTTCTAAAATGGTCAAAATTTCCGAGTGCTACTGTCTGATGTCTGCCTTTGCAGACATCTTTTTTTATAATTTTTTTTATAATCTTAAAGGACATTCCGTTTTCTTAATCGAAGTTCTTACTATCTAAACAGCGTAGTCTATCATACAGATCTTCACAAAGGCGGGGGTTATTATGAGATGTTATCGTTCCCCAAAAAATAGGCAGAAGCCTTATGGGTATCGATGGGACAAGCTATGATTATACGCTTTTTTGTTCTCTTAATTGGATTTGGTTTAGCTGTTTCAGGTGGTGTTAGTATGATAGCCTATTTAAATTTGCTACTCACGGGCTACAACTATAAAGATTATGCGCTTTTTCTGACAACTAGAATTGAATTTTATATATTTATTTTTGGCATTCTTCTTATATGGGGAAGTATATACTTTCCATCTTCTTCTTCGCGGGATCATTCAAAATTTCAATAGGTTTTATATAGTATTAGTGGAATAAATTGTATTGCCTCTGACCATACTGTTTACAAACATACAAAGGTAAGGAGGCTAATTTTTATGGTCGACATGCGGGATGTTTGGATCAATTGGTTTGAAGGGGAAGAAAATGGCTATAATGTTTGTGAATTTTTTGAGTGGAGAAATGATGATAAAATTGAGCTTTTAGACCAAGTAGTAGTTGTGAAAATAACAAGTGATCTTTTTTACCACATTGAAAACAACTTAGCAGAATTACCAGATGAATTATTAAATGATGTGTATCAGAAAAGTTATTTAAGAAAAAACAACCAAAGAATCCAACTTGATTACTGTTTTATAGCTACTGATGGTCATGGGATTATTGCTGTAGACACGCTTGGGTATAAGACCCCAATTAGAAAAAGTCGTTTAACACCACGGCAAGAACAAATTGTCTATGAACTTGTAGAAAATCTTGATTCTAAAGAGTACCCAATAGACGGGCTTGATTTAGGAAAAGAGTATCATTCGCTTTCCTTAAACCCTGCTTACATGAATGGACTGACAAGAAAAGAACGACAATTAAAACAGCTGTTATTTATGGCACTTGACCAGCTGTATTCAACCAGAAATGTAGCTGAGGTACGTTATTGGTATACAGAATGGCAACCAACGAAATACTCAGAAATCCATTCAATGAGTTTTGAAGAAGTGTGGGAGTCTCTTTATGAGGAATTAAAACATGGTTGGACAAATCAACATTATCACCTTTGTGAGGCGATCGTAAAAGGACAACCATTCTTTGAAAAACTGTGGGAGCTTGAGCATGGTGAAAGCGTTAAATAGTTAATAGTTGAAAGTTAATGTAAAAAGAAAGCTTATCGGTTGATAGGCTTTCTTTTAATTTAGAATTGAGAATGTAGAATTTAGAATTAGGTGATTGTAGTTTTTGAAAGTTATTTTTAGTGCTTCAATGAAGTACCTTTAAACAATTCTAAATTCTACATTTTAAATTTAAGCTTATTTCCTTCTCTTACGCCCAAGTCCCATTGCACGTTCTGCTTTTTCAAGGGTTTTCCTTGCGACACGGTTGGCTTTTTCGGCACCTTGATCAAGGATGTTATCTAATTCTTCTGACTGTAGAAGTTCATTGTATCTTTCTTGAATAGGTCGGAGTGCATCAACGACGATAGCAGCTAAATCAGCTTTGAACTCTCCATATCCTTTTCCATCATACAGTGATTCAATTTCTTCAATTGTTTTGCCAGAACAAAGCGAGTAGATTGTCATTAAGTTTGAAACAGCAGGTTTTTCTTCTTTGTTATATTTAATTATGCCGTCTGAATCAGTAACAGCACTTTTAATTTTTTTAATGATTACCTTTTCGTCATCTAACATTGATATGTAACTTTTAGGGTTAGGATTCGACTTACTCATTTTCTTTGAAGGATCAGTTAAAGACATTATTCTCGCCCCGACTTTTGGAATGCTTACTTCAGGAATCGTAAAAATATCATTATATTTTTTGTTAAATCGTTCAGCTAGGTCTCTTGTTAACTCTAAGTGCTGTTTTTGGTCTTCACCGACCGGTACGATATCAGTGTTATATAATAAAATGTCTGCAGCCATTAAAGGTGGATAGGTTAATAAAGCAGCTGAAACGGCCTCTTTACCAGCAGATTTATCCTTGAATTGTGTCATGCGCTCTAACTCTCCAATGTACGAAACGCATTGCATAATCCACCCTAGTTGAGCATGTGCAGGAACTTCAGACTGAATAAAAAGAGTTGCTTTATTTGGGTCGATGCCAACTGCTAAGTATAATGCTGCTAAACTTCGAATATTTTCACGTAATTTCAAGCGATCTTGAGGTACAGTAATTGCATGTTGATCGACAATGCAAAAATAGCAATTATTATCGTTTTGAAGCTCAACAAAGTGCTTCATAGCCCCTAAATAGTTTCCAAGCGTTAAAGTACCACTAGGTTGAATGCCAGAGAAGATTGTTTTCATGTAAATTCATCCTTTCAAAATCTAATAAATATAAAAAAGCCCATTCGTCACCCAATACTGTAGGGACGAATGGACCGCGTTGCCACCCTAATTAATCTATTCAAAAATAGAATCACTCAAGCCGTACATAAGTTATACGGTGTCCATGGTATCGTATGGACAAATACGCCAAAGCCTACTCATTGCTTTTCGGTTTAGATGCTCGAAAGCCCATTCCATTCCATTCCTCTACCTGTTTACACCGACCACAGGCTCTCTGTAAGATTCCTAAAATGTACTCTTCTTTGTCATTGCATATATATATTCTGCTAATATTATACAAAATCATATTTCATTGTGCAAATGTTCACATCAAAAATACACATCGCGGAAAAGATATATAATATATTTCTGTTTGTAATAATTTTGGTAAAATAATTCTATTAATTAGTAATAATGTATATTTACAGAAAAAATAATTTAATTAATTATTCTGAAATCATTAAAAATTATTGAGTTTTACGAATTTCCATGTAAAATAAATATGTGCACTTGTCCTTTGAGTGTAGACAAAAGAGAGAAAAAGATAGGGAGGTCAGAAAATGAAGTTAGTTTTAAAATTAATCGCTGGTATTATTTTAGGTATTCTTATTGGTTTAGTAGCACCAGATTTTATTACTCGCATTCTTATTACGATTAAAGTCATATTTGGTAGCTTCATCAGTTTCGTAATTCCTTTTATTATCCTCTTCTTTATTGCAAGTGGTGTGGCGGGATTAGGGAAAAAATCAGGTCGTTTAGTTGGTATGACTGTAGGAACTGCATATGTATCTACCGTTGTAGCGGGTCTACTTGCGTTCTTTGTAGCAGTTACAATCATTCCGATGATCTCAACAGCAAATGAATCTGTCGCTGAAGGTACAGCTTTAGAGCCATTTCTTTCGATTGAAATTGCTCCATTGATGGGGGTTGTTACAGCATTAGTTACAGCATTTGTATTTGGAATTGGAATCTCCAAAGCAGAGAGTATGACATTGAAGAAAGTTGTCGATGAAGGGAAGGACATTATTGATTTAGTCATAGCAAAAATTATTATTCCTTTATTGCCGATTTACATTGGAGCTATCTTTGCTGAATTAGCAGCAGAAGGTACAGTTTTTGAAACGTTAAAAGTCTTTGGTGTTGTTTTATTATTAGCGATTGTTACACATTGGGTTTGGTTATTGATTCAATATGTCGTTGCAGGATCAATTAGTAAGAAAAATCCATTTGTTTTATTAAAGAATATGCTTCCTGCTTATTTCACTGCAATAGGAACGATGAGTAGTGCGGCAACAATTCCTGTAACGCTACGCTCTGTAAAAAACAATGGGGTTAAAGAAAATATCGCTAACTTTGGGGTGCCGTTATCAGCTACAATTCACTTATCTGGTAGTGTAATTACAATTGTAACATGTACAGTTGCTGTAATGATGTTATCAACGGATATGGGGATCCCAACGATCGGTCAAATGCTTCCTGTCATCTTTATGTTAGGGATTATTATGATTGCGGCGCCAGGTGTTCCTGGTGGAGCTATTATGGCTGCGCTTGGAATCCTAACATCGATGTTAGGTTTTTCAGAAGCTGCTATTGGTTTAATGATTGCATTATATATGGCGCAAGACAGCTTTGGAACGGCAACAAACGTTACTGGAGATGGGGCAATCAACCTAATAATTGATAAATATTCTTCTGATAAATAATTTGCATCGTTATTATTTTCCTGGGAAATAAAGCGGATTTTGACGAAATAAGCGAGTAGGACTATTGGTCTTTACTCGCTTTTTGTTTGCGTTGCCAGATACGGACGAGATAGAGGGGGACAGTGATGAGTAATAACAATCCGAGAATGGTAGAATTTATTGTGTTTGCTTTGTACGAAAAGAGGATATAGCCGGAAGTGATAAGGAGTAACACGAATAGAAGATATTGCAAGTTAGGAAGTTTCACTTTGCACCCCATTATATAAGATTATAGACCTTGTACATGATTTCTGAAATATTTTCATATAAATATTAACATAATGATAATGTAAGGGCTCGATAACTTCAACTATAGTGGAGGGTTATATGAATCGGCGTAATGCATTTTTTTCACTGACTATATTTTTTCTGATGTTTATTGTTGGGGTGTTATATGAAAGATCAGACACAGTGTTAAAAAATTTAGAGATGGCTGTGGCTGCGTCAACGAATGAAGGAGCTCAGGTTGGAAATGTTGCTGTTGATTTTACCTTGCTTAATACAAAAGGGGAGACCGTTTCTTTAACTGATTATAAGGGGAAAACGGTGTTACTGAATTTTTTTGCGACTTGGTGTGGACCTTGTCTGGAAGAAATGCCAGCACTGGTTGAACTTGATAAGCGACTATCTGACGAAGAACTGATAATTTTAGGTGTTAATTTAACAAAGCAAGAGCGGAATGCAAATGATGTCCGACCTTTTTTAGATCACTTTCATGCAGAATTTGATGTTGTTTTTGATGTTGAAGGTAAAGTGATGGAGAATTATCAACTGATAGGTATTCCTACTAGTGTTATCATTAATGAAAAGGGAAAAATTATTGCAAGAATTAATGGGATGTTAACTGCAGAGCAAGTAATGGAAATAGTACAAAATAATATGTAAATGCATTTTTCTTGTTTCTTTTTTTGTGACGTCTTACTGAACTATAAGATGAGCATACCCGTTTCATATTGGGTATTGATTGTTAAGGTGTAACGATTCTTTTATTTTTGCATAAGATAAAAGGCGACCATTAATTGATCGCCCTTTACTTTAAATTTAATAAGAGAATATTAGATAACTAGAGATAAAGTAAATCATGACAAGCAATGCTGATGGAATCCAGTAAGGAAGAATAGAGTGAAATTTAACTCGTAGTAGCGAATAAAGAACAATAACACTCAGGATAATGATTCCAATTGACGTAATTTGATTAACTGGTGAAACTGCTGAAAGAATTGCACCTTGCTGATAGAAAGCATCAGCGCCAATTAAAATGAGAACATTAAAAATGTTACTTCCAAGAATTGAACCGATTGCTAAATTATAGTTTCGTAGTTGGCACGCAATGAGAACAGCGATGGCTTCAGGTAATGATGTGGTTGCAGCAATAAGAAAACTACCAACGAAACTTGAGCCTAAACCAGTAATAACTGCAATTTGATCTCCGGTTAGAGTTAACAATGTACCAGAACCGAGTATGACAATTGCACCAATAATAAAGCCAATGATGGCTCTCTTGATCGAGATAGCTGATGTATTGTGGAGATCCTCATCTTCATCAACTGGTGCTAAACTAGCTGCAACCTCTACCTCATGACGATTGCGTTGTTGACGTGTAATTAAATACATACCTAACCCATAGATAAGTATAAGAATAAGCGAATCAATGCCCATACCAAGTAATGTAACATCGACTTTTGTTACAAATGAGAGCAGTATAATAATAGATAACAAGAGTCCGATTGAAATTGTGTAAAGATGATCGGAAGAAGCATGCTTAAATATTTCCTGTTTACGATAATAAAGGTCAAAACTAGCAAGAATGAGTAAATTGAATAAATTACTGCCTAGAACATTAGCAACAGCAATATCAGGATTATTAATAACAATAGCAGATAAGCTAGTCGTAACTTCTGGTAAAGAAGTAGCACCTGCTAACAGAAAAGTCCCTACAATCATTCCGCCAAGTGCAGTCCGCTCACTTAATACGTCGGCATAGGTAGATAGTTTAATAGCTGCAATAACTGTTAGAATTGCTGCAAGTAGAAAAAGAAAAAATATCATTGATTAATCCTCCTTATAGTTACAAAAAGAAAAAGACCCTTTTATGAAAGGACTTCAAATAATTGAAGAATTTTCATAAAAAGGTCTTGCGTACTTTGCGTGTGTACAAAGCTTAATGAACCGAGTGAATTTCTTCACTGACATGACGACTCATTAACCAAGTGGTCGCTACTCCCCTTTTTGGGCTATTCTTTTATTTAAAAATAATTTATCATAGGTGATATTTAATGTCAATAGGATGATTATAACAGTCAGTTATTTGTTTAACTTTATCATGCTTAAATAAACTGGCCAAAAATCAACATCTGTTTTTATCTCCGCCCAAAATAAAAAAACAGAGGGAACTGCCCCTCTACTATTATACAGATTCTTTGTAATTTTCATTTTGTAATAATGCTTTTTCTACGCATTCATCCAGACGATTCATTAATTTTATTGCTCTTTCATCATCGATTTGTCGATAGTGATGATTACCAGATGGTTCTTCGTCAGCTTCATCAGCTAGTGCAACAACCTTTTGTAGAGGGTCTAAATGCAATCGGCCTTCTGGTAAATAAGAGTCCGTATGGAGTAAAATAGCAAGGGCTATTTTTTTTGCGTTTGATGGATGTTCACCTAAGCGTATCAGCAATTTATGAGCACGCTCAGCGCCTTTAATGGCATGGATATCATTTTCTTTGTATAATTGAAGGTCCCATTCTCCGTTCCGATACCATGTATAATGGCCGATATCATGAAGGAAAGCCGCTTTTGTAGCTAAATCAGGGTCTACATTATATTGTTTAGAGAGAGATAAAGCATGATACGAAGCGGCAATAGCGTGCGCGAGACCAGAACGTTTTATATATTTTTGTGCAATTGGGTGTAGTAATAGTTGTGTAAGTGTTACTTTTCTCATATCATGTCCCTCCAGTCAGAGTAGTATTGGAAGAAAATATAACTCGTTTTTTGTATATTTTTATAATTATATAATTTTATTATATTATAGTCAAGGTAAAAAGGTGAAAAGGGAAATGGAAATTAAAATTTGTATGAATTATGTTCATGATTACAGGTGTGTTCTGTATATACTATTGGTAAAATAGTATAGGAGGAGGAGTGATGTTTTTGTATGTAACAATTGAACAGTTAGCGCAGTACTTACAACTGCCGGAGGATTATTTACTCGATCAAATTTACTTTGGACATTTAAGGGCTATTCATGATGGTGAACAATACTTGGTTAATCAAGACCAATTTAAATGGCACAAGGAACAAATTGAAAAATGTATTGAGCAATGGAAAAATAGCCAAGATGATCCGATCCCTGAAGATATCGATGTAAAAGATGAGGACTAAACATCATTGTATAATCTCCGCATTTTCTATTTATTATTACTATAATTTATAAGAAAGATGTGAGTACAATGGGGAAAAATACTGTAAGGGTTGCTGGTATAAGTGTATTAATTGTGTTACTATTTTCGATATTTAGTGTTGCACATGCAAACGAAACAAAAAATGCAACAATGCACCATTTTAAAAAATCAGAAATCAGATTACTGGAATTACCGGATAAATTGCCACGTTTTTTCTTTGATACCGGCTTAACCTTTGAATATCCTGATGCTGTGAGAGGGATATATGTAACAGCAAATTCTGCTGGCGGAGATAAATTTTCTAGTTTACTTGATTTAGTAACGACAACAGAATTAAATGCTATGGTGATAGATATTAAAGATGATAATGGCTATTTAACTTATATACCTGGAGAAGATTCACCTTATAATGATATTTCCAAAAACTTTATAAAAGATCCACATAAATTACTAAAAACATTAGAAGAGCATAAAATCTATCCAATTGCACGTATTGTTGTGTTTAAGGATTCCTTCTTGGCTGAAAAAAAGCCAGAGTTAAGTTTTGTAGATAACGGTAAGGTTTGGAAGAATGGTCGTGGAGAAGCTTTTGTAAACCCCTTTCTTCGAGAAGTGTGGGATTATAATGTCGGTATTGCCAAAATGGCAGCTGAATTAGGCTTTAAAGAAATTCAATTTGATTATGTTCGCTTTCCTGAAGGATTTGAGCGAAGAGATCAAGTATTAACGTATAACCAAGGTGAATATGGTCAAGGGGATAAAGATAATGTTCAGAAGAGAGTGGATGCAGTTACTGATTTTGTCGCGTATGCGCGTGATCAACTCGCCTATTATGACATTGATGTAAGCGTTGATATCTTCGGTTATTCTGCAACGATTCCAGAAGCACCGGGAATCGGACAGAATTTCTCTAGAATCTCTGATAATGTAGATGTCATTTCTTCGATGATTTATCCTAGCCATTGGACTTCTTATTTTGGAATAAATAAACCGGATCTTTATCCGTACGAACTAGTAACTGAATATGCCAAAGTGGAGAAGAATGTATTATCGGAGCTTGAAACTCCACCGGTTTCCAGACCGTGGTTGCAAGACTTTACCGCTTCATGGTTAGGTTCAGGAAATTACAAAAAGTATGGAAAGGCAGAGGTTGAGGCTCAAATTAAGGCTTTATATGAAAATGGCATAAATGAATTTTTATTATGGAATGCCGGTAACAGTTATACTCCAAATGTTGATTATATGATTGGAAAAAAAGTCGAATAATAGAAAAAGGGATGTCTCATAAGTGACAGCAGCTCTCCTCGTAGCCGAGGTGACTGTTACTTTGATTGAGACATCCCATTTTAGATAGACAAGAGTATGTAGTCTTAGCTTCTTCCGCCAACCTTTTTCCATCCTGCACTTGTATCCGCAGTTTTGTTTGTAAAACGACCTTTTTTACCACCAAATAAAAGGTGGCCAATACCATTGACTATTTCGCCCATAAAGGCCATTCCACCTACAACTAATAGTGCTAAAATTAAAAAGTCTATAAAAAATCCCGGCATTATACATCCTCCTTACGATAGGATCAAATCATTTGCTCAATTTCATTTTAGCGAAATACAGCGAAAAAAGAAAGGCATTTTTCAACTTTATCTTTTTCTTAGTTATGGTAAAATAGAGTGTTTGAATAATAAGTATCATTCCATTCTATTTAGATAATTATGTCATGGGAATTAACATTTTCAGCTTTTAGAATATACTATGAATAATAGGAGAAGCTATATCCATACATTTAGTAGTTCTGATATAATTAAATGGAGGATTTCGATGAATTGGTATGATAAACTAAATCAATATTTTCCAATTGAAGAAATGAAATCAAAAGAGCACATGGAATTGTTGCTAAGGGAAAAAGCTGATATTTATTATAAAGATGAAGGGTCTAATCATGTATTGATGTACGTTGAAATGGATGATTTTATCTTTATCGATTATTTATTTGTTTCCAAAGAGGCCAGGGGTCAAGGACTGGGACATAAGTTGATTGCAAAATTAAAAGAAAAGAACAAACCGATTATACTAGAGGTTGAACCGCTTGATTATAAGGATAGTGATACACAGAAGAGGTTTCGTTTTTATGAACGAGAGGGATTTACTCATGCTGAGTCCATTGGCTATCGGAGAAGATCATTAGCAACAAACAAAATTAATCAGCTGGAGATTTTATACTGGTCACCAACAAACGAAAGTGAAGAAAGCATTTTTGAAAAAATGAAAACTACGTATGAAGAAATTCATACGTACAAAGATAAAGATTTATATGGTCAATCTTATTCCGATGTTGATGAAGTTTTAACATTTGATCAACATGGTGACCGCTAGCATTTAAATATTTTTGAAGGGAGGGAAGTAACGATGAAGGAAAGAGCTAAACAACAGCGTAAAAAAAAGAGAGAAGTAATTAAAGAGCTGTTAAAAAAGAAGCTGACTAACTGGAATCGTCAACCTGCTCGTAACCCTGCCTCACAAACAAAAACAACAGCTTAGATAGTTTAGAGTTTAGAGTTTAGAGTTATGAGTTCTACAAGTAAATTCAGTGATGAAATAAAAGCAGAAGCGAATCGCTTCTGCTTAATTTTTTGCTCTTCTGTCAAACATCTATGATGTGCCTAAAACAACTCTAAACTTTAAACTCTAAACTGATTTTTTTTCCTTTCATCAAATACATAATAGACGGCTGGAATGAAGAGGAGGGTAATGATGGTGGCGAAGCTTAATCCAAAGACGATGACAATTGCCATCGGTTGCTGAATTTCAGTACCTTCACCAAACCCAAGTGTAAGAGGAATTAAACCTAGAATAGTTGTAAAAGTCGTCATGAGAATAGGTCTTAGTCTTGTTGGTCCAGCCTCCATGATCGCTTCATATGTTTCTTTGCCGTTTCTTTTTAGAGTAGTCATATAGTCTACCAGAACAATTGCATTATTCACAACAATACCAGTCAGAATAAGAACTCCAATTAAGGAACCAACCCCAAACGGTTGATTTGAAAGCAGAAGGCCAGTTATGATTCCAATCGTCGTAAGAGGGATAGAGAACATAATAATTAAAGGATAATAAAAGGATTCAAACCTAGCGGCCATGACCATGTAAACTAGCAAAACAGCTAAGGCAATTGCCCATCCCAGCTTTGAGAAGGCGTCCTTCATTTGTTCGAATTGACCTCCATACGTAACTTCGTAACCAATTGGCAGAGAAATTTCATTACTTATCTTGTCACGTATTTCATCCATTACTGTTCCTAAATCACGATTTAAAATGGATGCCTTAATGGTGATTTCTCGAACACTATTTCTTCGTTTGATTGAATTTGGACCTTGATTTCTCTCAATGGTTGCCACCATCTCTAATGGAATTCGGTCACCAATCGGCGTTTCAATGAGTAATTGTGAAAGCTTTTGTAACGAAGTTGAATACCCTTCTTCGGCAATTAGCCGAACTTCAATTTTATACCCATTCCTTGTTATGTGGGTTGGTATTAATCCACGTGTAGCATCATGAATTGTATTGGCAATTTGTGCACTGCTGACTCCATAATAAGACGCTCGTTCCCGATTGATTGACACGTTTATTTCAGGATGTCCAAATGCAAAATTAGAGCTAGGTTCACGTACTCCTGGTATCGTTTCAATTATTGAAATGGCATTCGAAGCGACTGTATGTAATGTTTGTAAATCATGACCTGTTATCGTGATGGAGATCGGGTCATCTGTAAAGCCATTGTCACTGGCAGTCACAGAAAGGGAATCAACTGGAATCATTTTCAGCCGTTCTCGAATTTCCTCGGCGATTTCCAGGTCAGATTTTGATCGCTGACTAGGCTTTGCAAGTAATAAACTATATGATGCACGGTTCGTTTGTGAGCCTGGAGTTAGCGAAAAGTGATTTGAACCACCAAGATTAACAAATACTGCGTCAATTTCAGAGATATCTTTTAATTTTTCATCAATGTCCTCAACTAAACTATAGGTTTGATCTAATGAACTGCCAGAAGCTAGCTGTGCATCAATGTTAATGTAGCTCTGATCCTGTGCCGGAAGAAATTCAGTTCCGAGAAAGGGAATACCAATCAAAGATAACAGACAAAGAAACGTCGTTATAATAATCATTGTTTTTGGTTTTGCCAATACTTTTTTTAATAATAATTGATAAGACTTTGTCATTCTTTGATATTGAAAGGTACGTGTATGAGATAGAGGTACTTTCATATAAGTTGAAGATAATAATGGAACAATCATCAATGCCGTAAATAGACTAGCAATGAGTGAGAACGCAATACTCAACGCAAGTGGCTTGAACAGTTGTGCAGCTAACCCATCAACAAATACGATTGGTAAAAATACAACAACCGTCGTAAGAGTAGAGGCAATAATTGCTCCTCCTATTTCTGCTGTTCCTTCGATTGCGGCATCTTTAAGTGATAGTCCGTTTTGTCTTAGACGGTAAATATTTTCGAGGATAACAATCGCATTGTCAACCATCATGCCAATACCTAACGCCAATCCTCCTAAAGTGAGCAGATTCAAAGTTTGTCCGCTGAAATACAGGAGTAAGAAAGTTGATAAGATGGAGATAGGTATTGATACACTAATAATTAATGTGCTGCGCAAATTACGTAAAAAAAGAAAAAGAACAAAGGCAGCTAATATACTCCCAAATGCCATATTCCAAGAAACGGCCCGGATTGATTGTTCTATGAAACGACTTTGATCAAAAATGGATTTTATCTCGATCCCTTCAGGAAGTTCATCTTGAAGCTGGGCGATTTTCTCATTAATTGTCCTTACAACTGAAACTGTGTTGGAACCATTTTCTTTTAAAATTGATATACCAATGCCAGGAGTACCATCTAAATAACTAGCTTGTGACAGCGGTTTGACCGTTTCTGTAACTGTAACAAGCTGACCAAGTTGAACGATGCCACGATTTGTTGGTACAGGGAGTTGCTTAACATCATAAATTGAGTGTAAATTCCCGGATATACGGATTGGCAGGTTTTGTTTCTTATCAGTAATCTGTGCCCCAGACAGGTTAATATTTTCACTTCGCAGTAACTGTTGCAACTGTCTAAACGTTAAACCATACGAAGCTAGCTTTTCAATATTTGCTTGGACAAGAATTTCCTGTTCAGTGCCTCCTTCAATAGATACAGAAGCCACACCTTCAATTGAGTTGAGGAGTGGTTTTATTTCATTTTCTGCTAGTTTTTTTAGATGAGTGAGATTACTGTTTGGCTCAGTTATCGCGAATTGAACAACAGGCAACATTCCAGGATCAAACCTTAATACTGTTGGTGGGCGAACATCACTAGGAAAACTGTCGCGGATCATGTCAATTCTTTCACGCATTTGCAATGTTGCAAAGTTCATATCTGTTCCCCATGTAAAAGAAACAAGAATAAGGGCCCCACCTGGACGTGAGGTAGAGGTAACAGACTCGACATTTGTTAATGTAGACATCATTTCCTCGATTGGAACTGTAAGGAGCTGTTCAATTTCTTCTGGTCCTGCCCCTTCATATTGCACAGTTACTGCAGCAACGGGAAAAGTTAAATCCGGAAATAGATCTACTGTAAGATTTTTCAAGGATATGATACCAAGAATCACGGTGAAAAGTATAACCATCGCCATGGCTATCGGTCTTAGTACAGAAATCCTGGCAATATTCATGAGTCAGTCACTCGCTTTGTTTATAATTTTACTGTTTTCTGTTAATCGTTCTTTTCCTCTTGTAATAATTTCATCACCTTCTTTAACTCCAGTCAGTACTTCGATAACTTCACCATTTCCTGCTCCTAAAGAAACCGTTTGACGGCGGACAGAGTCATTATTAGAAATAAAAACATAAGTTCCATCCTCATCATAAATGATACTGTCAACAGGTATCACGAATGCACCTGTTACTACCTTACTTTGAATAGTGGCAACCGCTCGCATTCCACTCTTTATTGCATGTTCTTCATTTGGAATTGCGACTTCCATTGTGAACAGATTTGTTTGTGGAAGGGTTGCTGGAGAGAGTGTTTTCACTATTCCTTTGAATTTCTCATTTATTCCATCTACATTGATAACTACTTCCATGTCCGGGTGTATTTTATTAATTTGAAAGCTGGTTAGTTGAAAAGTTGCTTTCATTGATTGATCATTCATAACGACGGCTAAAGGAGTATTTGGTAATGCTGTTTGTTGCTCAGATACATTAATTTGTGAGATGACACCATCAATAGGAGAAGTAATAACAGTCTCATTAAGTGTTTTTTTTGCCATTTCAACTTGTTCCTTGGCTTGCAATAGCTGCATTTCAATTTCGGTTATCTCAACCGAGGGAGCAGGAGGTGTGACACTGTTTGCAGCCTTCGAAAGCTCAGCTTGATGAATTAACAACTCAACAGTACTTTGTAATAGTTGTGTTGTTGGATTATTTTCAGTCATCAACTCCAGTTTATGTATACGTTGTTTTAAATTTTGCAATGAATTTTCAAATTCTTTTTCTAATTGTTTAAAAGTAGAAACATTTTGTTCGACAATTGTATTCAATCTTTTTACTTGAAATAGTGTATGATCAAGTTGTGCAACTGTGTTTTCAGCTTGCTTAAGCTGCTTCTCAGCCCAAGAAGGATCTAAGCTGATTATTTTTTCCCCTTTTTGGACAGTGTCACCTACCTTTTTGTGGATTTTATCAACAACAAGTGGTTTCATTGTAAACAGTGGAATCTGAATGTCAGGAGTCATATCACCAATAAACAAATGAAAAGTATACATAACAGTTTTTTCAAGTGAAACTCCACATCCTTGAATTACAAAGTGCTTTCATCTTCCTTACTTTTTGTAAAAAGAGTAAGATTTATCCTAGCTAAAAAAAAATTAGTAATTATTCATCAAATCTATATAAATAACTGGTAAACTAATAGAAAGAGTATAGGGGTGATTAAAAGAGAAAAATGATCTGTTTTAAAAAAATAATGGAACTTTTTATTGAGAAGGGTATTCAAATAATAATAATTATTGTATAATAAATACTACATAAAAGATATGATAATCACATGTTGAGATAGAACGATATATGAAGGGAGATGTTTTTACTAATGGTAAGATTATATACTTCTCCAAGTTGTACATCATGCCGAAAAGCCAGAGCGTGGTTAGAAGAGCATCAGATTGATTTTATTGAGAGAAATATTTTTTCTGAACCTCTTACAATTGATGAGGTTAAGGAAGTTATTCGGATGACCGAAGATGGTACAGACGAAATTATTTCGACCAGATCAAAAACATTCCAAGAATTGAATGTTGATTTAGAAGCGATGTCACTTCAAGATTTATTTAAATTAATCAGTGATAATCCAGGATTATTGCGCCGTCCAATTATTATTGATGAGAAACGTTTACAGGTTGGATATAACGAGGCTGAAATCAGACGCTTTTTGCCGCGTAAAGTACGTACATTCCACTTACAAGAAGCTCAGCGCTTAGTTAACGAATAATGAAAAAACTTCTACAGAAATTGTAGAAGTTTTTTCATTCTATTGATAATAGTTGTAAGCAGAATGAAAATTACAGTGAGATTCGCTTGATAAAACGTTTATTTGCAAGCCATCCACTGAACAGAACCGCAATAATTAATGCAACCTGAACACCGATTGTTAAGAATGGATGGTTTGAGAAGAGTGCAGATAATTGATCTTCCTCCGTAATCATTCTTCCTGCAGTAAAGGAAAGGATACCTGCACCGATATACACAACAAATGGATAAGATTCCATTATTCCTAATATCAGTTTACTCCCCCAAATAATAATCGGAACCGAAATGATTAATCCGATGACTACGAGAATGATATTACCATTTGCTGCACCAGCCACTGCGATAACATTATCAAATCCCATGACAAGATCAGCAATTACGATTGTTTTAATTGCAGCTGCTAAGCTTGTCTTCCCTTCAATCTCAGTAGTATCATTTTTCTCAACTACAAGACTATAGGCGATAAATAATAACATAGCACCGCCAAATGCCAACAGGTACGGGATTTGGAGTATGTATACAGCAATAACAGTTAAGAGCATTCGAGTAATGATTGCTAATGAAATACCTAGAATAATTGCTTTATTTCGTAAATGCTGCGGTAAATTTCTGCAAGCTAAAGCTACAACGATCGCATTATCTCCTCCGAGTACAATATCTATACCTATGATCGTAAGTAATGGTATAATAAAATCAAGTTCAGCATTCAATAGTTGTTACCTCCCTATCTCTAATGATTGTCATTGAGGAAAGGAAATATAAGGAATACATTGATTGGAATTGGATAACAATATTATTCAAATTGATTCATGGACAACTTTATTATATACCTATACGAATAATAGAAAGATAAGAACATAAAATTTATTATATTGGTCGTTATTTAAAGTTGTTATAAAATTGTCCGCTTTTTAATTTCCATTCTGAAATGTTTTATCATAGAATAGAAGTAGATAAACAGAATAAACTTGACATTAATAAGAGTAGGGAATGTATTGAATATCCTTAGGTTGTATTCTCTTGGGGAAGAGTTTGTCCCTTCCGCCACTATACTCGACAGAAGGGAGAGAGTAATATGGAAATAGAGAGAGTGAATGAAACAACAATAAAATTTTATATTACCTATAAAGATATTGAAGACCGGGGCTTTGACAGAGATGAAATTTGGTATAATCGTGAACGTGGTGAGGAATTATTCTTTGAAATGATCAACGAAGCCTATGATCAAGAAAATTTTGAAATTGAAGGCCCGTTATGGATTCAAGTTCAAGCACTTGATAAAGGGCTTGAGATCCTAGTTACAAGAGGACAAATTACAGATGGTAATGTGAAACTCGAAATCCCGGTAGGAAATGATAAGAATGTGGATTATCCGGTTGATGATAACATTGAGCAGAAGCTTGATGAACAGTTTCGACATTCCGGCGAGAATGGACAAAGCGAAACCCTTGAATTAGTAATTGGCTTTGAAGATTTTGAACATGTTATTTCACTGAGTCATACTCTAAAGGTTCGAGGGTTAGAGAATTCATTACATTTCTTTGAAGGTCGATATTACTTGTATGTTCAATTTACAGATGAATGTGATGAAGACGAACAAGATAATATCCTCAGTCAAATTCTTGAATATGGATATGAATCAGAAATTACGATTTATCGAATTCAGGAGTATGGTAAGGAAATTTTGGCCGAGAAGGCATTAGAAACAATCTCAATTAATTTTCCATTATCATAATTTTATTTAACACAATTTTTGATGAAAACACATCAGCCGATTTCACTTTCCGAAATCGGCTGTTTTTTTAGATGAACTCCTTTCATAAAGGAACGACATGATACATAAAAAACACATAAATTGTTAACTTATCGAAGGAGTATTTGAATGAAGAAAAAATTGCAACTTATTATCTTTTTAATTGCTTTTTCAATTTTTCTCTATTTTACGAGAGATTATTGGGAAGGCCGATTATTAGGCGGAATCAGCATTTTATTTTCTTTATCTGTTTTTTTCATTGCAGTAGTCATCTTTTTAGAAAATCGTAATCCGGCAAAAACGTTAACGTGGTTAATTGTTCTTGGTGTGTTTCCGGTTGTCGGCTTTGTTTTTTATTTGATGTTTGGACAAAATTATCGAAAAAAGAAATTATTCAGGCAAAAGGCGATCCTGGATGAGCAAGAATTTACAAAAATTGAGGGGAACAGGTTATTAGATGAAAATGAAATTATGAAAATGGGTGGACAGCAACAGTTACTATTTCGTTTAGCACATCGTTTAGCTAATAATCCAATTTCTTTTTCAACGGATACAAAAGTTTTAACAGATGGAATTGAAACGTTCGCACATATTATCCAATCATTAAAAATGGCGAAACATCACATTCACCTGGAATATTATATAGTCCGTGCTGACGGAGTTGGGCGTGAGATTCAAAAAATACTTATTGAAAAAGCAAAAGAAGGTGTGAAGGTTCGCTTCTTATATGATGCAGTCGGGTGTTGGCAATTATCTCCTTATTATATAAAAGAGCTGCGAACTGCTGGAGTTGAAATGATTCCCTTTTCCCCAGTTAAGCTGCCTATTTTTACACATAAAATCAATTATCGCAATCATCGAAAAATTATTATTATTGATGCTCATATCGGCTTTGTTGGTGGATTGAATATAGGTGATGAGTACTTGGGGAAACATAAGTATTTTGGTCATTGGAGAGATACCCACTTATATGTGAAAGGAGAAGCAGTTCGGAGCTTACAGCTTATTTTCTTGCGTGATTGGTACTATATGACCGGAGAAACTTTATTGAAGCCGAGTTATCTTTCTCCTCTTCAAGTTGAAAGTAAAAATCTAGGTGGGGTCCAGATGATTGCCAGTGGTCCAGATACTCGTTGGGAAGTAATAAAAAAATTATTTTTCTCAATGATTACCTCTGCAAAAAAATCAGTTTGGATATCATCACCTTATTTAGTTCCCGATGACGACATATTAAGTGCCATTCAAATTGCTGCATTAAGTGGAGTTGATGTCCGCATCTTAATGCCAAGCCGCCCAGATAAAAGGATTGTTTTTCATGCATCACGCTCCTATTTTCCAGAGTTACTTGATGCTGGTGTGAAGATTTATGAATATAATCATGGCTTTTTACACAGCAAAATTATTATAATTGATGGTGAAATTGCCTCGATTGGTACATCTAATATGGATATGAGAAGTTTTCATTTAAACTTTGAGGTAAATGCTTTTTTATACCGTACAAAAAGTGTTACAAAATTAGTTAATGACTTTATTTATGATCTTGAGCATTCCACACCAATTTGTTACGACGTTTTTAAGAAACGACCAATTACAAGGCGTGTAATTGAATCAACGGCTCGCCTATTATCGCCGTTATTATAGGAATACTTCGAAAATTTATAATTGTCTGAAATGCCACTTTCTATTAAAATAAAAATGATAATATAGGAGGTGGTGTTTCATTGCTAGTTGCAAAAAGTGATACTGGACAATACATTTCATTAGCTGCCCCTTGGGAAAAGAATGACCTTTTTACAATGAGGAAAGAACAAAACTTTTTTTGTACGACTTGTAATGGAGAAGTACAGCTTCGACTAGGAGAAAAGAGAATTTGGCATTTTGCTCATAGGAGCGCTCATAGTTGTGATATTGAAATAGAGCCGGAATCGGCATATCATTTATCCGGGAAAATACAATTATATCACTGGGCAAAAAAAACAAATAAAAATGTACAACTAGAGCCATATATAAAGAACATCAAGCAACGGCCCGATATCCTTGTGGAAACATACTCAGGAAAACGAATAGCGATTGAATACCAATGCTCAACACTATCACATGCAACATTTTCAAAAAGAACGAATCAGTATTACAGAATTGGGATTACTCCCATTTGGATTCTTGGAGGGAACCGTATTCGTCGTTTAAGTCATAGCATTGTTCAATTGCAAAGCTTTGATTGGCTATTTGCAAAAAATGCAGATCGATTTCATCAATTATCGATACTTTACTTTTGTCCAACCTCAAAACAGTTTATTTATTTAACAGACCTAATCCCCTACTCCTCAACGAAAACTCTGACAAGTCTTAAGATCTATCCCCAAGAATCATTTCCTTTTTCCTACTTAACAGACTTCCAAAAAAATATTCGTGTCTCAAAACAAAATGATTGGCTCATTATTAAAAAACATTGGCGCTATAGTAATACTAGCTTTAAAAAAAGTTATGCACACCATTATATGAATAAAGTATTTCAAACACTAGGTACGCCTTTGTCACTTTTTCCTTCAGAGGCTGGTTTCCCCACCCCCTATCATTTTGTAGTTGAAACGCCAAGTTATTTATGGCAAAGTTGGATCCTCATTTATTTTCTTCATCTGCAATCAAATCAACCATTCCATTTGAAACAATTAATTATTTCATTCGAAACATTAGTTAGAAAGAGAGTGTTTACATTACGTCGATTACCACAAGTTAAAAACAATGATCTTTCACTTGCCATTAGAGGGTATTTATATTTTTTATGTAAGCTTGAGATAATTGGACAAATAAATGAAGAAACGTTTATTAAGCGAAGAAAAGTTATTTGCCCGCAATCCATTGAACAGGCCTATAAAGGAGATCAACAATTGCTCTCCACATACTTTAAAAGAAAGGAAATTTGAAAATAATAAAGGAATGAAAACATTCATCACGAACGTATATATTGTAAAGACTATGTATAGTAGGTAGGCTAGCACAATGAAATTTTATTATAGAGAAATATTAGTGGAGGTGCTTATGGATGACAAATAAAAACAAGGGAAAATCATTACCAAATCGTGATGAGCTGCCAATTAAACAAACATGGGACCTAGAGGCGATTTACAGTGATGATAATGCTTGGGAACAAGAATTTAAAGAAATTAAAGAGATGCTTCCAAAGCTTTCTGAATTCAGAGGGAATTTAGCTAATTCAGCTGAGAGTTTGTATAATGGGCTTCAATATCAAAATGAAATCTCCAAAAAATTAGGGAAGCTGTATACATATGCACATATGCGTTCAGATCAAGATACAACAAATTCTTTCTATCAGGGACTTAATGATCGTGCGAGTACCCTGGCTTCACAGGTTAGTAGTGCATCATCTTATATTGTTCCAGAAATATTATCTATTCCTCAAGAAACAATTGATCAATTTCTTAAAGAAAATGAACAGCTTCGTTTATATGAACATGCATTAGATGAATTAAATCGCCAAAGACCACATGTGTTATCGACTGAGGAAGAAGCAATTCTAGCTCAAGCTGGTGAAGTGACAAGCAGTTCTAGCAATACATTTGGAATGCTGAACAATGCTGACTTAAAATTTCCAACAATTAAAGATGAAAATGGTGAAGAAACTGAAATTACGCATGGGCGATTTATCCGCTTTTTGGAAAGCAGTGACAGGAGAGTTCGAAAAGATGCGTTTGAAGGTGTATATGGAACGTATGGTAAGTTAAAGAATACATTTTCCAGTACGCTAAGCGGTCAAGTGAAAAAGAATCTATTTTATGCAAATGTACGGAAATACGAATCTGCCCGTCAAGCAGCTCTCGATAATAATAATATTCCAGAAGTCGTTTACGACCAGCTTGTTGATACAATCAACGATCATTTACATTTGCTTCACCGTTATGTGGATCTAAGAAAAAGAGCTTTGCAATTAGATGAACTTCATATGTATGACTTATATACACCGATGGTTAAAGATGTAAAAATGGAAGTGAGTTACGAGGAAGCACAGGAGTACGTACTGAAAAGCCTCGAGCCTCTCGGAGAAGAATATGTCAATATCGTAAAAGAAGGATACGAAAAACGCTGGATTGATGTTCAGGAAAACGTAGGAAAGCGTAGTGGAGCCTATTCTTCAGGTACATATGGCACAATGCCATATATTCTTTTGAACTGGCAAGATAATGTGAATAATCTCTTTACGTTAACTCATGAACTTGGTCATTCCGTTCATAGTTACTATACAAGGAAAACCCAACCTTATCCTTATGCAAACTATTCAATCTTTGTTGCGGAAGTCGCATCAACATTAAATGAAGCATTGCTGAATGATTATTTATTAAAAGTAACTGATGATAAAAAGAAGAAATTATATTTATTAAACCACTTTTTAGAGGGATTTAGAGCCACTGTTTTCAGACAGACAATGTTTGCTGAGTTTGAACAATTGATACATGAAAAAGCAGCTGCAGGTGAAGCATTAACACCAGAGTTTCTATCGAAAATGTACTATGATTTAAATGTAAAATACTTTGGAAGTAACATGTCAATTGATGAGGAGATTGGCTTAGAATGGGCACGTATTCCTCATTTTTATTACAATTTCTATGTTTACCAATATGCAACTGGCTATAGTGCAGCAACAGCTCTTTCAAAACAGATATTGGAGGAAGGAGAGCCTGCTGTAAAAAGATATATAGAATTTTTAAAGGCAGGGAGTTCTGATTATCCGATTGAAGTATTAAAAAAGGCTGGTGTTGATATGACATCACCAGATCCAATTAAAGAAGCACTTGTTGTATTTGAAAAAACGTTAAATGAAATGGAGGAATTACTTTTTTAATTTAAAATTTATAATGTAAAATTTAAAATTGGTGAGAGTAATTTTAGAAGAGTAAAAAAGGATATTGGGCAGCAATATCCTTTTTTACATTTTACATTTTCTTTTCTTATTTAAATCCTCGAAAACGTCGTCGTTCGTTAAGGCAGTGGACAGTGAATAGGATTGAGAGTAGTAAGAAAGGTGCAGATATAAATAATGGAAATAGTTTCATTAAACTTAAGAGTAAAAACCAAAAACTTATTAAAATTAAACAAATACCAGTGATAAGTAAAAAACGATACATCATAGCCACCTCAATGACAAATCTTATCCTGCTACTATAAATATGCTTGTCAATGACAGTTAAGACTAGTTTATTAAAAGTGTCAAATATGTGAATTGTTTCACGAAATAGTTGTTAATTATAGTTTCTATTGTTATATTTATATATGTAAATGATATACCTACCCCCTAAAAGTTAAAATATCCCCTATACGTAATGACGATGCTCGACAATGTCGTAAAAAAAACAGCCAAATGATAAAACCTGGCTGTTTTTTTTATTTCTCAAATAATATATAGGAATCAGTACTTTATATTTAAAATTATTGAGGGAGATAGCGCCAAAAGGTGCCATATTTAACGGGTACACGAGTTACTTTTTGTTTTAATTGAAGTTTTTTCATTTCAATTTCGACTTGTTCAAAAGTTAAGTCATAAACAACAGAAATTTCCTTTGTAGCTACAAAGTTATAACGTTGGAGAAACGATTCCAATGGTAGAATAGTTTCTGGTTCAGGCTCATATCCCAAAAGCTCAGCAAGAATTTGAACATAAACATGATAATCGTACAGGCCTGTAACTTTTAGGCCTTCATCATCTACATTATCATTGAAAAAAACTAATGTAGGATAATATTCTACTCCCATTTCTTTTGTCATTTTTATATCATGTTGAAAAGCTTTAATAGCCCCTTGTGAATATAAATCTTTTTTAAACTCATCGACATCAAGTTTTGCTTTTCGGGCACAGGCTAAAAGGACGCACTCTTTTGTTATATTTTGTTTATCCAAAAATAGAAGTTCACGTAATTTTCGTAAAAAACGATACCCAGCTTGTCGGCCTTGTAATTCAGCTGCTTTTAGAGCAATTGATGCTGAGTAAGGAGTTGAAATTGGATCTTCATACCACAGATCACCGTCACAGGACATTCCTGTTCTACTAGCGGTCAACTCCCAAATCTCAGCAAGCCGCTTTGGAGTAAGCGGTTTTTTTTCTTTGTACTGACAAGTATTATTACGTGTGCCTAACTTTCCGCCAACAAGATAGCGAATGGTGAAATATTTACCATATTCAAGAGTTAGCTTTTTTAAAAATGGCTCTAATGCCCAACATTCAGGACATAGAGGATCAATAAATGTATAGATTTCCAGTGGCTTTTGACGATGATGGTGAAGAACCGTTGACTCCATATCGTGACCACACAGACCTAAATGGTCATTGCAATTCGAATCATTATATGTTGTCAAAGCTCATTCTCCTTTCTTTAATCTACATCATCCGGTTCATTAATCATATGTTGTGCAGTAAAGGTTAAACGATTAAACACTTGCTGACGTATCGTTCCGGAAAGCTCAATTTCGTCCATTGCTTCTTCCATACATGCTAACCATGCTTTTGCTCTTTTCGGTGTGATTTTAAAAGGCATGTGGCGTGCGCGTAACATAGGATGACCATGCTCTTCCGAATAGAGATTGGGACCTCCTAAAAATTGAGTTAGAAATTGCTTTTGCTTCCTGGCGGTTTCTGTTAAATCATCAGGGAAAATTGGGATAAGGTCCGGATGTTTTGCGACTTTATCATAAAAGGCAGTTACCAATTTGTCGATAACTTCAGCTCCTCCTATTTCATGAAAAGGAGTGTAAGAATGATTATCCATTATTATTTACCTCTTTACTTTTTATCTTAATTTAGATTCATTTTAGCAATCTAAATGATTAACAGCAAATAATCCGACTCTAAAATAAGAAGTTTATCTATTTTTGTAATTTTTATTACTTAATAAACAGGAGAGTACTATATATCATTAGCACTTCCTAATGGTAAAACACCCAGAAAAGTAAAAGACGATCTGTAAGAGAGAGATCGTCTTATGCTTTCATATATGTGTTTAGCACCTTTGGTACATAGTTTTGTGTTTCTTTAAAAGGAGGAATTCCTCCAAACTTGTCCACATTTCCTGGACCAGCATTATAGGCTGCTAATGCCTTTGTAACATCACCATCATAGCGATCAAGCATTTGCCGTAAATATTTTGTTCCACCATCAATATTTTGCTGAGGATCATAAATATTTGTGACATGGAGTCCGCGTGCTGTGGCAGGCATGAGCTGCATTAGACCAACTGCCCCTGCATGGCTTTTTGCATTCGGGTTAAAATTAGATTCATGCTTAATGACAGAATAAATTAGTTTAGGATCGACGTTATATTTTTTCGCAGATGACTGAATAAATGCTTGGAATGGTTCAGCTCGTTTATCATCTAGCGGAGTTGTATTAAATGACGCGGATGTTAGAGTGTGGTTGAACCTGTTTAATATTGTAGGGAGATCACTTTGCTTAGTATGAGGTGCCAGCGGTGTAACCCCTTCCTCAATAACACTTGCAAAAATTGAATAAAAAGGCGATTGATTCTGCTTTGTTGAAGATAATTCTCGTAGTGCCTGAATTTGTTGTAATTGCAATTGCTGTAGCATATTCGAAATTTTCACTTGATCACCCTTATACATGAAGTAGATATCTTAAATATAGCAGACCTTGTTTGTTCAGACAATTAGGAGATATTGGCTTTTCTGGTAAAGAACCGAACAATTTTATTGTCACTTGTTCTAATTGGGATATGCTGCTGGTTAAGCAAATTCAGAAAAGTCTCTTTTGCAATTGTCTCATCAGATCCTTCATATTCAATTTCATAATCTTCAGTGTCCAAGTACGTGCTGTAATCGAATACTAGTGTCCCACTTTTATAAGAAATTTCTGCGCGACTTGTCGTTAATGTACCTAAATAGGTAAATTCATTAGGATGAATCTTAAAAGAGTTTATAATATGTGAGGCAATGTCTCCATTAGGTATCCCACCTTCATTCAGTGCTTTCTGAACTTCTTCCTTGGATAATGATTGGTGACTTTCCAATAGGCCAACGTGATGAGGTTCTTTAAGAGTTAACGTTGCTTTCCCGTTTTTTTCACGTATTCGTAATGCTGCACGATGTTGTTTTAATGAAAAATTAAGTGTATCGAAATAATGATTTTGCTGTGTCTTAAAATCGGTATCATTTATTAAAAAGTGAGCAAGCAATTTGTCAAACTCTTCTTTTGTTACGATATTTTTAAATTCTATCTCAACCTCTTGGTTCAAATGAAACCCTCCTTTTTAATTTCCAAATTGCTATCATTATCGCACAATGTTTATTTATGGTAAACTTAATCTGGAAATATCGTGAAAGCAAATGGAGGAGAAAGAAATGACGACTCGTTTGGAAGTTGAGAAAGCGGTTTTACTAGAGGATCAATTACAACTTATTATTACTAAAGGAGAAAACGTATCAGCTGTGAAAGATGGCGAGAGAATGCTCGTGGATGCTGATAATGTAGCATTTATTTATCTACTAGAAACGGATCATACATATATTTACATAAGTATTGGACAGACAATTTGGTTGGATTTGAAAGAAGCAATGGGTAGAGAGTTACCAGTTAACCTACTGGTAGGGGAGATGGAAGCCATCTCTTTAACTCATATATATCAAGAACTGCAATATTTAATTGAAAATATTAAAGGGAATAGCAATTATCGTGACGAATTGGTTTTGAGCGTAGAGCAAATTTTTTAAAAAACAAGAAAAATTTGCAGATATCTGGCTTAAGCGCCTGTACGCACGAACTTTTCTTATGAAACTACATAGAACCTTTTTAAGAGATTTTGGTGGTGATATTTATGAATGATTGGGATATATTTCTTGCTCCATACAAACAAGCTGTTGATGAGCTGAAGATTAAACTAAAAGGAATCAGGGAGCAATACAAAAGGTCATCGAAACATACTCCAATCGAATTCGTCACTGGCCGAGTAAAGCCTGTTCCCAGCATTTTAGATAAAGCAAAGCGTAAGAATGTTCCACTGGATTCTTTAGAAGATGAAATTCAGGATCTAGCAGGCATTCGTATTATGTGTCAATTTGTTGAGGACATAAACACCGTTTTGGAGCTGCTGAGAACCAGACGAGATCTAGAAGTGATTGAAGAGCGTGATTATATAACAAACAAAAAGCCCAGTGGTTATCGTTCCTATCATGTTGTTTTGCGTTATCCAGTTCAAACTATTGATGGTGAAAAGCATATCCATGTTGAAGTACAAATTCGAACGTTAGCGATGAACTTTTGGGCTACGATTGAGCACTCATTAAACTATAAGTATAGTGGCGAATTTCCAAAAGACATTGAACTGCGATTACAACGAGCAGCAGAAGCAGCTTTTCGTTTGGATGAAGAAATGTCACAAATTCGTGGTGAAGTTCAAGAAGCGCAACGAATGTTTAACCGCAAATATGAAGAGAACAACGATTAGTAAAAATGGAAATGTGTTTAATATGACGTGTTTCTTTAAATAATTGTAAATACTATTAAGGATCGCTGTAAAAATGGGGTGAGGGAAAGATGAAATTCGCTGTAACATCAAGGGGCGATACAACATCGAATGGTTTAAAACAGAATATTAAAAGTTACTTAACAGAATTTGGTCTTACATTAGATGAACAAGAACCGGACATTGTCATTACTGTTGGTGGGGATGGTACATTACTGCAAGCATTTCACGATTATAATTATCGGTTAGAAGATACATGTTTTGTTGGAATTCATACAGGTCATTTAGGTTTTTATGCAGACTGGATGCCAGAGGAAGTTGAAAAATTAGTTATTCATATTGCAAAAACACCATTTAAGGTAGTTGAATACCCATTGTTAGAAGTAATTGTCCGTTATCACGACCGTGTTCGTGGAGAGCGGTATTTGGCTTTGAACGAATGTACTGTAAAAAGCAGTGAAGGAACAATTGTAATGGATATCGAGATTAAAGGCGAGTATTTTGAAACGTTTCGTGGAGACGGATTATGTCTTTCAACTCCTTCAGGTAGTACGGCTTATAATAAAGCGTTAGGCGGTGCAATACTTCATCCTTCATTGGATTCGATTCAGTTGGCGGAAATGGCTTCAATTAATAATCGTGTATATCGAACAGTTGGTTCACCCCTTGTTCTTCCACAGCATCATACATGCATGCTAAGACCGCAAAGTGATACTGATTTCATTATAACGATTGATCATTTGACGATGATGCATAACAATGTAAAGTCAATCCAATGTCGGGTAGCTGATGAAAAGGTTCGTTTTGCACGATTTAGGCCTTTCCCATTTTGGAAAAGAGTTCGAGAGTCCTTTGTAGAATAGTATGCAGAAAGGAACATAGATTAATGATTTCATTCACATGGAATGTTAACGAAGCGTTTGCCGGACAGATGCTTCGTTATTTTTTACGAGAAGAAAAGCAATTATCAAGACAAGCGCTAACTGATATTAAGTTTCGCGGAGGGTCAATATTCGTAAATGACCAGCCAGTCAACGTTAGATATGTTTTAAAGAATGGTGATAAAATCACTTTAACTTTCCCGCCGGAACAGAGAAGTGAATATATGAAATCGGTAGAGATCCCGCTTACGATAGTTTTTGAGGATGACCATTTTTTAATTATACATAAACCTCCTCATTTACCAACAATTCCGTCACGCTTAGAGCCAAACTGGTCGTTGGCTAATGGTGTATTATTTTATTATGATCAAAATGACATAGCGAGTACGTTTCATGCCGTAAATCGTTTAGATCGAGATACTTCTGGCCTCGTTCTTATAGCGAAACATCGTTATGCACATGATTTACTGACAAGACAGCAAAAGTCAGGAATTGTAAAAAGAAGCTATAAAGCACTTATACATGGAAGAGTTCCTGCTGATCACGGGACAATTAATGCCCCTATCGGGAGAAAACCATGTAGTATTATTGAAAGAGAAGTACGTTCAGATGGTCAAGAAGCCATTACTCATTTTCGAGTAATTCATCGTTATAATGATGTTACTCTTATTGAACTATCCTTAGAAACTGGACGGACACATCAAATACGTGTTCATATGGCGCATCTAGGTTATCCTCTGCTTGGTGATGATTTATATGGCGGAAAACGGGAGTTAATTAGTCGTCAAGCACTGCATAGTGATAGGTTAAGCTTCTTTCACCCTTTTTTAGAGGAACAGCTGACTTTTTCTGTTTTATTAGAACAAGATATGGTTGATGTTTGCTGTCAATTGGAGAAAGTTGAGTAAATCAATAATCAAAATGGATGTCTCATAAGTGTAGTCGAGGGGACTGTTACTTTGCTTTTGAGACATCCTCCTTAACTTTATTTCGTTTTCATAAATTTATTAAATCTAGTTGGCAAAAGTTCGAAATTTCTCCTCAACAAAAGGCATCGAAGAAGAAACAGAAACTGTCTCCATTTCTGGATACTGAAGCGCAGTTAGTTTTCCCCCAAAAACACAACCTGTATCAATATTCATCGTATTATTAACTTGACGAGGCAAAGTCACGGGGGTATGACCATACACGATGAATGGTTTTCCGTGGTAATTTTTGGCCCAATCTCTTCGTACCGGTGAACCGTCAGGATGTTTTTCACCTGTAATGTCACCATATAATACAAAAGTTTTCACTTTCTTATCTGTTCTACCAATGTAATCCTCGCGAATGCCAGCATGAGCAACGACAAGGTTATTACTATCAAGCTGTAAGTAGAGAGGAGCTTCTTCAACGAGTTGTTTAAAGTGATGACTAATTTTTTTATATGTTCGTTTGTCCAGAGCCTCTAGCTCTGCCACGGTTGTTTCAAGTCCATGTGTGATTTGAACGTTTCGACCAAGAAGATATCGGTATAGTTTATTACAATGATTTCCTGGTGTATAGTAACCAATTTTTTTTTGAACAAGCTCATACACTGTTTCCATTACAGAGATAGAATTGGGACCTCGGTCAGTAAGATCACCAACAAATACAAGCTTACGTTGATTCGGATGGATTGGTATGTTTTCCTCCCAGTGATAACCTAACTGTTTCGTCAGCGTAACAAACTCAGCAAAACATCCATGAATATCCCCGATAATGTCATAAGACAATACGTCTCACCTCCGTTAAATATGGTAATAGTTATATATAGTTAATAGAATTAGTCTATAGCAAATGGTAAAAAATATGTAAATAGGGATAGAACGTTTCTCTTTTATCATAATGTAAAAAGTACCTCTACTGAAATCTAATCATTTGACAATGAGATAAAAACCTTCTAGGATGAATGAAGTCTTATTCATGATGATGCAGTAAATTTTTTTTTGAACATACTATTTATAAATAAGGAGGGTGTTTCAGTGGAAGAACATGCATCAGTAACGTCATTAGTTATCGTTGTGATGATTGCGTTTCTTATCCCAGTCCTATTACATAAGTTACGATTACAAGTAATTCCTGTAGTTGTTGCCGAAATTATTGCGGGTATTATTATAGGGAAGAGCGGATTTAATATTGTTCATCCAGATATATGGCTAGAGACGTTATCACTTTTAGGATTTATTTTTCTCATGTTTTTAAGTGGTTTAGAGATTGATTTTTCGGCTTTTGCAAAGAAACAAAAAAAGCAGTTATTACCAAATGGAAAAGCCGAACCAAATGCATTTCTTGTAGCTACGCTTATCTTTGTCTTTATATTTGGTTTATCCTATCTTTTATCAATTCTGTTTGTACTAGGTGGATTTATAGATAATGCGTTATTAATGACATTAATTATTGCAACAATTTCCTTGGGTGTTGTTGTTCCAACATTAAAGGAAGGAAATTTAATGAAGACGGCAATTGGACAAACGATTTTATTGGTTGCTGTAATTGCGGATTTAGTCACAATGATTTTACTTGCAGTCTTTGTTTCTATGTATGCCGAGGGTGGAGGAAATATGTGGTTATTGCTGCTTCTTTTTGCAGCGGGGATTCTCCTTTACTTTTTTGGCAAGCATTTTCGGCATCAATCATTTCTTGAAACAATGTCAAAAGGGACAATACAAATTGATACGAGAGCTATTTTTACCCTTATCATCTTATTAGTTGCACTTTCTGAAACAGTTGGTGCCGAAAACATTTTAGGTGCGTTTTTAGCTGGAGTGCTTGTATCCCTCTTGTCACCCAACCCAGAAATGGTTCATAAGCTCGACTCATTTGGGTATGGATTTCTAATCCCAATTTTCTTTGTCATGATCGGTGTTGAGCTAGATATAATCTCTTTATTTGCCGATCCTAAAGTAATGTTATTAATCCCATTATTATTTATTGCGTTATTAATTTCAAAAATTATCCCTGTTCTTGTCTTAAAAAGGTGGTATGATTGGCGGACAGTGTTGGGAGCAGGATTTCTATTAACGTCAACACTATCTCTTGTAATTGCTGCTGCTTCAATTGGAGAACGGATTGGGGTTATTGATACCCAGCTTATGTCCGCCTTAATTCTAGTTGCCGTCATCACATGTATTATAACGCCAATTGTATTCAAAAAGTTATTTCCAAAGCCAGTGGAATCAGAAGCTAAACAAAAGCTAGTCATTTTAGGGGCAAGTAATTTAACAATGCCATTATTTTTGGATCTTGACCGGACTCGTTTTGATATTCGAATGATTCATACAAAACAGCAAAAACCTGAAGAACTCAGTAGTGAGTCCTCCTTTGTTATTGAAGAAGTCGATACTTATGATGAAGCCACATTGAGTGAGAAAGGGGTATTCCAAGCGAATATTTTAGTGGTCGCTACTGGAGACCAGGATATAAATTATCATTTAGCTATGTTAGCAAAACAACAAGGGGTTGAACGAGTAATTGCCCGGATTGAAACACCGGAACTTGATGAAGAGCTAAGCAAAATTGGTATCGAAGTATTTTCAGTCTTCTTTTCCACACGGTCAGTCCTTAGGGCGATGGTTGAATCACCAAATGTAGTTGGATTATTAACAAAACAAGAACATGGTTTATATCAAGTAAATATGAATAACCCATTGTTTACTGGTGTACTATTAAGGGAGTTTCCTTATTTGGGTGATACTGTCTTTGTTAGAATCTTTCGCAAAGGTGAATCACTTGTACCACATGGAGATACGGTGTTAGAAGTTGGCGATCGAATTATTGTCACAGGCAGTCAGGAACATGTTGATAAATTAAGAGATTTATTTGAGGGTTAATAAGTAAATAAATGTCTAGAAAGTATGCATTTAGCTGAAAATATATAGAGGGTTAACCAGATGATCGGTTAGCCTTTTACTTGTATTTGAAGGGGGTCAGGAAAATGAGACCAATTGTAATATGTCCGAAGTGTCATGACGAACAGCCTCTTGAAATTGTACTAACAGCCCAATCAAATCAAAATGTGATTTATCACTGTGAAAAGTGTAATTATTTACTAAGAAATATTCAAACAAAAAAGGGTTAAGGAAAGTTAATGCAGAACTTTTATGTAGAATTAGTGGAAATTATTTTCAGATTATATCGTTAATGAATGATGAGTTGAAGCAACATATGTATCATCATTTGAAAAATCATGATATAATAATTTGGTACCTAGTCATAAGATTAGCTTATAATATTACCATAATCCCAAAAGAGGAGGATTTAAATATGAACTTATCATTAGAAAATCGTACATATGTCATTATGGGTGTAGCAAACAAACGCAGTATCGCTTGGGGTATTGCTCAAGCTTTATCGAAAGCCGGTGCACGACTTGTCTTTACATTTGCAGGAGAACGTCTTGAAAAAAATGTTCAGGATTTAGCTAATACACTTGAAAGAAATGATTCTCTGATCATACCATGTGATGTTACGAAGGATGAAGATATCGAACAAGCTTTTAAGACGATTAAGGATGAAGTCGGTGTTATTCATGGAATTGCTCACTGTATCGCTTTTGCCAACAAGGAAGAGCTTGAAGGAGATTATCTGAATACAACACGTGATGGATTCCTATTAGCACAAAATATTAGTGCATATTCATTAACTGGTGTTGTAAAAGCTGCTCAAGAATTAGAGATGATTGCAGAGGGAGGAAGCATTGTTACATTAACATACTTAGGTGGTGAACGTGTAGTTACTCATTATAATGTGATGGGTGTAGCAAAGGCATCACTTGATGCTTCTGTAAAGTATTTAGCTGCTGATTTAGGTAAACATGGGATACGTATTAACGCGATTTCAGCTGGACCGATCCGTACTCTGGCTGCAAAAGGTATCTCGGATTTTAATCTAATTCTGAAAGACATTGAAGAACGAGCACCATTAAGACGAAGTGTAACGCAAGAAGAGGTTGGCGATACAGCTCTATTCTTAATGAGTGATCTTTCGCGAGGTATTACTGGAGAAATGATTCATGTAGATGCAGGATACAACATTCTTGCTAGATAATACAACTAAAGCCCAGTGTTTTCTTTAAAAGGAAACGCTGGGCTTATTTTATTTCAGCTAATCATTTAGTGCCACGAGGCCGGCTATAGAATCTGCGTTTACTTTTTTTCAGCTTTTAACCAAAAACAATGATGAATAACCACCCATTTTAGTTTGTAAAGAATATATTAATTATTAGATTCATTATTTTTGATTCTAAGTCAAGTGGGGAGGGAAGAGAATGAAAGAAGAACAAAGATTGATCACACCATGGGATTTTGATGATGGTACTGTTGATGAGTTTTTTGTTCCTGAGTATATTGTTGAAATGGGTCAAGAGGTATTAAAAGAATATGATCTCAAAGTAAACAGTATGGAAGTTATTACTACAAAAGGTGATAAAGGAGGACTGATTTGGAAAATAGAAACGAATCAAGGACCAAAGAGCTTTAAATTACTGCATCGCAGACCGACACGAAGTATGTTTAGTTTAGGTGCGCAAGAGTATTTGGTTGTTGAAAAGAAGGCAAAAGTACCACCAATTATTAAAACTAAAGCTGGAGAGAAATGGGTCGAAGCAGGAGGTAAACTTTGGTTTGTTGCTGAATGGATCGAGCCCCTTGAGCCAGTGGGCAAAGATTTAGAAGGGGCTAAGGATCTTTGTCGTGCTATTGGTGAATTTCATCGACTTTCAAAGGGCTACCAGCCTCCAGAAGGAGCGGAAAAGGCATCAAGACTATACCGTTGGCCAAAAACGTACAAGAAGATTGCTAATAAAATTGATTGGTTTAAAGATATTGCTCATGCCTATAAGGAAATGCCTGCTAGTTCAACAATACTAGACGTAGCAGATATGTTTAAGGAACAGGCAGAAAAAGCCTATGTTGCTCTTGAACAGTCTGCTTATCATGAATTAGTTTCAAGAGGAAATAAGGCATGGGGATTAGTACACCAAGATTATGGCTGGTCAAATGGGCAAAAAGGTCCTGATGGAATGTGGATTATTGACTTAGATGGAGTTGCTTATGATTTACCAATTCGTGATCTGCAAAAGCTAATTACTGGGACAATGGATGACCTCGGAGGTTGGGATCTCCATTGGACACATGAAATGATCAAAGCTTACGATGAAGCAAATCCGATTGATAATGAGATGTTTACGATCCTAATAAATGATTTGTCATTGCCAAACTTATTTTATAAGAATGTAAAGGAAATTGTTTTTGAACCAACAGTCTTCATGGATGAAGAACTAAATACTTTAATTCATAGAATAGCAGATAATGATCAATCAAAATGGCCTGTGATTGAGGAGTTGCAAAAACAGTGGAAAGGAAAATCAACTGAGACATAGTCAAGGAGATTGAATTGTAACGACTTTTTTTGTTAATTCGGGATAAATGACCACCCAGTTTACTGTTTCAGGAATATAGTAACTAGTAGATAAGTGACCAGGAGGGATAATTATGAAAAAAAAGAAAGTGATAACTCCTTGGGACATGGATGAAACTTTGGGTGAACGTTTAGTTCCTGAATATATTGTAGAGATGGCTTATGATGTGATCAAAAATTATGATCTTGAACTAAATAATATGGAAGTTATGGCTACGAAGGAAGATAAAGGTGGCCTTATTTGGAAAATTGATACAGATAAAGGTCCCAAAAGTTTCAAAATACTTCACCGTCGTCCAACGAGAAGTATGTTTAGTTTAGGAGCTCAAGATTATCTCGTAAAAGAAAGGAAAGCGAATGTTCCAGCCATCATCCCTACAAGATCTGGCGAAAATTGGGTTAAGAGCGGCGGGAAGCTGTGGTTTGTTGCTGAATGGATCGAGCCGCTTGAGCCGGTTTCTAAAGATTTAGAAGGTACGACGGAGCTTTGTTATGCTCTTGGTGAGTTTCATCGTCTATCGAAAGGATATGTACCACCAAAAGGGGCTGAAGTTTCAACAAGGCTTTACAGGTGGCCAAAGACATACGAAAAGATCATAAAAAAGATTGGTTGGTTTAAAGATATTGCCAAAGCATATAATGAAATGCCAGCGAGTTCAACAATATTATCCGTTGCAGATATGTTTCAAGAACAAGCAAGATCAGCGTACAGCAACCTGCTAGACTCTGATTACGATCTATTAGTTTCCCGTGGGAATGAGGCATGGGGGTTAGCACACCAGGATTATGGTTGGTCAAATGGACAAAAAGGTCCTGGTGGGATGTGGATTATTGATTTAGATGGTGTTTCTTACGATTTACCAATAAGAGACTTACAAAAAATTATTACACAAACGATGGAATATCTGGGGAGTTGGAATACACATTGGGCTATTGAAATGATTCAAGCATATCATGAAGCAAACCCAATTGAAGATGATTTGTTTGATATTTTATTAATTGACTTATCTCTGCCAAACTTATTCTATCGAAATCTTAAAGATTTAGTCTATGAGCCAACAACATTTATGGATGAGCAATTTGCAGAAATGATACATCAGATTGTTGACCTTAATGAAAATAAGGAGAATGTTCTTGCTGATCTAGAAAAGCAATGGAAAGGAGGAAAATAATGAAGGTACTCATTATTTGTACTGAAAAGCTTCCAGTACCACCAGTAAAAGGCGGGGCCATCCAAACGTATATTGCGGGTGCAGTCCCCTTTTTAAAAAATAAACATGATATAACGATTTTAGGAAGAAATGATCCAACTTTACCGGAAAAGGAAACCATTGATGGGATTGATTATGTACGTGTCCCAGGTGGATTACTAGAAGTGTATCGTGATGGTGTAGTTAACTATGTAAGGCAGCATAATTTTGATCTCATTCATATTTTTAACCGGCCGCGACTCATCAGTCCAGTCAGAGAAGTTGCTCCTAATGCTCGAATTGTGCTAAGTATGCATAATGATATGTTTAAACCTGAAAAAATTGACCATGAAGAAGGAGAAAAAGCAATCGAGCAAGTCGATAAAATCATTACAATTAGTGATTATATTGGGAAGACAATTAAGGAAATGTTTCCTAATGCAGAATCAAAGCTAAAAACAATTTATTCTGGGGTGGATCTAGATCGATTTGTACCTGCATACACGCAAGAGGGGAAAAAGCTCAGGGATGAAATTAGAAAAGGTCATAATCTTGAATCGAAAAAAGTTATTTTATTTACAGGACGCTTATCACCAAATAAAGGGGCAGATATCCTCGTAAAAGCGATGCCTCTCGTTGCAAAAAAATTTCCTGATGTTGCACTTGTCCTAGTTGGGAGTAAATGGTTTAGTGTGAATGATGTAACCGATTATATTGCCTATGTTCGTGCTTTGGCTGAACGATTACCGATTCCAGTGGTAACAACTGGTTTTATCCATCCAACTGAAATTCATAAGTGGTTTGCAGCTGCTGATGTGTTTGTTTGCCCTTCGCAATGGCAAGAGCCATTAGCACGAGTTCATTATGAGGCAATGGCTGCAGGGCTGCCAATTATAACAACAAATCGAGGTGGAAATACAGAGGTCATTGATATAGGGAAAAACGGACTTGTCGTTGAGAATCCAGAAGAACCTGGTGAGTTTGCTGAGCATTTAATAACGTTACTTTCAGATTCCTCATTAAGAAAAGAGATGGGACAATTTGGAAGAAAGAAGGCAGAGGCAAACTTTAATTGGAATCGGGTTGTCAGTGATATAAAATCAGTATGGGATGAAATTGAAGATAAAATTAAGAATAATATTGCGATTGGTACCGTGGCTGAAAGTACTGAGGAAATTGATATTAGTAAGATAATGACTGATACTCCAGTTGAAGAGATTGAATTGGCTGAAACAAGTGAAGAAATCCTAGTTGCTGAGGGAGATGTAATAGAACAACAAGTGGTAAGTACAGACGGTATCGAAGAAAAGCCTGAAAAGAATGTCAAAACTGCTTTAAGTGAAATTTTTAATGTCATGAAAGAGAATATTAATTTAAATGAAGAAATTGTAGGAAAACAATTAACAGCACAAGTAAGAGAGATTGTTGAAATGCTAGAAGAGAAGATGTTAAACAACCTATCGTTACAGAACCATGATTTCAAAACAGTGGCAAACGATCTATTGGCAAAGCTGCAAATGGAAGGAACGGAATATACGGAACTGTTAGGGGAATCAGTACTAGAAGCAGGTAAAGAACTTGGAATAAAATTAGGGAAAAATGAAATGAAAGTTATCCCGAAAAAGAATATGTTTTATTCAGAGAACAATCCACCTGCTGCCCCATGGTTGGCACTGAAAAACAGAAAGATGAAAAATAAAAAAGCGATATAGAAGAGAATGACGCTCCTACTAGGAGCGTCATTCTCTTTAAAAGATTATTTTATTATTTTAATACCGAAAGGTACGTATCTTCTAAACGACCGGCAACATGTTTAAATTGAAAGTTTATTTCGACAAAGGTTCGTCCATTTCCAGCCATCCACTTAGAAAGTTGTGGATTTTCAAAAAGATAATCGATAGCCTTCGTATATTCCTTGGGCTGGTTATAGTTATTGAGCAGATAACCGTTAAATTCATGAAGAATGACTTCAGCATTACCGCCACGATTTGTCGTAATGACTGGGAGTGAAGCAGCCATTGCTTCATAGTGAACCCGTGCTAACGGCTCCTGCCATTGAGAGCTGCAAACAAAAAGGTCACTCATTATAAAAATATTCGGTATTTCACTAGCGGGAATAAACTTGGTGAAGATAATTTTCTCCTTAAATGGTTTAGCAAGGCGATACAACGTTCTAACATAGGAATTGACTGTATTGTCACTAAACCATTTTCCTCCTGCAATGACTAATGCAGCATCCTGGTGGATAAGTAATACATCTTTCATCGCTTGAATGAGGAGGTGTGGACCTTTTGATTTACTAAGTCGCCCTACGAACAAAATAACTTTTTTGTTGTGAAGCTTATATTTTTCTCGATACATATAGCGGATTCGCTTATATTCATCAGAAGCGATTTCTGGATAATCATTTAAATCGATACCTGAGTAGACGACTTTAATTTTTGATTTTGATGTTGGGAAGCGGTAGGTAATTGTTTCTTTTATATAGTTACTAATTGTTACAATGTGATCGACTTGATCAATGACATCGCTACCTAATTCATATGAGATTTTTTCCTCTGAAAACATTTCATTGTGAACTCCTAGAATAAACCGACTATGGGGGGCATGGGCTTTATATTCAGGAATATTGTTTGGTCGATTAAATACATGAATAATATCAAAGTCATGCCTTTTAATATGACTACAAACTTGTGCAACAAAGTCTTCTTTTGGTACACGGATATAAGTCAAGTTTTCTTTACTTTCATAGTCAGGTAATTGTGGATCGGTGATTGAAAATATGGTTAACTCATACTTCTTACTTAAATAAGGGGAAACGCCATCAATCATCATTTGAATGGCGCCTCCTTTAATTGCCGGTGATGGCAAACTCTCTGTACATATGAAAGCGATCTTCAATTGCTACACCTCACTAATAGAGCTGTTTTAGATCGTTAACTTCTTTTTGTAAACCTTCTCTTAAACTGATTAAAGGATTATAATTCAGCAGTTTCTGAGCCTTCGAAATGTCTGCCCATGTATGCTTTGGTTCTCCCCTGGTTCCTCCTGTAAAATCAAGTATTGCTTTTTTCTCAAAGATTTCCTCAAGGGAGGTGACAATCGACAAAACAGAAGATCGTTCCTTTCCGCCAATATTAATTGATTCTCCAATGACATCTTTCGCATAAAGTACTCTAGCTGTAGCTTCAACACAGTCGCTAATATAAGTAAAGTCTCTAGTTTGTTTGCCATCTCCAAATATAGGTATTGGTTGTTCTTCAATCATTGCCCGAATGAAACGATGAAAGGCCATATCTTGTCGTTGGCGAGGTCCATAGACTGTAAAAAAGCGCACAATGACGATAGGGAGGTTGTCATTGGTATGGTAAACGTGGCATAGGTGTTCTCCAGTTAATTTTGTTACTCCGTATGGTGAAAGTGGTTCAGGAGTAGAATCTTCAGAAACCTTACCAGTTTTGTCTCCGTATACGGACGAGGTTGAGGCATAGATAAACTTTTGAATTCGATGATTTCGACAGGCTTCTAATAATTGTTGAGTAGCCAAAATATTGTGTCTCACGTATTGACTGAAATCTTTGCCCCAACTAGTTCTCACACCTGGCATACCAGCTAAATGATAAATAACATCTATATTTTCAAGCTGTTGATCCCAATCAATGTCAAAAAGATTTCTTTCAATCAGTTGAAATCGAGGATGAAGTAATAAGTTTTGAACATTTCGTTTTTTTAATTTTGCCAAGCTAGTATTAATCATGCCATCAACACCAATAACATGGATCTCTTCATCAAGTAATAGTCGTTCACACAAATGAGACCCAATAAAACCTGCAGCACCAGTTACAAGAATATTCATGATCGTCCTACCCCCAGATAATAAAATCCAAGCGGCTTTACTGTTCTACGATCTATACAATTTCGACCATCAATGATTACATTACCGTTCATAATCTTTTTTACTTTTGACCAATCGGCATGTTTAAACTCATCCCACTCAGTTGCTATGATCACTGCATCGGCACCTTTTACAGCTGTATATTTATCGTCAGGCGTGATTACGTCTTCAATATCAATTGCTGCCATAGGATCATATGCCCGAATAATCGCACCTTCCTTTTGCAATTGTTTAATGATTTTAAGAGAAGGTGATTCCCGGACATCATCTGTGTTAGGTTTAAAGGTAATTCCCCATACAGCCACGTGCTTATTTTTCAGATCGCCAATATAGGATCTCGTTTTTTGCAGGACAATGTCAATTTGCTCATCATTTATTTTCTGTACTGATGTAAGGAGAGAGGTTGGGACCTCTTTCTTTTTTGCGGCATAATGTAGTCCTCTCAAATCTTTCGGTAAACAAGAGCCTCCATATCCAATACCAGCTTTCAAAAAGTAAGGGCCAATTCGTGGATCCGTTCCGATCCCCAGAGCAACGTCTTCAACTTCAACATCATATGCATCACAAATACGAGCAATTTCATTAATAAACGATATTTTTGTGGCCAAAAAGGCGTTAGAAGCATACTTTATCATTTCTGCTCCTGTAAGACTAGTAATAATATAAGGGGCTTGAATATTTTTATAGAGAGTTTGTAATGTTTGAACCGGTTTTGGTTGTTTAATACCGAGTACGATTTTGTCGGGATGTAATGTATCATAAATGGCTGTACCCTCTTTAAGAAATTCTGGATTTGATACAACGTCAAAAAGTAAAGGATCAACATTTTGTTTTAGTAAAAACTGATGAATATCTTCACTTGTTCCCGGGGGAACAGTGCTTTTTACGATGATCGTTTTATATTCATTGATTGACTCTGCTATGGTTTCAGTTACTTGATGAATGTAACTAAGATTAGGGCTGCCATCATGGTTAGAAGGTGTTCCGACAGCTATAAAGATGATTTCGTTATCAATGATTGCTTTTTTGATATTCGTACTAAATGATAGACAACCATTATTTAAAGTCTTGTCAACGATTTCCTCCAGTCCAGGTTCATAAATCGGGATCATACCTTGATTCAATGAATCTATTTTTTCTTTATTAATATCAACACAGCAGACTTTGTGACCGAAATTTGCTAATATTGCACCGGTTGTTAATCCAACATAGCCTGCTCCAATAATGCAAACAGTCATTATTCTTTACCCCTTTCTTGGTGGAATCCTCTGACAATTAGGGCTCTTATATCATATTAGTGGTAAAAAAGGATCGTGATTAGATTCATCAAAAACATAAAATTTGGGCTAATCCCTAAAAATCGTATGCCATTTTGCGCCCTTTTCTAGGGATATATTGAACGTATCATTTTTATAGGAATAAAATAGAGTAAATTGGATTGTAAGGGGGGAACATAAAAAGGTGAGTAAAATAAAAAAAGCAGTAATACCGGCAGCGGGCTATGGTACAAGGAGCTTACCAATTACTAAAGTTATACCAAAAGAAATGTTTCCAATTTGCGGAAGACCGGCCATTCATTATATTGTTGAGGAAGCTGCATTGGCCGGAATAAAAGAAATACTGATTGTTGTTTCAAGAAACAAGAATATGATACTTGATTATTTTGATGCGTCATTGGAGCTTGAATATTTCCTAGAGCAAATGAATAAAAAACATTTGTTAGAAAAGATTAATATCCCAAATGTTAATATTCAATATGTAAGACAGCCATATGCAAAAGGGTTAGGTGATGCTGTACGATTGAGTAAGTCATTTGTGGGAAATGAGCCTTTTGCTATTTTGTTACCTGATGATATATTTTTATCGAAAAAAGAAACTGCACTTGAGCAATTAATGAAAGTTTATGATGAATTTAGTACGAGTACAATTGCGGTTCAAAAAGTAAAAAGGGAATTTCTAAAAAATTATGGAGTAATTAAGGAGGAAAGAGTATCTGAGGGGGTTTATAATGTTGTCGATATAGTTGAAAAACCTCTTTCAAATCCTCCATCTGATTTAGCTGTATGTGGCCGGTATATTTTGGAACCGGAGATTTTTTCATTACTTGAAATGGTTGCACCAGATCCTAGCGGAGAATTACAATTGACAGATGCCCTAAAGCAGCTTGTCCTCACAAAAAGTTGTATAGCGAAACAACTAAATGCGGAACGATTTGATATAGGATCAGAAAAAGATTATATTAATCTTATTCAACGGTTGAACCAATAAAAATGAAAAAAGAGCAGTATCGCAAACTGCTCTTTTTTCTGTTGAATCCGCTAATCCAATCACTCTGGTTCTAAATAAGTGTACCGACTAATTTTCCCTAGTAAATAGCTGGTAAGAAGAACAAAGGTTAGAGAAGAAGATTCAGTTTTCTTTCAAACAAATGAAGTTATATTCTATGACAAAGCATTTCTAAACATTAGGAAACTTAAAATAATATTAACACAGTTTATAGTGTTAAACAATTTGTTTTGACATTTTTTTAGATTTTTCACCAACTTTACAAATTTATTCCGTACCAAATGATGGCCGACGACATTTGCATATGGTTTTTTGTAGGAAAATGTAGATTGATTCCCAAAGGAAGTGAGCAGGTATCTCCAATTAGAAGGAGAATATATCATATGAAAATGGATGGTGTTGTCATTTGTATTCGGTAGATTATAAATTGGAAGGTGATAGGATTGTTTCGGAAGTTTTGTACATATTGCAATACAGGCTCCTTTTGTGCAAGTGATCAAAAGCATTGGTTATGTCCAAACTGTAACAAAGATATTTCCCATTTAAAGACAACACCTCCCAAAACACAACGAGTGAAGGAGAAAGTAACAAGGGATAAACCTCCAGCTCATGCAGCTAATGTTATAACATAATCTGATAAAAAAACGGTAAGTCTCTTTGGAGCTTACCGTTTTTATACTATTATTTGAACATTTGATTTAATGACTTTGTTTTCCCATTTCTCGAATAAAACGTGACCGGTACGCTTTTTTGCCACGTCTATTTTGCGGGATAGAAATATAGATGCTTTCCTTGGCACGTGTAATGGCAACGTAAGTTAACCGTCTTTCTTCTTCAAGGGGAAGGTTCTCACCGTCGCGCCATGCTTCTAAGGCGTAATCATGCGGGAGACTTCCATCAACTGCACTCAGAAGATAAACATGTTTAAATTCTAGACCTTTTGACCGATGAACGGTCATTAACTGAATTCCACTTTGATGCTGTGTATTCGTTTGTTTTCTTTCATTACTTTTGGCAATGATATGATCAATATGCTCGAGAAAGGCCATTATCGTAGGGTAAGACTTAGCAGCGACCTTTAAATCACGGACATCATCAGAACCTCTATCCATGATATTACCTTCATTGCCTTGTTTCTTTAAATAATCTTGAAGCCCCATTTTCTTTTCGATAAGATCAATTGCTGCGACTGTTGAAAGTTTTGTTAGTTGTTTAAACTGAGGAACAATTTCTTTTAACTTACGTAGTTGGAAAGGCTTTATTGTTGTTAGTTTTGTTAAAGCTTCAACCATCGTACAATCAGCAGTAATACTAATCGCTTTTAAATCTTGGAGTACGGATTGCTTTAAAAATAAAGCACTAAGCAGGTCACTCATTGCTTTTGTATCTTCAGGATTAAGTCCAAGTCGGAGAAAAGCGAGTACCTTTTTTACGGTTTTACGATGATAAAAAGAGTCACCGTCTTGTTCGATAACAAATGGTAGGTTTGAATGAACAAGTCGCTCAAATATGGCTCTTGAAGCAACATTTGTCCGATAGAGAATTGCAAAATCTTCAGGTTTTGAACCTTGTTCAATTCTCTCTTTAATATCAGTGACAATCATTGTTGCTTCTTCTTCTTCATCATATGGATAAAAAAGGAGCGGTACTTGTGATTCATTATGAATGGCTGAAATATGTTTCGTCATCCGGGCCGTATTGTTGACAATGACATTGCCAGCTGCTGAGACAATGCTGTGACCAGAACGATAATTTCGATTTAATACAACAGTTTTTGCTTCGGTATAATCTTTTTTGAAATTTAAAATATATGTGGGATCACTTCCCCTAAATCCGTAAATAGACTGATCATCATCCCCGACAGCACACAGGTTTCGGGTTTCTGCTGCAAGCATTTTAATAATTTCATATTGTATCTTATTAATATCTTGAAATTCATCAACTAGCATATACGAAAATCTTTGCTGGTATTTGGCTAATAATTTCGGATCATTGAATAGTAGCTCATAACAGCCAAGTAACATATCATCGAAATCAAAAGATCCTATTGATTCTTTACGTTCCTCATAATGAGTGTATAAATAGAGCACTCTTTCTTCCCAAAGATCTTTTGCTTTCACTTGTTTAGGACTAAGCATATTATTTTTCCACAATCCAATTTGTGATAATGCCTGATCATAAGCAAATTCTTTTTCATCAAGCTCTATTTCTCGCCCAGCTTCCTTTAAAAGTTGATCTCGTTGCCAGTCCCATTTTAATAGTTTGTTAGGCTGCCACTTTTCCGGTTGATGGTGAAGCAGCATCTTGTAGAAAATGCTATGAAAGGTTCCAGTCACTAATTGTTGAAGCTGCTTCTTTGACAACCCTGGGTACAGTAACATTCTTTCTTTCATTTCCCTAGCAGCTTTCGTAGTGAAAGTGACAAGTAGTAGTCGATTAGCCGGGATTTTCTTTTCCGTCATCATATAAGCGGTACGAGCAGTTAGTACTCTCGTTTTTCCACTCCCAGCACCAGCTAGAATGAGTAGAGGACCTTCTGTTGTTCTTACAGATTCCCATTGGGCCTCGTCTAGACTATAGTTAACAGATTGTAGTTTTTCATAAAAGGGGTCATCATCTGGTTGATAGTAGTCTATTACTGGTTCGAATGTAGGAATACCTGTAATCGGCTGAGGTTCAATCCATTGTTTTGTTTTTTCGATAGTGGCTATTGTCTCTGATTGAATCGCTCGCCTTTCTGGTAACGTAAAGCCACTAACCGCTTTGTTGGTCGTTTTTGGGCTTGTTTTTTGCTCATGTTCCCATTTATCGGTCACAGAGTAACAATCAACCTGTGATGGAGGATGCTGAAAATCTGGGGCACCAAAAATTCCTATTCTCAACCTTAATGGCTGATCACAATTTATACATTTAACCTGTCCTCGAATACTAGCATGGTACAACTCTTGAAATGAAGAGCGTTCATAGTTTTTTAAATTTATAATCTGTTCACTGTATCGGGCAATGTGCATAGTGTTCCTCCAAGAGTATGAAATACAGGTATAAAATACAATTTACCGTCGTAATTTTGATTACAAAAACGAATAAATATAAAAAAGCAAACGGATAAAAACGCTAACTTATATCCTAACAAATTTTCTTAAAGCATGTAACCTTTTTTGTCATATTCTATTGGAAAAACGATTATAGATAAATAAGGCGCTAATAGATAGAAAGTGTGGTGATCATTGTGGGCTATGTTCCACCTGTAAGAGATGCGCAAGCCATACATTATGGGAATCGGATTATTTATCAAGGAACAGGAATGAAACCAGTATCACCAATAGCGAAAGGAGAATTTTATAAAGTATTAAGAAAAAGACAGTATGAGGGACGCTATTTCGAAAGGAATCTTAGGCAATACAATAATCGAAATGAAAAACATGAACACCTTGAAAATCAAATCCGGAAACTAACAGGAAAAGGAAATCTTTTTGATGAAAGTATATAATAAAAATAGGTACAGAAAAGGAATCTAGATGATTAGATTCCTTTTCTGTGTTGTGCTACTATGTATTTTTGAAGGGAGATAATAAGAAGATGGCTACGATTGAAGATTTTTTGAAACTTGATATAAGGGTAGGGACTGTAATCGAGGCAGAGCCGTTTCCAGAAGCGCGTGTACCTGCTATTAAAATGACGATCGATTTTGGTGAGGAAGTCGGATTGAAACGTTCGAGTGCACAAATAACGAATAGATACACTGCAGAGGAAATTGTTGGGCGACAAGTTATAGCAGTAATAAATTTTCCCCCGCGAAAAATTGCAGGCTTTAAATCAGAAGTATTAGTAATAGGAGGAGTCCCTGAAAAAGGGGATGTTGTCCTTTTAAACATAGATAAACCGGTCCCAAATGGCACACCAATCTCGTAAATAGAAAAAGTTTACCTGAACTCTAGGGAAGATGTGAAAAAAATATGAAACTACAGCCTTTTTTTCTTTTTCTAGACATATTTTGCAAAATGTCGACGTATAAATCAACTAAGAGCATGAAGAAAAGGGGTGCTGTAAAATGGAAATTGGTGCAAAGGTAATATACAACAATCAAGAGTATATTATTTTATATATTTATGAAAGTGGCAATTGTGAAATAATGAAAGATCAATATACGGTAGAGTTAGTTGATCTTTCAGAAATACAACTATTGCAATAATCACGAAAAAAAGCTAACCAAAAATGGTTAGCTTTTTTTCATCATAGTTCTTTTTTCATCGAAACGTGTGGGATTCCAGCATCAAGGAATGTATCGGAATATGTTTTGTAACCAAGCTTTTTGTAGAAGCCTTCTGCCTGGATTTGTGCATTTAATTTTAATTGAGTAATCTCTTTTTCTTTGGCATAGCTCTCAATATCATTCATTAAATGTAATCCGACGTTTTGTTTTCGATTTGCTTTTGCAATGCAAATCCGCTCGACTTTTCCATAACCATCAACGACTCTGAAACGACCTGCTCCTATAGGTTTTTGATGATCATAAACAACAAAGTGTGTCGCTTCTCCTTCAAGATGGTCAATTTCTTCTTCTGGAGGGACTTTTTGTTCATTTACAAATACTTCTTTTCGAATGGAATATGCATCATTTAGCTGTTTCTCTGTTTTGACGATAATCACTTCCAAATTTATTAACAATCCTTTCCTAAATGAAATGTCTCATAGACGGTCCATGAATCATTATCTAACTGATATAATAATTGGATTCGATCAATGATCTCTTCATGATTAATATCTTCCATTTTTAACCGTCCTACTACATCAAATAATTCTCCATCTGATAATTCCTGGCCAATCGTAATGTGAGGAACAAACTTATACTTTTGTTCCTGATTAAGATTATTACTATTTAATCGATTTTGTAGTGTGTTCAAGGCTTCATTTTCTTCGATACCAAGATATATCGTATTATTTAGTGGGTGAAAAGTACGAACTTTATTCACTTTTATGAAAAATGGTTTAGTTTGTTTTGCAATTTCATGTACTTCATTAATAATGGACGTTAAATTTTCGTCAGATGTTTTAAACGGTTCCTTTAAAGTTATATGTGGTGGAATTAGGGTGTAGTGGGAATCATACCTCATCCGATATGAGTTAGCTATGTCCTGAAGCTTTTTTGATGGAAAAATAGCGATTCCGCATTTCATTCTTTTTTTCCTCCCTTTACTAACTTGCATATAATTACAGTAATTGTATTTTTGCATAAATTTTCTAAAAAATAAAGTGAAAATTATATCTTAAACATATGCTGAAATGCTCGTTTTAAATCAGGTTGCCAATACGTCCATGTATGATTACCGTCAAATTCATCATAAAAATAATTGACTCCTTTCGTCCTCATTTGTTTCATTAATTCTCGATTTGGTGTAAGAAAGTCCTTTGTTTGGTTAGCTGTTGTTTTTACAGCGGTTTCCTGGTTTCCAATGACATGGTAAATATTTAATAATTCAGGATGACGGAATTGCTGTGTTAAATCAATCAGCGTATCATTAACGTACGGTGACTGCATAATCACTTGACCAAAAGTGTGAGGAAACGTAAACGCTGCCAATAATGATCCAGTACCAGCAAGTGAGTCACCTATTAATGTTCTGCCAGAAGCAAGTTGATGAGTAGGGTACTTAGCTTCAATGTAAGGTACTAATTCACCTGCGAGGAACCGGATATAGTCAGTACTCTTTTTTCCATTTGGATGGTATAGCTCTCTTCGTTCTGCAACATTATTATACGGAACTCCGACAATAATTAACTCTTCTATCTCACGTTTTTCAATTAATTCATCAGCGATCCGGGCGATTCTTCCTAATTGAAAATAGTCCTTGCCATCTTGGACGATAACCAAATGGTATGTATAAAGGGGCGAAAAGTTATTAGGTAAATAAACGATAAGTGCGCGTTCCTCTTGCAAATATTCACTAAATAGCTGATCATCGATAATTGTTCCGTTTGTAGTCATATAATAAACCCCCTTTCAATCTAAACGTTATTTTACCATACTTTTACTGCAAACAAAGACAAATCCTGATTTATATAAGAATATAAAGAATAGATTGTCAATTTACGGTGGAGATGTTATCTTTATCGTTAACATTAGACTTATTGTTTTATGCACTGCAATAAAATAGAAAACACCTTAGTTTTACAGGAGGAGAGAAAAGAAGGATGAATACACCAGTACATTGTCATGAAGTAGAGAAAGCAGCCAGGGGTTTATTAAAAGAAAGAGGAGTAGAGTTAACTGATATTGCCGAAATTGTCTATCAAATGCAAGTGAAGTTTACTCCGGATTTGAAAATGATTGACTGTTTAGAGAGTGTGGATGCTGTCTTATGCAAACGTGAAATTCAACATGCAATATTAGTTGGGGTAGAATTAGATAAACTTGCAGAAAAGAAAATGTTATCAGAACCACTTCAATCGATTGTAGAGCAGGATGAAGGACTTTTTGGTGTCGATGAAACGATAGCTATTGGCTCAGTATTTGGATATGGAAGTATAGCTGTTACCACATTTGGCTATTTAGATAAGGAAAAGGTCGGAATTATCAAAACTCTAGATACAAAAGGAAAGAATATTCATACATTCCTTGATGATTTGGTTTGTAGTATTGCTGCAAATGCCTCTAGTCGTCTTGCCCACCGATTACGGGATCGAGAAGAAAAGTTGCGTGAAGAGGAAATGGAAAAAAGAGATAAAGAAGATAAAATTGGATAGAAATATAGTATAAAATAACTGAGCATCGTCGTATAATTTCATTAGAAGAGAGAAAAGCGTTTTTCATTGAAGGAGGTAATTAGAAAGTGAGGCCTAGATGGGTTTATTGGAAGCAAATTTTTCATAGTAAATTTCAGGCAAACTGTATTAAAGCCAAGATTGAAGATAACTGGATCAATGGCTACGAATTGCCTCCACTAGTGGAAATTCGTAAGTTGAAAGAAGACAAATATATTGTCCGCTATACATATGATGAATAACCGTCAGGCTGTCATTTTAGCCTTTTCGGTTATTTTTTTTTTGATGAGAAAAACTAAAAATGGAGGAAGGTGATCGTTTTGAAAATTAATGAAATAGAAAAAAACACATTAAGTGATGCAATTGATAAAATTACGGAAGGACTTGACGAAGTTATTGAACTTTATAATGAATCAACTGAAGATAAACCGTTAATTGCCTTTTCTGAAAACGTAAATGAAGGGATTACAAAAGCTATTCACAAATATGGTGAAGAATTTGTCAATCGTAAAATTAATACACTTGTAGGCGAATTACTAGAATGGCTTCCATTAGATGATGTGGACATTCAAGAGGTAGAGGATAACAGCGACATTGAGCAAGATGAAGATATATAATGAGGACAGCCAAGGAGGGGAATCTCCTTGGCTTAATTTCATTTTATTTGTTCTTAATATTGACGGTTTTATTTCCACTCGTATATTCGTACGTAGCTTCTATTCCAGATGATCTAGCGTCCCCACTGTACACTTTGTATTGATCTAATTTATTATATACTTCACTACCCTTTTCCTTCTTTACCATGTTAATCCTCCTATCGGTAAGACGTTTTACATGGTTATTATTTTCGTCTGGAGTATGTTTATCCATGTAACAATTAACATGAGTTCTACTTTATGTGAACAAAAAAATACAGTGTAAATACCAAAAGATATTGTACACTGCTCAATAGAGATGAAACTTTATTAATAATATTAATATTATCACCTTACTGGGGAATTGACAATATGGAGATGAATAAATTATTTATGGTTTTATAGGGAACTCCATTTTCATTCATTATTGGGGGATGCAAAAGTTTTGCCGCTCTAAAATTGTCGAAAAATTATTTGATTTTTTTTACTTTTTAGGAATAATTACTAGGTGCTATTTTGTAGCGATAAACTTAACCAGAAACATATTCTGAGTTTTCTTTATGTCGTTTTTATTATAGTTTAAAAGTGAATCACAGAAAATAATGATTTGAATCTGGAGGTTTTCATAGATTTGCTAAAAAAAATGTAATATAATTTGCATAAGTGAAAATTATGCAGAAAATTTAAATTTTTTCTCGTAAGGAAGGTAAATAAAATGAAGTTTAAAACAAAACTGTACTTAGGATTCGGAGCAATTTTATTATTAATTATTATTTTGTTTGGCAGTGTACTCTATATTGTTAATGAGCAAAAAACTTATACTGACGAAATAGTAAAAGAACATTACGAGAAACTAAAACATGCGAACATTTTTCAACATGAAACGAATAATACTGCCCGTTATGCGAGAGATATCCTATTAATAAACCCTAACGATCCGAGGGTTCAAAAATATAGTGAGTATATCAATCAGTCGCGAATCAAGGTTACAGAAATTATGGATAATATACAAGATTTATATCGTTATTCCGAGGACAGTGAGCTTATAGCACGGCTTGATGTTTTAAATACTTCTTATGAACGTGCTGTTTTTCAAGTAATTGAATTAGCAAAAGAAGGCAGAAGGGATGAAGGAGCAACTCTTCTTATCGATGAATATTTAGATGTTAGAGAACAATTAGTTGAAACCTTTGAGTATTTAACTGAAAAAGAAGAGATTGGAATGAATCAGGCACTAGAACGTTCTATCGAGATTTACGATTTTGCTATAAAACTATTAATCACATTAACTGCAATTGCTATTTTAATAGGTTTAGGCATTATTATTTGGGTAGTCCGTAGTATATCCAGCAGGATTGAAAATGTTCGATCGGTGATTTCAAGTGTTACCGAAGATACTAGCGATAAATTACCGCGTGTTAAAACGATAACCAAAGATGAAATTGGTGACATAGCAGTGGCCTATAATAATATGGCACAGACATTAGAAGATCGAACAATACAGGAAAATATCTTAAAACATCAGATGCAAGAAGAAAATTGGATTAAGTCCAAGCTTGCTGAAATTACAACAACATATCAAGGGATTCAAACATTAGATGAATTTTCAAATATTTTTATTTCCTATATTACACCTATCGTTGGTGGAAGTTATGGAGCTTTTTATATTAAAGCTGAAAGAGACGATCGTTTAACAAAACTAGCCGCTTATGCTGATAGCAATGAGGATGTTGGAGAAGGCTCTTTCCGTTTTGGACAAGGACTTGTAGGACAATGTGCTGAAGAAAATAAAGTGTTACACTTAACATCTCTACCTGAGGGATATTTGAAGGTTACTTCAGCTTTAGGCAGTGCAACTCCACCACATTTATTAGTTCTTCCAATTGATTTTGAAGACGAAGTGATTGCAGTTTGCGAAATTGCATCGTTCCAGCCTTTCGACAACCGAAAGCAGGAATTTTTACAACATGTAATGAATACGGTTGGCATTAGTCTTGATAGCATTATTCGACAAATGAAAATTGAACAGCTTCTGCAAGAATCGCAAGCACTGACAGAAGAATTGCAGTCACAATCTGAAGAATTACAACAGCAGCAAGAAGAATTAACAATGATTAATGAACAATTAGAAGAACAATATAAAAATTCAGAAGAGAAAACGAGAGAACTCGGCAAGATAAAAGAGGATCTCGAAGATAAAAATAGGCAAGTTGAATTAACATCAAAATATAAATCTGAATTTCTGGCAAATATGTCGCATGAATTACGTACACCTTTAAACAGTATGTTAATTCTTTCGCAAATGCTTGCTGAGAACCATGAAGGTAACTTAACATCAAAACAAATTGATTACGCAAATACAGTCTATTCTTCTGGTAAGGATTTATTAGCCTTAATTAATGATATTTTAGATTTATCAAAAATTGAGTCAGGGAAATTTGAGGTTTATCCTGAAAAAGTGTTATTAAGTGATGTTTCCTCATTTATGGAGCGCCAATTTTATCCCGTAGCTCGTACACAGGGAATTGATTTCTCAATTGATATTTCTCCTGATACTCCTGAGCAAATCTTTACTGATGACCAAAGATTAAAGCAAATTATAAAAAATTTACTTTCAAATGCATTTAAATTTACAGAAAAAGGGTCGGTAAATGTGAAGGTCCAGCCTAAATATGAAGAGGGGGATAACAAAAAAACAACTCAGTTGTTAACTATTTCAATTAGTGACACTGGGATTGGAATACCGAAAGAGAAGTACGAATCAATTTTTGAAGCGTTCCAACAAGCGGATGGAACAACAAGTCGAAAATACGGCGGCTCTGGACTTGGATTGTCTATTAGTCGGGAATTAGCGCAAATGTTAGGCGGATATATTAAAGTAAGAAGTGTTGAGGGAGAAGGAAGTACATTTACCTTATACTTGCCGGATTATATTATCAAAGAATCGGAAGATCAAAATCAGGCGTATATAGCAGAAGTAGCTGCGGCTGTTGAGGAGGAAGCGATTGCCTTTGAAGAGGAAGTTGATAAGCAGGTACAAGACTCAACAATTGTAGAATTTGAAGATCGTAAAAAACAAAAAGCAAAAGAATTATTAGAAGGAAAAAAGGTACTCATTGTTGATGATGATATGCGTAATGTCTTTTCGTTAACAACAGCACTTGAAATGAGAAAGATGGATGTTATTTTTGCTGAAAATGGGAAGGAAGCGCTTGAGGTATTACAGAATAATCCTGATATTAATATCGTGTTAATGGATATTATGATGCCGATAATGAATGGATATGAAACGATGAGGGCAATTCGAGAAATTCCTGAATTCGAAATGTTGCCAATCATTGCCCTGACTGCAAAAGCAATGAAAAATGACCGGGAAAAATGTCTTGATGCTGGTGCTAGTGATTATATAAGTAAGCCAGTTAACTTGGATCAACTCTTTTCTTTAATTCGTGTCTGGTTATATCGATAGGTGGTGCGTAGGATGGACATACTTGATTTTGCTGAAGAAGAGTACGATGAGCTCGAGAATATCGAGCTCGACCTATTGTTACAAGGGATTTTTCTCAAGTATGGCTTTGATTTTAGAAATTATGCAAGGTCTTCTGTTAAACGTCGAATTTGGCAGCGTATTCATACGGAAAGGTTAAAAACAATCTCAGGATTGCAAGAGAAGGTTCTTCATAATCCAAAAATGATGGACAAGCTGTTCCATGATTTTTCCATTAATGTAACTGAGATGTTCCGAGATCCATCTTTTTTTAAAGCTTTTCGGACGAAGATCATACCTGTTCTTAGAGAATATCCTTATATACGAATTTGGCATGCCGGATGTTCCTCAGGAGAGGAAGTATACTCCATGGCAATTTTACTGCACGAAGAAGGTTTATATAAAAAAGCAAGAATTTATGCTACGGATATGAATGAAAGTTTACTGGAAAAGGCAAAGAAAGGTTGCTTTCCATTAACGAAAATGAAGGATTATACGAAAAATTACCACCAAGCAGGCGGTAAAAAAGCATTTTCTGAATACTACACAGCCCAACATGACTCGGTTGAATTTCATCCGTTTCTAAAAGAAAATATAATTTTTGCCCATCATAACCTGGCAACCGATCATTCTTTCAATGAATTTCATGTTATTTTATGCAGAAATGTAATGATCTACTTTGATGAAACATTACAACATAGAGTACATCAATTGTTTTTTGATAGTTTAAGTTTACACGGATTTCTTGGCTTGGGAAGTAAAGAATCAATCACATATACAAAATTTGCCGATCTTTATGAGGAGGTTGATTCAGTGGAGAGAATATATAGAAAAGTAACTAAAGGGAACAAGGATAAGAAGGGGATTCCTTATGAATAAAATAGAGAAAGTAAATATTCTAATCGTCGATGACCGTCAAGAAAATTTGTTAGCGTTAGAAGCGGTACTGGATTCCTCAAATTATAATTTAATTTTTGCTACATCAGGTGAAGAAGCATTAAAATATGTGTTAATGTACAACTTTGCCGTAATCTTGTTAGATGTACAAATGCCTGGTTTAAATGGATTTGATACAGCTAGATTAATTAAGAACCGTAAAAATTCCAAGCATATTCCGATTATCTTTATTACGGCTATAAGTCAAGCATCTGAGCATGTTCATAAAGGTTACTCAGTTGGCGCCGTAGATTATATATTTAAACCATTCGATCCACAAGCTTTGAAATCTAAAGTTGAAGCTTTTGTTAAGATGTATCTTTATCATGAACAGATTAAGGTGCAGAGTGAAATGTTAAAACAACATGCGATCGAACTTGAACATACAAATGAAAAGTTAAAGCGGACGACATCAATGTTACGGAAAAGCGAGAGCTTGGCACGAGTCGTTGGAAAAACGTCTATTGATACGATTTTAACTATTAATGAAACTGGACATATTCTTTCTGTTAACGAAGCAATTGAGCATATGTTCGGCTACGATAAGGCCGATGTAGTTGGCCTCCATATTGACGAAGTCATTTTAAGGACGGCAGATAATAAGCAAATAGGGGAAGCTATCCTTTCCAATATGAAAGGGAAAATAATTGAAGTTCTTGCAATTCGTAAGGATAAGAGTACATTTCCGGCTGATATACAGATCGGTGAAGATTCTGTAGAAGATCAACAAATTTTTGTTTGTTTTATTCGTGATATTACTGAGCGCAAGATTATGGAGAACCAGCTTAAGCAGCATAATATTACTCTGGAAAAACGTATCAAAGAACAAACAAAAGAACTTGTATTAACAAATAAAGATCTGCAACTATCAGAGGAGCGCTTTCGTAAAATATTTGAATGCAGTCCAAATCTTATTGCTATTCGTTCCCTCAAAGATGATCGATATATTGATGTGAATGAGAGCTGGTTAGATTATACCGGTTATCAATCTGATGAAGTGATTAATTGTACTAAGAATCTTTTACAATTTGAATCCAGTCATAATGGTATCGGAAACTCAGATCTTCAAGAGTCGGTTAGAAATAAGCGAATTAGCTATTTAAACAAAGCTGGTGAATATAGAGAAGGATTGTTATCAACGGAAGCCGTTAACATTCACGGTGAAGCTTGTATAATCAGTGTGATAACTGATATTACAGAACGAGTGCAATGGGAAAAGGAAATGGGAAGGCTTGATCGCTTAAATCTAATTGGTGAAATGGCGGCAGGAATTGCCCATGAGATTCGTAATCCAATGACAACGGTATTAGGATTTCTTCAAATATCAAAAAATCAGCAGCAACAATCTTTACCAGATGAATATATAAATTTAATGATCGATGAATTAAATCGGGCAAATTCAATAATTACTGAGTTTTTAACACTTGCAAAAAATAAAGTGGCGGATCGTCAGTTGCAGGATGTAAATAAAATTATTGAGGCAGTCTTTCCTCTTTTGCAAGCTGAGGCGTTACTTTTTGATAAATCGATTGAGTTAAAATTATCAAATTGTCCATTACTCTCTCTAGATGAAAAAGAAATCCGTCAGCTTATTTTAAATTTAGTACTTAATGGATTAGAAGCTATGGACTCGGAAGGCGTACTTACGATAAAGACATATACTGACAGTGAAAGTAGTGAAGTAGTCTTAGAGATTCAAGATCAGGGTAGCGGCATTGACAAACATATTCTAGATAAACTCGGTACACCTTTTTTTACTACGAAAGAAAAAGGGACAGGGTTAGGATTGGCAGTTTGCTATAGTGTTGCCTCCAGGCATAATGCTTCTATAGATATTGAAACTAGTGATAGAGGAACGATATTCTTTGTCCGATTTAAACAGAACTTAAAACAAGTAACAGTATAGAAATCATATGAGAGCATCTCTTTTTGTATAAAGGGATGCTTTTCTATTATTCTATAAATGATTTTAAGTTTTCGTTATTCTTATTTACTAGGAAATATTGACCGCGCGAAAGATTTTAAATTATCAAAAAATATATTTACATATTAGTAGATTTCCAATAAAATTTATATAATCAAACGTTGCCTTAAATTGATGCAATAAACATTTTAGACAGTTTCAATCTATTTTTGTATATAATTTGACATTTAATAGTGAAATATTCCTATTTTAAGGAGGGGTTTTATGTATGATCTTTCAATTCTTTTGATAAATTTACTCCTCATTTTAGTTTCTTTATTTTTTCTTCAACTTTGGTTTGAACGAAAAAACCGAAGTGAAAAAAAAATTAAATTAGTTTCGGTAATTGTTGCATCAATTCTCATTTTTCTGTGTATGACATTTACAGTAAATGTTAACGAGGATTTCAATTATGATTTACGTCAAGTATTGTTGTGGATTGCTGGATTATACGGGGGTCCTGTCGTTGCTATTGTCTTACTTTTGATAACCGTGGCATACCGGTCCATTATAGGCGGATTAGGAATTATTGTGGCAACGATTATAGCAACCACACAAACAACTATTTGTATAGCCCTTCATAAAAAATTTCTATCATTTTCTTCAAAACAGCGAGTTATTTGGACGGTTACTCTATCTACATTTTCAGGACTATTAACAGTGATCTTAATTGGTGTTGTTTTTAAAGCCCCTGTCGAGCTAATTGGCTTCATTGTTTTTCTTCCTCTCCAAATCATTGGAACATTAATTTGTTCATTAACTTTTGAATTATTAATTAGAAATAAACAACTTCAAAGAGAGTTTCAGAAGGCGAAAAAAATGGAAGTTGTCACTCATTTAGCAAGTAGCTTTGGCCATGAAATTCGTAATCCAATGACATCTGCCATTGGTTTTCTACAATTATTAAGACAAGAACCTAGCCTTAAATGTGAAAAACAAAAGTATTATATCGATATAGCAACGGAAGAATTAAAAAGTGCGGAAGCAATCATAAAAGACTATTTACTTTTTGCAAAGCCTTCAATCAATAAATTAGAAAAACTTGATTTAGAAAATGAAATAAGTCAATCATTAGATGTAATACGGCCTTTTGCAAATATGAATAGTGTCAATATTGTATCAAAAGTTGAGAAAGCATTCTTTTTAGGTGAACATGCCTCATTTCAACAATGTATTATTAATATCCTAAAAAACGCAATTGAATCTATGCCTAATGGAGGATTATTAAAAGTTCAAGGGTTGAAGAGAAAACAAGTGGTTATACGAATTGAAGACAAAGGTGTCGGAATGACAAAAGAACAAGTATCACGATTAGGTGAACCATACTTTAGTACAAAAAGTGTAAAAGGGACTGGGCTTGGGATGATGGTTTCCTATCGGGTGATCGAGACTTTAGGTGGAAATATTCAAGTAGAAAGTGAAGTAAATAAAGGCACTGCCGTCTCAATTAGTTTACCATTACTAACTGATGAAATAGAAAATAATGAATCAATCGTTTCAAAAATAAAAAAAATTATCTAAGAATATTAATATATAGTAGCTAAATAGAATCATGTTCATAGATAACCAATGCCCTTGCATCGCGCAAGGTTATTTTTATGAACGATATGTTAATGTATTCCTCGTTCGTGTCTAATATATTTAGATATCATTTATTATGTTAGGTAATAAGTATAGTAAAAATTTATTAAATATTAATATGAATGGATATTTGTGACAATAGTCATAATATTTTACAGAGAGTAATGCTATTATCAATAGTAATTATAACTTGGGAGGGCTTACATGGCTGCTGTAATTTCCTATATTGATGAGCTAAGACAATCAATTGAAATGAAACGAAAAGAAATGATAGTAATGGCAGAAAAAAAGGGATTTACACATAAAGAAACAGTAGTGGTTAGTCATGAACTGGATAAGCTCCTTAACCGATATCAAGAGATAATGATAAAAAGTAACAAATGACATATAACCTTACCATAATAAACTCTGAAAAATAATTTATTTGTATTTGCAAATACTAAAGTATCTGCACTTAAAATTATGAATATATTGGAGTGAAAAAATCGTGGAAAACAGTCAACAACATCAAAGCATGACTTCCGTTGAAATGGGTGCATTATGGAGTACATATTTTTCAGAAACTTTAACAAAATGTATGATAATTCACTTCTTAGACAACGTAGAGGATCCCGATATTGAGTCTTTGTTAATACATGCATTAAACATTTGTAACAAGCGTATCCCCAAAATTGAAGAACTTCTTTTAAAGGAAAATTTCCCTATTCCACAAGGGTTTAATGATGAGGATGTAGTTCCAAAAGCACCCCGTCTTTTCTCTGACCCATTCTATCTCTTTTACATTTGGTTTATGAGCAGTATGGAATTACAAGTTCATTCATTATCAATGGCTTTAAGTGCTAGATCAGATATAAACAGTTTTTATCGAGAAGTATTAAATGGTTCTGCAGAAACAGATACGAAAGCAAGGGAATTAATTTTAGAAAAAGGATATTTTATTCGTCCTCCTTTTATTCCGGTCCCTGAAAAAGTTGACTTTGTTAAAAAACAAGGGTTTTTGACTGGATGGTTTGGAGAGCGACGACCATTGAATGCAATGGAAATTACACATTTGTTCAAAAATACTATGACAAATACAATAGGATTAGCTTTAATAACAGGTTTCAGTCAAGCTGCTAACACGAAGGATATAAGCAATTTATTTGTTAGAGGTAAAGAAATAGCCGCTAAGCATATCAATGTATTTACTTCTGTTTTAAAGGAGGAAGACCTTTCTTCCTTTGATTCTTCAGCTACATATGTAACCAATTCAACAACATCGCCATTTTCTGAGAAATTAATGTTATTCCATGTAACTGCACTAAATTCTGCAGGTTTAGGGAACTATGGAATCTCTATGTCTGTCAGTTCAAGACGAGATCTTGCTACTCATTACACACGTTTGATGGGAGAAATAGCAATGTTTACTGAAGATGCTGCAAATCTAATGATCAAATATGGCTGGATGGAACAACCTCCGCAAGCTGCAGATAGAGATGAATTAACTAAATTGTAAAAAAATTATAGTTCAAAGCTATGGCACAATCAAAGTATATTCCTTCATCATAAATTATATTGATATTGAGAAATCAATCTCATAAATAATTTATAGGAGGGAATGTCAATGTCTTACGGTCACAAAAACGATTTTGTGTTAATCGTTGTGTTGTTTATCTTATTAATCATCGTTGGAGCTGCATTTGTTTGTTAGCACAGAGTAAGATAAAGAGCTAATTGATGTTAGCTATTCAGATTGTGGAGAAACCCCACTTTTTTTAAAAGTGGGGTTTCTTTTTTTATAAATGGTCTTATCTTTCGGGGAAAGTGTTTGATTAGAAATTATCCAATAATATACTAATGATTTTGATTGAGCATTGTGCTATTTTTATAAATATGAATTTAAGGAGGAAGATGAATGAAAACTATTAAACTTTTAGTCACGTTTATATTAGTAGCACTTTTCGTATTACCTGTTAACATCACTGCAACAACGAACAAAACGATCGATCATTATATTGCTATGGATATGGAGGAAGATTATTGGGCTTTTTATGAAATTGATGATTTTATAAATGCTGATATTATTGATGGATATATTGAAACTGTTGTAGATGATGAATTCGGGGAATATGTTGACATGACAGTAAGACCTGAAAATAACATTACACGAGCAGAATTCGTAAAAATCCTAGTAACTGCATTAAATTTAGAAAGCAATGGACAACCTAAATCTTTTTCTGATGTAAAAGAAAGTAATTGGTATTATAGTTATGTCAATATCGCTAGTAGTTTAGATATTATTAAAGGTTTTGAAGATGGTAGATTTGGTGCAAATGAACCTATCACTCGTGACCAAATTACTGCGATTATCGTTCGTGCTTTTAAAGAGACAATTGAATTCCCGGCAGTAACTGCCACACCTTTTACAGACGTGAAAGAATCACATTGGGCTTTTGAAGAGATTAATAAAGCAGCAGCAACTGAAATAGTTAAGGGGACTTCACCAACTACATTTAAGCCAAAAAATAATGCTACAAGAGCTCAAGCTATTGTTATGTTACATCGTGCAATGAATAAAGAAACAGCAGATCTGACAAACGAACAAGATTTAATTAACTTCGTAGAAAATCACATTAAACAAGAAAATACTTTCGTAGAAGTGAAGTCTTACGTTGAATTAGCAGCACTTTATGATGCAAATACTACTGGATTTTATCAATTAGTTGCAAACGACTCAATCGAAATGTACCAAATGATGGAGGAAGATGGCGTAGAATTAACAATTTCAGCTAATGACGAAAATATGGTTGTTACTGCGCTATCCGTAAATACACGTGTAGCTTCAATTGAAGTAACAGATCTTTCTTATACGATTTCTATGAAAGATAAAAACAGTTCTTTTGAATATACTGATACACTTGATGGTGTATACAATTTAAAGAAAGACAAATCTGGTAACTGGAAAATCTATAATTTTGTACCAACATTTGATGAGGAATTATATATTTCCAGCAAAAAATAAGAAGAATATATGCAATCACCCTGTTACAGAACAGGGTGATTTTTTATGTAACGGATAAATCTAATAACGACATTTTCATAATTGAGTTATATTGACTAGTTAAGATATGTCATTTAGTTCAGTTCATGGGAAATTTTTTTTGCATTTTATTCTTTATTAGTTACGCTAAAGTAATGATTTTTAACATTAATGACATTAAAATGTTTGTATTGAAGTTTTTTATTGACATAAAATTTCAAAAATTTTAAAATTAAGAAGAATAATAAACAATGTTTTATATATGTAACATGTAACCCTTATAACTAATTAAGAGAGGAGGACTAAACTCCATAATGGTGTTAAGTTCAAATATATACTAAACCTACATTTTCTAGTATTTGAAGGGGGAAATAAAATGTTTGACGGAAATAAAAGGTGGTTTCTAATTGGAATTCCAATCTTTTTCTTTTGGTTTTTTGGACAGATCGATAAATTGGGAATTTCTATTATTCAAACAGATCCTGAATTTTTAGAACACCTTGGCCTGGTAGGCCCTGACAAAAATGCAAAGATAGGGCTTATGACTTTTATCTTCACAGTTTCGTATGCGCTTTCAAATATTTTTTGGGGATTCGTTATTGATAAGTTTGGTGCAAGAAAAACCGCAATTATGGGTCTCTTTATTTGGACATGTACTATGATAGGTGGAGCTTTATCAACATCATATGAAATGTTCCTAGTCACCCGAATTATTCTCGGTTTTGGTGAAGGAATGATGATTCCTATTTGTGGAAAGCTTATAGCAAATTGGTTTAACTACCGTGAAACAGGTCGTGCACAGTCTACTTGGTTATCTGGAAACTACTTTGGTCCTGCAATTGGTGCACTGATGTTAACGGCAATCATTGCTACATTCCATTGGCAAGCTGCCTTTTATATATTAGCTGCTTTTAATCTTTTCCTTGTCATTCCAATGTTCTTGTTTTTAATTAGAGATACACCAGAAGAACACCCTAAAGTAAGTAATGAAGAGTTAGTATATATTCGCCAAGTTGATGAGAATAAGTCTAAAAGACCAAAGCAAAATTTCGCTCAAGACTATCGATATTGGATTGCTTGGTTCGGAATGTTAATGTCATCATTTTTGTTTTTTGGACTTAGTATTTGGCTTCCGACATATCTAGTTGAAGCGAAAGATTTTTCTAGGGAAGCAATGTCAGGTGTAACATCTTTATCCTGGCTCTTTGCATTAGGATTTGTGTTACTATGTGGATATTTGTCAGATAAGACAAAACGCCCTAGCTTGATTGCAACAATACTTTTCTGTATGACCGCTATATTTTTAACAACTGCAATATTTGCTCCGCATCCAGTTTTTGCAGGGATATGTATGGGATTAGCAATGGGGGCTCAAGGTGGAATTTTTCAATTAAGTAATTTATTTATCGTTAAGTTCTCTACACCAGAAACAGCTGGACGAGCTGCCGGACTTATGGGTTTTACGAATATCCTTGGCGGATTCTCAACCTATATTATGGGTTGGATGCGGGATCTCGCTAATGGTGATTTTGGACCGTCAATTGTCATGTTAATTATTTCTGCAGGACTTGGTTTTATTGCATATTTATTTGCGTTGAAAAAAGAAGCAGCAGAAGTCCGAGATGAAAGAGTCGCTAATGATAAAAAAGCTGCGGTTTAAGAAAGCTTGCTGCACAGCTAAAAAATGTGGATGGCCTATAAATTAGGCCATCCACATTTTTATTTGTTTATTTAATTATTTGATTTCATAGATTCTAAATTTTCATAATATTTGGTTGACAATTAAGTGAATTAAATTTATTATTAATTCAAGGGTAAAACATTGTTTACTATATAAAACATTATCAAAATTTTAAAGGAGTGTTTTAAATGACAGAAAAAAAATTAGACATTAAAGAATTTGAAAAGAAATATGTTGCTAGGCTGCAAAATCGGTCTTTAGACTGGAATGTTTTAAAATTTCAAGAAGATATTGATCCTAGATACAAACGAGCACAAATGAGATATATTGGCCGTGGTGCTACTGCGAATGCCGATGCAAATGTAATTACAGCGGAAAATTTTACACTAAGTACAATGGTGTTGCCTCCAGGATGTATTGGACCATTGCATTTACATGATGATGTAGAAGAAGTGTTCTTTATTTTAAAAGGTAACGTAACTGCACTTATCCAAGAGGATAGCGATAGTGAAGTACATGAAATTGCATTAAATGAAAGGGATTGTATCAGCAGCCCCCCTGGAGTATATCGTGGAATCCGAAATGATGGTGATGAAGAGGCATTAATGTTAGTAATGTTAGGCGCTAACAAACCTAATTTACCAACATATCCAGAAGGCAGTGAATTAGAGGAAGTTCGTATACAACGTGCAAAAGAGAGAGAAGCAATTATTAATCAAAAATAATAATTATAAATAGGGTTTTTGATTAATGTTTCGTAAGTTTTGATAAAAAAATATTAATTCGTTTAAAAAAATCTTGATGAGGACGATCCTCGTATTTATCTGTTGGATCGTCCCTACATGATTTTGTTATAGGCATCATTCAATATTGATACGAAAATTATAAGTGGAGGTGCTAATATGCTAGGGATAACGCATTTGCGTCATATTAGTTTAATTACCCCAAATATTTTGGAAACCGCGGATTTTTATGAGAATATATGGGGTTTAGACTTAGTCTCAAAGGATGAAAAAACGGCCTATTTTAGGGGGGCAGGTCCTGAACACCATATTATGAGTTTGCATAAAGGTGAACAAAGAGGTCTTCATCATATTGCTTTTGGAATGGTTGATAAAAATACCGTTGATCGTGCAGCTGAAATTTTAGCTTCAAAAAATGTACCAATTATTAGTGGACCTGGTTATTTGGATGAAGAAGGAAAGGGCTATGGGCTAAGATTTGTCGACCCAGAAAAACGTTGTATAGAATTGTCTGCTTGGGTAGAAGTTCATACATCAATTTGGAATAAGAAAAATGTTGATCCTGTAAGACTTAATCACGTTGTTATGAACACAACCGATCTTGATATGATTACTGAATTTTATACAGATGTTTTAGGATTTAAAGTTACAGACTGGAGCGAACATCAAATGGTTTTCTTAAGATGTAACCGAAAACATCACTCTATTGCCTTTAATCAAGACCAACATGCTTCAGTAAACCATATTGCTTATGAGTTGGATAGTGTTGATGAAGTGATGAGAGGAATTAGTAATGTAAGAAAAGCAGGATTTAAAGAGCTTTGGGGGCCAGGGCGCCATGGACCAGGAGACAACATCTTTTGTTATTTCCAAGATCCGGCAAATTTTGTCATGGAGTACACCTGTTATCTTGAAACAATTGAAGATGAAAATGAATGGATCGCACGTATTTGGAAACGTGTACCCCATTTAATGGATCAATGGGGAATTGCTGGACCGCCAAAACCTGAGGCTAGAGCAGCTATGTGCGGAAAAAAAGATCCAGGTTGGGTAGATATTAGGGCTTTGACCTAATTTTGAAAGGGGATGCATTATGGATTTGGGCTTAAATGGAAAAATTGCTGTAATAATGGGAGGAACATCGGGTGTTGGTCTTAAAACAGCTGAAATGTTCCTTCAAGAAGGAGCCAAAGTCGCTATCTGTGGAAGAAATGAAGAACGGAAAGATAAAGCTTACGACCATCTTATGAAATATGGAGAGGCTAGTTCTATTTATGCTGCTACTTGTGATGTAACAAATAAACTTGATGTAACATCGTTTATTGAGAATACAGCTTCAAGCTTTGGAGGCATTGATATTTTAGTTAACGCTGCGGGTCAAAGTGTAATGGGCTACTTCTTTGATGTTACAGATGAACAATGGGAACAGCAAATACAATTAAAATACTTTGCTATCATTTATGCTATACGGGCAGTTCATCCTTATCTTGTAAAGCAGGGCGGTGGCAGGATTATAAATATTAATGCAACGCTAGCAAAAGAACCTGAAAGACATATGGTCGCAACTGCGGCAACTAGAGCAGGTTTGTTAAATTTAAGTAAAACGTTATCACAAGAACTTGCACCAGATAATATTTTGGTGAATTCTGTTAGTTTAGGTCTAATTCGCACAGACCAGTGGGAACGTAGAAGGATGAAAAATGCCCCTGACATGAACCCAGAAGATTATTATGCTGATCTAGCAAAGAAAAGGAACATTCCAATTGGTCGTGTCGGGGAGGCAGAAGAAGTTGCGAGTGTTATTTTATTTCTAGCCTCTAAACAATCGAGTTATGTATCGGGTTCAACTATTGAAACTGCAGGGGCGCTCGGAAAAGCGCTTTAATCTATATAAAAGGTAGGAATTAGTGATGAATCAACTTGAACAAATTGAATTTACCACAGCAGATGCTATAGTACAAGAATTAGTTCGTGCAGGTGTAGAGGTCGCCTTTGGCATTGTTAGTATCCACAATATGCCGATTTATGATGCTATTCTTCGAGAAGGAAGTATTCACTTGGTTTGCTCCAGGGGTGAAAGTGGAGCGGTTAATATGGCCGATGGATATGCCCGTGCCACTGGTAAATTAGGAGTCGTAATTACAAGTACGGGTACAGGCGCTGGAAATGCTGCTGGCTCATTAGTTGAAGCTTGGGCTGCTGGGACTCCTATTCTACATCTTACAGGTGAAGTAGCTTCAAACTATTTAGGAACAGGAAGAGGATATATTCATGAAATGAAAGATCAATTGTCAATGATGGAGGGTTCCTCTAAAAAGGCAATTCGTTTAAGAAAACCAGAGCAAACATCTGCTGTTGTTAGAAATGCAATTCAAGATGCTTTTGCTGCTCCATCAGGACCAGTTACACTTGAAATTCCGATTGATTTTCAATCTGCAATTATACCTAATAATCCTATTCAAGAAGTTAGAAGTACGACAATAAATCATTCAATTCCATATCTACCAGAAGAAGCATTAATAAAAATAAGTAATTCCCGTCGTCCAGTGATTTGGGCTGGTGGTGGTGTGATTACCGCAGGTGCATCCAAAGAAGTACAGGAATTAGCGGAAATGATTGGGGCAGCTGTAATCACAAGTCAATCAGGTAAGGGGAGTATTCCTGAAGATCATCCGCAATGTATTGGTCATTTTGCTGCTTATGAATTAACAAAAGATTTATTAAAAAACTCCGACCTTCTAATAAGTATTGGCGTTAGATTTAGAGGAAATGAGACATCTAACTGGAAGGTATCAGTACCAAACGAACATATTTCTATTGATGCTGATTGGTTGGCTATGAATCGTAATTATGAATCTACTTATGGACTAGTAGGAGATGCAAAAGAGATTTTAACAAAGATAATACATGACATATCAGATATGTCAATTACACCTGACAAAGAGTATATAGAAGAGGTAAAAACGGTAAGAGAAAAACTACGAACACAGTTAAGGGAAACCCTTGGACCTTATGAACAAATATTGGATGGAATGCAAAAAGTGTTACCCCGAAATTCAATTTTAGTTCGTGATGTAACAGTACAGGCTAATGTGTGGGGAAGTCGATTATTTGAAATATACGAACCACGGACTTCAATCCATGCATCTGGCGGAGGGATTGGCCAAGGTTTACCGACTGCCATCGGTGCACAGATAGCCTGTAAAGATCAACAGGTTGTACTAATGGCAGGTGACGGTGGATTTATGGTTAATGTAGGAGAAATGGCTGTTGCCGCTCAGGAAAACTTACCACTCATTGTTGTTCTGTTTGATGATGCGGGATATGGTGTCTTACGAAATATTCAAGACGCGGCTTATGGACGGCAAGTAGCAGTAGATTTATTGAGTCCTGACTTTGTATTATTAGCAAAATCGATGGGTTTTGAGGCATCAAGAATCGGCTCACCTGACGAATTTACTGCTGAGCTTGAGAAAGCAATTGAAAACGAGAAGCCAACAATGATTGTTGTTGATATGGAATCAGTAGGACCAATGGCAAAACCATTTGGTGGACCTCCAGGTGCAGCAGATGCTTTCAAACCAAAGAAGTTGTAGAGGAGGAATAAAATGATAGTGACACAACCATTTGTTTCAGGTAAATATTTAATTGGCGGAAAATGGATTCAATCTAATAAAACAGCAAAAGTCATAAACCCTGCAGACATAAATGAAGTTGTAGGAGAAGTAGCTTTATGTACAAAAGAAGAAGTAAATAAAGCAATTGAAGTAGCTGCAACAGCTTATGAAAGCTGGTCAAGAAGTGAATTAAATGATCGTGTGGACCGAATGAAATCCGCAGCTAAAGAGATTAAATCACTTGTTGAAGAGAATGTAACATTATTAGTAAGAGAAAATGGGAAAGTATTAGTTGAAGCTAAAAAAGATTTACTTCGGTGTGTAGATGTGATGATCGAAACGGCCGATGAATTATTAGAATGGTGGAAGCCCGAACCATTACATGGTAACCAAAAAGTACAAATAAGAAAGCGTTCTCGAGGGGTAACAGCTGTAATTTCACCATGGAACTCTCCAATGATTTTAACATTTAAACGGGTTATACCGGCTATTTTGACAGGAAACACAGTTGTGGTAAAACCAGCGACAAACTGTCCATTAACGATTATGACTTTCTTAAAAGTTGTAGCTTCTTATTTTCCAGATGGAGTTATTAATATCGTAACAGGTTCAGGAAGTGTTGTTGGAGATGTTTTATGCTCAGATCCAAGAGTTCGTACTATTTCTTTTGTCGGTAGTACGGAAACTGGTAAGGATATTATGAGAGCTGCTTCTGGAACAGTTAAAAATTTATATATGGAACTTGGAGGAAATGATGCGGCAATTATTCTTCCAGGTGCAAATCTAGATACGGAAATGATTAAAAAGCTTCGTTTCGGTGTTCTGCGTGCTGCAGGCCAAGTATGTTCAGCAATCAAAAGAATCTATGTTCACGAGTCAAAATATGATGAGCTAGTTGAAAAATTAACAAAAGAATTTCAACGTGTGAAAGTAGGGAATGGTATTCAACCTGATGTTGAAATGGGACCATTAAATAATAAATCTCAGTTTGAGTATGTGAAAGGATTAATTGATCGTGCAGAAAAAGCAGGAGCTACTGTTATAACAGGTGGTATCCAATTAGATCCAGATTCTTGGGATGATGGCTATTATATATTGCCAACAATCGTTACTGGAGCTACTCAAGAAAGTGAGATTGTTCGGAGTGAACAATTTGGACCGGTAATTCCTATTTTAACTTTTGCGGATACTAAGGAAGCGATCAAACTAGCTAATGATAGTGAATTTGGACTTAGAGCATCCGTTTGGACTGAAGATGAATCAGTGGCGATTCAATTAGCAGATCTGTTAGAAGCAGGAGCGGTTTTTCATAATAACCATACAGTATTCCAAGATCTTCACCTTGATTTTCCTGGTCATAAAGAAAGTGGACTTTCGCGGGAAACAAGACATTGTGGTTTAGAATTATACGCAGATTCGTACGGTTTAGGAAACTAAGTAGGGGGAGTTTTAATGAAAATTGGATTGATCGGTGCCGGAAATATCGGAAAATTCCTTCTTCATAGTATTAATATTAGGGAGTTAATTCCAGATGCAAAAATAATTGGTGTATATACACCAAATGAAATAAAGGGCAAAAAGCTTGCAGAAGAATTTAATACAAAATATTACGTAAACCCCGAAACAATGTTTCAATCTGATGTGGATGTTATAGTGGAAGCAGCAACAGTTCAAGCTGTTAAAGACTATGCATCTACTATTTTAGAAAATGGAAAAGACTTAGTTCTAAGCAGTGTAGGAGCAATGTCAGATCACAATTTTTATAAAAAGTTAGAAGGAATTTGTCAATCAAACGGAACAAAAGTTCATTTGCCATCTGGAGCAATCGGGGGACTAGATGTTCTAAAAGCAGCACAGTCCATTGGTGAACTTACTTCTGTGACAATAATAACAAGGAAGCCGCCCAATGCATTACCTGGTGCTCCTCTCGATAAAGAACATATATTATATGAAGGTTCAGCGAGCAAAGCTATTGAGTTGTTTCCTAAAAATATTAATGTATCGATTATCTTATCATTAGCGGGCTTAGGAACAGAGAGAACAGGTGTAAAAATTATATCTGATCCAGCTGTGAAAAAAAATAGCCATATAATAGAAGCAACAGGTTCATTTGGAAAGCTTTCAGTTCAAGTAGAAAATGACCCGATGCCAAGTAACCCTAAAACTAGTTATTTGGCTGCACTTAGTGTATTAACCGCTTTGAAAAATAAAGATGCTATTATTAAAGTTGGATAGAGCTATAGGGAGCTCCATATAAAAGTAGTAGGGGATTTCAAAGATTTATTCTAGAGTATCCTCCTGCTCCTTTGTCAACTATTTCATTTATAGCTAAGGAGGAGTTTACGAATGATCAAAACGAAAAAGAATTTAGATAAAATGACTGACAATGAAAAGGTTGACTATTTAAATGAAACCGTTTTACCTGAAGAAGGCTCAATTCCTGCTTATATTTTGGCCGATCCATCAATATACGAATTAGAACATAAAAATGTCTTTATGAAAACATGGGTTTTTATCGGTCATGAGTCTGAAATTCCAAACAAAAATGATTATATGTTAAGAGATGTAGCTGGATATTCAGTAATTATTTCAAGGACCGCAGATAATGAAATTAAAGCTTTTTATAACATGTGTACACACCGTGGGATGAAATTATGTCGTGCAGATAAAGGAAACAATGCTTCATTCGTTTGTTCTTATCATGGTTTCAATTTCAAAAACAATGGTGACCTTATCGGTGTACCTTTACAAAAAGATATTTACGGTGACACGTTGGATAAATCTAAATTAGGATTGATCGAAGTTAGAATAGAGTCGTATAAGGGACTTTTATTTGGTACATGGAATGAAGAAGCTGAACCATTGACTTATTTCTTAGGTGATTTTAAATGGTATCTAGATATTTTAGTTGGTCGTGCAGATATGGAAGTTGTGGGACCGCCGCAAAGATTTATTCTCCATTCGAACTGGAAAATTGGTGCTGACAATTTTGTAGGTGATTCTTATCACACAATGGTTACACATGGATCTATTGCCAAGTTGGGAATGGTACCTAGTGCAACCTATTCAAAAATGGGGTATCAAATTCATACGAAGAATGGACATGGTTTAAATCTTGGTATGCCTAATCCTGATTTTGCCTTTCCTGAGGATTTAAAATCTGAATATAAATCTAATTTATCCAACGAGCAGTATGAGGTATTAGCAAATCTTAAAAATATGATTGGTAATATCTTCCCGAACTTATCATTCCTAATTTCACATACGAAAATTAAAGATCAGCTAATCTCTAATACATCGATACGTCTCTGGAAACCGATTGATAACGGTAAAATGGAAGTGATTGCATGGTTTTTAGTTGAAAAAAATGCACCTGAAGAATGGAAGAAGCGTTCGAGAGAATCATTTATTTTAACATTCAGTCCTTCTGGAATCTTTGAGCAAGATGATACAGAGGTTTTTACGGATATTACTCAGGCAGCGACCGGACACATGCCGGTGATGAAAGAACTTACTTATAATTATACAATGGGATTACATCGAAAACCTGTCACTGACTTTGCTGGTCCAGGTATTGTATACGATGATAAATTTACAGAAGCTAATCAAAGAAACTTTTATCGGTACTGGCTAGATTTAATGAAAGGTTAACAAGACTTATACAATAGTTTATCACCTGTTTTGAATATGGAATATTCGACAAAATTAATCTTTAGTATTGGGGGAGTTATGATGTCTTTAGAAAGGATGACTGCATCATATGAATTTGAACAATGGCTGTATCAAGAAGCGAAGCTGCTTGATGATATCGATTTTGACGCTTGGTTTAATCTGATGCATCCAAACCTAAAATATCAAATGCCTGTTCGTATTAATAAAGAAGGCATCGAACGGCCAGATTATTCAACTGATATGTTTGCTTTTGATGATGACATAGAGTTATTAAAGATACGTGTTGATCGGCTAAAAACAAACTATGCTTGGGCTGAACTTCCACCATCACGTACAAGGCGCTTTGTTAGTAATGTTTGTTTAGAGGAGTTTATTCCAAAAGAAAAAGCGGTTGTAAACAGTTATTTACTTATTTACCGTAGTCGAAGTACAGATATTCATCATGATTTAATCTCTGGTGAGCGTCGTGATGAGTTCATTTATGAAGATGGACAATGGAAGTTGGCAAAGCGAGTTTTCATAGTTGATCAAACGACAATTAATACACGAAATCTAGCCATTTTCGTATGAAAACAGTTCGTGATGTATAACAAGGGAGGTTGAGGATTATGGCAATGGTCTTAAAAGATAAAGTAGTATTGATTACAGGCGGTGCCTCCGGAATAGGAGAAGCAGTAACGCGCCGTTTTATACAAGAAGGAGCAAAAGTAAGTATTATTGGTCGTTCTCAAGAAACGTTAGCAAAAATGAAAAAAGAGTTTGGTGAATCTATTCTCACTTGTCAGGGAGATGTAAGCATTTATGAAGATAACGAACGAGCTGTACAAGCTACTGTGGAGCAGTTCGGCAAATTAGATGTTTTCATAGCGAATGCTGGCGTATTCGATGGATTTGCCAAATTTGCCGATGTGACTCCTGATGCGCTTTCAGAAGCTTATGATTTCCTTCTCAATATTAACGTGAAAGGATCTTTCTTTGGAGTAAAGGCAGCTCTTGAAGAACTGCAAAAAACAAATGGTAATATTATATTTTCAGTGTCAGGTGCAAGTTTCTATCCAGATGGAGGCGGTGTTTGGTATACAGCGAGCAAGCATGCCCAAATTGGATTAATGCGCCAGCTGGCGTTCGAGCTTGCGCCACATATCAGGGTAAATGCAGTAGCACCGGGGGGCACACTGACAGCGCTTTCTGTGATACCACCGCTGCGTCCATTTGTTAAAATCGTTGATAATGAGACGAAAGCAAGCAGCATTAAAAAACGTAATCCGCTTCAGATTGCACAATTGCCTGAAGATCACGTTGCTGCATATGTACTTTTGGCCTCTGATGAAGCACGTGCTATTACAGGTGAAGTCATTTCCAGCGATGGTGGTTTGTCGGTGCGCGGCCTTGGTTAAAAAATTAGAAGGAAGGTTGATAGATATGACTGAACCATTAGTAGGAAATAGAACTATTAACCAAATTGCAATTGTCGTAAACGATATTGAATGTGCCAATGAAGCCTTTACAAGTTTATTAGGCATTAAGAAAGTTGAACCTTTTCTGACTGGCGGTCATTCTGTTTCGAAGGTGTTTTTTAGAGGAGAACCAACCAATTCACAATCTAAACTTGCCTTTTTAAACACACCGACTGTCCAATTTGAACTCATAGAACCGGATCAAAATCCAGGAACAATGCGAGAATTTTTAGATACAGTAGGTGAAGGAATTCATCATATTGCTTTTGATGTGGATTCTATCCAAAAAAGGCTACCTTCTTTAGAAGAAAATGGATACCCAGTATTACAAACGGGTGAATTTACCTCTAGTGACGGCCGGTACGTATATGTAGATACACTTGATGATCATAAAATATTAATGGAACTGCTTGAAAGTGCAGAGCCAAGACAAACAGAGTGGGAAAAACCGGTGGATGACAGTATACTGCCGCTTTTAGGGACAAATAAAGTGGAGCAGCTTGCTATCGTTGTAAAGGACCTTGACGCTGCTGCAGAGGCCTACTGTAAATTACTTGGAATGGAAAAACCATCTGTGATCGAATCTGGGGCAAGTGAGGTTACAAAGGTTGTTTATAAAGGACATCCAACTGAAGGTAAGTCAAAATATATGTTTTTTAATACCCCTTTAATTCAACTAGAATTAATTGAACCAGGTGATTCTCCAAGTACTTGGAAAGAACATTTAGAGACATTGGGTGAAGGAATCCATCATATCTCATTTGTTGTAAAAGATATGGATAAAAAAGTCAAATTGTTAGAGGATATGGGATATCCAGTCATTCAAACAGGTAACTTTTACAATGGTAAAGGAAGATATGCTTATATGGATACAAGAGCTACGTTTAAAGTGATTATTGAATTACTTGAAAGATTTGAAGATTAATAGGAAAAAATCCTTCCTAACATAATTTTACAGGGGAAATTTTTGTATAATTGCAAAATTAAAATTTTCGAAAAAAGTCAAAATGATATATAATATTAAAATGACTGATATAAAGGGCAACGATTCTATAACCATACTTTTTTGAAAAACACCTTATTGTTGTAATCAATAAGCTTTTATTGATAAATAAGGGTGAGGAGGATAACATATGCCATTTATACAGGTTGAAGATCTCCAGATTCATTATGAAATTGAAGGCGAAGGTAAACCGTTAGTGATACTTCACGGTTTGGGAAATAACTCTCAGTCTTGGAGAAAGCAATTAGAAGGTTTAAAAGATAAATTTACGGTCATTGCTTGGGATGCTCCCGGGTATGGAAAAAGTTCTGACCCTAAAGAGGAATATAAAACTTTTAGTCAATTCACAGATGTTTTAAAAGGATTTATTGAGCGGTTAAATTACAACTCTGTGAATGTATTGGGGCACTCTATGGGTTCAGCGATTGCGATTGATTTTTGTCATCGTTATCCTGAGATGGTCGAATCTTTAATTATTGCAGATGCAACAAGAGGTTCTGCAGGTGTAACGAAGGAAGAGAATGAAAAAAAGTTACAAATGCGGCTACATAGTATAGATACATTAGAACCTGTTGATATAGCTAAACAAAGGGTAACAAATTTACTTGCCCCAAATCCAGATCCAAAAGTAAAAAAAGAAGCTGAAAGAATTATGTCGCAGGTAAGACCGATGGGGTATCGTTCTGTAGCTTTTTCGCTTTATAACTTAAATAATATGGATATTTTACCTATGATAAATGTTCCTACACTTATTATTTGTGGTGAATTCGATAAAGTAACTCCTATTAGCGAGTCTGAAATTTTTCATGAAAATATACGCGAATCCAATTTTGCCATCATTCCAAATACAGGACATTTGTGTTATCAGGAGGATCCAGAAAGCTTTAATAAAGCTATATTGGATTTTCTACTGGTTAACGGGGAAGTGTGTTCCAATGTACGGTAATATACTTGTATAATGTAAATCTATAGGATATAAAGAGTTCAGCCAATAACATTTTATTCATTGAGATGAGGTAATCATATTAATGGAGTTTCATTTAATAATATTGAAGAATGAGGAGGTGATGAAAATTGTCGAAAAACGAGAAAGAACAATATAGTGCTAATTCATTAGTAAGAGGATTACAAATTTTAAAATTATTTAATGATGATAAACCAACATTATCTTTAGCAGAAATTGCTAAGGAGCTTGGTGTAAACAGAACAGTTCCTTACAGACTATTGTATACCTTACAGTCACTTGGTTATCTTTATCAAGATGAAAGTACAAAAAGGTATAATTTAACGCCAAAAGTTTTAGAATTAGGTTTTGCATTTTTGAGTAGCCTGAAGCTTCCAGAAATTGCTCAGCATTATTTGGAATGTTTAAGAGATGAAACAGGAGCATCTTGTCATTTATCTATATTGGATGGTCATGAAGTTGTTTATATCGGTAGCGCACCAATTAGAGGGGTGTCAGCCGTTAATGTGAATATTGGGCTTAGGTTACCAGCGCATGCAACTGCAAACGGTAAACTATTACTAGCCTATCTTCCGAAAGAAAAATTAAATCAAATTGTATTCGGGTCTGAATTGAAGTCGTATACGGAAAGAACCCAAACTGATTTACTTGAATTACAGCAAGAATTAGAACAAATCCGTAAAAATGGCTATTCATATTCTAAAGGGGAATTTCATCATGGAATACAATCGGTAGCAGTGCCAATCTTTGACCGTAGCGGCAATGTTATGGCTGCAATCAATATAGTAGTACCAGAAATGAAATTTAATGAAGAATTCATAGAGAAAATTGCACTTCCTAAGCTATTGGACACTTCCGAAAAACTTTCAGGTTATATGAGTTCTACAGTTAAAAGCTAAATTAATAATTGAAATTGAATAGAACCCTCAGCCCTTGATTTGACCAATATAAGTCAACCAGGGCTTTTTGCAATAATAGCCATTTGATATACAATCTGGATAATTCTTTTTTTTAGGAGTGGTAATGATGGAAAAAAGCATGAAGTATATTCTTACTCATAATGTAATAAGGAAAATGCTTGATGCAGCTATAGAGAAAGCTGAAGAATTAGGAATAAAGGTAAGTGTAGCGATTGTTAACGATGGTGGGAATTTAAGTGGCTTTCTAAAAATGGACGGTGCTAATTTAATTCCTGTTCAAATTGCACAGGATAAAGCTTATACAGCAGCAGGATTTGGGATACCAACTTCAGAATGGTACTCGAAAATAAAAGACAAACCCCCTTTATTGCATGGGATTGTTCATACGGATCGAATGACTATTTTCGGTGGAGGTATACCAATTTATATAGAAAATGATTTAGTCGGTGGTATAGGTGTATCTGGCGGAACAGGTGAGCAAGATATATTATGTGCAGAAGCAGCATTAAATGTACTTGCAGCTGACTTATAGGTAATGTCTTTATCTACAAGATTAAATGGAAAATGCATGGTTTGAGAGACAAAAGAAGCGACGGATATGTCGCTTCTTTTTTGTGGTGAAATTTAATAATTTTAGAATCTACTTTATTAAACTTTATATTAAGTATTTACTACTATTTTAAATAATTAAAATTTTTAGAATATTTATTGACTTTTATTTTTGTATTATATACACTATGCATATAGTACAAAACATGGTTTTATATATAAAACATTAAGCATTGTGGAAATTTAAGGTTTTAAAAACAGTCTATGTAACTGTAAAAAAGAAAGTATTTTATTATTACGGAAGAATCTGAAGATAGAATTGAATTCAGAACGTTACTCATCATAATCATATTTGCTAGATGATTTTACAAATACGATTTATGTTTTATCTTTGAAACGATGTTAGAAAGGAGTGAGAGTATCTAATAATTGAAATAGTAAAAGAATGGTAAAGCAAATGGACTACTAGATTTAGCTAACAATGATTTTAATTTTAACTTGAAAATATGGGGGATGATGATGATGAAAAAAAAGTTACTATTTAGTTTAATTATTTCGTTTATAGTTACAATGTTAATTGCATGTAGTCAAACGAGTAACTCAACTGATACTTCTCAAAGTTCCGGGTCGGAAAGCGAAGGTGGAAGTACAGAAATCTCACAAAATACGGAGCCAGTAGAAATACGGTTTGGTGGAGGATATGCTACTGAAGAAACACTGTGGTTACTTGATATTGCAGGTGAAGATTTAGCTCCAAACAAAGGGAAAAGTTATACATTAAATATTTCTCAATTCAGAGCAAATGCAGACAGACTTAATGCTTATCAAGCAGGACAGCTTGATGCTGGTTCTCTTGGACAAGGAGCTTCAATGCTAGCACACGCACAAGGTATTGATTTGAAAGTTGTAACAGTTATGTCAAAAGATACACCAGATGTAGGCTTTAATACATCGTTTATGGCATTAGAAGAATCAGAAATTGAAAGTATTGAAGATCTTAAAGGTAAAACGATAGGAATCTCTGACTTTCGAGCACCAGCTGATCTTTGGACAAGAAGTGCACTAAGAAGTGCAGGTTTAGACCCTGATAAAGATGTGAAATTTGCGATTACACCAATTCCAGCAATGACGGAAGCTGTTAAATCGAAAAGAATTGATGTAGGAATGTTCCCGCAGCCATTCTTCGCGGAAGCAGAAGCTAGTGGTGAATTTAAAACAATATTCACTTCAAAAACTGGAATTCCTTTAGATGAGGACTTTTTAGTTATTTTCTTTGATCCAACATTTATCACAGAAAATGAAAATGCAGTTAGAGATTTTTTAGCCGACTATAAAGCTGTAGTAGATTATTATGTAGAAAACGGTGAAGAAGCTAGACAAATGATTATTGATGCAGGGAAAGTTCAAGCGGATCCTGCAATCTATCTAAGCATGGAGGATAATAATCGATCTGTTTATTTAGATATTGAAGGTTGGGAGGCAGTTCAAGAAATTATGGTGAATGATGGTTGGTTGGATGCTCCATTTGAATTAAACGAATTGCTTGATACTTCTTTATTACCAGCACAGTAATCGGTGATTGATGAGGGAGGATGTAATAACTCCCTCATAAAATAAATAAAAAATGGAAATTTTTTCAAGGAGGAATACTGCAATGATAAACAAAATTCCTGCAATGAGAATTGAAAGTCTAAGAAAAGTTTACACTTCTAGTAAAGAAGAAGTACTCGCTATTAAAGATATTAGTTTGGAAATACCAGAAGGAAAATTTGTCAGTATTGTAGGTCCTAGTGGCTGTGGGAAAAGTACATTTTTACACATTGTAGGTGGCTTTATTCAAAAAACGTCAGGAACCGTGAGAATAAGGGGAAATGAAGTAGAAAAGCCAGGTCCAGACCGCGGAATGATGTTTCAAGAGTCTGCACTTTTCCCTTGGAAAAATGTATTTGATAATGTGGCATGGGGATTAGATGTTCAAGGTATGGCAAAAAGTAAACGAAATGAAATTGTAGAGAAATACTTAAAGTTAGTACGTTTATGGGATTTTAGGGATCATCTACCTTCGCAATTATCGGGTGGAATGAGACAAAGGGTATCGTTAGCTAGAGTACTAGCGTTTAATCCAGATGTATTGTTAATGGATGAGCCATTTGGGGCATTAGATGCTCAAACTAGAGAGGAAATGCAAGTAGAACTACAGCGCATTTGGAGCGATTCGCAAAAAAGTGTACTATTTGTTACACATGATATTGAAGAAGCTGTCTTTTTAAGTGACCAAGTTGTTGTCTTCTCTGGTAGACCAGCTACGATTACAGAAATTATTGATATTAAGTTTGAAAGACCCCGTGAATTAAGCTTGTATAAATCGAGTGAATTTAGAGATTACCGCAATTACATTTGGGATCTTCTCCATGAAGAACATCATAAAACAGATGTTAGTTCTCCGGAGGTAGTCAATGGATAAGAATTTCAAAAAAATCGCTGCGATTGAAATTGTTGTGTTGATGCTGATTTGGGAAGGTTTGGCTTTTGTTCAGTGGATCCCATCATACCTTTCTAGTCCATCTATTATATTATCAGCGATGTGGGAATTAGTCAGTAGTGGTGAGATTTTTGCTCATATGGGAGCAAGTCTTTATCGTTCTTTACTCGGGTTTGTTGTCGTTGTAATTGTTGGTGTAGGATTTGGTATCTTAGCAGGTTATTTTAATAAACTTGGTGATTTTTTTGATCCAATCATCAATGCGTTAAATCCAATTCCTAAGGTTGCACTTTTGCCAATTTTAATGGTTTGGTTTGGTATGACAGATACTACTCGAATATTAATCATCTTTTTAACAGCATTTTTCCCTGCATTTGTAGCAACAAGAGACGGGGTTCGTTCGATTAAACAAGTTCATTTATGGGCAGCAGAAAATATGGGTGCAACGAAGCTGCAACTCCTATTTAAAGTAGTTTTCCCAGGTACATTGCCCAAAATATTCGATGGTTTGAGAGTTTCTTTAGGATTAACGTTTGTCATGATGTTTTCATCTGAAATTATTGGTGCGTCCAATGGATCTGGTCTAGGATTTTTAATATTAAATGCCGATTTAGTTGGGAGAACTGATATCATGTTTGCTGCCGTTGCATTTATCGGTATATTAGGTTTCATATTTGATCGGATTTTATTAAAAGTTCGTAGCAAAGTATTATGGTGGGATATAAAACGGGCATAGTTTTACAAGTATCAACTTTTAAACTAAGCTCCAATAGTAACGAGGTGAAGACATGATTAAAAAAATATTAGGGAAATTAATAAAATATCAGTCTATTTTTATACTATTTATACTATGGGAAATCATTGCTTTCTTAGGTGTTTTTCCTGAAAGATTATTTCCTTCTATAATTTCCGTATTAGGGGTTTCTATTGAAATCGCGACTTCAAGTATGTTTTGGGATAATTTATCTGTAACGATGTATAGGGTCATTATTGGTTTTGCGCTTGCCGCAGTAATTGGAGTTCCACTAGGTTTAATGATGAGCCGCTATAATTTATTAAATACATTGTTGCAACCAATGCTATCTATCGGTTATCCAATTCCGAGGGTTGCGCTGTATCCCATTTTAGTGTTTATTCTTGGAATTGGTTCAGGTTCGAAAATATTATTAATTACGTTAGAATGTTTGTTTCCAATTATCATTAGTACGTATTATGGGGCATTACGCGTAAATCACTTATTTATTTGGGCTTCACAAAACATGGGTGCTAATGATCGTAATATGTTTTGGAAAGTATTGTTACCGGCTACAACTCCGGCTATTTTTACAGGATTGAGAATGGCTGTACCGTTAGCATTAATTATTGCAATCTTAACAGAAATGATTAGTTCTACAGAAGGTATGGGCTACTTACTCGTTTATCTTTCCTCATCACTTGTACAAGAAACCGTATTAGCAATGGTGTTACTAATTGGTGTTGTCGGTTATATATTAAGTACTTGCTTAGATCTTGTACAGAATAAATTTGTTTTCTGGAAATAACTACTTAAGTATATAAATTAGAAGGTGAAATTAAATGTCTGAATACCGGACTGAACGGGATTTATTAGGGGAAAAAGAGGTACCGAAAGAAGCCTATTACGGTATACAAACAATGAGGGCTAAAGATAATTTTCCGATAACAGGCTACCCTCCCCATCAACAATTAATTCGTGCTTTTGGTTATGTTAAGAAAGCGGCTGCAATTACAAACCATGAAGTAGGTGAATTATCGAATAATATTACAGAGGCAATCTTGAAAGCATGTGATGATGTGATCACGGGGATGCTCGACGATTCCTTCATTGTTGACTCCATTCAAGGTGGTGCTGGGACTTCACTTAATATGAACACAAATGAAGTAATTGCTAATCGAGCAATTGAATTACTCGGTGGGAACAAAGGTGACTATCACATCGTTAGTCCAAATACACACGTAAATATGGCACAATCGACAAATGACGCTTTTCCAACCGCCATACATATTGCGTGCATTTATCTCACAAATGAGTTAACAGTAATGCTAGATTACTTAATTATTGAGTTTGAAAGTAAAGAAAAAGAATTTGATGATATTGTAAAAATGGGACGCACTCATTTACAGGATGCTGTACCAATTCGCTTAGGGCAAGAATTTGGTGCATATCGGCGTGTATTGACTAGAGATTTACAACGAATAAAAAGTTCAGTCGATCGATTGTATGAAATTAATTTAGGAGCAACAGCTGTCGGAACAGGTTTAAACGCAAAACAAGAATATATTGAACAGGTTGTTGTACATTTATCAGAAATTACTGGATTCTCCTTTCGTACTGCGGACGATTTAGTCGATGCAACACAAAACACAGACGCTTATACAGAGTTGTCAAGTTCTTTAAAAATACTAGCAATCAATCTATCAAAAATCGCCAATGACTTGCGATTAATGAGTTCCGGCCCAAAAACAGGGTTTAAAGAAATCAATTTACCGCCGAGACAACCTGGATCTTCGATTATGCCTGGAAAGGTAAATCCAGTAATGTGCGAAGTCATTAATCAAATCTCATTTCAAGTGATTGGCAATGACCATACCATTAGTTTAGCATCAGAAGCAGGGCAGTTAGAATTAAACGTTATGGAACCGGTTTTGGTTTTTAATTTATTACAATCTCTTTCTATTTTAAAAAATGGAATTGATGTATTTGGTAAATATGCAATTAAGGGGATTACCGCCAATACAGAGCGTTGTTCTCAATTAGTCGATCAAAGCATTGGTATTATTACAGCAATTAATCCTCATGTTGGATATGAAGTAGCTACAAGAATAGCAAAACAAGCATTAAGGTCTGGTCAATCAGTCCGTGAAATATGCTTGGAGTATGGAATTCTATCTGAAGAAGAATTAAATTATATTTTGGATATTAAAGAAATGACAAGTCCTGGAATTGCTGGGGGGAATCATATGTTAGTAAAGTAGGGATTTTATATATAATGTATGATGGTACCCCCTCTCCCACAATGAATTAACCATTATATGTAAGGTAAGACCCGTACTGAGACAAATGATCTCAGTACGGGTCTATTAAGGTTTTTACAATGGGGCTATGTCCTTTCCTTTCTAAATAAAATGTTTAACTTAATTTACCTAATACCTAATAACTCAAAATCCTTCATGTTGTTTATCAGGCATTCTGTATTTGTATTGTTCTAAATATTGTGAACATACTGAATGTTTTCCTTTTTTAAAAGATGAAATATAGATATAATTAACTCAAAATATGATTTTAAAATCATACATAGCTACTCATTTTTCATTACTGATATTTAAACCATAATCTAGAAACGAGGTGACGATATTTTTGGATACGAAAAATGCAAAGGGAATAGAAATTAGTGCCGAGGTCTTGCTAAACATTCTTGATCATTCATCAGATGAGATCTATGTTATGGATAAAGATACTCGTATAGTCTACGTAAATAAAGTTTGTGAACGTCATTATGGCTTAAAACCAAATGAAGTGATTGGTAATTATAATGATGACTTTGTCTCTAAAAATTATTGGACTCCGTCAATTATCCCATTCGTATTTAAAGAGAAAAAGCCTGTAACAATCAAGCAAAGTACTTATATAAACGGAGAATTAATAACAACTGCAATCCCAATATTAAATAATGAAAATGAAATTGAATTAATTGTCATCACAGCCCATGAACCAAACTATAAAAAACTTTATATACCAACAAAACTAGAAGAAAAAGAACGATTAGAGGATCGATTATTTGATAAGAATTTAATAACTAAAAATGAAAAAATGAAACATTTGTTTAAGTTCTGTGAGAAAATTGCAAGGGTTAATACAACTATTTTAATACAAGGTGAGTCTGGTACTGGAAAAAGTGTTGTTGCTAATTATATTCATAACGTTAGTCAGCGTAAAAATGGTCCCTTTTTAGGGATTAATTGTGCAGCTATTCCAGAAGAATTATTGGAATCAGAATTATTTGGTTATGCGGATGGCTCATTTACTGGGGCAAATCGTGGAGGGAAAAAAGGGCTGCTAGAGTCTGTAAATAACGGAACATTCTTTTTAGATGAGATAGGGGAAATTTCTCCAAAAATGCAAGCGAAACTTCTACAAGTGATCCAGGATAAGAAGTTTTTGCCTGTAGGGGGAAGGGTAATGAAAGAAGTCGATATTCGCTTTATTGCTGCTACTAATCGTAATTTATTTGAAATGGTCGAACAAAAACTATTTAGGGAGGATTTATATTATCGTTTAAATGTAATAGATTTGAAAATTCCTTCTCTAAGAGAAAGAACTGAGGACATCACACCTTTAACTTATTCTTTTCTAAATAAATTTAATAAAAAATATGAAACAAGCATAACCATTTCTCAAGAAGCACTCGATGTAATTACGAGCTATTCTTGGCCAGGTAATGTTCGACAACTAGAAAATGTTATTGAACGTTTAGTGGTAACAAGTGAATCAATTATCGAATGTTCTGATCTTCCGGAAAATATATTACAAGCTACGCAAAACATTGAAAAAGTAACTACCTTAAGTGTGCTAGATTCTCTAGATTCGGCGATAGAAGAATTTGAAAGAAATTTAATAATTAATTCGTATAAAAAATATCAAAGTACCAGGAAGGTAGCAAGTGATTTGAGGATTAGTCAAACAAGGGCATCTAAGTTAATTCGCAAATATTGTTATTAATATTGGACATAATCAATAAAGGTACTAATTCTGTATTAATGAGTCGTAAACAACTCACTTGAGTTGCTTACGACTCATTTTTTGTGTTTATAAGAGAGTAAAAATAGCGAACTCCAATATTATTACTATTTTTAAAATTGGCATAAGACTTGCAAAAATAAAAGAGTATCAATGGTAGTGAGAGGTGATGTTGGGTTTGGAGGAAAAATTGTGACAATATATATCGCTTACATCAATCAATATCTTAAACTATGTATCTAATTTTTTAATAAGCATGATCATTACAAAAAAAGGCAGGGGATGACATGGATGATTTATTAGGAATAAAAAAGAACGGCATGATAATGGAAATTACGTTAAATAGACCAAAAGCCAATGCTATTGATACACATACAAGTAAGAAGTTGGCCGAAGCATTTCTCTCATTTCGTGATGATCCTACCTTGAGAGTAGCAATAATTACAGGAAGTGGGGAAAAGTTTTTTTCAGCAGGATGGGATCTAAAAGCTGGAGAACAGGTCGATGCAGACCACGGACCGGGAGGATTTGCTGGTTTAACTGAACTATTTGACCTTGATAAGCCAGTTATTGCTGCGGTTAATGGAATGGCGGTTGGAGGTGGCTTTGAGCTGGCACTTGCTTGTGATCTAATTGTAGCGAGTGAACATGCCGAGTTCTTTCTTCCAGAAGTCTCTTTAGGCATTATTCCGGACTCAGGTGGTGTGCTACGTCTCCCGAAGAGGTTACCTAGTTCAATAGCCCGGGAAATGCTTTTTACTGGTCGTAGATTAGGGGCACATGAAGCTCGTCACTTTGGTTTAGTGAATCAAGTTGTACCAAGATCAGATGTAATGGAGCAAGCGCGAGTGTTGGCTATGAGAATTACCGACTCAGCACCTTTAGCAATTAGAGCAATGAAAAAAATTCTCGCTTCTACAGAACACCTTGATGTTGAGGAAGGATATAAGTTGATGCGAAGTGGTGAAATTAAGGAATATCTTGAGGTTCTACAATCTCAAGATGCCATTGAAGGTCAACAAGCTTTTGTTGAGAGACGGCAGCCGATGTGGAGTGGGAAATAAGAATAAAAGATAAAAGGAGTGTTGAAATGAGTGATCTTTCAGTATTTGCACCAAATATTTTTAAAGGGAAATGTGTTCTCATTTCAGGCGGAGGGTCAGGAATCGGTTTTGCCATTGCTGAGGAGCTAGGGAAGCTAGGTGCTCGTGTTATCTTGTCAGCACGAGATGTTGAACGGTTAGAGAGAGCAGCTTTTAAACTAAAGGAAAAAAATATAGAGGCCTATTATTACCCAGTCAATATCAGGGAAGAACATGAGGTTATTTCCTTATTTAAAACAGCTTTTGAAAAATTGGGAGGGGTTGACTTTTTAGTCAATAATGCAGGAGGTCAATTTGCCGCTCCAGCCCTCGATGTTTCAGCTAATGGATTTCGTTCTGTTGTTGATCTTAACCTACAAGGGACTTGGCATATGAGCTCAATCTTTGCTAGACATTTAATAGAAGAAAATAGAGCAGGAAAAATGATTAATATTGTACTTTGTCTCAAATCTGGTATACCCGGAATGGTTCATGCAAGTGCGGCAAGAGCAGGGGTTGTCAATATGACAAAAACGCTCGCATATGAGTGGGGACCATATAACATAAATGTAAATGCTATTGCTCCTGGAACGATAGAAACAGGGGGTTTGGAGAATTATAATTCAGAAAATTTAGATAAAACAATCCGTTCTTTACCTATTAAAAGAATGGGAACACCTAATGAAGTTGCGACAGCGATTAGCTATTTATTATCGCCCGCTGGGGACTTTATTACAGGAACGACGCTAGAGATTGATGGAGGAGAACACTTGATAGGAGCACAAAGCCAAATTTAAAAAATGCTTTCTTAAAATGAGGAGGAATAAAAAATGAGTACTTTTAAAGATACATTATCTAGAGAGCATCAGGAACTACAAGAAAAGGCAAGACAATTTGCCGAAACAATCCTTATGCCTTATGAACTTGAATGTGAAGAAAATGACGGACTTTCACCTGAAGTACTTCAAAAACTAAATCAAGCAGTTATTGATTGGGAATTGAATGCAATTAATCATACGAAAGAAGATGGTGGTCAAGGGCTGACGATTTTTGAACAAATGCTTGTAAATGAGGAACTCGGAAAGGTAACAAATGCGATCTGGGATGTTGTCTTTCAGCCAGCCTACCCTTTGCGGTTTGCTACTCAACAACAGAAAGAAGAGTATGTAATTCCAACAAACCAAGGAAAGCGACGCGATGCATATGCGATTACAGAAGAGTTTGCAGGATCTGATCCAAACCGTTGTACGACAATAGCCGAGAAGTGTGATGGAGGCTATCGCATTAATGGAGAGAAATGGTTTGTAACGGTTGGAGATGTAGCTGATTACATTCTTGTTCATGCTCTTGTTGATGGAGATCCCGAAAAACCAACTGTGTTCTTTGTTGATAAAAACCTACCAGGTGTAAAAATGACTAGAGTCCCAAAATTTACTCATCATTTTGTGTATGAACACCCGGAATTTGTATTTGAAGATGTTGTGGTCGATGAAACAAAAATTCTCGGCCAAATTGGAGAAGGTTTTGATTTAACAAAAGACTGGTTTGTTGAAGCACGGTTAGGAATTGCTGCTAGATGCGTTGGAGGGGCTACACGTGCACTAGAAACAGCCAATGCATTTGCTTCTGAACGTGTGCAATTTGGTAAGAGTATCCGAGACCATCAAGCAATTGAATTTATGTTAGCAGATATGGCATTAGAGATTATGGCGGCTAAAAGCATGTTATATCGACTATGTTGGGATGTTTCAAATAAATCAGATCGAAAAATTAACCATGCTCGTGCCTCTGCAGCTAAACTCTATTGTTCTGAAATGGTTGGTAGAGTTTGTGATAAAGCGGTTCAAATATTAGGTGGACGTGGTTATATGAGGGAAAATCCTGTTGAAAGATTGTGGCGTGATACACGTGTTGATCGTATTTGGGAAGGTACCTCTGAAATTCAACGTGTTATTACCGGGAATCAAATTAAAAAACGTGGATTAGATCTTTATATCTACTAAATTCGAAGTGAGGTGCAATTTGGATGTACGTGATTGAAAATAATAAAATAGAAAATATTAGCCGACTGTTTTCACCTCAATCCATTGTTTTCATCGGTAATAAAGGAATTGTTTCACAAGCAATTCGTAATAATCATTTGATCGGTTTTTCAGGAGACATATTTGTTGTACATCCAACAGAAAGTCAAATCGAGGGATATACTTGCTATCCCTCGATTCAAGACTTACCTAATGTTCCTGATGTAGCATTTGTTTCAGTTCGTGGTGAGAAAACAATTGAAATTGTACAGCAGTTAAATACTTTGGGCACTGCAGGCTGTGTTTGTTACGCTGCAGGCTTTGCTGAAATTGGTGCACATGATTTACAAGAAAAACTTGTTGATGCTGCTGGAAATATGGCCCTAATTGGTCCGAATTGTTATGGCATGATCAATTACTTAGATCGAGTAATATTATGGCCAGATCGATTTGGTGGTAAACCAGCCGAAAAGGGAATTGCGGTCATAAGTCAAAGTGGAAATATAAGTTTAAACTTCACGTTGTCTGACCGTTCAGTGCCTTTGGCCTATGTTATTAGTGTAGGAAATCAAGCGGTACTAAAAATGGAAGATTATGTTGATGCATTATTAGAAGATTCTCGTATTACTGCGATTGGTCTTCATATTGAAGGGTTAGATGATATTGAAAAATTTAGTAAAGTAGCCAAAAAAGCATTAAAAAAACAAATTCCAATCGTTGCCTTAAAAACAGGAACGTCTAGTATAGGTAGTGAATTAACGTTAAGTCATACAAGCTCCCTTGCTGGATCGGATGAACTTTATCAAACGCTGTTTACTCGCTTGAATATTTGTAGAACAGACTCAATGTCGACGTTTCTAGAAACATTGAAACTATTTTCAGTTACAGGGAAAATCAATGGAAGAAACTTAGGGGTTTTAACATGTTCTGGAGGAGACTCGACACTTGCAGCAGATCTAGCAGATAAAAAGAAATTTGTATTACCAAAACTAAGTCATGAACAAATTCATGCCTTGCGCCAACAAATGCCTGAATTTGCTCATGTTTCCAATCCATTAGATTATAACACATCGATTTGGGGGAATGAACAGGAGTTAGAGCGTTGTTTTTCAACAATGGTAGAGGGAAATTTTGATGTAACAATCCTAATCCTTGATTACTTACAGCCAACATTAGGAGATTTACAAGGTTGGAAAGCATCAATTACAAGTTTAATAAATACAAAAAGGAATTATGATAAACCGATTATTCTGTTATCGGTTCTCTCCGAAGGTATTCCAGGAGAAGTTAGAGAAATATTAATTGAAAATAAAATTACACCATTACAAGGGTTATCAGATTCATTTGCTGCACTTGATAACGTTATTAATTATTACCAATCACTTCAACAGATCGGTAACATCGAAGAGATTCATGAACGGTTGCTTCAAGCTAAATTTAACCACCCAATTAGAAATGACAAAATAGTCGATGAATGGGAAAGTAAACAAATTCTCTCTCAATTTGGATTGCTTCTTCCAAAGGGGCAATTGTTGTCCTCAGCCGATGAATTGGAGATCACAAAGGAAGTGACAGGTCCTTTCGTTGTAAAGGCAGTAAGCTCTGAAATTCCCCATAAAACTGAAGCTGGTGCTGTAATACTAAACTTGCAAGATAAAGAAAGTGTTATAAATGCTATAGAAGAAATAAACGCAAGAACACGCCATGTTTCTTCAGCGAATAAAAAGTTTTTAGTTGAAGAAATGGTTTCTGAAACTGTGGCAGAATTAGTGATTGGATTAAAACGTGATGAACAATTTGGATTAGCATTAGTCATTGGTACCGGGGGAATATTTGTTAACTTCCTCAATGATAGCTCAACGTTACTACTGCCAACAAACGAAAATGAAATACGTAATGCCTTATCTTCATTAAAAGGATTTCAATTATTAAATGGATTTAGAGGTCGTCCTAAAGGAGATATTAATTATGTTATCGAAATAATAAAAGGTATTGCTAGATTTGCAGAGGAATATGCCGATAGAATCCTAGAACTTGATGTGAATCCTTTGCTCGTATTACCTGAAGGCAAAGGGGCAGTGGCTTGTGACGCTTTAATTCGCTTTTCAGTCAGTGAATAAACTATCAAATAGACTTGAATAGACTGTGTAATTGCTTAATTACACAGTCTAATCTTAAGAGGTACCTGTTTACCTTTTTGGTAAATGACCTGTCTATCATAGGAACATAACGAATAGCTAACAAAAAAATGAAAGCGCTTCAAAAAATATAAAAAAGGTTGTTACTTTTTTGTTAATTATATTCTAATAATGGAAAGGGTGTTTTTATGAGGGAACCTAAGATTGATAAGGTCATATTTGGAACTGGACTATTGATGATAATTATGATTTCTTTACCTATACTGATTTCTCCAGAGAAGACAACGATCATTTTTTCAACAGCACTTAGTTTTATTACTGGGGAATTTGGATGGTTATACTTATGGGGGACAGTGATTGTATTTGGTTTATTAGGTTGGCTCGCGTTTGGAAAGTATGGAAAGATTAAATTTGGTTCAGCTGAAGATAAACCAGAGTATTCATTCCCGAGTTATCTTGCAATGTTATTTACAGCAGGTATAGGCATTGGGCTAATGTATTGGGGGCCAATCGAATGGGCTTATAATTATATTGCACCTCCATTTGGTATGGATCCTATGAGTAATGAGGCAGGTGATTGGGCAAATGTCTATCCAATGTTTCACTGGGGCTTTACAGCTTGGGCAATCTACTGTTTACCAGCGTTGCCATTAGCATATGCTTTCCATGTTAGAAAACAGTCGTCTTTACGGATTAGTAATGCTTGCCGTGGGGTAATTGGAAAACATGCGGATGGAATTGTAGGAAAAATGATTGACGTATGTTTTATGTTCGGCTTAGTAGGAGCAGTTGGAACTTCATTAGGTTTAGGTTCACCACTAATTGCAGAAGGCGTCGCTCACTTATTTAACCTTGAGAGAACATTAATGCTAGATATCATTATCGTTCTTTGTTGGACTGCATTATTTGGAACAAGTGTAACCTTAGGGCTAAATAAAGGAATTAAGCGATTAAGTAATGTGAATACGTACTTGTTTTTAGCATTATCTCTTTTCGTCGTCGTTTTTGGACCTACCGTTTTTATTATTTCAACGTTTACTGAAAGTGTTGGTATCGTTTTACAAAACTTTGTTCGAATGAGTTTATACACAGATTCGATTGGGCAGTCAGGATTTCCTCAAGATTGGACAATTTTCTATTGGGCATGGTGGGTAGCCTATGCACCATTTATGGGGGTTTTCGTTGCGAAGATCTCAAAAGGTAGAACAATTAAGCAAGTTATTTTAGCACAGTGTATAGGTGGTACGTTAGGATGCTGGGCATCATTTGCAATTTTAGGAAACACAAGTCTTTACTTTGAGTTAAATCAAATCGTTCCTGTTGTGGATATATTAAATGAATCAGGTGCACCAGCAGCCATCGTTGCTGTTATGTCTTCACTTCCGCTTGGAACACTTGTATTAATCGTTTTCCTAATACTTGGATTTATCTTCTTGGCAACAACAATTGATTCATCAGCATTTGCTTTAGCTTCTGTAGCTTCTAAGGAAATACACCCCGATCAAGAACCAGCACGTTGGCATCGTTTCTTCTGGGCTCTAGTACTTGCTACAGTTGCCATATCTTTATTGTACGGTGGTGGATTAAGTACGCTCCAAACGTTAGCGATTATAACATCATTTCCTGTTGTCTTTATTTTAATTATTATGAGCGTGTCTTTCTTAAAATGGTTGAAAGAGGACAATGTGAATACGATTCATACATCAAAAAAGGAAAAGGATCTTAACAAAAAAGTAGTGTAATAAATATAAGCTGTTAATAAGTTATGATCGCAAAAATATCGTTGTTAGGGATGGTGAGATGAAAGACGTTCTTCTAATCCTACTTTTACAGCTTTTATATGTTCCTTGTTTTACATTAAGGACTATATTTATCGTAAAACAATTGCATTATCACGCAGCTTCATTGGGCTTTGTAGAGTCGCTTATTTATGTATTAGGGCTATATTTAGTCCTTAATGGGGAACAAAATTTAATAGCAATGTTCATTTATGCATTGGGGTTTGGTGTCGGAATCTTGATAGGAATTAGTATAGAACAAAAACTTGCGATTGGATACACATCATTATTAGTAAACTTGCCAAATAAAAATCAATTGCTAATAGATCTACTAAGAAATGAAGGGTATGGTGTTACTGTATATGAGGGGGAGGGGCGTGATAGTCAGAGGTTTAAACTTGAAATATTAACAAAAAGAAACCAAGAAGATGGTCTTTTTAGCTTAATTGAGGAATATGAACCAAATGCGTTTATTATTTCTTATGAGCCTAGAAAATTTAAAGGTGGATTTTTACTGAAAACAATGCGAAGGAGAAAGATAAAAAGGAAAAATGAAATAGAAAATACCTATATGTAGAATATAGTGCCGTAATATGTTTTGATAACATTTCAAAGCATATTATGGCTTTTTCTTATGGGAGTATGTATGGTGAAAGAGGGGATTGGAGTGGTATATATTAAATATTCCTTATTTTTTAAGCTGTGTTAAATTTGATGTTGATTTTTAGCTCGTTTTTTGGGAGGTTAGAATGGACTAGAAAAGAAAATTCATTTTCTTTTCTAGCCCATTCTAACCTCTCAACCTTTCAGTACCTGAAAGACGTGTGCATTTAGCAATTTACACGAAAGAGCCAAAAATCAACATTAAACTTTAACATAGCTATTTTTTAAAAAAGGAAAAATGGGATTACGTGCTTAATTGAGGTAGGGAGATGATAGTCTAGTAATAACCTACCTAAATAATACAACTAATATAGCACCAATTATCATTAAAACAGTACTGAACCAAAATAATCTAGAGAATTTTTCATCATGTCGCGATAATAAATAACTAAAGAATGCTGTCATGATAGGAGCTGTTGCGATTAAAGCAGTCACATAAGCTACAAACAAATGCTTCACAGCAATAAAATTAGTGATGACAGCCAACCCCCAGAAAAGGGTAGCCCACAATAAGTTTTTATCTATAGATCCCCAATGTTTTTTATATGTTTTAATTATAGTACCTTCCTTTAGTAAATAAAAGGCTAAAGCTATCCATGCAGCTAAACTTGAAACTCCAGTTGCTAAGATAACATCAGAAACTCTTTCCATTGATACAGCCCTTAAGATGTCAGCACTAGCAAATAGTAAGGATACAAATATCCCTAATGCGACTCCTTTTTGCCAAGTCGTAAATGTTGTATTTTGTTCAAGAGTATTCACATTTGTGTTTTTTGGCTCTTTTTCTTGCCAGCCTAGCAGCCATATTGCACTTAAAATGGTCAATATACCGATAAAAGATAAGGTAGTTGGAAATTGATGAAGAAAAATAAGAGCCAAAATAACGGTAAAAGCGGGAGCAGAATTTTTAATCACACTAGCTCGCGAAGGGCCAATATATCGAATGGTATTAAAGAGCCCCCATCTAGCCAGGAAAGAATGTATAATCCCAACTAAAGCATATAAGATGATTGTGGTAACGTCAGGCCAAGGAGTTCCTTGAAAGATTTTTATAAGAATACTAAGCGGAAAGAAAAAGATAGCCATTAATGCAATATTTAATGCCATCGCTTCTAACCCATTGAACTTTTTGTTTGTTTTCCTGTTGTATACATTTCCTAATGCGAAAAGAGCAGCTGTTAATAATGAGAAAAATACACCCACAAGCAGAAACCTCCTAATAAATAAAGTAGGAAAAGGTATGGTTTAGTAAACCTTTAACGCTATTGGTATATTGTATACCGATTTGTTTAATTTAGGAAGGAATATGCACATTTTTTTGAATATTTTAAATATATGACACTAGGATACATCTAGTTCATGTGATATTGGCATAGACGGAAAGCCAGATCATTGCATTGCTTTGATCTGACTTTTTCGTAATGTTCAGAACCCTCGATCGGATAAAAAATAGAGGGCAAAATCATGGAAGTTGGTTACCGCTCACTTAGTGAGGATGGATTTCCAATTCCTTAGCTTACGACATGTCCTACGTATTCTACTCACGATACACCAAGTATTCCCATCCCAAATAAATCTATTACTATACTATAATGAATGAGTTAAGATTTTTGATAAATAATAGGGCACTTGTCGAGAGGAGCTTGTCTAGTGTCTACATAAAGAAAGGGAGGTATTACTTACAACATGAATAAGCTTATTCCTTTAATGTTAATTTTGCTCCTCATTAGTTCAACCTTTCAAGGTGTTGGCTATGCCAATGAATATAATACGTTTTCTTTAAATAAAACGTTTATGCAATTAACCTTAGAAGATCAGCCGGATGCAATGACGAGGGCTGATCTTGCGCATCACCTTGTTGATACTCTGGGGTTAAATCCACTTTTATCGAAGAGTAATTTTAAGGATGTTCCGAAGAGTCACCCCTATTACCAGGAAATTTCAACTGTGCTGGAGTACAAACTTCTAGGTACATATGCTGATGGAACCTTCAAACCAGATCATGAGGTTACAAGGGCAGAATATGCTGTTGCCATGTCACGTGCTCTAAAGATCGAACAAGAAAATACGGGACGAGTAATTAATGATATTGATCTTCATCTTCATCAATGGTATGTAGCAGATGTCTACAAAATGGTGAATGTCGGACTGATGACATTAGACAACGAAGGGAACTTCAGACCACAGGAACCGATGGTAATGAATGAAAAAGCAAAATTACAACCCTTATTTTCAAATGGTCACTCATCTGCAAACAAAGTAATCTGGGATTCAAGTGATCCCACTATTGCCACAGTTTCACAAACGGGACAAGTAGTTCCAAAAGGTGTCGGGCTCGCGATCATATCAGCTATGACTGCTGATGGAACCAAGCTAAAAACGTGTATCGTATCGGTACGTGCTTCAGAAAATAGCGAAAGTGAAGATCCGTATATTTTTTCTGATATTAAAAATCACTGGGCAAAAGTCGATATTTTGGAAATGAAAGTTAAAGGTGTAGTAACTGGAGTTTCAGAGAAGGAATTTAAACCTGAGAGAGCTGTTACTCGTTCCGAATTTGCGGCATTACTGCTGAGAATTCTCCAAATTGAACCAACTGAGATTGACCAATCATATTTTAAGGATATTGAGATTGACAAATGGTATGCAGAAGTTGTAGAAATGGCTTTTAAGGAAGGATTAATCGAAGGCTATCCTGATAAAACCTTTAAACCAAATGAAAATATCACAAGACAAGAAATGGCTGTATTAATTATTCGAGCAATTAATTATGTCGAAAAAAATGTTGATATAGCAGCTGATGGTTCTCTTCATTTTAAAGATAGCGAAAAAATACGTGATTGGGCGAGAGTAGCGATTACACTCGTATCAGAATTAGGCATTATGAATGGATATCCAGATGATACCTTTGGACCAGATCACTCCACAAAAAGAGCGGAAAGTGTTGTAGCCCTTAAACGCTTACTTGATTTATTAGTAACTGACAACCATGTTGGCCCTATTCTTTTTACAAACGGAGTTATTAACGGGGGAAATCAAGCTGAATTTACATTTGAAGGAAAAGTCCAACCTGGATCTAGCGTTTCTTTGCAATCAATAGTTTCTGAGAATGGCACCGTGTATAATGTTACAGACACTTTTACAACAGCGACAGCTGCTGGAGAAGTTACAATAACAAAAGATCTGATGTTTTTAGAAGACGGTATTTGGAATTTTTCTTTCTATATTAAAGATAACAATGGGGAAAATGGTACAGAGAAAACTATTGCATTAATAAAAGACACTAAAATTATTTGCTGTACAGACCAGAACACGGATGAAAATTCGGATACCTACTCATTTACCGGTGAACCGAATCTAATGGCGAACGTTACATTATCTCAAGATAGTAAAACAAAAACGTATACAGTTAAAACAAATGAGAACGGTCAAGCTACACTTTCTTATGATGGATCCTTGTTTATGGATGGGAAAATTAATGTTTCCATGTCAGTGAGGGATCAGGCTGGAAATATAGGAAACTACGAATCAGTCATCGTAAAAAATAGTATGCAAGATAAAAACCCCGAACTGGGAATAGAACGAATTGGCTTTAACATTCCAATCACTGATGCGGCGATACATCCAATTGAACCAATCATCTATGTAGTGAGTAAAGCGAACATGAAGCTGTATATTGCAAATTATGAAACACAAGAGCTTCAGTCTTATCCTCTTTCACATTTTCCTTCCGAAATGAGCCTATCAGAGGATGGAACTAAACTTTACATTGTAAATATGGATGATGAAACGCTATTTTCTGTCTTTGACCTTAAACACCAAGAATGGGAGTATCATGCGAAAACACAACCGTTTGCGGGAACCCACTATGATGATACACATCGACATATTTATAACAAAAATAATAAAATTTTCGTTGTTATAGACACATGGGCACCTAAACTGCTTGTTTTTGATGCTTACACTTATCGTCCTGTAACCATTCCAGAAATTGATTCCATAGGAGCTATGGCCTTTTCGAAAAACAGCGACTTCTTCTATTATTGGCATCAATACGGATGGGGAGCTGGATGGGCTGGAAGTAATATCTATAAATATTATATGAATGGTGACGAAATGGTAAAAGTGGCTGAGACAAATATTGGCTATCCAGGACTTCTTCGTGATCCACTTGATGCACCGATTCTTTTATTAGAAGATAAGCGAATCGTCATTTCGAAAGAATTCGTATTTAGTGCCGATGATTTGACAATGTTAAAAGGCACATTCCCTGAACCGATCTATGCGGCAAATGCTCATTTTAATATTGCCATCGGTAAAAATGGGGTCTATAACCTAGATTCATTTGAAAAAATCTATTCACCACTCTTTTCATTTGTTTATTATGACGTTCGAAAAGTATTTTCGAAAAACAATGAAATGATTGTGTTATATAAAAAAGACAATGCTCTTATCGTTGAAAAAATAAGTTTAGAAGAAGCAAAAAGCTTCCAAAATGACTTACTTTCCTTCCAAGTAGCTGGGGTAGAAGGAAAAATTGATGGGAACTATGTCACTGTTGAACTTCCTACAGATGTAGACTTAACTGACTTAACAGCAACATTCACACATTCACCTTCTGCTGTTGTTGAAGTTGATCGCGTTATCCAAAAAAGCGGCATAACCAAAAACGATTTCCAAAACCCGGTTGTTTATACCGTCGTCGCTGAAGATGGCACAAAAAAATTCTACAAAGTAATCGTAAAACATATGGCGTCTCAATAAAAGTGTGTCTAAAAAGTCAATAAAGTAAGAAGCTGAATAAAAAAGATAACGGGTTTAGTTTTGGAGAGAAAATAACGAGTAGCAACAAAAACAGCGTACCATTTCGTAATGATTTGGTACGCTTGTTTTTGTTGTTATTTCAAGGTTTTATTAGAATTTACACTAAAATCATTAGAAGTTGTAGTGTGCCTTTTGGCGAGAACACATAAGTTTTGTCCTGCTGCCATTTCATATGCCAAAAGTTGCGTTAATTACTGTGATATTTAAGAACACTTTAGGGATAATGGGATTTAATGTTAAGTGTAAGGAATTCGGTATTTAACGAGTAATATTAAATTCCTTATTTTTACATATTTAAATAAGAGATAGCACACTTTATATGTACAAGGTGTGTTTTCTTTTGTCCAAAAGGTAGCTGGATAGCATTATAATTTCAACTAATTGAGGCCAAATAGCTTTGCGTCACAATTTTCCGTTAAGCAGAAGAACTATGTGCAAAAGAGAGTACTTATATACATAACAACGGAGGCACTATGTTTAAAAAATTCGATGTATTGCTTTATAATCCAATTTATTTTCGATATGGCTTTTTTATCCTTTTGCTGATCAGTATTGTGCTTAACGGATTTATTATTGAAAATAATGATCATTTATTTGTTTTTTATATCCTTTGTACAATATTTTTAGGGATCGGTTTCTATAATAAACCTACTTGGTTTATTATCATGGCCGCTAGTTTGGTGGTTATAAGTAGGTTTTTCCTTATACCAGAACCTGTACCTAGCGTTATAGGCTTTCTAGTCTTTTTGTTCACTTATTTATTAATCACATTCATTTCAGTTGGATTAATGAAGAATGTATACAAAATTAAAAAAGATTCAATAGAATTAACTACTGCTCTCTCTAATGCTTTGGATTCTAGAGATTCTTATACAAAGCATCATTCTGAAAAAGTAGCAACATATGCTGTAGAAATAGCTGAAAAAATGAATTTGTCTAAAAAACAATGTGAAATTATTCGTATTGGAAGCTTATTACACGACATTGGTAAGATTGGTATTCCTGAATCTATATTAAATAAACCTGGGAAATTAACAGATGAAGAATATAATATAATAAAATCTCACCCAGTAGTAGGTTATGAAATGATTAAACACGTTGAAAGTTTTAAACATGATGGAGTGTTAGATATTGTTCTATATCATCATGAAAGGTACGATGGCAAAGGGTACCCGTCGGGGTTAAAAGGGGAGGAAATCCCATTATTTGCACGAATAGTTGCTGTGGCAGACACATTTGATGCAATGTCTTCTAAACGCATATATAGAAAGGAACTCAGTGTAGATTATGTTCTAAATGAAATGGCAGAGAACAAAGGTTTGCAATTCGATCCGGAAATTATGGATGTTTTTCTTTCTAACCAGGAACAACAACGAAAAGGCCTCTAACTAGAGATAAAAATAACCTTATAAATTTTAACAATCAGGCGCTTTCCTTTCTTGAGGAGATATTGTAGTTGTTGAAATAGAGCAGATCGGTAATTTGTGTAACTATGTCAAATCAGGTGTTCATGCATGATCAACTTTTCAGTTAAAATTTTCCTTTTATTTAAGTCGTAAAAATAATTAGTAGTAGAGGCACCTCATTAATTAACTAACTTTGAGATGCCTCTTTTCTAATTGTACAAATTACTTATACAAATATTATTTTTGATAGGTACACAACAATAGTTACTGTAATCATGCCGGCATACCGATCATTAAGTTATGTTTTTGGGCAACTTCAATAATCGGGTGGTAGTACGGAGTTAACTTTTCAATTTTTAACAACCGCATGACTTCCGAGTAATTAAAGTAGGCGGAAGTTCAATATGTTTTATATAGTCAAGGTTATTAATTTTACTTAATAGAATATCAAAAGCAGTCTTACCTATATATTTATAAATTTGATAAGAGACATCCAGTGGCCGTAAAAATTTAAATTTAACTGTATATAAAATAAGGCGTAAAGACAATATCAATTCTCTGTTAATAAACTAGGAAGTATACTTAGTGAAATTTTTTTTATCACGGTGGTGTTTGATTGCTAAATACAGTTGAATTAATAAGGATATTTTGATTTATCGATTTTTCGACCGATACAGACAAATTACGAATAAGCGCTTTAATCCAAAAACAAATTCCTCTATTAAACGGTAATTATCTTTCGGACCATTAATTGATAAGGAATGTCCTGTTATATAAGTAAATAGATTTAGGAATCGGTAGTACTTTTTTTGTTTTTAAAACATACCGTTAGATACCCATAACCTATTGCGATACTCGTTAATATAAACCCTAAACTTACAAGCAGATCACGAGAATACTGTTCAACCTCACTAAGGTTATTTGGGTTAAAAGTGATGTTAAAAACAATAAATATTAAGATTGGCATTAGCCAGGTTTGTTTTTTCTTACTACTTTTGAAAAACTCGTTGTTAATGATGAGAACTGTAATTAAAGTAGAAAGTGATGTTGTTGTAAAAAGGGCGATAATCCAGACTGTTAAAAAAACAGGATCAAAACGGCCAAGAACCCCCTCTAGAATTTCGATTGATTTGACAACTTCCATTAATGGGAACGTTGTGAATTTGTTAATTTCAAAGCCTAATACACCGTAACACAAAACAATAATAGTTATGTAGGTTAACGGAATTATCAATGAAACTAAGTTGATCGGTAATGGGCGAAGATCCTCTTTTCTTAAATAAGTCATTAACATGAAAAAAAAATAAATACCACCAACAAATGGATGCGATGTATTGAGGGCTCCTTTTAAGATTGGAGAGAATCCCTCCGATAAAATTGGAGTAAGTTCGTGAAAATCAAAGTCTGCGCTAGTCATTAAAAACAATACAACTAACACAAATAAGACAATCGGAAAGAGCATTAAATTAATATGAAAAACGCCTTGGACACCTTTAGATACACTATATGCTACAGTCAATAAAAAGACTGCAGCAATCACCTCGGCCGGAGTATTTTCTAATAGAAAATTATTTGTTGTAATTACTAAAATCCTCGTTACTAAAGCTATTATAATTAGATTATGGACGATGAAAATAATACTAAATACTGGTGTGATCCACTTCCCCATCCATCCAGTTCTCATAAATTCCAATAAATTTTTTTCGGGAAAGTTTTGTTGCAACCGAGTATAAAGGGTAATAAGCAGGAGCATAATGACTCCATTTATCAAAAGAGAAATCCATCCATCTGGTGTCTCTAGTTCTTTAGCCAAACCTCTAGGAAGAAATAGAATGATACTGCCTAAATTTAATGAAACAAAAGTCAATGAGAATTCAAATGTAGAGATCCGGAAAGAATTATGGTTTTGCATGGTTCTCCTTTATCTGATAAGTTATACATAAATTTTCTATGTCAAAAAATCCCACTATAATATTAATTCTATTTTTTACAAAAAATAAATTATTATGCAATTGGCGGGGACAATATAATGATATAGTGCATTTTTTTATACTAAAGATCCGGATGTTATTCTGATATTGTTGAAAGTAAGCCCGAACTATAAAAAAATTAGCACACCTTCCTTGAACACAAGTCATTTGCTGCACAGTACAAATATACTATTCAATAGAAAATGATCTTCCACAATCGGGTCGATTGCGAAAGACCCAAAGCCTAATTCCTCGGTAAAAATAATGAATATTAGGCTTTTTCACTTTAAAATCCTTGAGTTTTACAATTGTTAAATACGTGACAGCAAGTGGTAAATTTCGTGGCAACTGCTGGTAAAGAACATGGGAGTGATGGTACTTTCTTGTGGCTGTAATCCTTATGAGGGGAGAAGAAGGACAGTCATGCATACTACGGGAGTTAAGCAAAAAGTTCCGATCCCGATTGATCCTGTAAGAAAAATTTATGCAATTCCTACTCATTCAGCAGCGCAGTATGAATGTCACTGGTTCTTCTATCATCACATCAGAGCAATCGAAAGTGATAGGAAGGATGAAAATCTAGCTGTAGTTGTTGTAAGTGATCATAGACAAATCAATGTGAATGTTTCTCGTTATACATTGGAAAAGCAATTGCAACGGGCAGCAGTGTGTGTTGTCCGTTTTTCCGGATTGATATGTTGTTGAGTAGACAATGTGACTTTACTGTTCTTTGAACTGGCTTAAAAAATATTTTTCAATCATACGTGTCGTTTTGTTACGGAGTTCAGCATTTAAGTAGTTTAATTCACCATGATAGCCTCTGTTAAAATATTCATACCTACTGAAAGTACCGTCATTTAAACCTTTAACTACCTTTATCCCTCTTGCTTAATACTACGCGATTCTTTACTAAGTATTAACAGTGCGTGATCGACTAATTGGATGTAAGGACCTTTTATTTTAAACGGAGAATTTTGGATCGTTTTAAGGTCCTTTTCTAGTACGGTCCTTACAAGTGGCAGAACTATACTTTTTTCAATAAGTTATGATTCTTCATGTAATTACATGGATAGAATGTCGTCAGTCGCCTTTGGCAGGTTGACGATAAGAAAGTGCAATCATTAGTGCCACCAAACGTGTTTGGGAGAGAAAGAAGAACAGGCCTTCACATCTGAAGGTCTGTTTTTTCTTCCCTTAGACCTTTTTCGGTAGGGTAATTATATTCTTGTTAGTCACATCTTATTAAACAAATGGGCCCTTATAGTTATAATAAATGCTCGTTCAAACTCCAATTTAACACTTTAGTAAGAGAAAGGTTTGCAATTTGTTTGTAATTTTACACTTAGTTATGATATTACAAATATTACCAGTTAAACCACAAAAGAAAAACCCTTGATATACAAGGGTTTTAGCTGTTATATGTATGGTGACCCGTACTGGGATCGAACCAGTGACCTCTACCCTGTCAATGTGAAGTAGCCCCTTCCAACGTGTACTAAATACCCCCAAAAAACACTATATTATCGATAATATAGTGCATTTTCCAGTCTTATTAATCTAATGTTATATATCTAATTTATAAGAGTTTGTGGTCAAAATGTGGTCAAGTTGTGGTCATGGTGGTTCGAAAAAAGGATGGTTGACTAATGCATTGTCTATCTATTTTTAGTGTTAGTTCATTAACTACAAAGCATGTTTGTGGCACAAATGATTGCACTTTCTTATCGTCAACCGGCCAAAGGCGACTGACGACGAGCTACCTTACAGGAAGATTAATTATATAATGGCCGGAACATTTCAATGTATAGTAACATGCACCAATCGTCATCACTTTTAGGAAGAATGCCTTTATATGGTCGAAAAAGTTATGTAGTGGAAGAAGAGGTACACTCCCTGACCGCCATTATTTTGAAAAAACTAAACATTCTATCGTAATTAACAAAAGACCAATACCAATTGGCCTTTCTGTTGTACCCTACATTACTGACTTTTTTTGTTCGTTGTTACGGAAGTAGATTTGCTGTGTAATTTTCTCCGGCAATTCGATAACCGATTGATTAACCGCTTCTAGTTTCTTTTCTACCCTGTGTAACAAATATAATGTTACAACAATAGGAAATCCGTATTCACTGATTAATGGTAACCAAACTTCCATGATATTGCCCTCCTTTGCGTATAAATAAAATAGAGGGTTGCCCCTCTATTTTTTATAAGATCTCAACGTCTGCCACATTGCGCTCTACGATTCTTGCTGCCTTTTTACTAACCAGTTCGCCACCGCTTGATGTAAAAGCATTTTGTAAAATAACTTGATCCATCGCTGCACTAACGGAACCAGGGTTTACTGGCTCAATTGGGTCATCAAGTGCAATTGTTACATTGGCACCTGCTTGATTTACAAAAACTAATTCTAATCGCTTTGTCATTTTAGATATCCTCCTTTCCTAGAGAATCATTCAGGCTTAAAGTGAAATAGTGTTGCTGCGATCCATTTTTTCCAATGAATGCTTTTGAAGTGTTGCTAGTGCTATTCCTGTATTTCTTAGTTGTTCATCACTAGCTAGTGTCTTGATGTTGTTAAAATTCTTGTTGCGAAAGATTGGGTCTCCAGTACCGGTTGTACCAATCTCAAAAGTAAGTGTTAAACGAGATGCTACTAAAACTCCATCCATAAATAATCCCTCCTTTCAATATGTATATATAGGCAAAAGGGGGGATTGGGGTGGTATTAAATAAAAATATCTTTCATTAAATTTCTCAAGTAAGATCATCTATTGCTTGATTCTTCTAATTCATGAGTTGGTGTTCTTTTTGTTGAACCTATATTATTAACTAGGATTTATGTAACTATAGTTTGGACGTCTTTAAAATATTTAAAATTCTATAGAGATAGGTGATAATCATGGGAGGAAAAGCCAACATTACAGAACAATGTTGAATTTTCAAAGGAATTATTGACCTTTTTATTGTATTGAAGACATATTAAAGTTGGTGTCTCTCAGTTCAATAACGATTATATTTAAAAGGACTTTACCAAATATTTAGTAAGGGTGATTTTTTATGAATGAGACTTTTTTATTTTTTGGAGTAATGAGCATTTTGTTTGTTTTAGTTATCGCCTTTGGGATAATGAAAATGTTTAAAACAAACTCTTTACGCCAATCTTTCCTTCAATCAACTTTAATAGGATTACTGCTTTATGCAATTGTCAGCATATGGTGGTTCTTTATCTATGCCACAGATGGTTTTTCTCAAATTTTTGGAGTGCTGTATTACGGAATTGCTTTTATTATTAGTTGTTTAGTTAATTATATTGTGCTGTATTTAATAACAAAATTAAAGTCTAAATAATGTTGTTGAACTCCCTCAGTTAGATATATTTATCTCTTGAATGCTAACGGTAAGCGATAGCGTAACAACAGCTGTCGGTTATTCTGGTAACGTGGCAAGACAGTTCATAAATCATGTTAAACTAAGAGTAACAATAATGTTCATGGAGGTGGGATAAGTGGTTATCACAATTGAAATGCCCGTATCAGGTATTGCAAATAGTTGGGACAAAACAATAGAAGTGTTTAATAAATACGACATCCCTGTTGGTTCTAATAAAGCACTAAAAGAACATCTTCAAGATAAAGAGTTAGATTTATTGATTTCTGACCTAAATAAATCCATTGGAAGCTCTGAAGTTACTTGTATAGAAGGCGGTTGACGAGTTCAATAAAGGCACTGGATGTGCCTTTTTTTATTGTGATACGGGTGCATTATCGCAATAATGGTAATGTTTAAAGTGAAGAAAGAATGGTATGTAAAAAAATGTATATATTATATAATGCTGCGGGACTCTAATCAAAAAGGATTTGGAGGCTTTTGATGAAACGGTTATTATTACTATTGATTATGTGTTTTGCTTTAGTTACTTTAGTTGGACTTGATTCAAATGACATTAACCTTAAAGTAACAGATGTAGAGATCACAATTATTAAACCTGAACGTGTATTACGTTATGATTTTAAAATTAAAAACCTTGGAAAAAGTAGAGTTGGTGGAAATGAAGATTATCCTGGACACCATCAGTTAGCTTTAAATATTGCAGTGAGACCAAATTCTAGTTTAGCTGACCATATGGAAATGGTACAAGACACTAAATATAAGAAAATGGTACACAGGGGTGGTGGTGAAAGAGGGTTCTTAGAACCAGGAGAAGAAGGTCAATTCCATGCAGAATATCAAATAAAAATAAAAGGGAAAAAAGATACTGATTTTAAAGAAATTAAAGAAACGGCATTGGATGCAACTTTAATAATTATGGATGGTGTAAAAGTAGTTGCGGAAATACCTCTAAATAAATAGAGTTAAATAGCAATTAGGCTGTTAAATTTTGCTAACGGGGGCAATCCTGTAAAGGTAGGGAAAATAGGAAAATAGACTAGCCGTTGAGACTGGTCCTTAAAAACATTTAAAATTGTATCGTAATCAAATCAGCATTCCGAAATAGGGGATGCTATTTTTTATTCTACTAACGAGCATTACTTGAACAGCAAGAGCAGTCCGATGTAATTACTCCTGTTCGAATATTATTCTATCATTATAAAAGTAGCATTGTTCAAGATTAACTTAAGGATAACGAATAAGATCAATTTATTGAATATTGGAACGTTTCTATGGATCTTTACGTATTTACAGTAAAGGGTTTAAAGGGGGGAGTTTTGGAATTAGAAGATGTTTTAAAAAAGGGAGTGGCAACTTGAAGCGATTTTTAATGATCTTATTAGCGATTTTTGTTAGCATACTTTTATTCACACTATTAAATTGGATTTTTATGACACAGGGATGAAGAAATTAAATGTAATATATTGTAAAACGGATGTTAAAGAAGTGCAGCTGTTGAAATATGTATATCAATTCATTATTATAATTATTTGCCTTGGAAGGTAACGATTGCATTGAAAAATAGCATATTCGTTTTTTTTATCATATTAATATTATTAGTGTTGAGTGGATGTAATCTGGAATTGAATGAAGAATCAAATTATATCGAGTCTATTTCACAAAATATGGTTCATCTTAATGATGGAACTCCTGACCATGTAAAAGAGTATTTTGAAAAGAAAATTAAAGAAAAAGATGGCGGTTTACATACATTTGAGTTTGAAAACAAGACATTTCTTATGTTATTAGAGCCTAATAGAATGATAAGTAGAATTGAAGAATATGATGACTATGTCCGCGTAATTACAATCCACACTAATGATTATGGGACTTTTAATTTTGAAAATGGGATCAATCAAATTATATATATCTATTTTATCGAAAGCTTAGGCAAGCCATTTGGTATTTTTCGTTCCGAGGATATTGAATAATAATTTTTTAAGATAAGATTACTAGAAAAGGGCTGTTCAGATTTATTTAGTTCTTTTTGGGTTTGTAATGACAATTTTATTACAACTATTAAATAAGTTATTCAAATAAGAATTATTGTACAAAAAGTTTATTTAAATCAATGTTTTTAATGGAGTGATACTACATGTGGGTTATACTACTACTTATCGTAATCGGTGTAGGTACAATAGTAGGGTTATTAAAAGAACAATCAAATCAAAATAAAAGAATTATAGAGCTCCTTGAGGAGATAAATAAAGGTAAAAAATGATCGACGGATTAAATGGAATCGGTTTGTGATCGCTTAATAGATTGATTCAGTTTACGCTTGATAAGTTGACACGTTATTTTTCCAGTTGGAAACTTGTATTTTGTATTTAGGGGGAAAGGCTGCAAGGATGTATGTGTGTATGATAAACACAATGATGTAATTAATTACAACTAGGATGAATGTGACATTATATTTATACATAGTGATGTTTATAATCTTATTAAACAAACAAGCTTTTTAGTGATAGAAGAACTGGCTAAAATATTTTATATGTTATTGATATAATTGAGAAAATGGAGGCAAAATGATGAACTTTTTTGATTGGAAAATAGAAATGGTAGAAGGTTTAAAGCCTTATATAGATATGCAAAATAAAAGAATGGCTATTCTTACAACTGAAGATGATGAAATTCATATGGCTTTAGAATTTGATGAAAACGACAATTTAGTTATGCATCCAAGATGGAATATAAACATAGTTATCTTAGGTAATAAATATTTGAAATTCACTACAAATTCATAAAGATATTCTTCAACGGGAGCGTTTCTGTAATAACAGGAACGCTTTTTATTATGGAAGAAAGTACCACAACTATTGTGCATATTGTTTGTTATATTAGTTATAGGACAACAACCTTTGGAGGACAAAATGATGAATAAGAAAAAATTTTGTATTATTTCTTTGATAATTGTTGGTATGGTGCTTGGAATATCTTTATACAAAAATCACCAGCAGCATCAGGATCTTATTGGTGGCATTATGTTACAATATCTCGATAATCAAAAAAGAATATTTGATACGCTAGAAAGAGCCTTGGAAACAAGGGAAGAAACAGGTGATTATGAATTTTTATTACATATTTCAAGAGCCCAGGGTATAAATGATAGTAATATTCTTTTACTAGGAAATGCAACAAATATCGGAAGCCATCTAATGTATGAAGGAATAGATGTTCCAAGAATCATAATTGATTTAAATTCCATGGGTGGATCGGCAATGTTTATTGTATATGAAAATACATTTAATAATAAACTTACAGAAGGTGATATAAAAGGTCTTGAAGATTATATGGAAAACCTCGATTTAATATTGAGTGAATTTAAATATGATGGTAAATCAACAGATGTTTTTGAAAAATCTCCGAAAGAATTAGCAGAAAAAATGAATAAGGTTTCTAAAGAACTCCAAGTTTCTTTAAAGTAACGGGGGCAAGAGCTGAAGATTACTTAGTGATCAAGCAGCTCTTTTTTGCGATTTTTACCAAATAAAAGGGACTGAATGATAAAATTGAAATAAGTGATGAAGTGTTATTTAACTATAGGGAGCTTGACTTTTACAAGGAGAAGTGAAATATGAAAAAACATTGTTGTGAGGGTATGGATTAACATGCAAATTTCAAGTGTGATATTCATGAAAATCCCTTTGACTGTCCTAATAAAATAATCATATTCGATGAAAAAGATAATGACTACGGATTGATAATTCATGATGGTGGTTCTTCAAGTATAGGAATTGATTTTTGTCCGTGGTGTGGTTCAAAATTATAATTTGTTATTCTAACGGAGAGCAATCCTTTAATAAGCAGGGGGTTGCCTTTTTCTTAGTCACTAATAGGAAATAACTGTTAAAATGTAATTGAGGGGGTGTTTAAATGGGCGGCTTAGTAATTATTCTTCCTTTTCTGTCGATTATGATTGGTGTATATTTCATTACATTAGGTTTATGGGAATTAAGAGAAGGTATAAATAAAAGTCAATATTTAAAATACATGTTCACAGGGTTATTTTTAATCCTTGTACTATCACCGTTAATCGGACTTATTGGTAACTTTTTAAATTTCCGTTTCGATTAATTGTAAGAATGTGAAAGATAACACATAAATTAACGGATCGATAACAACAATCGCTTATTCAAAATTAAAGCAGTAATTAAGTATTTTATGGAGGTGTTAAATGGTGTATGAAATTCATTGGTTTGACATTATAGTTAATTTACTTATTTTTTTTGCTATTATTTTTTTAGTAATTTACTCTTTATATAAAGTATTTAAGAAAATAAATAAAGGTTCAAAACAAGAAAAGGAAGATATTGAGTTATTAAAAAAACGTGTGGAAGAATTAGAAAAAAAAAATTTACGAAAATAAAGATTATTGAACGGGGGCGATAGCAGAACAGGGCTATCGCTTCTTTAACGATTAAACAGGTTAACTCAAGATAAGGAGGGGAAAATTTTGATAAAAAAGGGACTACTATTGCTATTTTCAATTTTATTATTAAGTGCCTGTAATAATAACTCTGATACTTCTGAGCAAAAGGTATTAAGGGAAAAGTTGATTGAGATTACTGAATTAACTGGTGATTTAGAGATAGAAAAAGGAGATATTGACGAAGCGATAAATGAAGCTGCTTCATTAGGTCTCCAAGGCGAAGAAAAAGATTGGTTTGTTCGTTCTTTTTTAACTTCTAGATCTGCTGGTAAAGAAATAGAAGTTAAAGAACAAGTGTATGAAGATAGTCAATTGAGAATGTTATATGAAAAAACGTGGCAAGATTTAGCTTTTGAAAGATATGGGGTTGAGTTAGACGAAGAAAGATTACAGGAAATTATAGAAATGACTTTAAATCCTATAAAAGATGAACAACTTTCTTCTGAACAAGAAGAGCTTGAAATACTTTTTTATCTTTCAGATGCATTAGGGTACAGTATTGATGAATTTTTTTACATCTTTGATAGACATATTTATGTAAGATGGGCAATCGGTGAGAAGTTATATCCGTTACTTGAAGAAGAATATGAACTAAAAGATAATCAAGAAATTAGTGACAAATATAGAATGGAAGTTATTGATGAAATAGTAAAGAAAAACTCGAACTAACGGAGAGCAAGAGCGGAACAAGGAGTTGTCGATGGCAGCTCCTATTGTTTATTGTGTTAACGAGGTTAGTTAAAAAACAAATGTAAATTTTAACCAGGTAATGATAAAATTTAAGTAATGAGGGGGGATTTTATGAGAATTTTCACAGGTATTTTTATAGTAATTTTAATAATTTTGACTGGATGCTCGAACAAATCATCATTAGAATTAATTAATTCAACAGTAGATATTAGAGATGATAGAACTGGAGAAATCGAAATTACTGCTGGTGAGATGGAAGGTGAATTTATAAAGCCAATTGCGCTTAGTTATGATTTTGTATTAAAGAATATTGGAACGAAAACTGTTGGAGGAACTGAGAAGCCTAATAGTCAAACTTTTACTTATGACGATGGAATAGAACTAATAATTGAACCTAAAGATAAATTAATCACTATTATTGAAGAGATAATGGGAGTTAATATATTTACTGAAGAAGGAAGAGCACAAGCATATTTAGGTGTGTCAAAAACCGGAACTCCGATTCTTCAACCAAAACAAGAAGGGAAATATACTTTTGATTTTGAATTAGGTGCACCAAAAGAAAATCCAGAAATGAGAATTGTTCCAACTCAAGACGAAATAGATGAATTAGTTAAAAATGCTATGGAAGTAACATTGGTTATTTATGTTGAGGAAGAGGAAATAGCTCGCTTTGACCTTAAATAAAGGGAATTTTAAAAGTTTATAAAATTAACGGGTTGCGATAACTGTCTATTGCTATTCTGCTAACGGTGTAAGAATGTTTAATAAGGTTTAGTGTAGATATTAATTTATACTGTATTTGTAAGGATACAAAAAGAAGTAGGAAAAGGAGAGGAGATTGATGTTCGATTTATTTATTAGTCAGTTTTTCTTATTGATTTGGTTAGTGGTTTTCTACGGTATATTGTATGTGTTTCATAGGTTTGTACCAAAAGGAGTTATCATTGCTCAAATATTATTTGTTTATATTTGGATATTACTACCTTATTATGATGTACATTATATCGGGTTTTTGCATTATGATAGAATTCCAATTTTTTGGATTGTGGCATCTTTAATTCTTTTATTTTCAATTAATAAAAAAACATAATTAAATTAGAGTAACGAATGCAAGAGCAGACAAGGAGTTGTCGATGGCAAAACTCCTATTGTTTATTGTATTAATGAGCCGCAGTTTAGTTGAAGAATATTCCCGAAGAAAAAGCATTATTCTTACATAGGATGCTTGCATTTAGTTATTTCGTTTGGCTTTAACGTTCTGCTTTTGACATCAATAGCCCGCCACTCCATACTATTTTTATTACTAAAAGTGAGAGTAACTAAATCATATGGAAAATCGTGAGCACCTTCAAATGTTGTTAGCTGCACGGTGACATTGAAGTAGCGGTAGGTTTTGTGTTCTACCTTCTTTTTGATTTGAAGAATCTGTTCGCAATAATACTGCTTAGGTTTGCCGAAATGTTTTTCGATTGCTTTGTCGATGGATGGAAAAAGCAAATTGAGGATTACATCATCGCGCAATTCCACATCGTTTTTAGTTACGGTTTCGGCTTTAACAGGGGTATAAAAGAAAAGAGGTAAGCAAGCAACCAATATTAAAAGGCTTTTTTTCATAAAAATCCTCCATTCAATGCTGCTCTTATTATGAACAAATAAAGAAATTCTTATTAAACTATTGAAGAGCGTCTCTATTATAAGCAGATACGCTTTTTTACTATGAGCAGTTTATTAAGGTTAAGCATATATTAACAAACCAAAACTGATTTAATGTTTTGGTTTGTTTCTGTAAATAACAATTGAAAAAAAGGAGTTAAAGGAGAGCACACGCTTGTTTTTATGTGAAGCGTCTATCATGATAAAATACTTAATTGTTAATACACACACTTTACAAAAGTTTAATTTACTTAATTTAAAGAGGTTTATTTTCCCAGTGGTGATATTTGATACCCTTGCTTTATAATAATTAAAAAATGTATTTAAGGGTGGACAAGAATGATTCATTTACCTAACTGGAGCAAAAAGAGATGGAAAATTTTCATATTTTCTATAATTAGTATTAGTTTTATTATTTTTTTCTCGCCTCTCAATTCAACAGATAAAACGTGGTTCAAAAGTATAGATGATGCACTTTTGAATCTTCCTTTTGAACCGAAACTACCATCAGGTTTACCAGAAAATGTTGAGTTTGAACGAGCAGTTGTATTTGGAGAAGGGATGGATAAAATAATTCGTCTATTCTATTCAAAGAATGGTGAAAGCTATTTTGAAATAGATGCTTCACTGTTAGAATTTGGATTTTTTGATACATATATCGTACAACGAATAATAATAAATCAAAATCAAGGTTACATTGGACGCGTATTTGATGATAAGGATTTTATTAAAATTGTTTGGGTTGATGATGAAATCAGTTACAGCATTGAAAATTTTAGTAAGGAACTAAGTGAACAAGAGATGTTAGAAATAGCAAGTTCTCTAAAATAATGAACAACATAAAATAGTTTTTTTGAAGTAACGGAAGCATTAGCGGAAAATGGAGTTGTCGATGACAGCTCCTATTATTTATTGAGTTAACGAAGGAGGTTTGCTCATTTCGCAACAAAAACCACTTTGTTTAGAATAAAAGGGTTATTGGTGTTATGGGTAATATTAATAAAATATGCGAAAACTAAGAATAAAAATTTATGGGAGTGAGCATCATGAAAAAAATAATTGTTCTCCTTACAATTTTATTAATGCCTGTCACTGGTGACTTAGTTAATGCTACCCCCCCAGAGCCAAAGGAATTTAAACCGTATGCAGAAGATTGGTATGTTTCAACAGAAGATATTATTTGGGATATTATATTTCCAGCTATTGATAAAAGGGTAATAAAAGAGTATGGAGTAAAAGATGCTTCATCTTTTAGCTGGGAGCAACAGAGGATTGTAAATATTGTTTATAACAACAATCATTCTTATGATATTTCTTTAAGAATTCGAATTCCTGACAACAATAATCCACTTGAACATATGGAAGACTTGGTTAAACTAAGGGTTTATCCTTCTTGTGATAGTCCTAAAATTGGGTGTAGTCATGGTTTTAAGGTAGAAGTATTAGACTACGAACATTTAAACAAATAAATTTCGAGTATGGTGCTGTCTTTAATTAGTAGCACCTTTTTTAATTTCACCGTTACTAAACTAAAGGAGAGCAAGAGATGGAGAACAAGAGTTGTCGTTTCGGCAGCTCTTGTTGTG
>NZ_JBJMAU010000010.1:0-109106 GCF_052119505.1 Anaerobacillus sp. MEB173
CAGGGAATGAACCCTTTAATTTGGAGTTGCGCTGTAAGCTTCCTCGGAAAGCCCACAACAATTCTAAATTATAAATTCTTAATTCTAAATTAGCGTAGCCCGGTGGCGATAGCGAAGAGGTCAAACTCGTTCCCATGCCGAACACGACAGTTAAGCTCTTCAGCGCCGATGGTAGTTGGGGGTTTCCCCCTGTGAGAGTAGGACGTTGCCAGGCAAAAAAACAGGACTAATCCTTTTGTGATTAGCCCTGTTTTTTTTTTGCTGTATTTAAGTGGGATGAACTGTTGACTTGACCAGGTTTAAGTTCCACAAGCAGAGACATTCGAACTTATACTGTTATAATAAGACCATCTAAAAAGAACCCTACATAATTGTGCACTAAATGTCGGATGGATTCATGAAATTTCAGTTATCCTTTTGAATAAGGAGGTAAAAACTGCTTACAAAATATCTATTTAAATATTACAAAAGTTATAAAATTCTAAAAATTTGTTCCCCCTAGGGTAATCGTGTGTTACATTATAAATAGAAAACACACGTTTGCATTAGGGGTGATCAAATGAAGGTGACAAGAACACTGAAAATGATTGAGAAAGATGAAACGAAATTACATGAATTGAATGAATTGATGCGCGTGTTTTGTTCTGCTGTTCGTTATTCCTTTAACCGCCTACAAGAAGGGCTTGCCGATAAAGCATTGATTAAAGAGGTAAACCGAAAGTATGGCATCAATAAGCGTTATGCTGAAGATGCTGTATTGTTCGCCCAATCTACCCTTAAAAGTCAGAAAGAACTCCTCCCACAACGAATCGAAGCTGTTCAAGCTAAAAAGAAAAAGACAGAACAGAAGCTCCAAGAGTATAAAGATGGAAGGAAGAAACCGAAAAAGGTTGATCTCCTTGTTTGTATTGAAGGGCTTACGAAACGGATCGCCAAGCTTACTGAAAAAGAAAAAATGCTGATTAAACATCAAGAGGAAAACACCGTTCCAAAAGTCATTTTTGGTGGTCGAAAGAACTTTTATGCGAGAATGAAAGGGAAACTCTCGAGGGAAGAGTGGAAAATGGTACGCTCCAATACTCTTTATTCACGTGGTGACCGCTCAAAAAAAGGAAACCTGAATACACGAGTTGTTTACGATGAAGGAAAGCAATCGTTTTTCCTTGAAGTTGCCAATCCATTGTTGTTGCAAACTGGAAAGCGAAACGCACCTAGGATCCGTTTGGCCCTTCAAATCCCTGATAAATTTTTTGAAGAAATCATTGCTGTTATCTTTCCAAATGAAGTGGGAACAAAACCAAATGGAAAAGCAGTTGAATCCTATATTCCTTATACCATTGAAATAAAACGAATGAATGAAAGCTATTTTGTTCATCTCACATACGACTATGAAACACATGGCAAAGAAGTAGGAGTCTACCAAAAGCTTTCTGCCGATCGAGTGGCAGGGATTGATGTCAATGTCGATCGAATTGCGGTTAGTATTTTGAATCAACAGGGGAATCTTCTCAAAGTGAAGACGTTTTATTGCCATGAACTTGAATACGTATTGAGCAATAAAAGAGAGAATATTTGCGGGGAAACAGCAAAAGACATTGTGGAATGGCTTCTGACCGAACATGTAGGGGCGATTATATTAGAAGATATTCACATCAAGCAGGATCATGATACGAACCGAAAATTGAATCGACTGACTCACCAGTTTACGAAAACAAAAGTACAAAGAGCGGTTACATCAAGGGCCGTAAAGAATGGCATCGATGTCAAGAAAGTTCATCCTGCTTATACATCAGTAATTGGACGCTTCAAATACAGTAAACCATATAGCCTATCCGTTCATGAAGCTGCCGCCTTTGTGATTGGAAGAAGAGGCTTAGGTTTTGACGAAAAGCTTCCAAAAGCACTGTTGAAACAAGTACAGCAAAGTGTCAAACCACATTTGATTTCTCTTCTTGGATCAATGGAAGAAACTGAGAAAAAATCAACAACTGGAAAAGCAAAGCGACGCTATCTTGGAATGTTACTGAAAAATATTGAAACGTTTAAAGAACAACATGTGTGGAAACTTTGGAATGTGTTCATAAAACATTACAAATGAAGAACCAGGAAATCAAATTCAAGGAGGTGTAAAACTGGTTACTAAAAACTATGCAACAAGCTGACCGTTAGAATGGAATGGTTTTGTTGCACGAGCCGACCCTAACAGGGTACCGCAGAAAAGCTTGTACTTTAGGTACATGACGGGACGTTTCCCACTGTGGAACGGAGTGAGAATCTCCGCGGTAGGTCACCTTTCCTGGTTCGGTGGCGCAGGTTCGGGAACGAACCTTTAGATTTTTATAGATTTTAGCAACCAGGTCACACATAATGGATTTGCTTAAGAATATGAATGATGCCATAAAGTATTTGGAAGATAACCTTACAAACGAAATTGATTATAAAGAGGTGGCACGGATATCTCATTGCTCAGAATATCATTTTAAAAGAATGTTCTCTTTTCTAGCAGGTATTACGCTTTCGGAGTATGTTCGCCGAAGACGCCTTACGCTTGCTGCATTTGAACTAAATCAAAGTAATACAAGGGTCATTGATGTTGCGATAAAATATGGATATAGTTCAGCTGATTCTTTTACGAGAGTTTTTCAACATTTACATGGGATTACACCGTCAGAAGCGAGAAGTAATGGGCAAGCATTAAAAGCATATCCACGAATGACCTTCAAATTATCAATTGAAGGGGGAGACGAAATGAATTACCGAATTGAAGATAAAGAGGCCTTTCACATTGTTGGTATTATGAAAAGGGTACCGATTATTTTTAGAGGTGAGAACAAGGAAATCACTGCGATGTGGAAAACATTGAATCCAGAGAAGATCAATCAACTGATTGCTTTATCAAATAGTGAACCTAAAGGGATAATACAGGCATCCACTAACTTTTCGGAAGGGCGTATGGAGGAAAAAGGAAGTCTTGATCATTATATTGGTGTGGCAACTACGAATGAATGTCCAGTAGACTTTACTAAGCTTGATGTTCCTGCCTGTACTTGGGCTGTCTTCGAATCAGTGGGGCCTTTTCCAGATACGTTGCAGGAAACTTGGGGACGAATTTATTCTGAGTGGTTTCCGTCCTCAATTTACCAGCAAACTGAAGGACCAGAAATTTTGTCGATTAAAAGTAAAGATTTAAGTTCACCAAGTGTGAAAAGTGAAATTTGGATTCCGGTATTAATAAGAAAATAGAGTAAGCAGTGGATAACGAGATCGCTATTATTTCTTCAGTCAAAAATGACGTGTAAATGAATACACGTCATTTTTTAATTTCTGCTAGATAAGTCTAATGTTTATATCTTTTGACCGCTTTTCCGTAATCTGGAATAGCGATTTGATCAAACTCATTTGCAAGATTTTTCAACCCCTTGGATAATTGTTCACCGGTAAGTGCCAGTCCGTGTCCAGTGATAGCTATAGCAGGGTCTAATTCTGCCAATGTATTTACAGATTGCCACGCAGATTCCCAATCAGGTGTAAAATACCGAGGTGGTCCACTAATTTCTGATTTTTGCGTTAGTACTGAGTATAAGGAGTCTTGTCTAACCGCTACAAATGCGTCCCCTGCAATCAGAGAGCGGTCTTTTTCTCTATATATTGATATGTGCCCTGGTGTATGTCCAGGTGTGTGTAACCATTGAAACTCATGGATATGAGGAATACTCCCATCAGTTGGTAGGGGCTTTACATGCTCTCCTAAATTAATGGATTCATTAGGGAACAGTGAAGATACTTTTGCTATCATCCCACCCTCTACAGTAGGATCAGGATCGGGATAACTCTTTTTCCCTGTTAAAAAAGGAATCTCTAGTTCATGAGCATAAACGGGAATATTCCAATATTCAACTAACTCTAAAATCGCTCCAACGTGATCAAAGTGGCCATGGGTGAGGATGATTGCTTTAGGTCGATTATCTTTACCAAATCGTTCTTCTGCAACAGAAATAATTTCATCTGCTGATCCGGGCATTCCTGCATCAATTAATACATAACCTTTTCCTTTTTGCTCGCCAACGAATACGATATTTACTATTTGTACTGTATAACTATAGAGATCAGGTAGTACCTCGACTCCTGATCCATTGGCTATAGAGATAGCTGGTATAAATTTATAATCACTACCATAAGACATCTGATGTTGATCCATATATTCACTACTTTCTGCTTGTTTTAGCAAAACTCTCTAATAATATTAAGTTTCTTTGACTTAATTATGTAGTTTTTTACAAAACAGCCTAAACAATTCTATACAAGCATAAATAGAAGATTTATGAAAAATGTAATGATTATTAATGGATTGGGAGGGTCCTTCAAAAAACTGATGTGGACAAAACAGAACAGAAATTAGCTAGCCATTGAGAAATGATTAAAAAATATTGTGAAATGCAGCCATTAGTAAGTGCTATACTTGTAATAACAGGTAGTAATGAAAGGCAGAGTCATGATGAATCTCAAAGAAAAGGTAAAAAAGCTTCCAGCTTCCCCGGGTGTCTATTTAATGAAGGATTCATATGGTCATGTTATCTATGTGGGGAAGGCAAAAAATCTAAAAAATAGAGTTCGTTCATATTTCCAAACCTCTAATCATCATTCAAAAAAAGTTGAAAAGTTAGTCGGTCATGTAAAGGATTTTGATTATCGTTTAACCGATACGGAATTCGAAGCATTCATGCTAGAATGTAAACTAATTAAACAATTACAGCCTATGTATAATAGATTGATGAAAAGTCCCCAATCCTACACGTATATCCTCATCGAAAGGGATAAGGATTTTCATCGAATTGAACTGGTCAATCATATTAATAAAAATGACAAAAATCTATATTTTGGACCATATACAGGCAAAAATAACGCAGGAAATGCCATTAAAGGGCTAAAAGAATTTTTAAAAATGGACTGTTCGCAACCATCTGCTAAAAATATTCCCTGTTTAAACTATTCTCTAGGTTTATGTATGGGGAAGTGTTTTGATCACTCAGCATTACAACAGTACCAGTTCAATATAAATCGAATAATAGCTTTACTTAAAGGGAATGACACGAGCATTCTTGAAGAGATGAAACAAAAAATGATGGAAGCTTCGCTGAATTGTGATTTTGAAAAGGCCGCAAAGATTAGAGACTCACTTGAAGCCGTCAATCAGCTTTTGAAAAAAGAAAAGGTAATCGAGTTCACAAAAGAAAATAAGTATATTGTTATGATGGAAGCGATTGATAATCTAAACGTGAAATTGTTCATCATTAACAGAAACAAAGTAATTTTTAACGAAATAAACGAGATAGAAGATACAAACATAAACGAACAGTCTGCGACGATTAAATCTACTATTCTAGCTCATTATAAAGCTTATCTCCCTTACTTACGCTATGAAGTTAGTAAAGATGAAATTGATGAAGCACAAATTATCTATCGTTATGTAAAAAGTAATGCTTGTAAATATTTTTTCATACCTGAAACATTGCTTTGCACAGAAAATGAAGAAAAAATCGACTTAGAAATAGCGAATTTGTTCAAAGTCTGGTACAACAAATTCTTGCATCTAAGCTCTCATATTGATTAGCCTGATAATTTTCGTGTATAAAAAAGACTACCTCCAGCTTATACTCCCGGAGGTGAATAAGCTGGAGGTAGTTTAGCCCATCCTCGTTTTCTCATTTTTGTTTTCAGAGTTGCACCATATATTACTGCTTCATTAAAAAATCGAACCCATATAGCTCCCATATCAGTTCTAACACATTCTGCTGCTCCAAGAGAGGATTTTGCAGCCATAGCCAGGATTTTTAAAGCTAATCCATTTGCTATCTCGTCATCTGTTAATTTAACACCTGGGGGAATAACTTTATTGTCGCTAAAAGGTTTTGGCTCTGAGACAGGTGGTAAAGTAACTCCTTCCTTTCTCATGAACTGTTCAAGTTGTTTAGCTTGTTTTGAGCATAACTTAATAGCATCGTTAAGTATCCCTATTAATTCATCATCATTAGTTGTATTTAGCCCTGCTTCTTCAAAAGCAATCGCTTCTTTTACAATTCCGTAATAAAGCCAGCAATAAGAAGCTTCAATGATATTTAATTGTAATTTCGGCTCATCATCGATTATTGTATTGAAAGCACTGCTTACCATCTCAATTAAATTTGGCACTATCTTACCCTCCTTACGTTTTTAATTTACCCAATATTTGTTTTGTTATTTAACTTTTTCCATATTTTTTACAAAGAGCAAATTCTAGTTGTATTTAATATATATTTTGTATTCAAAACATGCTGCTGAAGCCTAAACAATACAGTCAGCTATTCCTTAATGATCTTTTTTATTAAATGGCTGTAAGGATTGTTGCTAATAGTATATAAAAGGTTTTTTTGTGCGTTTTATACAGATAATTTTCTAAGAATTATATAATTTAGAATTCAAAGAAAGTTCTAGGTAAATCATTGACTTCATCTGCAACTCGAATTCCAGATTCGATTGCTCCCTGGATCCATGCATGAGCCGTTGAAGCATGTTCGCCAGCAAAATGAACCCTACCCTCGGGAGTAGATATATAAGGAAATAATTCTTTTACCTGTTCTGGTTTAAACATTGTGAAAGCCCCAGCTGAAAATGGATGCCTGATCCAACTATGGCTTACACCCCCTTGAAAATCTTGATACACCTGATTACCATGAATTCTAGCCAAGTTTCTTAATACATACTCCAAGCGATCATTATCTTCTAAACTATCCCATGGAATAGCATCATCATCCCATGTATAACTTCCCAAAATGACACCAGGTCCATCTGTGCCAAGGTTATGACTTGGGTATTGCACATATTTAATAGGCAGATCAGTTAATGTTTGCCCGCCATACAGCCCTTGCTTTTCCCAGAACCTGTTCTTAAACTGGATTCCTGTCTTCGTAGAGCCTGCATACTTAGTTTCCCGAATAGCCTTCCATTTGTTTTCAGAAAATGAATTACGTGGTTCAATATCTACAAATTGTAGTACCGAAAAAGGAATGGTCACAATCACAAGATCACCAGTGATTTTAAATGGCTCTAAAATTCGATGGACGGCTCGAACCGTGACTTGATTGTCATGCTGGGTTATTTTCTTCACATAAAGACCATAATGGATATTATCTTTCAATTGATCCGTAAATGCGTTTGGAAGTTGGTCGTTTCCACCCGTAATTTCATAAAAGGTAATATCAGGAGTAAATAGGACTAACAGTTCACGCAATATTTCCAAGAAAGAAAGTTCCATCAATCCTTCTAATGTAAGGATAACTTTAATCTTTTCGATAGCTCCCGAAGATAATGTGCGTCCAAATGGATTATGTCTTAAATAAGTATCCATGGAGTATCTATCGAGCTCTTGTATTGCCCAAGACCAACCTCTTATTGGGTCTCGTTCAACAAAATCTGTCACCGGTTTTATCGCCCACTGAAGCAATTCTGAAGCAGTTTTACCTCTTTCGTGTGGATAAACCGGAAAGCGCAAAATGTCAGGGTGTTGATCATACACCCTTAATCGAGTTCTAATCCCTTTCACATAGATAAGGTCATTAGGAGTTGAATTAATAAATTCATTAATCGGAAGCTGAAATTTTTTTATATACTCTAACGTCAACGAATGAGTATTAGGAATACGCATAGCTCCAGCTTCAAGATATTGCCCATCCCTAAAATCTCTTTTTAATGTATAGATTCTTCCTCCGACCCTATCTGTAGCTTCAAGGATTGTTACATTATGTCCAGCCTGTTTAAGTAATGATGCAGAAACAAGCCCTGCCATACCTGCCCCAAGAATAATAATCTTTTTCGGAATCTTGGTTTTTTTAAGTCCTTTTCTGATGATTGAAATCATTTGTTCCATAGGCAACTTAGGGATTGCATAATTTAACATTCCATTTCTCCTCTACTGAATAGACTGGAGTACAATAAACTATCGATTATTCCACCTTATTCAGATAGGGGCTAGTACTATGATAGAAAACTAGTGTTCAAACTAAACCCTAATATGATCATCTTATCATCATCTGAGCATAAAAATTACCTGCTGTGATCTTTGTAACTCGTTCATTTTTGTTCAAACAGATTGGAAAATGATGTTAAACTAAAGAGGAGGAGAGGTTAAAAAGGCAAAAGGAGAGAATGTTGATTTGAAATCTAAAAAAAGAGTAGCAATTGTAGTTATCGTTATACTATGTGTCTTGGTTTCAATAAATCTATTAAAAAAAGATTTGTGGGAAGTGAACGAAGAATTATTAAGAGAACAGATAACGTCAATTGAACAATCGGTTGAAACGATAAATTTATTAGATTTCACTCCATTTGAGTGGGATGTTGTTTATTCTTTTGACCCATATACTTCGAAAGATAAGGTTTATGAGACGGTAGGGTATAAATGGGATAATATCAGTGAAACAGTTAGTGAAGGAATGAACCAAATCGTTTTTATGAAGGAAGAAAAAGTCATTTGTTATATATATGGTTATCCTGAAAATAACAGCTATGGGCTTTATTTTTCTGGAGAAACAATTAACTATGTCGCTGAAATGCTTAAAGTGAATGACAATTTAAACTTTCAAGTATTTAGAAGTAGTAATTACATATATTTAAAGAATTAATAGCAAAAACATCTTCAAGTAACGATTAGCTTCTTCTAAGAGCTGGTCAAAATCTATACGAAAACAGCCTATAAATAATGATAAAGTTTCAATAGCAAAAGTGCTGAGGTTCTCGAATAATTTGTGTTATAATTTTCGGTGGCAGAAAACTATTATAAAAATTTTTGTCATGTATATGAAGCAGGTGGAGACATTGATGAAGAAACATAATACAAAGACATATCGATGCCCGGTAACGTTGACAAATAAGGCAAAGGACAAGATGCGGGAGCTCGGACTTGATGAGCGCTCGTTTTTTTCGTTGCAGACATCCTTTTGTATTTATATAGAGAAGTATCCACAGACGGATGATCGACCGCTTTCGGCGGGGTTATTCTTTGACAATGAGGGTAATGCGCGCCTTGCCGATCAGTCCAATGGGCTGGTGGTCGTTCTTCATTGTGTGGTGGAAAAAGATCGGTTCATTGCGACAAACGTAACGACAAGAGCGGCGCATTCATCTGTACAGACAAACTGGCGCCGAGCGGTGAACATAACATTTGATTTGAACGTACAGCGGGGTGGGATGCTCCCGTATGATTTGTTGAACTTGATTCATGAAATGCCGATTGCACAGGAAAGCTCTGAATATGTAAAAAAACGGATTGCCAGCTGGGAAGGCTATTTGAAAATTCAGGAACGAACTGCCGATATTCCGGATGTGACCGCGCGTTATTCGAGGCTGACCTTTAATGGTGATTTCAGCCGAATGACGATCATTGGCTGTCAACTCAGTGACAAGGACTGGTCCTTACTCAAAGAGATGAGCGTCAAACTGAAGGGTATTGACAAGGATGTCGGGAAGGTGCTTAAGACGAATCGCTCTGCTTTGAGTGTTGAAGTAGAACTGAACAGTTATATGGAAAATTGGGCGAGGCAGCAGCGATTTGATATGAAACAAAAAGAAGTCGTCTTCAGTAATTTTGCGACATTGAGTCAGGTGAAAAGACTACGGCAAGGGTTTAAGATTTTAGAAAACGGAATGGCCGCAAATCCTGAGCTTGAGCGTTTATTGTTTGAAAACAAGCCGCCAGTTCGAGCGCCGAAGAAGCAAGCGACAATCCGCTTTCACAATCGCTTGAATGAGTTCCAACAGGAAGCGGTTCGAGGTGCGATGTCTGTGGATGATTTATACGTCATTCAAGGGCCGCCTGGTACGGGAAAAACAACCGTTATTTCGGAAATTTGCCTGCAAAATGCAAGGGCCGGGCTACGGACACTTGTTGCTTCGCAGTCAAATTTGGCGGTCGACAATGCTCTTGGAAGATTGCTGGCAAATAAAGATATTCGCATTCTTAGGGTAGGGCGTACAGAAAGCATTGAAGAAGAAGGCAAGAAGTTCATTGAAGAAAATGTCGGCCAGTATTGGAAAGATCATACGTTAAACGAAGTCGCTGCTCATTATGAAGCGCGTAAAAACCGCGAAATCGAAATCGAGGCAGAATGGACGGCAAATGAAGAGGAGCAGAAGAAGCTTGAACCAGTGCTTGCCCGAGTAGAGGCGGAGCTTGAAGCAAAACAGAGAGCGGAAAAGCAGTTTAGCGAAAACCAGCACATCATTGATGAGCAAAAAAAGAAAGCAAGTGTTACTGAAGCGGAGATGCTGACGGCTACGCAGCTTGTCGATGAGCTCGAGGAGTCTCTGTATGAGTTGAATGCATTGATGGAAGAAGATGAACTTTTTCTACGCAGTGAGCCAGATCTTTTTACGATTCAAAAAGAGTGGGCAGCCAATGAGCAATTGATTCAGCGCTTACAGCAAAGCATTGCCTATCAGGAGCTTGAGGAAGAAATTGGTGAAAAAAAACAAACAGTGGAACAAGCTTCAGCTGAATGTGAAAAGTGGTCTGATGAGACGAAGCAGACGAGTGCTATTACGGCAAAAATACGGGATGTACAACAAATTGACCGCTTAAGATGGATTATGCTTGAACATCATGTGGAGCGATCGTTAACAGTACAGCAGTTGCTTGATGAACTCGAGGACATTCGTGCTGCTATCAAGCAACTTGAAAAATTAAAGCTATATTATGATAAATTAAGCAAGGCAATTTCATACATTGAATCGCTTTTAGTGCGCCATCAGATTTCGATCGACGAACTGCAACAGCAGAACAATGGATCATCAGCTTACACGGCAGTGGAGATCGATCAATTTTTAGCAGAACTGAAAAGTCAGCTTACAGGAAAGTCAAAAATCTATCCACAGACACTTAAGGCTTACCTTGAAGGGTTATATGCAAGAAGAATGTTCATACAGCAAAAAAGTCGACGGTTCAAACCGTTTGATACGTATAAAAAGATGGCACAGGAAGCATTTCAACAGTTAAAGTTGGAAATGATTGAACAATGCCAGGATAAACAGAATGAAAAAAATGCGTTGTATCAAAAATGGCTGCGGACGTTGGAAGAAGAGACGAGCGCACTTCATGCATTGCAAACAAAGCAGATGCAAATAACGACCGATCCTATTCCAAACGCAAAAGAATTGCTTCGTCAAAAGGAAGATGAAGCGCTTGGATTACAAAAAAGGAAAGAGAAATACGAGGAAGTGAAGCAGCGGATTGAAAACAATGGCCAGAAGAAGGAAAAAGAGGTCATGGAGCTGCTTGAAGTTCAGCGAAAACTTACTCAAATCGATGTACGTCTAACACAGCTGAAAAACAATATTCACGAGAAGGAACAAGAACAAACACCTTTAAAGGAAATTTTATCTAAACAACCAGAACAAGAGCATGAAGAGCTGTTAAAGCAATTGGCGAGTCTATCCTTTAAGCGTGAATCGCTGAAACAGGAAAAGAAGAGACTGCCACTATTTCAGTCCATCCAAGGGCAGTGGCTATCTTTATTAGAGGAAGCAAGCGACCACGATCTTGATGAAATCCGCAAGCTGTATGTTAAGCATGCCAACGTCATTGGTACGACATGTGTAGCATCGGCACGTAAAGATTTTATCGAAAGTTTCCCAATGTTTGATGTCGTTATCATTGATGAAGTATCAAAAGCAACTCCGCCTGAGCTGCTTTTGCCGATGTTGAAAGGGAAAAAAATTATTCTGGTTGGTGACCATCACCAACTTCCTCCACTTCTAGGCAATGATACGCTTGAAGAGACATTGCAGGAAATGGCCAATGAAAGCGATGATTTTGAAGGGAAAGCCGAATTAAAAAAACTGTTAAAAGAATCGTTGTTTGAAAGATTATTTAAAAATTTACCGAAAAGCCATAAAACGATGCTCGCAATTCAGTACCGGATGCATGAGAATATTATGGAAACCATTACGCCATTTTATAAGCAGGAAAATGAACAGCTTCAATGTGGCTTGACTGACTCCGATACGCAACGTGATCACTTGTTGCAATCACCTCTTATTAAGAGAGAAAATCATCTGTTATGGCTTGATATCCCGAATGACCCGGCGTTCTTTGAGGAGAGAATGAAAGGTGGAAAAAGCTTGTACAACCCTTCTGAATTGAGCAGAATTGCTGAGCTCTTGGAGGAATTAAATACTGCGACAGCACAGGCAAAGCAAGAGGGAAGAATAAATGCTGATGAGAAAAAAAGTATTGGTGTAATCAGTTTTTACGGCGAACAAGTAAAAAGAATCGACCGTTTAATCGATCAGGAGCTCCGATTGCCGCACTTGACGATTCGTACCGGGACAGTGGACCGCTTTCAAGGTATGGAAATGGATGTCATTCTGTTAAGTATGGTGCGTAATCACGATAACAAGCATGATGATATCGGCTTCGCAAAAGACTATCGCAGGCTGAATGTTGCTTTATCAAGAGCGAGGGAGTTACTCGTTTTAATCGGCAGTACAAAAATGTTTACCGAACGGACAAAACAAGCAGATGCAAGAAAGATGTATAGTCACGTATTAGAGGTCACCAAAAAACAGCATGGGCTCAGAACACTTGAAGAGGTGAAATAAGATGGATAAGTTGACAAAACGTTTACGCGCTACTCTGCTTGAGAATCCATCAGTACAAATCAAGGAGTCAGTAACCTGGTATTTACCGGTTAAGACAATAGATGTGACATATAAACGGGTCAAACGATCGAAAATGGATATTCTCATGAAAATGATGCTCCTCGCTTTTGAACAGACGGATATACGCAGGGCCGCTAATTTGTCGGAATTGCTATTAGTAGAGGAACTTTTCATTGCTGATTTAATTGAAAAAATGCAACGGACAGGCTTGATTCGGCTGGAAAATGCCACCTATAAGCTAACTACGAAAGGACATGAGCAACTGAAGACGGGCATCATCGAGGAAGAAATGGATGATGAATGGACTGAGCTTTTTTTCAGTCCAAATCACAATGAATTTTGGACGGAGATGACTGAATCAATCCCCGATACAGAGAAAGAATTGTCTCTTTACCGGTATATGAATGATCAGGATATGATTGACAATGATCGCATTTTGCAAGTTGTTTCCGAGAAAGAAAACGGACTGGACGAAAACGGCTTTCAGATGGTCGTCTCTGACATCATTAGCTTGGACCAAGAGACGGTTGAACGTGTTCCATGTCTGGAATTTCGGATGTACAATAAAGAACAAGATGTTTTCTACGCGCGCGTCTGGAATACGTGGCTCGGGCGGTGGGACGATACTCTTGAGAAACAAATAGAAGAGCAAGAACAACTGGCATGGCGGGAAAAATGGGCGACAAAAAATGAACGTGCCGAGTAATTTACAGTGTAACGATAAAGGGTACAAATCGAACATCGATGAGTACCCTGTTTTTTTGCTAATAAACAGGATTAATATTAACAATATATTTTGTGTTAATGCATATCCAAAGATAACAATAAATAAGATTATCATAGTTCTCCTAAATGTTACATATTTGTGATAATAGTGGTTATTTTTTTAATTACTGGTAACAGTTTAGTAGAATAATAAGAGAATAATGATTGTCTCCTAGTTTGTAAGGTTCTTACCACTAGAGGCATAATTATTTACACTTATTTTACTCAGAAAGGGGAAAGTATATGGACGCTAAAAACAATGCAAACACTGGAGGATGCCCGTTTCACGGGGGTGCTACTAGTAATAAATCGAGTGGTACATCAAATCGTGACTGGTGGCCTAATGCGTTGAATTTGAATATTTTACATCAGCATGACAAAAAATCTAACCCTATGGGAGAAGAGTTTGATTATAAAGAGGAATTTCAAAATTTAGACTACTATGCCCTTAAGCAGGATCTTGAGGACCTAATGACAACGAGTCAAGATTGGTGGCCTGCTGACTATGGACATTATGGTCCATTATTTATCCGTATGGCTTGGCATGCTGCCGGTACATATCGTACTGGTGACGGTCGGGGTGGTGGTGGAACTGGTAACCAGCGTTTTGCACCGCTTAACAGTTGGCCAGACAATGGTAACCTTGATAAAGCTCGCAGGCTGTTATGGCCGATTAAGCAAAAGCATGGCAACAAAATTTCTTGGGCCGACTTGCTTCTGCTAGCAGGTAATGTTGCGATAGAATCAATGGGAGGCAAGACGTTTGGTTTTGGAGCAGGACGAGAAGATATCTGGCATCCAGAAGAAGACATCTACTGGGGTGCTGAAACAGAATGGCTAGGTGATAATCGTTATTCAGGTGAGCGTGATCTTGAAAATCCACTCGCTGCTGTTCAGATGGGGCTTATTTATGTTAATCCAGAAGGTCCTAACGGTAAACCAGATCCTGTTGCAAGTGCTCACGACATACGTGAAACGTTTGCACGTATGGGGATGAACGATGAAGAAACCGTTGCACTAATCGCCGGCGGCCATACTTTTGGTAAGGCGCATGGTGCAGGTGATGCCGCTCACGTTGGTCCGGAACCAGAAGCGGCTCCGATTGAAGCACAAGGGTTAGGATGGATAAGTTCACATGGCAAGGGCAATGGTCGTGACACGATTACGAGCGGTATTGAAGGAGCTTGGACTGCGAATCCGACACAGTGGGATAATGGGTACTTTGATTTATTGTTTGGCTATCAATGGTGGTTGACAAAGAGTCCTGCAGGTGCGTGGCAGTGGCTGGCTGTAGATCCAGATGAAAAAGATCTTGCACCAGATGCAGAAGATCCATCTGTACGAGTTCCGACGATGATGACGACCGCGGATATGGCATTACGTTATGATCCAGAATATGAAAAGATTTCGCGTCGTTTCTATGAGAATCCAGAAGAGTTTTCAGATGTTTTTGCTCGTGCTTGGTTCAAATTGTTACACCGTGACATGGGTCCTAAAGCAAGATATTTAGGTCCGGAAGTTCCAGAAGAAGATCTTATTTGGCAAGATCCGGTACCATCTGTAGATTATGATTTGACAGATGCAGAAGTAACAGAGCTTAAAGCAAAGATTCTAGACTCAGGACTTACAGTGAGTGAGCTCGTAACAACGGCTTGGGCTTCAGCTAGTACTTTCCGTGGCTCAGATAATCGTGGCGGTGCTAATGGTGCCCGTATCCGTCTAGCTCCACAGAAGGATTGGGAAGTAAATCAGCCAGAACAGCTTGAAAAAGTGCTCACTGTACTCGAAGACATTCAACACGGTCTAGATAAGAAAGTCAGCATGGCTGATTTGATTGTACTGGGCGGAAGTGCTGCAGTTGAAAAAGCGGCACGAGATGCTGGCTTTGATGTCACCGTTCCATTTGTATCAGGACGCGGCGATGCAACAGAAGAACAGACAGATATTGAAAACTTTGAAGTGCTGGAACCAGTCGCTGATGGTTTCCGAAACTATCAGAAGAAACAATACAGTGTAAGTGCAGAAGAGCTCCTCGTAGACAAGGCACAACTGCTCAATCTGACTGCACCGGAAATGACTGCCCTTGTCGGTGGTATGCGTGTTCTAGGTACAAACCACAGTGGCACAGAACATGGTGTATTCACAGACCGTGTCGGCACACTTACGAACGATTTCTTTGTTAACTTGCTTGATATGGGTGTGGAGTGGAAGCCTGTAGAAGAAAATGTTTATGTAGGACGTGATCGCAGTACAGGTCAAGTCTTGCGTACAGCAACGAGAGTGGATCTCGTATTTGGTTCAAACTCTGTTCTTCGTGCCATTGCAGAGGTGTATGCACAAGACGATAACAAAGAGAAGTTTGTAAATGATTTTATTGCTGCCTGGGTTAAGGTAATGAATGCAGACCGCTTCGACCTAAAGTTAAGGCAAGCACAAGTAACAAGCAAGTAAAGTAATAAAGGTCGCGACTTTTCAGTAATTCAATGAGAGTCAACGATTTGATAATGTTGTTGCACGAAAAGCAGAAATGTTTGTCTGACGGTAGTTCTTTAGGAACTACCGTTATTTTGTGAAAAGATCATTTCCTAGTTTATTTAAGAATTATTTAAGAATTACATAAGAGTGAATTTAGAATTGACTTGTATACAAATATAGATAATAATAATATTTTTCAATTTAAAGATTCGTTTGTAGGTGGTAACAGTGCAGTAGGAAACATTGCTAATCAGTAAAATTATGGGATTGATTACTCAGATAGCATCAAAGAGGGTGAACGTACACCAGACTAAACAGTACCATTCACTATATGATCTTGCTCAGCTATTGAAGCATAAGTAACCATTTAACAGAATTAGAAAGAAAGTGGTTAAATGAAGAATTATGATAAAATCAACAGCTACGGCTTAACATAACAAAAAAAGAAAAAAGACAGCTAATAAAAAGCTGTCTACACGTGTTTTTAGAAGATCTATTCTAGAATGAAAAACAAAATCATGTGGTTTTTTGAATGATAAAGTGGGAGAAGAAAGCGATATCTTTAAAAGGACTCATCTTCCCTAGTTCTAATTCAAGTGCAAGAAGATCATCAACATGAGGGTCATGCTGCAGAGTACTCTTTTCATGAAGATAATCAAACACACATCGAATCCCATAGTGTTTTGTTAATTTGAATTTCAGAAGGTCAAACCATTTGTAGTACGTCTCTGTACTGTATTGATGTACAACAGCTCCAATAAGAGGATTGTATTCCTGTTCTTCTCCAATGGCTTCCTTTGCCTGAGTGAGATCTTCTTCTACCAAAGCTTTTTTAAAAACCTTAGACGCAGGGTTGTGATTGATGATCGAAATATAACCATCTTTTGTAAGAAGCCATTGTAGTTTTTTCAAGAACTCTGTAGGATTTTCCATATAGCCAAGAACATTGTGACAAAGAATAAAATCAAAAGTCTCACTTTGGAGTGTATGTTCTAAACTAGTAACATCCCCGAGTAGAAACGTTATGTTTTGCCCCTTTTCCTTAGCTTTTTGTTTGGCAGTTTCAATCATATCTGGTGTAATATCGATGCCTGTTACTTGGTGTCCGAGTTCAGATAGCCAAATACTTGTTAAGCCAAACCCACACCCGATATCTAGGATTCTTAATGATTTTTCTTTGTTGAAATGACCTTTTATCTGATTCCATGTGATGGAATAAAAGAGTTTTCCAGATGGATTTTCAACATCACTAAGATAGTCAGGTAAACTTTTCGTAAATGCGTCAATTAAATTTTGCTTCTGTTGCATAGTTACACCTACCTTATTTATAAAAAACTTACTTATAATACTGTTTTTATCATTCATTTTTTCCTTTTTTTAGTGGAAGGTTGATTTATATTCAGTATAATTATAATATTATGTTTTGTCTAAAAGGGGGAAATTATGATTCGTGGTTCATGGAGAGCGTTAGTATGGATTGGAATAGCTGAATTATGCGCATTAAGCTTATGGTTTAGTGCATCAGTTATTGCGTCCGAACTAATTGAAATTTGGAACCTAAGCCCTAATTCAGAAGCATGGCTATCTGCTTCTGTTCCAATTGGATTTGTAATAGGTGCATTGGTTAGTTCATATTTTGGCATAGCAGATCGTTTTAATCCTCGAAAGGTGTTTGCACTTTCAGCGTTTCTAGGGGCACTATTGAATGTCTCACTTTTACTAGTAGATCATGCTTTTTTCGGTATCCTGCTTAGGATATTAACTGGTGTAACACTCGCTGGTGTATACCCGATAGCTGTAAAAATTTTATCACAATGGTTTCCAAAAAAACGTGGACTTGCTATTGGTATCTTAATAGCCGCATTAACCCTAGGGTCCTCTTTACCACATTTCATTGTAATATTCTCTTCTTCTTTAAATTGGCAATTAGTGATTATTTGTAGTTCAATATTGGCTCTGCTGGCAGCTATAATTGTCAATTGGGTTTTAGAAGATGCTCCAGTAACAACTAAAAAATTACCTTTCTCTTTTAAATTAATCAAAAAGGTAGTATCGAATAAACCAGTAATGCTTGCGAACTACGGTTACTTTGGGCATATGTGGGAACTGTATGCGATGTGGACGTGGATACCTAGCTTTTTGACCGCTAGTTTTACTAGCTATTCACCAGGGATTTCTCCTTGGTTCATTGCATTATCCTCATTTATTACAATCGGAATTGCAGGTGGAATTGGTTGTGTATTAGGTGGACTAGTCTCAGATAGAATTGGAAGAGCCAACTTAACGATTATTTCTATGTTTATCAGTGCTATTTGCTGTATCTTGATTGGTTTTACTTTTGGACAATACATTTGGTTAACTTTAATCCTTTCTATCATTTGGGGAATGTCTGTCATATCAGATTCTGCACAGTTTTCGGCCGCAGTTTCAGAAGTAGCAGAAGTAGAGTATGTGGGAACAGCCCTTACTTTTCAAATGTGCATCGGTTTCCTCATCACTATATTTTCTATCAATCTAATCCCTATTATTCAGAGGCTTGTTGGTTGGGAATGGGTCTTTGCATGTTTAGTGATAGGACCGTTTCTTGGTATTGTATCTATGCTCCAATATAAACGGCATGAATCTAATAATGTTTAAGAGACAGTCAGCAGAAGAGTTGAAGAAATTTCATTTATAAATGTGCTTAGAAATGAATAAGTAGGAAACTGAAAAGGAAATCAAACTAGTTATTGGACAATAATTTACTACATATATTAATGAAGGGAGATGAGAAATAAGGAGGAATAACATGGCAAATCCCATTGTTTCTCGGTCGTTAGATGAAATTAAATTTTGGTCAAGAATTATGAAAGAACATGCTTTATTTTTAAGTTTAGGATTCACCTATGAGCATCAGCAATTAATTGATGAGGCAAACCAATTTATTTCGTTGTTTGAAAGAATTGAGGAAAGGTTATCAAGATTTACGATCAATTCAGATTTACGCCAAGTTCAAGCTTTCAATACCGAGGTTTATCAAGCTGCTGCTGCAATATGGAGTTATAAAAGAAAGGTATTAGGCTTAACTTTACGCTGTGAAATTCGTGGCAGCAACAATTATCCGTTATTAGTAGATCATATTAGCAGAGAAGCTGCATACTTTGCTAATCGCTTAAAAGAGCTAAATGAAGGGAAATTAGCTCCAACCCCAGATGACGTCATAGAAGAAAATGTATTCTTCTTAAAAATAATGGCTGATCATGCTAAGTTTATTGGTCATCTATTAGACCCTTCAGAAAGAAAGTTAGTAGAACAGGCTAGAGAATTTAGTCATGATTTTGACCAACTGGTTTTTCAGGCAATTGATTTAGACTCAATGCGGCCTCAATCTGAAACCGTACCAATCTTGAATCAGTTCTTAGATCAAAACAGAGTTTCAGTAGTTTCATTAAGGGATTTTAAGAAAACAGCAAGAGAATTAATAGAGGCTTGTCGTATTAAAAGTAATATTCATCCACTCTTGGCAGATCATACATTTAGAGAAGCTGAAAGATTTTTGGAAATTATTGATTTATTTGAATCACATCTTAATTAAAAGAAAAGGTAAAAATAAAAGCTCTCTTACAAGGAAAACTTTAAAGAGGTCTTTCTATGAGACGATTACAATAAAAGTAATCGTCTTTATTGCTTGTTTCAATAAAACATGTTACTATTTAGTCACATAACACACATTACTTACATGAATTAGTACATTAATTATATTTATAGAATTGAAAGGAAGATGGAATGGAAGAAAATCTTTCCTCAGTATTTAAAGCTATAGGTAACCCGACTCGGAGAAAAATTCTTGATATCCTGAAAGAAGCACCTAAAACTACAGGTGAACTAAATGATTTTTTCCCTGATGTCACTAGGTATGCCATCATGAAACATCTAAACATTTTAGAAGAAGGTAACTTAGTGCTTGTTAGGAGAGAAGGAAAATATAGAAGAAACTATCTTAATGCGGTTCCTATCCAAGAAGTACATAACCGTTGGGTAGGAAAATATATGGAATCAACCGCTAATTCATTACTCAATTTACGTTCAAAAGTAGAAAATAATGAAGGGAAATATACGATGACTACAAATAATAATGTATTTCGAATAGAGCAAGAAATATTTATGAATGCACCACGAGAAAAAGTATTCAAGGCTTTAACTGAAAAGGTAGAAGATTGGTGGGAGTTCCGATTGGCTCCAGAAGGAAAAACATCTCACTTTACATTTGACCCGATTCCAGGAGGACGATTTATCGAAAAGTGGGGGAAGAATGAGGGGGCAATTTGGGGAAATGTATATTATGTAAATGCTCCAGAAGAAATACGTTTATACGGTCATCTAGGAATGCAAGGTGCCGTAAATAGTTCCTATACCTATCGTCTGATTGAAAAAGAAGATGGAACATTGCTCCAACTTTCACATTCCGCTTCGGGTGTTATTCAAGAAAATTGGGAACAAGATCACAAAAAAGGTTGGGAATATCTTCTTGGAACTTTACTAAAAAACTATGTAGAAAATGAATAACTCTTTTATGTTTTTTCTCTTAATACGAAAGTGGAGGAATTATTAATGGTAGACGTAAATACAGAAATTATTATAGATTGTCCAATCTCAAAAGTATCAGAGTATGCAGCTGATCCAGATCATGCGCCCGAGTGGTATGTAAACATTCATTCAGCTGAGTGGAAAACACCAAAACCACTTTCGCTGGGCTCTCAAATTGCTTTTAAAGCGAAATTTCTAGGAAGGGAACTTGCTTATGTATATGAAATTGCAGAATATATTCCTGGAAAGAAACTTGTAATGAAAACCGCTAATGGGCCTTTTCCAATGGAGACAATCTATACATGGCAAGCTTTAGATAATAATCACACACGAATGACTTTAAGAAATAAAGGTATTCCAACTGGCTTTTCTAAAATGTTTTCTCCTTTTATGTCATCGATGATGAAAAGAGCAAACATGAAAGATTTAAAAAAAATTAAAAGTATTCTTGAAAGATGAGTTACATTCAAGATATGAATCAGGATATAAGAAAAGAAAGCACTTTGTAAAAGTGCTTTCAACAAAAAAGATTCTAGTAATATGGTTTCATAAACGCTGCCCCAACGATAATTAATAAAATGAACAGCACAACAATTAACACAAAATCATTATTTTTTTTGATTGGAGACACATGTCCGTAATCACTCATGAGTTTCACCTCCATATTTACAGGTTCAATATACTTTATGTATTTTCTGCAAACATGTTTAGACGAACTATACATGACAAAAAAACATTTTTTTGTATTTAAAGAAATTTGGATTATTAATATTGATGTAACCGAGTATCAAGTAAAAAATTTAGTCATCTATGCAAGTCTTTGTTGACGAACGCACGTTCTTTGTCTTAGAATACAATTAGAGGTAATAATGGAAGAGTGATTATTACCACTAACAAGTTACTCATGTAGGTTTAGAAATTACTCATGTAGTGAAAAAAATTAGAATCAAGGAGCTGTATAATTATGTCATTACGATTGTCTCCCTATTTAATGATGAACGGAAATGCAAAGGAAGCTATTCAATTTTATGAAAAAGCATTGGGTGCGAAACTTCTTTTTAACCAAACTTTTGGAGAAATGCCGAAAAATCCCGAATTCCCTTTACCTGAAGAAGCAAAGGAACTTGTGGCACACGCAATGATAAAGGTTGGCGAAACGGACCTCATGTTTTCAGATACATTTCCTGGTCAAACAAGTCAAATTGGAGATCAAGTTACGATCTGTATTACAACTAATGACATCGAAAAATCAAACCAAATTTTTAAATCTTTACAGCAAGACGGACAAGTAAAAATGCCATTGCAGGAAACTTTTTTTAGCCCAGCTTATGGAATTGTAACGGACAAGTTCGGTGTAACATTTCAAATTTACACAGAGGGTCAACAATAAATCAATATTTTTCAAGAATAAAAAAACAGCCCCATGGATAATTCAAAAGGGCTGTTTTGTTAATTTGGGCGTGTTTAATATTATGTCTTTACTGAATCAAAATTTGTTCCATTAACTAATTTATTTGCAATTAAATAGATTACAACATAAAAAGGCACAGAGGCTAAATAATGCCAATTAGGGTAGTCAAAAAAACCCAGCCATTTAAACAATGGTTCTCCAATAAACGCAGTTAAAGCTGAAAAAATTAAGGCTTTTACTAGAGGTTTGATATTTGGTTTTATTTGGATAAAAAACATTACTGTTACTGGTAAGAGAGCAAAATCCCAAGCAAGGAAATCAGGCATTATAGGGATTAGTTTAATATCGTAATGCCACAAACCCATACTTACACCAGCATAGTTTAAAAAAGTTGCTATGAATGCTACCCAAACCCCACCAATAAGGAGACGATTCGTGCTTTCTTTTTTTCTAAAAATAATCCATAACAACCAAGGGAGAATTAGTAAACAGAGGCCTATCCACCAACCTGCACTAAAAACTATATGTTCAATCCATATTTCTACTATATTAGTGTTAGCTTTATCAATAATGACGTATTGTTTTTCAATAAGTTTTTCAACATCCTTATCAGGACTAAGCATTTAATATCCTACTTTCAATTAAGATAAGGACTATTATTGACTACAATTTTTAAAAATAAAACATGTGAAATTTATAATGATTGGTTAATTTGATTACAGCCAACTAAATGTACCACATATGACAGATTACCCGGACAAAAGTAAAGTCAATGGTGGCGGACTTTTGGTTACGCACTATAAAAGCGATACATTAAAGTAGCAAAAAATAAGGAGGACGCTAATATGACAATGAATAATAAGGAGCTGTCACTAGAACAACGTGAAGAACTACTCGCAACGTTGAAAGCCCGTTTCGAGAAAAGCATGAACCGGCATAAAGGTCTTGAATGGGCCAAAGTACAAGCTAAGCTTGATGCGAGTCCTGAAAAACTGTGGTCTCTCTATGAAATGGAAAGAACTGGCGGTGAGCCGGATGTTGTTGACTATGATGAAAAGTCGGGCGAATACATATTTTATGATTGTTCAGCGGAAAGTCCTAAAGGCCGCAGAAGTGTTTGTTACGACCGTGAAGCGCTTGAGTCAAGGAAGAAACATAAGCCGGAAACTAGTGCTATTGATATGGCAACAGCAATGGGTATTGCACTTTTAACGGAAGAACAATACCGTGAATTGCAGAAACTTGAAAATTTCGATATGAAAACATCGAGTTGGGTGCAAACACCTGATAATATTCGTAAACTTGGCGGGGCTCTTTTTTGTGATCGTCGCTACGAAACTGTCTTTGTTTACCACAATGGAGCAGATTCCTACTTTGCAGCAAGGGGTTTTCGTGGTTCGCTAAAGGTCTAAATTTTGCAATTTTTTCCCGTATGATTTATGGCTGCCAGATCTTACAATTTAACTGGCAGCCATGGTTCTTATTAAGGATGAACTGCCGATCCTTATTGATACGGGTGTTGGAAGTGATGCGTTAATTTCCAACTTCAGCTGAATGATTGGAATCTTCAAGATTCTCTCACATTATGAGTGAAAGGGGAAATGAATAGGTATGTCATTAAAAGTAGGAGATATTATTACGTTTGAACGGACGTTTACATTCAGGGATGTTGAATTATTTACGGAGGTATCACGTGATGAAGGAGTTCATCATATCACTCCAGATGAACAGGGGAGACTTGTCGTTCAAGGGTTACTTACGGCAACTCTGCCAACAAAAGTAGGCGGAGATCATAACGTATTGGCTCGTAATATGAATTTTGAGTTTATAAGACCTGTGTTTACTGGTGATACAATCATTTGTGAAGTGAAAATTGAAAAATACGAAAAAAGTGAAAAAAATAGAACAGCGATTATGGCCACCTTTTTATGCAAAAACCAGAATGAAAAAGAGGTTTTAAAAGGGGACTTTTCAGGAGTAATCCTTTAAGTTGTTTATACTCTTTCTTCAATGGTAGAAATTAGTAGACCAAAACTAAATAGCAAAAGTTAAGGAGCTTTGGAAATAATTCTAAGCTCTTTTTTGTGTGTTTTAGACTATTAGACTACATGATTACGTTATTCTATCATAGCTCAATAATATTTATTAAAATGTATATGGAAATAACGATAGGGCAAAATATCCATAACTTACTATGATTGGATTGACACAGAATGAAATTCTCGCGCCTTCAATTATTTTTCGTGCTTATTTTAGCTCTCGGTATATCTAATCATGTCCTTTTACTACCTCATCTATTGAAAGCAGCAAAACGAGATGCATGGGTTTGTATTTTGATCGGTTATGTCATTTTGATTCTTTGGGGCTTTCTACTACATCTTATTTTAAAAAAGAATGGAAAACAAAAACTATCTTTATGGTTGAAAGAGCGTACCAATGTTCCTTTTTCTGCTTTTATCATTTTATTATTCATTGTTTACATTGGCTTATCTGGAGTAATAACGTTTTATGATTTTATCCAGACGATACATATATATTTTCTTCCGTTAACGTCTATTTGGGTTATCGTCGTCTTTTTTCTTATTCTATGTGTTGTTGCTGCCTATTCTAACCTAAAAACGATTGTATACATGTCCGCCATCCTTTTACCATTTGTGTGGGTTCTTGGTCACTTTGTTGCAATTGCTACATTAGGAGGAAAAAATTATTCATATATATTTCCAATCATGACCCAAGGTACTGCACCTTTAATAGAGGGAACGATGATCGTCCTAGCGGGGAGTGTTGATTTATTGCTATTGCTTCTTTTGCAGCAACATGTAAATAAAACATTTACTTTTACTAATATCTTTATTTTGATCTCGATACTTATGGGACTGGTTCTTGGACCAGCAATCGGTTCTATTTCTTCATTTGGGCCAAATGTAGTTGCTCAATTACGTTTTCCAGCTTTTGAGCAATGGAGACTTCTCATGTTAGGGGAACATTTTTCCCATCTCGATTTTTTAGCTGTTTTCCAATTACTTAGTGGATCAACAATACGCGTCGCTTTGTTCTTATTTTTGCTTTATGACATTTTCGAGAATCAATCGACAGTTGTAAAAAGAACTACGCTTATATTGTATAGCATATTACTTGCGGTTCTTTCCATCTATCCAATTAGTGATATTTGGGTAACGACAGCACTTAGGTATTATTTTTATCCATCTGCATTAATTTTTGGGGTAATTATAACTTTGATCTTTATCGTTGTGAGTTATTTACCACAAAAGAGAGGGGTGGATGAAAGTTTATGAGGGTAAGCTGGAAACGACGATACAGTGAGCAAATGATTGAAGATGATCTTCAAAAAGGCTTACTTAGTCATGCAAATTTAAAACAGTTGCTGAGTGGTTATTCTGACGTACATTTTGTGCCAAGCAGCCAAGATTCGCCTATCCTTTCCTTTTATTGTGAAGGTATGATTGATACGGTCCAGCTCAATGATTATTGTCAGGTGATCATGAAAAATTTAATGAAGAATACCTTTGAAAATGGCGATCCATTTCGCGATTTAGATTTGCCACCTATCGATCAAATCACATCGGTTCCACAGATGTTTGAGAAAGTATTTTCTGGATTTCTAATATTATATAAAGAAAGCGATTCTTTCTTTTACGGTGTAGATATTTCGAAGATACCACAAAGGGTTCCGGCAGAATCAACGACAGAAGTTTCAATAAAAGGACCGAAAGATGCTTTTACAGAAGAATTACATGTGAACATATCACTCATTAGAAAACGTATGAAATCAAAGCATCTATATAACGATACCTTTACGATTGGGACTTTAAGTCAAACAAAAGTGGCTTTACTTTATCTAGAGCATAAAGTAAATAAAGAATTGATTAAGGCTGTGAAAAATCGCTTAGAAACATTTGAAACAGAGTGTGTGGTCAGTAGTGGTCAATTAGAACAGTGGCTATCTGACCGGTCTTTTTCGTTATTTCCACTTTATGATCATATTTTGAGACCAGATTTTGTTATTGAATGTTTACTGCGTGGTCGATTTATTATTGTTATTGACGGATCACCAGCAGTTCTAATAGGTCCGATCAATTTATTTGAGTTACTAAAATCCCCAGAGGATGTACACTTTCCATATTTCTTTGTGATGTTTCAAAGAATATTGAGAATTATAGGGTTAGTCATTGCGATTTTTTTACCTGGATTTTGGATTGCAATATCTTCTATCAATTTAGATCAACTTCCTTTTGCATTATTAACAACTGTTGCTGTTGCTAGAGAAGGATTACCATTTCCGGCAGGGGTTGAGGCTTTTTTTATACTTGGATTATTTGAAATTCTTAGAGAAGCAGGGCTTCGTATGCCGACAGCGCTAGGACAAACGATTTCCATTGTTGGTGGTTTAATTATTGGAGATGCAGCTATACGTGCTGGGTTAGCCTCTCCAGCATTAATCGTTATTATTGCTCTTACTGCCGTAGCGACTTACACACTTGTAAATCAATCATTAACAGGTACTGTGACAATATTGCGTTTATATACACTACTAATTTCTGCAATATTAGGGATATATGGATTTTGGATTGCGATGTTCAGTATTCTTGTATATCTATGCCACTTAGAGTCCTTCAAAATAGCATATTTGGAACCTGTTGTCAGTTTGAAGTTTAATGAATTTCTTTCAGCGTTAGTAATGGATCCTTTTAAACGAAATAATTGGACAGCATCGATGCTACGTAAATGGAGAAGATCTTGATGAAGTCATCTTTACGTTTAATTCTTGTACTAATGATTTGTTTTTTTTGTCTGCTTACCACTGGTTGCAGAGATGTTAAAGAGATTCAATATTTAAATTATGCCACTGCCATCGGTGTCGACTACAAAGATGATAAATATTACAGTTACATTCAATTTGTATCGTTAGAGGGAATTGCGAGAATGGAAGGTCAAGTAAGCGACAAAGGTACTATGTGGGTCTCAGAAGTAGCTGCTGATTCATTTGAAGATGCCTTTTTTGAAGTGTACAAAACAGCACAAGAGCGAATTGTTTGGGCTCATGTTTCTACCATTCTTTTAAGTGAAACTGTCTTAAAAAAAGGCTTCGATAACATTTTTGATGCATTAACAAGATATTATGAATTCAGATTAACTCCTTGGGTGTTTGGAACAAAAGAACCGATCAATGAAATCTTGTCAACTTATGGATTTTATGGAAGAACTTCTTTAGATACAATATTACATGCACCTATGAGAATTTATGGACAAAGTTCTGAAATACGTCCGATACAATTACATCGGTTTTCAAGAGAATTATATGAGCCTGCGGAAACCACCTTTATCCCAACACTGATGATTAACAAAAGTCATTGGAAAAAAGATGATGAAGTAGATGCTAAGCTAGCTCCAGATGGCGCCTTTTTTATTCAAAATGAGCACTATAAAGGTTTTTATACTTTAGATCAATTAAATGGTCTAAGGTGGACAACACCTGATACAAGGAGAGCAGCTGTAAAGATCCCGGATGGAGGGATCCCGGAATACTTTATCGTTATTGATTACCCCCGTGCAAAAATTGAAGTTTTACCAAATGAGAGTAGTCCTAGGTTTACTATTCACCTTAAATTAAAGGGGTACTTGACTAACCGTAATCTAAATCAAACTCTTATACTTCAGGACATCGAACAAAAAACTAAAAATAAAATAGCTGAAGAGATTGAAGGGCTGTTTAGACTCGGAGTTGAAAAAGGTGTAGATTTCTTTAATTTAGAGCATCAATTATTTCGAAAAGATTTTGCTACATGGCAACATTTTCGGAAAAATGGTGAGCCCATCTTAACCGAGGATTCATTACAAAATATAAATATTGAATTAACAATTGAACACTCGGGTATTTTGAAAAACCGAAGTGTTGAGATAAGAGAAATTGAATAATAAAAACAAGCATTAACTTAAAAGTAAGGTGGCGAGCCCTCTAAAAATAATGTTTTGGAGGGCATTGTTAGTTAAGTTTACTTTACTTAAAATCCAAAAGGGTTTACTTATAAAATTCTCGTTCCTATTTTTACAAAAAACCATATACATAGAGTAAAAGCCTAACAGGAGTAGATCTTATTGGATAAACAAAATAGCCGATTTAGATGGGTTGTATTTGCTTCTGTCTTATTTACGTATTTGTTAATCTCGAGCCAGCGAACGGCTCCGGGGTTGATTACCGACCAAGTTATGTTGGATTTTAATGTAACAGCAACAACAATTGGGTTACTTACAAGTATCCAATTTTTTGTGTACACCGGTTTGCAAATTCCGATGGGGATATTGGCTGATCGATACGGCCCCAATTTTTTTCTCATTGCCGGTGCAATTCTTACAGGGGTAGGGACGATCATTTACAGTATTGGTACGCATGAATTTGTTTTATTTTTTGCTCGAATTATGATTGGAATCGGGGATGCGACGATCTGGGTCAATATGGTGTTAATTTTGAGCCAATGGTTTAATGCAAAGGAGTTCACACGATTAATTGGTGTAGCAGCCATGACCGGAAGCCTTGGTTTCCTGCTCGCGACTGTTCCTTTCTCCTTATGGATTGACTTCCTTGGCTGGCGGGCAGCATTTTTTTCAGCGGGACTCGTACTGTGTGTATGTTCGATTCTCCTTTATTTTATCCTCTTAAAAAAGCCGAAACAATCAGTGTTCATTAAAAGTGAAAAACAACATGAAAAAACATTGGTGCTATTGCGGAGATTAATTTCGAATCGCCAAGCATGGGCGTTATTTCTTTGTCACTTCGGGATTGTCGGGACGTATGTTGGATTTATTAGTTCCTGGGGAGTACCTTATGGGATGCATGTGTATGGAATGACACGTTCAGATGCGAGTCAGCTTATTATGCTTGGTCTAATCGGGGCCCTTATTGGTGCGCCACTGGGCAGTTGGATTTCCAGCCGATTAGGAACAATTAAACGTCCGTATATTATTGTCCACATCATTCTTTTACTAAGTTGGTCAGTCTTTCTTTTATTTAACGGAAATCCGCCACTTGCCATGTTAACTATGCTTTTCTTTATTATTGGTCTTGCATATGGGGCAAATGCTTTAACTTTTGCGGCCGTTCGTCAATCTTTTCCTATCAAAGAATCTGGTATTGTCTCTGGGTTTGCGAATACAGGTGGATTCCTAAGCGCCGTATTACTGCCAAGTATTTTTGGAAAGGTTTTGGATCATTTTCAGGCAGTTTCTGGTAGTATAAGTCATGGATTTTACTATGGTTTCATCACACCTGTTGTCTTCTCAATCATTGGCTTGATTGGAGTGATTTGTATTAAAGAAAAGCGTCAGTGTCAGGAGATAAAACAAATATCTACTACTTTTGAATAATTCGTTTACGAGTGGCAAAGCTAATTTATTGTTGACACTTGAAAATAAATTATTATATAATTATCTCGAATTCGAGATAAAAGTGAGAATTGGGAGTAAGAGAATACGATGTATAAATTTTTTTGGGTGAATATCTCGAATCAAGAATAATTTAATTTGTAATAATGATTTCTTGTCGTAAGGGAATAAGAAAAAGAACATATGAAAAATAAAGGAGAGAAATATATGCTAAAAAAAATGGATAGTAATAACATGGGTTCAAGTAATCTTGGGTGGTTAAGAAGTAAATTTCATTTTTCATTTGCTGAATATTATAATCCAGATAACATTCAATTTGGTGCTTTACGAGTAATTAATGATGATCTCATTGCTCCAAAAACTGGATTTGATACACACCCTCACCGAAATATGGAGATTATTTCTTACGTAGTTGACGGCGAACTTTCTCATGGTGATAGCATGGGAAATCAAAGTACGATATCACGAGGGCATGTTCAATATATGAGTGCAGGAACAGGTGTACTTCATAGCGAGCATAATTTTGGAGAAGAAACATGTAGGCTTTTACAAATTTGGATCTTGCCTGATCAACTAGGATACAAACCAAATTACGGTGATTTCAGATTTAATTGGGAAGACAGAACAAACCAATGGCTTCATATGGTGTCAGGAAAAGACGGAGATGCACCGATCAAAATTAATCAAGATGTGAATATTTATTCCTTGGAGTTAGAGAAAGGAAAAGAGATTGATTTTTCTGTTGCGGAAGGAAGACAAGCCTATTTAGTTCAAATCGAAGGAGCTTCAACGATCAATGAGCTTCAGTTATCTGATCGAGACGGAATGGAGATTATTGAAGAAGAGATGACAGTGAAGGCTGAGGAAACATCGCACATCCTTATTATCGAAATGAAAAAACAGGACTAATCGTAAAGATTTACTGATAAATATTAATAAAGCAGTGATTTCTTATGTAAGAATTCACTGCTTTATTTGTTCGCTAATACCCTTATATGAATGATTTCTTCTGTTCATGACTGTGTCGATACATTTGTTGTGTTATTTTGCCTGGGAGCTCTTGAACGGATTCATTGACGAGATCGAGCTTTTTTTCCACCCGGTGTAACAAATAGAGTGTTACAACGATCGGAAAACCATATTCGCTCAGTAGTGGAATCCACGTTTCCATAGAACTTCCTCCTTTGTTTTGTATGAAAAAAGAGGGAGCATATCCCTCTTCTTATTACGAAATATCGATATCTGCTACACTACGACCAACGATTCTTGCTTGTTTTTTTGCAATGAGTTCTCCACCACTTGATGTAAAAGCATTTTGTGCAAGTACTGCATCCATTGCTGCTTTAACCGCAGCAGGGTCAACCGGTTCAATTGGATCGTCGAGTGAAATTGTGACATTTTTACCTAATTGGTTTTCAAAAATTAATTCAATACGCTTGTCCATACAGATTCTCTCCTTCATTAGATTTTGTCATTGTTATAGAGAGTAAACATTGTTGCGGTCCATTTTTTCAATCGGGTGGACCTGTAACGTCATAAGAGCCAAAGCAGTGTCCCGTAAGTGTGAATCAGTAGCAAGGGTTTTAATGTTGGTAAAGTTCTTGTTGCGAAAAATCGGTTCACCGCTGCCGTTTGTCCCTACTTCTAATACGACTGTTAAACGTGAGTTCACTAATACACCATCCATTGTTATCCCTCCTTTCACATTGTATATAGCAATATGTCTCGGAAAAGGTGCTATGATTTTGAAATTCTAAAAAAATCGATCCCTTGTGTTAGGATCGATCTGTAGCATGATTCTTATTTCGTTAGGGGGATTGAAAACTATATAACAATAGCCAGTCTATTACAATGTCTATTCATTAAACTCTTTTGCAAAAAACCATCGGTAGTAGCGCCGAGAGATAAATAAGGTTATACCCATCGTAATCGTACTCCAATACCATTTCCAATGAATGTATCGAATTAGCTTCGTAAATTTTAATGCAAATAACTCTAATCCAGATAATACAGACAAATAGAAAGAATAGTACAATGTTTTTATGATTGCTTTATGTTTTTCTGGATAATAAAGATTAAAAAATACTGAAACTGCAGGAAAAACAAAATATTCAAATGTAAAGCTGGCTTTATTCGATTTCTTAAAAAAACGTCTTGGATACTGTATTAACTTGTTTTCAGCAACGATTAGTCCAAAAGACCAAGTAATGACCTGCTGAAATAAAAAAGCGATATGAGCTTGACGAATCTTATTTTTCGGTACGAGCAAAACGAGTAATGAACCTACAAGAACCCACGAGAAAACTAAAAGACCTTTTTCTTTTGACATAATTCGACACCATCCTAATGCAAGTATATCCAAAAAAATTCATATTTATAAAGGTTTTAGATTGGTTTGATATCAAGAAAGAGGTAACCTCTAAAGTTTTTGCTATCAAAGAGATAAAGCACTGGAAATTATCTCTTCGTAACAACTACAGGATAAAAAAATCGCAAACCAAATCATAAAAATGTGAAATGGTTTGCGATAATTAAATTCTGAAATGCTGAATAATAAATATCCTTTACTCTATTTGGACATTATTTTTGATTAAAAAACTCAGTGAAAGCCTGGAAAATTTCAATAGCTTGATATGAAAAAATTGAAATTGCTGTTATAGAAAACATTCCCATCATTATTAAGCGTATCCACATCATAAATATCTTCCTCCTTTGAATTAAAAAAATATGATTAGTAATTCAAACGAGGAGTGTCCACATTCTTAGATTGATAGAAGACGGGTCCAAGTAATAATCGCTTTCTTGCCAGAAAAATAAGACGATTGAGTAAATCAAAAATTGTTAAGATAATTGCAACAAAGAGTGATATGACTACTAAGTATGCAGTCAATTGGTTATTAGTATCAATTGGGTACAAGCTATTAGTATTATCATAATCTAATATAGTAATCTCTTGGAGCTCACTCACATGAATAAGATTTAGTACGGTATGGTTATTAAGTGATAGGGATAAAATGAAGAAAATTAAAATTATCAATTTATTCATCCTTAGCCCCCCCTTTTTGTAGTAAAAACAATTATACATTGAAAACAATAAAAATTAAATGGGATTATTTGTTAGTGATGAATTTTTTTTATCATCATTTTAGAATGTTTGAAGTAGTTTCAGCCTTTGTTACCGTTGGGTTTCTATGGGACTAACTGTGGAATAAAAAATGTAAAAAATTAGGATTCTATATTTCGTAATTACATATTTTACATTTTTTAGGAGGTAGTCATGGTTACAAATTATTCGAATTTTGTACAACAGGCATTGTAAAACGAAAGGGGGAAAATTATGATATGAATGAACTTTTTAAAAACCCTTTGATCTATCGTGAAATAACAGGGGATCAGATTTTTATTCCGTTAGATACAAAAAGGTTATGGGGAAGATAATCGATGATTTAAATGCTTATGGATGATATTTAGATAGGAATCTAATACTTCTATGTAGGATACTCCTCGAGTTTAATTCATTAATCTCAAGCAATTAAAACAAAAGGAGTATCCGCTTTTGATAAAGGTCATCCAATACCTAGGCCATAATTTTATTAATAAGAAAGTAAGAGTCTCCAAACAGGTTTTTATCATTTACTCTACGGGAGATAATTCAGATTGATTCACTAGTAAAACATTATTTAACGATGAATTATCCAGTCTTTTTATTTCACAGAAACCATTTTCGTATATCCAAATAATCTTGTAAACACTGTCTTCAAATTTAACCTTGGTACCAATTTTCAAATATGTGCTCCTCCCCTAACCTGTTTGGAAACCCTATATAAAATAACAAATATAAACGCTTTCAGTTAAGTGGTAATTACTACCTGAAAACTGTATTTCTACAAAAAAAACAGTAAAGGCAATTAAGAATTTTCAAAGAGAAGAACAGATACCTATTACCGGGAGGATTAGTAAAAGAGAATACATGATTAGGATTGTTGGACTAAATATTCCTATTTCTGATCAGGAATTTCCTATTGTTAAGTGTAGACCTTTTTTACTGTAGTGTAGTCATATGGGTGCCTTTAACAAAAATTAAATATAGGCAAATGCCGTTACACAAAATTAAGTTATACATAAACTGCCATTGACTTTTTTAATTTAAAGGAGGAAAAAGATGTATTATTATTACCCGGTGTTCCCTCAATATTCAGGTAGATCCAAGTTATTATCAGGGTAATAAAACGGAGGTAGAAGAAGTGGGGGAATATGGTTCCCTTACAATTCAAACTCAACAACTTAAGGAGATTGAAAAAGAGATCGAAAAGGCTGAAGATACTTTACAACGAGTTCAGACAAATCCGGTCATATATGGAAAAAAAGCAGATACAGTAGACAATGTTAAAAAGGAGAATAATACAATTGCTCCTCCAATAACTGAAAATATAACCTTAGGCGAGCGAGATTTTACAGAACTAATGTACAGAGAGTTACAAGCAATTCGTAAGCTGTTAGAAAAAAATAAAATAAAAAATAGCCTTTGTTCTTCTCATATACATAGCACATATTTTAGGAAAACAAACCATTTCTCAAATGACCTATCATGATTTTATTGCATCAATTATGATAGGGTCTATTGCCGGTAACCTGGCATTTAACACATCGATAAGTACTCCGCACATTCTTGTCGCATTATTCTTTTTTATTATTATTTGTATCGACTATCCTTTCATTAAAACATCGAAATATTAGAGCTTTGCTGTCTGGAGAGCCAACAGTAATATTACAGGATGGAAAAATCTTAGAAAATAACATGAAGAAGTTAAAGTTTACAATGGACTCATTTAATCAAGCATTAAGAGAAAAAGGTGTGTTTGATATTGATGAAGTGGAGTATGCCATTATGGAAACGGATGGTCATTTATCTATATTAAAGAAACTTCCACATCAAAATGTAACAAAAAAAGATATGGGAATATTTACGACAAATAAATCCTATTTTCCAATTGAACTTATTATGGACGGACAAATCATAGAAAAAAATTTTACACAAAACCATCTAACTAAACCTTGGTTAGAAGCTGAACTATCTCAAAGGAGATTAAAGCTAGAAGACGTTTCTTATTGTGTTCGTGGAACGAATAATCAATTGTATTTTGATCTATTTGAGGATAGTATCCATTCCCCTATAGATGTAGAATCATGAGAGTAATTTCGTCCTCAATAAAAAAATCGCAAACCAAATCATCAAAATGTGAAATGGTTTGCGATTATTTAAATTTAGAAATGCTCAATAATATCTTTTTATATTAAACAGTTTTCATTTTCTAATAGATAATAACCGGATCATAGACTGATAGATTTTCATAAACTTCATTCATAATACTAGGAGGTACGTTGACACAACCAGCCGACCCAGCTGTACGATAGGCATCGCTTCCCCAGTTTGTTCGCCAACTGGCGTCGTGAAAACCTTGTCCACTGTTTGTAAATGGCGCCCAATAATCAACTTTTATTGCATAATTGGTGCCTGCCGAACTTCCTGTAAGTGTATATTGTGTTCGTTTGTAGAGGATATACCACACTCCCGGTAATGTATCTTGATTTGTACTTTGTTTGCCAGTAACCACATTCGTCGATACAACTAGTTCTCCATCTTTGTAAATCCACATCCGTTGTTCGGCAATGGACACTTCAGCATACGTATCACCAATACCATTGTTTGTAAGAGTGTCATAGCCATAGCCCTCACCGCTCCAGCCATTTCCATAAATATTGGAAGCAGAAACTGTTGTTTCCCCTTTTTGAAAAGCTTCTTGAATCAGTGCTGCTTCTTTATCTACATCAAGTGCCCAGCCATAACCTTGTCCTTTAACTGAAATAACTGAACCTGAATGGGTTTTAAAGGTAAAATCTTTCCCTAAGGTGGATTGAGTGTCATTAATTTCTGCAATTTTATTTTTAATCCTGCTTAGGTCTATCGTAACTTCTAAATCTCTTGACACAGTGGCATTTTTGATTAGATCAATTCCAGTTAATGAATAAACTTGATCCTGTACGTTATAGTCGATAGAATGCTGAAGGAGTTCTTGAAGCCTTTTCTCTTCATTTTTTACAATTTCGCTGTCTTCCATGATAGGAGCTAGGTAGATTGGATTTAGATGGATTTCACTAGTATAGGCATGGTTTTCGAATTCATTTAATAGAAAGGCGATATCGTATTGCTCACCTGTGACGGCTTCAAAGATGATAATTTCTCCTGCTTCCAAAACAGCTTTGGCATCGATAGGAGCTTCTAAATTGGCATTAATTGAGATCAGTTTGTGTTCAAGTTCGTTTTTAAGAGTTTCGTTACGATATTGGTCATGTAAGCTTGGTGTTAAAATATAATCTCTTTCCTTGGAGGAGGGAAAAAATGTCCATTGACTTTTTAATAGGTTTTTGATTTCAGTCAGGTCATCGTCAATAATTCCCATCTTTGTATCTTTTCCATCAAAAATTAGTTCATTTCCAATATAGACTTCGTTTTTTAAGACGGATGATTGCAGTTCTTTAAGAGCTTGATCAACAGTAAGGCCACTGACATTTATGCCATTAATCGTTATATTTGTATTAAAGTGTGTTGCCTGATAATAGCTGATTGCGCCAAACATTAGTGAAATAATAATTGATGTTGTGCTAAACTTCCAATTTTTAAACCATTTATCCGATTTTCTTCGTGAATGATGATGAATTTCTTTTGTTGATTGCTCTAAAGCGTATCCCACATAGATCCCCCCGCATATCTTTGACATAACCTTTTGGTTTTTATTAAAACGATTAATAAATAGTTTATCGTATTAATTAACTTATACTATAATTCAATGGGATAGGATAGAATGAATTTTGTCCTAATTTGAAAATTTTAGGAGTTCCATATACTATCGTAAATAGGTAAATTAATAGTTATCTAACTTTTGGAGAACCTTGACATATGGTCACTAAAAAGTTTTGATGCAGTATCGAAAAAAAATAAGGCGGTATTTTAAATGGTGCAAAAAATTGATCATACTTTATGTGTCCTTGATTTCTCAAGAACAATACATAATACAACATTTGTTAAATTCAGTGGGTACGATGCAGTTAATGGAAAGGATTTTAATGGAGAAGTAAAATTTGTTGGTGGGCTCCCATACGGTGATATCATTCATCCTGAAAGGTCTTCCTTGTCTTCGGAATGTAGAGATTATGTGCGAACAATGCTGATTAGCAAGTATAACGCAGGAGAATTTGATTAAATGAAGGTGGAAAAAAGCTAATGAACATCTTTTTAGCTTGAAGAATAACATATAGGCTAAGAGGTGATGTGAATGTTACATGTTGTACAAAACGGGGATACATTGGGAGGAATTGCTGCAAGTTATGGTACATCAATCGGGGCGATTATGAATGCGAATGTGATCTGTAATCCGAATCTTATTTTCCCAGGGCAACCGTTGATCATTCCGCAAGCTGGAATTGATTTGCCAAGGGCAGGCGGATATCCTTATTATGTTGTTCTTTATGGAGATACATTATGGTGTATTGCAAATCAGTTTTCACAAAGCGTCGCGTCACTTGCTGCGGCTAATCAAATAAGGAACCCGAATCAAATCTACGCTGGCAGTGAATTGCTTGTTCTTTTTGAACCCCCTAATCCACAGGAATTGTTTGACGAATGGAATCGAATGGGAGGGGTGCAATGTGAAGAGATGTCTTCCTTGCAAGTTCATGGTATATACTATATCGGTTCGTTTCGCTGGGAAACACTTGGGGAAAGGGCAATTCCTTATTTGACAGATTTATTAAGGCACTCTTGTGATACGGTACGGTACTACACTGTACTTAGTTTAGGCAGAATCGGAACAGGGATGCAGACGCGTTTGGCTTTGCAACAAGCCTTGAATGATGAAGTGCCATACATTGCTGAGCTAGCACGCTTTGCATTGCAGAGGTATCAGTTGATTCCCGTATGGACAAAACGAATCCACATCATCACTTCAAACACGATTTTACTCAATCAACCGACCTCTTCATCCCCTAGTCATCCTATTTCTAAAGGAACACCCGTCATTGTTCAAAGGTGGAATATCCCTAGTCCTACTGGTGAAGAAGGGCCGCGTGGAGATATCCAAATGTTTGATCTTGTACAAATAACTGGTACGGGGCAAATTGGTTATTTACCTCGAGTTGGATTTAATGAAATTGTTATGGTTTAGCTTGGGTTAGATCCAGAAGAATACATTTATTTGGAGGGTTTGCCATGCAACTTTTTTACACAGTACGTCCTGGGGACACCCTTTACGAGATTGCCAGACGGTGGGAGCTTCCTCTTGAATCGCTGATTGCTGCAAACAATCTAAATCCACCTTATACGATTTATGTAGGCCAACAGCTTTCCGTTCCACCTGGTGTTGATGTTATTCGTGTACGACCTGGTGATTCGGTTTTTAAAATCTCACAATCTTTTCGTGTTCCACAAGCTGTCATAATCGAAGCAAATCGTCTTCAACCCCCTTATGTTATTCAAGTTGGTCAGCTGTTACATGTTCCACCTGGTGTCCCGTACTATGTTGTCCAACCTGGCGATACACTGTTTCTTATCGCATTACGGTTTAATGTTGTAACAGGAGGACACAATAATGCGGAATTAATTAAAGAGGTAAACAGGCTGCCTTCTTATACTATTTATCCAGGGATGAAACTGATCATTCCATACGCTCCATCCGGGGATCGTGGTTTGCTTGCCTATATATCGAACCGTGGTGGGCAATTTGATCTATGGATCTATCATCCTAGTAGCGGTATAAATGAACAGGTGACAAATGGTTTAGGGGAATCCTATTCGATACCATTTTGGTCACCAGACAGCAGGAGGATTGCTTTTGTCGGGAAGAATCGAATTCTTTATGTTTTTCAGTTAGGTGAATTTACAATTGCGAGCATTGATCAATTTGAAGAAGGATTAGGCATTTTTGTAAATTGGTCTAGAGATAGTCAAAAGCTAGTTTATATAAAAGGGAACAATATCGTAATGTACGATATCGTTACACATCAAGTGCAAAGAATACATCAGCCTGGTGCAACGGATGTTCAATGGTTCCCTAGCGGAGTAGAACTGCTTTTTCAAGCGCCAGACGGATCGGGAGTCAGTCAGCTTTTTCGAATGCGAACAAATGGAACGGGCAAACAGCAAATTACTCGCAATACTGGCGGACGGCTAAACGATGTTCGGTTATCTCCTGATGGATCATTTGCACTGTATACAACGCCTGGCGTTAGCATCTCAATCATTCATACTTTAGATCTGACAACTGGAAATGTCGTTGAAGTAAGAGGTGGGCCGCTTGCCAAAAACTATTTTCCAGTGTGGTCACCAGATTCATCGACAATTGCATATAGTGCGACAGCTTATGAAGATAGGGGATATTTTTCTTTAATTAGAACGACGGGAAAGCAAGGAGAGAATGATGTAACAAGAGCCATTTCCGATTGCTTTGCGACACCTGTAACGTGGTCACCAGACGGCAGGAAAATTGCCTATCTTTCTGGATGTAACAATCAAGGGTCTGCAAGTGAAATTTGGTTACTCAATGTACATCAACCTGTTCCAATTCGATTAGTTGAAGGTGGGCGGATCACATCGTTACAATGGTCACCTTCAGCAATTGGACCATTGAAAAGAACATATACAAACCCCGTTTATAACGTTCAATTTCAATATCCATCCTATTGGCGAAAAGTAACAGATGAAAGATATGAAGGACCAGATGGTTTCTTTCAAATTTCTGCAATATCTTCAGAACAATCCATTCACGAAGTTTGTCAGGGTGAAGCATTTCATAAACTGCTTCCTTATGGTACTGAACCACAAATCATTACAACACAAATCCAAAATCAGGAAGCATGCTTTATTTATCCTTCTGAAGACCAGCCAGTAGACATGAAGAATCAAGCCGCTCTTATTATTCGCTACCCAACACCCATTCAGATTAACGGAGCAACTTACAATTTCTTTATCTTATGGGGAGATCAAAATCATCTATTTGAAATAGGTAGAACCTTATCGTTTGTTTAATAATAATAGTTTGTTCAAGTGCCATTTTAGAATGAGTGAAAAAGATATAAAAGTGAAAAAGATATATGGGAAATTCAGATGCGAGTATATTTTCATGGACACACCATTTCTTTCGATTTATTCTAGCCAAATTTTAGAAACTTAACTAAGTAGTGTACTGAAAATATACTAGCATCACTTCCTAATCCAGGGATCGCTCTTTGTTATATTAAAGTAAAATCAAGATAGTTTATTAAAAATTATAAATAAGATAGAATGATTCCTAAAGAATTATCTGTAAGGTGGGAGTAAGATAATGGAAATTTATCAAGCTACAATTGTTGATTTAGAAGGAGTGTCAAATTTATTTAATTTATACCGGATGTTTTATGAGCAAACATCAGATATAGAAGGTGCAAAGAATTACATAAAAGAACGGTTAGAAAGAAAAGATTCTGTAATATTTGTAGTAAAAGACAAACAAAAGTATGTAGGCTTCACTCAGCTTTATCCTACATTTTCATCGATATCTATGAAAAGAGCTTGGATATTAAATGACTTGTATGTCGATGAAGAAGCTAGAAAACAAGGAATAGGAGAAATGCTATTACATAAAGCCGAAGAACACGCAATTAAAACGGGTGCTAAAAGCATTAGTCTAAGTACAGCACCGGATAATGATTCTGCTCAAAAATTATATGAAAAAAACGGATATAAACAGGACACAGAATTTTTACATTATGAATTGAGTTTGAATTAAAATATAGTTTGAAAGCGTGGTTAGACGATGGCGAAAAAAATAGCAAAAACAAATGCAGTTCGTTTGATAGAGCAGCAAAAAATCTCCTATGAGTTATTACTTTACGCAACAGATGATGGTCAAGCAGTAGATGGAATCACTGTCTCAGAAAAAATTGGTTATCCTTTCGAGTATGTTTATAAAACATTGATTGCAACAGCAGGAGCAAATCGATATTACGTCTTTGTTGTACCCGTTGCAGAGGAATTAGATTTAAAAAAAGCGGCAAAGGTAATCGGCGAGAAGAAAATCGAAATGATTGCGGTGAAGGATCTTCTAGGATTAACTGGCTATGTTCGGGGTGGTTGCTCTCCAATTGGGATGAAAAAATTGTTCCCGACCTATTTTGATACGACCGCAGAAATACTTGATTTTATGATAGTCAGTGCAGGGAAAATCGGGATGAAGCTAAAAGTAGCACCACTAGATTTAGCCAAGGCATGCGATGGAAAGTTTGCAGAAATTGTATAATGAAATTGTAGGGGAAGTGACTCCAAGATGTAGCTGAAATATCAATATTTTTCAAATAAACAATTGCGATGCTTCAATAATGAAGGATCGCTTTTTTATATCAAGTAAAGCAAGTAGTTTAGTTCATGGTATTTTCACAGAAGAGGCCGATCATGAGTGGTAAGTCTGCTAAAAGGAAATCAACCTTTTACTGACGATTTGCAACATGTTTTTATTCAATCTAAAGTAGATTAAGAGTACATTGGTGTAGCTACTTGCCTAGCTTTCTAATAACTTAGACTTACCTACTTGTAAATTGTATATTTCTTTGCTCAGTAATTAAAGGTTCATGTTTTTACTAGGACCTTATCTTGCGATCATATCTCACCAAACGTCCCACGGATATCCGTAATTTTAATGTTCTTTGCTCTTTCCTCTTTCCACAAAAACATAATACGATCTTGTTCAAACTACACAAATTTACTTTATTTCAATATCGTTAGAATATAAATTACAATTTTTGTAAAATATAATTGTTGTCCTCTAATTTAATTAACTTTTCTCGAGCTCATCACTCCAAAAAATTAGGGGACATTAAGCCTATGTTTTGCGGGAATAGAAATTATCACTCTAGGTAAATGTAGTAAATTGGAAATGGCAAAATCGTATGAATATAAAATCCAGTAAATAAATATGAATAAAAAGTCTTATACAAAAACGTTTTATTCATACAAATGGTTATAATTATCAAGGATAACTTGTAAGTTTTGATCAATAATAAATTATGTTTGAAACACATCTTAGTTTCAAGCACTAGAAAGGGGGCCCATCATGGTAAATTGGTTAGCTAATTCATTTCGGATAGGAAGAAGATCTCAACAGCTATTTGACATATTTGGTATGAGACGACGAAATAATAATCGTAATGGAATGATGATGTCAATTGTAGGCTTGGGTATTGGTGCCGCTGCATATGGCCTAATGAGAGGACGTAACGGTAACGGACGGAATCAAATGATGCAACCGATACAAAGATCACTCAACATGCTTAGAAATTAGTTATTGCTATGAATGGGGGAAGAGCAGCTGTTATTAGCTGCTCTTTTTTACTTTCTTTTGTAATTACATATCTTACATTTTTTAGGAGGTAATTAAGTAAGAGATTAGTAAAAAAGAAGGAAAATAATTCAATAAGGCAATAAAAACATTGGGCATATACCAAATGTTTCTACTGTTTTATTGTTTTTCAAGGGCTAATTTCAAGCCGAATCCTATTAAGACAAGTCCTGTTGTTTTGTCCATGAAGTTTTGAACTTTAGCAGACATTAACCATTCACGTAAGTAATTGATAAAAAATACGTAAATAAAGAACCAAGATATAGAGAGTAAGGTGTAGATGATGCCCATCATAATGAGTTGAGCCGTAACATTGCTCCCATTACTAACAAACTGAGGAAGAAATGTAATGAAAAACATGGCAACTTTCGGATTTAATACGTTGGATAATAGTCCTTGTTTAAAAGCAGATTTTATTGAAATCATTTTATTATTCTTTTCTTGGTTAAGATTTCTAGCTTTCTTCCTTGAAATAAAAGATGAAACACCAAGATAAATTAAATAAATCGCTCCAATATACTTTACGATTTCAAATGCAATAGCTGACTGCATTAGAATAGCAGAAAGACCAAAAGCCGCTGCCAAGGTATGAACTAACGAACCCATTGTTATTCCTAAAGCCATTTTATATCCATCTTTTCTTCCATCTGAAATTGTTCTTTTTGTAATAAGTGCCGTATCGATTCCAGGACTCATTACCACAAATAATGATAACAATAAAAATGTAAAAAGGTCATTCATGTTAGACACTCCCCTTTGCATTGTCATAAACCATTGGGTAAAATATAATTTAATATTTGTTAAATGTAGATTAACATATAAAATAATAATTGTTTAGTGTATTTTAATAAAATTAAATTTAATTTAATAATATTTAAGGAGATTGTAGTAATGGAGAATATTGATATTGGTAAAAAGGTTGAAAAGTTTAGAAAAGATAAGGGTTTTAGTAGTAGAGAGTTAGCCAAATTAGCTGAAATCACACCATCAATGTTAAGTCAGATTGAACGAGGATTAGCGAATCCATCTATACAGACACTTAAAGTATTAGCCAAAGTACTGGATGTTCCAACATTTAGTTTTTTACTTGAAGATACTCATACCGAAGATTTGGTTGTTCGATCAAATGATAGAAAGAATATGATTGTAGAAGGTTTATCATATGAACTCGTTTCTCCAGACTTTACAGGTACCTTGGCAACAGCGATTATGAAAGTACCACCTAAAACCTCTTCTTCTGAAAAACTTTTAGATCATAAGGGTGAAGAAGTTGCCTTTGTGTTAGCCGGGAAAATAAGAGTATATTTAAATAATGAGGAATATATCTTAGAAACGGGCGATAGTGTAAAAATCCCTGCACATATGAAGCACAAATGGGAAAATAACTTCGACAAAGAGGCATCGATATTATTTTCGGTTACTCCACCAGCTTTTTAAATAGTACTAGTATTTCTAACCAAATGAACATTGAAGCACAGTTTTATGAATCCCAAGTTTACCGAGCGTCTAATATTAGTGTGATTCCTCTAGCGACTGTGGAATCAGTCACTAAATGATCGATCGGTGGTGGCCCTGGCAAATTAGATTTATGTAGGAAATGATTAACTTTTAGGCATATAAAAAGGACTCAACCTCTTTATTTTACATAATTTTATTAAAAGGAGAGATGTAATGAGAATCGCTATATTATCAGATATTCATGAAGGATTGAACCGTAAAAATACACAAGTTAATATCATGGCAACTTTAAAAAAGTGGATTTCCACCCATATGCCAGAAGTGTTTATTATTAGTGGAGATATGACGGCAGGTCCAGAAAAAAGTCTTACCCTTTTGAACCAATTACAAAACGAATTTCCGAATACTAAATTACTGTTTGTACATGGAAATCACGATATATATCATAAGGATTCCAAGAGTGCATACGAAGTACTACTTAATTTTCAAGGTAACCTTGGAAATGGTCCAGTCGAATTGTCAAAAGATTGGGTAGTTATTGGTGATGGTGGATGGTATGATTATTCTTTTGGTATTGAGGGGTTTACTGAGGAACAATTTAAAATTGGTACTTATAATGACTTTACGTGGCCAGATAAAACGTATGCTAATTGGCCTAGAAATGATTGTGATGAGACTCTACGTTCTATAAACAAATTAGAGGGATGGCTAAGGGAATATCAAGGAAAAAATATTATCATGGTAACACATTTTGTACCCTTTTCACACTTTGTGGTATGTAAGGATGATCCGAGTTGGGACTTTTTCAATGCGATGATGGGTAGTTCACGTTTCGGTGAACTAGCGATTAAGTACGGTGTTAAAAAATATATTTTTGGACACATTCATACTCGATATCATGATCAATATAACGGAATTGAAATAATATGTAATCCATTAGGTTACTACCCTCATGAATGGAATTTCAAAACAGTGGAAGAAGAAATTTTCTCATGCATCAAAGTAATTACCATTTAAAATTAGCATTTATGTTTAATTTTAGGCACCATGTTTGTGGTAATAATTGCCGTTCAATAGCTTAATCAAGTATGTTGGGTAGGTACTTACATATGTTTTTTCTCAATTTCTTTAACTTTAATAATTACCCACCTAAGTATTAGTCCAATTAAAATATAAATAGGAAATGAATATAAGTATTTCCAATGGTAGATTTCATATATCCCTAACCATACAATCAGTGGTTCTAATACAAAAGAGAAAATAAAAGAAGTGATTGTTAAGGATATAAAAAAAGATTTCCAAGTATTACAATATTGGTAAATAATCATAAAAGCAATCGGCATATGAACTTTATGAATTTCTATTATTGGAGTTATAATAGGCAGCAATCTATCTGGATAGGACCATAAAACTAAAGTAATACCAATTATATCCAAGAAAAGAGCAATTGAACCAATTAAAAGACCATATGAAGCAACTTCGAGAATTCTTTTCTTATCTAAAACGATGAACCAAATAATAAAAAAAATAAATGTAGATGTTAAGAGTAACCACCAATTGAAAGAAAAAACGGTCTCGGTAATCCAATATTCAAATAACATATCCCTGGTCTTTTGTCTTAGCTTGATGATTTCATCCCAACTAGGATTTAGCAATAAAATCTTTAATTGTGTTAATGTGCTCATATAAGAATTCTCCTATACTTATCATTAAAGATTATCATGGACTAAATTTCAGATATATATTCTTCAACTAATGGAGCATTTCTTCGAGAAGGAGAAGTGCTTTATGTTTGAGAACTTCATAATTATTATTTATTGGTCAATAGCCCCAATGCTCTGCTTATATTAACTAAAAAATTGCTCTGAAAATCTCTTACTCATGTTCATCCAATATAGGCAAGACAGTAGAATACTTGATTTCCCTTAGCCCTAGGCTCGTTTGGATTTTCGTAATCCCGAGCTCATTTAATTTTCGAATAAAAGCTTGTAAGTCTGTTCGGTCTCTGTTGGCAACCTTTAAAAGATAATCATATTCCCCTGTTAAGCAGTGACATTCTAAAACCTCTGTCATTTGGCGGAAAGCATCTTCTAACACATCCAATTTCTCCGCTTGATGGATGTTTGTGCTGATAAAAATAAAGCAAAGTAAATCGAACCCCAGTTTCTCGGGGTTTAAAATAGCCACTTGTTTATTGATATACCCTTCATTTTCTAATCTTTTAATTCTTGAATGGATGGCTGGTGAAGATAAATTCACTCTTCTCGCTATTTCTGCATTACTTACGTGTGCTTGTTTTTGCAGGATATCTAGAATTTGAAGATCGACTCTATCTAGTACTCTACTGGTGATTGATTCCATAATTAAAAACTCCCCTTTAAAATCTTTTGTTCAAAGCAGCTATTTTGATTAGGATCAGAAGAATTTAAATAAAACAATCTAATTAACTTTAATATCCTTTGAATAATTTCTATTATACTAAACATTATTTTGTAAATGAAGTGAAAATGTTAAAGTTATTAATATAAGATGCTGATGAGAAGTTGGGGGGAGTTAGTGAATGCGATATTTTTATTTTGGATTATTATTGTTAACAAGCTTTTTGTGGGCGGGGAATTTTATCGTAGGAAAATGGCTGGTCGGTCATGCTTCTCCAATGACGTTAACAACTCTGCGATGGTTGATTGCAATTGTTTGTTTAGTTCCAATTGTTTGGGTAGTGGAGAGGAAGTTATGGCCAACTCGAAAAGCTATTTTTCCGCTGCTGCTGATGGGATTAACAGGGGTTGTATTGTTTAATATGTTACAGTTTATGGCGTTAGAGCATACGTCGGCAACCAATGTAGGCTTAATATCGACCTTAATTGCTCTTTCGATTGCATTCTTTTCAGTTTTATTTCTTAAAGAAAGGCTAACACTTCTTCAAGTTATAGCAATGTTACTTTCTTTATTTGGTGTGGTCCTTGTCATAACAAATGGCAATCGCGACATACTACTTTCGCTTCAATTTAATCTTGGAGATGTATTGATGATCGGGGCGGTTTGTATATGGGGAATCTATGTTGTACTAAGTAAATGGGCGATGAATTACACGTCACCAATGATGGCTACATTGTATTCCGGCATCTTTGGGCTTATGATGATTATCCCTTTTAACATCTCAAATTTCACCGTGACAAATATCAATGTGACCTTCATTTCTTCAATGTTATACACAGGTGCCGTCTCAACAGTCGTCTGTATTGTCCTTTGGAATATTGGCGTGAAAAATTTAGGAGCAACAACTGCAGGACTGTTTCTTAATTTTAATCCTGTTTTCACAATGATATTAGCTTTTCTTTTACTTGGAGAAAGAATGACATCGATGCAGATCATCGGCAGTGGAATCGTTATTATTGGCTGTTTCTTATTTACATATTTTAAAGGGAAGGGCGAACTTTCTAAAAACCAAGAACAAACATTGGTACAACAAAAAATGGAACAGGCAGGGTAGGATATTCTATGTAAAGGTAGGTAGGAATTGTATTGGATCCTTCAAAAATTTTAGGTGTGATTATATTATTGCAATAGGATTGGGCCTAAAAGTGAGTGATCTTTTTCGCGATGTAGAAAAGTTAATAGAGGAATGAAAATCGGAGCTCACAAGGGCTCTTTTTTTGTGCCAGCGGTTGGAAGATGGTCGTAGAAGGTTGTTAAGTTCACCATTTGCTCATATGTATTACGGAATTTGATTTTAATCAAAGATCTAGATTTCAAAACAATTTAAACTTTAAACATAAGATGTTTTCTAAAACTTTAAGAAATAAATCACATTGGGGGCGTCTTCAATGCAACGAGAAAATCAAAGGCTAGAGGCGGCTGTATGGGAAAAGTTTCATGGTCCAAACCTCGGCTATATCCAACAATCGTATGAAAAATATTTGCAGGACCCTGAATCGGTTGATCAATCTTTAAGAGAAATGTTTGAAAAGCATGGTTCACCACTTTCCAATAAAACTAATTATTCTGAAGCACACACATCAAAAAGTGAAGCGGTCAATGTTTTTAAAGTGATCTCAGCGATAAAACTGATTGATCAAATCCGAACAAATGGACATTTAGTTGCGAACATTTATCCTTTGTACCATGAAAAAAATGAGGATTCATTTTTCGATTTGAAAAAGTATCACCTATCAGAGGCTGACCTAAAAAAAGTTCCAGTGACAATGATTTGGGAAAATAAACCGCCATACATTAAAGATAGCTTACAAGCAATCGAACATTTAAAAAAAGTGTATACAAAAACATTAGCTTTTGAGTTTACACATATTCATGAAAAAGAAGAGCGGAAATGGCTCGATTTTAAAGTGGAAGCAGAACAAATCTATCCAAAGCTATCGAAACAGGAAAAAACAAACATACTTGACAGACTCGTCCAAGTTGAAGGATTTGAGAATTTTCTCCATAAAACATTTGTTGGTCAAAAGCGTTTTTCAATTGAAGGAGTCGATATGCTCGTACCGATGCTGGATGAATTAGTTCAACTTGGTTGTGGAGATGGTGTGGAACACGTCATGATTGGAATGGCACACCGCGGAAGGTTAAATATGTTGGCTCATACTCTTGGAAAACCATATAAAAAGATATTTTCAGAGTTTCATCATTCGGTTAACAAAGATTTGATTCCGTCTGAAGGGTCAAAAGGGATAACGTATGGCTGGACTGGTGATGTCAAATATCACCTTGGGGAAGAACGAAACATTGAGAAAGACTGTGATCATAGGATCAGCGTGACATTAGCCAACAACCCAAGCCATTTGGAATTTATTAATCCAATCATTCAAGGATTCACTCGTGCTGCCCAAGAGGAACGTACAGAAGCAGGCTTACCGACCCAAAATATGCAAAAAGCTTTCGGAGTGTTAATTCATGGCGATGCAGCTTTTCCAGGTGAAGGTGTAGTCGCCGAGACATTGAACCTTAGTCGGTTGAATGGTTACCAAACAGGGGGGACGATCCATATTATTGCCAATAACGGCATCGGTTTTACGTCTGAAAGTGAAGAAAGCCGTTCAACGAAATATGCCAGTGATCTCGCCAAAGGGTTTGAAATTCCGATTATTCATGTGAATGCTGATCATCCAGAAAGCTGCATTGCGGCAATCAGGCTCGCTTACCAGTATCGGAATACATTTAAGAAGGATATTCTCATCGATCTAATCGGATATCGCCGCTATGGTCACAATGAGATGGATGACCCATATGCAACACAGCCTGAGCTTTATCAAACAATCCAACATCATCGAACTGTGATGACACAATATGGAGAAAAGTTAGTTGGAAATGCAACCATTTCGAAAAAAGAGTTTGAAGAGATGAAGAAAAGCTTCAATGACAAATTGACAACGGAATATGAACAGTTAACAACTGAAGCAAAGGGTGTTATAGATACAGAAAAGGATTCGCCAATTTCTGACCGGTTGCCAAAAGTTCAAACAGCAGTACCATTAAATCAATTAAAAGAGATAAACAACAGCTTACTTCGTTGGCCGAAAAACATTAACGTTTATCCGAAGTTGGAGAAAATTCTAAAACGGCGCGGGAAAGATTTTGAGGAAAATAACAAAGCAGACTGGGCACTTGCTGAGACACTTGCCTTTGCAACGATTATTGCTGATGGAAAACCAATCCGAATGACTGGACAGGATAGTGAACGCGGAACGTTTGCACATCGCCATATCGTTCTTCATGATCAAGGTTCAAAACGGAAATTTTCACCACTGCATACGATTCCACAGGCAAAAGCATCCTTTGCGATTCATAATAGTCCGTTATCTGAAACAGCCGTATTGGGGTTTGAGTATGGCTATAACGTCTATGCACCTGAAACACTTGTCATTTGGGAGGCCCAATTTGGCGATTTCGTCAATGTGGCTCAAGTAATTATTGATCAATTTATCGCTTCAGGACGTGCGAAATGGGGCCAGAAATCGAGTCTTGTTATGCTTCTTCCTCATGGCTATGAAGGGCAGGGGCCGGAACATTCAAGCGCACGAATGGAACGCTTTTTGCAATTAGCGGCTGAAAATAATTGTATTGTGGCAAATGTGACAAGTGCTGCCCAATATTTTCATATTTTACGACGTCAGGCTCATATCCCGGTCAATACGGAAGTTCGTCCATTAATCATGATGTCCCCAAAAAGTTTATTACGACATCCAAAAGTCATCTCAAGTGGGGAGCAATTTAGTGAAGGGAGTTTCCAATTTGTTATCGATCAACCCGGTTTGGGAACTCAGCCAGAGCAAGTTGAAAGACTCATTCTATGCAGTGGTAAAGTTGCTCTTGATCTAGAAGCAAAACTTCAACAATATGATACTTCAAAACTACATTCACTTCATATGATGAGGTTGGAACAGCTGTATCCTTTTCCGCGTCAAGAATTGGAGGAGAAGCTCCGTCAATATAGCAATGTGAAAGAGGTCGTCTGGGTTCAAGAAGAGCCCCAAAACATGGGAGCATGGTCATTTGTTGAACCAAGAATCCGTGAACTGCTTTCAGATCATATCACTATTCATTACATCGGAAGACCGAGTCGTTCGAGCCCTGCCACTGGGGAGTCAACAGCCCATAAAGCAGAGCAAGAACGTATTGTAAATAAAGCATTATCGATGAATAAAGGTGGGATGTCAGAATGAAAGAAATAAAAGTTCCAGAATTAGCTGAATCGGTCACTGAAGGTACAATTGCGGAGTGGTTTAAAAAAGAAGGCGAATACGTACAAAAAGGTGGTCCTTTGCTTGAACTAGAAACAGATAAAGTAAATTTGGAAATGAACAGTGATGTATCTGGTGTGATTCAGGAATGCAAAAAAGGTGTCGGTGAAACAGTTGAAGTTGGAGAGGTTATTGCCGTTATTGATGAAAGTGCTGTTGAACAGAGCGATGAAAAAGTTTCCAAAGTAATAGATAAATCTAATCGTAACGACACTGAAAAATATTCAACTTCAGTACCTTCTTCATTACCGTCAGAAACAAAGAAACAACCACAGCCCATAGCATCTCCAGCAGCGAGAAAACGCGCAAGAGAGCTTGGGATTGATTTACAATCAGTGACTTCAAGGGATCCACTTGGAAGAATAAGGCTTACTGATATAGAGGTAAATCAGAGAAATAAGCAGAACAATCAGAATGAACGCCAACATGATATCGAAGAGGATTCAAGAATTGAACGAATACACATGTCAAGACGCCGGCAAACAATTGCCAACCGGCTCGTTGAGGCACAGCAAACAGCGGCAATGTTAACAACATTTAATGAAGTTGATATGTCAGCGATTTTCGATATTCGAAAGCGTCGTAAAGACAAATTTGAAGAGCGGCATGACGTGAAGCTTGGCTATATGTCGTTTTTCACAAAAGCTGTTGTCGCTGCACTGAAGGCATATCCGTATGTTAATGCAGAGATTCAAGGAAACGATATTCTATTAAAAAAATTCTATGACATTGGTATTGCTGTTTCCGCAAATGAAGGTTTAGTAGTACCGGTTGTTCGTAATGCCGACCAGTTGAGCTTTGCTGGAATTGAAAAAGAAATTCTGGCACTCTCTGAAAAAGCACGAACAAATTCATTAAGCCTTAACGATTTAACTGGAGGTACGTTTACGATTACAAATGGAGGTATATTTGGCTCATTATACTCGACACCAATTTTAAATACACCACAGGTCGGTATTCTGGGAATGCACAAAATCCAAAGACGGCCAGTTGTCATCGATGATCAGGACACAGTGGAAGTTCGGCCAATGATGTATGTCGCACTCTCTTACGATCACCGAATCATCGATGGTAAAGATGCTGTTCAATTCCTGGCAAAAGTAAAGGAACTCCTGGAAGATCCTGAAGATTTGCTGCTTGAAGGGTAATTGAAACGCTGTAGAAAAAACGCTTAGCAGGCGTTTTTTTTACGTTATTAGAATCTTCTTTTTTTATAAATATAGGGGTACCTTAAAAAATACAAATAATCTAATTATGAGACTTTTCAAGGGCTAGTTTTATACCAAAACCTATCAGTATTGAACCTGTAATTCCTTCAATAATATTTTGTGTTTTAGGTTTTTTCATAAAAGCACTAATTTGATTAATTAAATAGACATAAAGTAAAAACCATATGGAAGTCAATACAGTGTAAGTGATACCCATTATAAGAAACGGTATAAAGGTATTGCTTCCAGAATCCACGAATTGAGGCAAGAAAGTTAAGAAAAAGACAGCAACTTTGGGATTTAGAATATTGGTAAGGAACCCTTGTTTAAAACAAGATGTATTTTCAAACTGACTTTTTGTGTTCATATTAACGGTTGCTGCTTCTTCCTTTTTCCGCAAAGACCATAAGGTTTTAATACCCAGATAAAGTAAATAAACAGCGCCAACGTATTTGAAGACGGAAAATAATAATGCTGATTTCACAATGATTGCAGAAAGTCCTAATACAGCAGCAGAAGTATGGATAAGGAGGGCACAACAAGTACCTAAAGCTGTCTTAAGCCCCCCTATTTTCCCAACCGTGACAGTATTTTTTGTAGCAATTGCAGTATCCGGACCAGGTAAAATAATTAGAAGAATACACATAAGAACAAACAAATAAAAGTTTTCCATTATATTATCACCTTTCTGATTATGATAAGTTCCAATCTTACATCGTATTATATATTAATCGTGTTATTAATTGAATGAAATTAATTATTACCTCCATTTTAGAACAAGCATACATGGATTATCGTACTGGAAATTTTGGTCTTTATTTAGTTGAAGGGAACGCAGGGAAGGATTGTTTTTTTCATTTCCCTTTAAGAGGCTAGATAAGATAAAAAAACTGACCCAGGTATCGACATTGTGATATCTAGGGTCAGTTTTTGTTAATTTAGAACCTTTGGCTCAGGGTAGTCAAAGCCTTTCGTGTCCACTCTTATTGATTTGATTTGCTGATCTTCCAATGGTTTATCTGCACGGTCACGTTCTACAGAAACGATTTCGTCAACTGTTTCCAATCCTTCAAGTACTCTTCCAAATGAAGCGTATTGCCCATCAAGGTGCGGAGAATCACTGACCATGATAAAAAATTGAGAACCGGCTGAATTCGGGTCATTCGTTCTTGCCATAGAAATGACACCACGATCATGTGTTAAATTATTTTCAAAGCCGTTTGCGGTAAATTCCCCCTCAATTGAATAGCCGGCTCCACCCATACCAGTTCCATCAGGGTCCCCGCCTTGAATCATAAAATCAGGGATAACTCGATGGAAAATGATACCATCATAAAACCCATCCTCAACTAATGAAATAAAGTTTGCGACCGTATTTGGGGCAACACCTGGATATAATTCAATAACAATTTCTTCATCATTCTCCATCGTAATCGTCACAATTGGATTTTCTGTAACTTCTGAAGCGTAAGATGTTTCTTCACCCGTTCCACTTGTTTCATCTCCACCCGTTTGTTCAGTATCATTTTGTGTTCCACAGCCAGTCAAAACTAAAAAACCGACCATTATGGCAAAAATAAAGTAGAATGCATTTTTATGTGAGTACATATGTAACCTCCTATTAAATTTGTTTCGACTTTTATCCTACAGGATGTTTCGCATTCATAATTATATCAGTAAAGACTTCCTCGGACAAAAAGGATACATATTAATAATCAAATATGGAAATGCGGCCGTCGTTATTTACACTAAAAAAGAATAGTATATAATAATAAAAAATATACTGTCATACTAAAAAATTAAGGTAGGTGATTCGATGTCAAAAGCTAGTTATTCGAAGAAACCTGTTGTTACTTATTGTGAAGGGAATTATATGTTCCAAATCGGAAAAACGGAGTGGGAGTTGGTCGTAAAGAGTTACAATAAACGAAGAAAAAGAACATTTTTCGAGCGCCTTATCGGTTTTGATCCAAATGAACCTGTTAAAAGAACAAGTTTTTTCGATATTATAAATGAGGATGAAACAGACTACCACTGCATTATTGGCTTCCGGGACCAAGAATTCGGACAGTTTACGTACACGAAACTAAATAAAGAACAGTGTATGATTGGTGGTGGAATCGTCATAGCCAGTAAACATGCTTTCAAGGAATCAAATAGATCGAATGATGAAGAAAAGTTGATGATGGATATCATTGAGGAGAGTTCGATTATGAATGGTGCGACGATCACCAGTGAGGACAAAGTAAATCAAGGAGAATTAAAGGATAAATATGAGATGAGGTTAACAAGAGATCGCCATTTGGTTGTTAATGGGTACCATTATGCATTTGTTGCGGCATCGTATGCTTCGCTTCTACATTTCGATGGCTTTGAAGATTTCGCCCAAGCAGAAGACTTTGGTGATAGCAGTTTTCCAAATCTATTTTAGATTGATGACATTTTCGACTGCCAAAGTTTGTTTGAGGTTAATCAAAACCGCCGGATTTCTAGTAACGGGTTGGTTAATGCATGAGCATTCTGAAGCGCAACTAGTAAGATGCCAAACAAGCGATTCGTAAGCCAAAACGCATGGATTTTCGCAATGGAAAATCACCATGCGTTTTTTTTATTGGCGAGATAATAGAAGAAGTTGATGGCGATAAGTGAAATTTCACGTACCGTATTGGGTGCTAGCAGTGGAAAATAGAAGAGATGTGTTGTTAAAGGAAAGCTGGGATTTAATCGTAAGGAAACCTATTGAACAAAATGAACGGGAAATATTATTTTGTTTAGTATAACAATACCAATATGAGTAACAATAGGATTGTCATTATAGATTGAACCATTATTGATTTCCTATCTATACTCTCTGCGATTATGAATGTTAGTCAATCATTATTTATTTTCTTGAAAGGAAGAATAATATGCCTCAGTCAAATATTAAAGTTGCAGTTCAGAAGTTCGGTAACTTTCTGAGTTCTATGGTGTTGCCGAATATTGGTGCTTTTATAGCCTGGGGTTTAATTACAGCATTATTCATTCCTACTGGCTTTTTTCCTAATGAACACCTTGCCAGTTTAGTTGGCCCGATGGTTACATACTTATTACCTCTATTAATTGGTTATACAGGAGGTAAATTGGTTCACGATCAGCGTGGTGGAGTTGTAGGTGCTATTGCTACGATGGGAGTTATCGTTGGAGCACCTAATACCCCGATGTTCTTAGGTGCCATGGTGATGGGGCCGCTTGCGTCATATGTTATTAAGCAGTTTGACCAAGGTATTGAAGGGGAAAGTTAGGTCTGGGTTTGAAATGCTCGTTAACAACTTCTCTGCGGGTATTATTGGTGGAACCCTTGCGATTCTTGCATTCTTAGGGATAGGTCCTGCAGTCCAGTCATTCACACAAGTACTTGTGTGAATGACTGGTTAGTGGATGCGGGTTTACTCCCTTTAACAAGTATTTTAATTGAACCTGCTAAAATTCTATTTTTAAACAATGCGATTAACCATGGTGTTATGACACCGATCGGTTTAGAACAGGTACAAACTGCTCGACGCTCGGTTCTCTTCCTCCTTGAAGCAAACCCAGGACCAGGTCTTGGTGTGTTATTAGCATACTTACTGTTTGGAAGAGGAACTGCAAAACAATCCGCACCGGGAGCAGCGATCATTCATTTCCTTGGTGGTATTCATGAAATTTACTTCCCGTATGTGTTGATGGGAAAGAGCACGAGTTTAATAAATCATATAATACAAAAAACACCTCGTACATTGTTTAATCAATGGTCATAAGAGGTGTTTTTTTATTGAATTTTAGGCAAGTACATCAGTAACAACCACCTAAAAGGAATCATATTTTGTTGAAGAGAGTAATCGGAATTATAACTTCGTTCAACTCTCTTGCCAGGTGTCGGTTTAACCTGAAATTCATTACAAAGGGGAAGAAAAATGGAGAATTTTCAAAATCAATTGCAAAATTTAGAAATGGATCATTTCCAAGTTGGTGAGTTAACTCCTATGGATCCTTCTGGTGAAGATGTACGATTTGGTACATTTGGAGGCGGAGGTTTCCATCGTTGCGGCGGATTTCGATGTTTTAGCTGCTTCAGCTGCTTTTTTCATTGTTTTAGCTGCTTTTTTAACTGTTTTAGATGTCATAACTGTTTTAGATGTCATAACTGTTTCCGTTGTTGGGGAAGTTAATCGACATTTAAAAAATAGCTACTTAATGAAAAAGAAGTGTCCCTGCCTGATCTATCGCAGGGGCACTATTTTTTTAGTTAATCATAATGGACAAAGAAAGCTACATAAAATGGTAGAGCATAATTTGAATCGATTAGAAATCAGGAGGAGTAGAATGACAAAACTTAATGCTTCCACTTGTTTGAAGGTAAAAAGAGATACATTTTATCTGCCTGATCAAGAAGGTGGTGTGTATTTTAGAAATAACGAAAGCTCATTCCGTATCAAGGGAAGTACAATCTATCAGTGGATTGAAACATTGATGCCGATGTTCAACGGGGAGCAAACATTGGGAGAATTGACAAAGGGATTAACCCCCTCATATAAGAAGAGAGTTTATGAGATTGGAGAAACGTTGTACAAGAATGGTTTTGTACGAGATATAAGTCAAGATCGGTCCCATCAATTAAGTCGTACAGTTCTTGAAAAATTTGCTTCACAAATTGAATTTATCGAGAGTTTTTCTGATTCAGGTGCGTATCACTTTCAACAATTCCGTCAGACTAAAGTTCTGGCAGTCGGAGCTGGTCCGATTCTCGTTTCATTGGCGGGTGCATTACTCGAATCGGGACTTCCTAAATTCCATTTCATGATAACTGAAACAATACCTACAAATCGGTCACGGATTTTTGAACTGGCGGAAAATGCCCGGAAAGATGATTCAGAGGTTGAGGTAAAGGAAATCCCGTTTGAAAAAGGGGAGCAAAGCGGATTTTTAAAACAAACGGTGCAGACCTTTGATTGCGTTCTGTATGTCTCGCAGAACGGAAATGTAAATGAACTAAGGGATCTTAATTTCATATGCAAAGAGGAAAAGAAGATATTTCTACCTGCCATATGTTTAGAGCAAGCAGGGCTAGCGGGTCCACTCGTACACCCGGAATCAGATGGATGCTGGGAGTCTGCATGGCGCCGCCTTCATCAATCTGCTGTTCAAGAAGATCAACAGTCGAACAATTTCTCTTCAACAACCGGATCCATTTTGGCAAATGTCATTGTATTTGAATTTTTCAAGAAGGCTGCAGGAATTGCAGGTTCATCTCAAAGTAATCAAATTTACCTGCTTAATCTTGAAACATTGGAAGGTAACTGGTTATCATTCATCACACACCCGTTGGTTACGCCTACAAGGTTTACGCCCAGGCTGGTTGAAGAACTTAAAAGAAGGATTAAACACCAATCGAACAGTAATACCCCAACGACTAACCTGTTGGAGTATTTTAGCCGACTAACCTCTGAAGAGACAGGAATTTTGCATTTATGGGAGGAACAAAATTTAACACAGCTTCCTATCGCACAGTGTTATGTTCAACCAGTTAATCCGTTGACTTACGGTCCAACAGAACTTCTCCCCAAAGTGGTTTGTGCTGGTTTTACACATGAGGAAGCAAAAAGACATGCCGGGCTGACGGGCATTGAAATGTATGTTACACAATTGATCGATTCACATGATAAGGGATTTAATAATCAGAATGATCATGTTAACTCGAACATTCGAGAAGGGTTACTGGGCATCGGTGCAGGAGAAACCATTGAGGAGGCTGTTTGTCGAGCGCTGCAAGGATATTTAGATGAAGAGTTGAAAGAAAGAAAGGCTGATCAGCCCAACACGCTCATTGAATTGCAGCTCGGATTGATACAGGATAGACAATGCAGAATTTATTTAGATGCGTTGACTACTTTAAATGGTCCACCAATCATCGATTTAAGAGAAGATATACTGGGCTTCCCGGTCATACGAGTAAGATCTAATGGTCGATGGTACACTAGGGCAGGTTTAAATACAACGCTGGCACTTAGAAATGCATTAGAACAAGCACTTTTGGATACTCAAAACATGGTAACTTCACCTGAAAGGGATGAAATGAAGAAAGCCGAATCTCTTGAAAAAAAGGAAGCAAAACTTAATATTCCTTCTTGCAACGGAATGACGCAATTAGAGCTATTACAATCTTCCATTAAGGTCTTAAAAGAAAACAGAAAACGCTTATTTGTTTATGATCTTTCGTTCGAACCTTTTCTAAAAGAGAAACTGGCAGGTGTGTTTGGTGTACAGGTTCGAGAGGAGGAATCGTAATGGCATCCCTAATTCTAATGGATGGAAAGGGTTTATTAGCGGATTTTGTCTATCATCAATTGTCAGGAAACTATCTCATAAAGCGTCAAAGTATAGTAGAAGACGTTCCAGATGAAACAGAATTAGCTCTGGTGCTTCATGATTCCTGGCATCCATCGGTTCATCAAAAAGCGGAAGAAAGATTCAGGGAAGCAGGTATCCCATGGCTTCGGGGTTTCATATCGTTTGGGGAGGGAATCATTGGTCCGTTCGTACGATCGGACACATCGGGATGTTCTTACTGTGCTGATATGCGCCGGATCATAGCGGGACCTGATCGTCAAGAAATGTGGAAGTTTCAAGGAAAAATGGCAGCAGAAGAAGGTACACTGCAAGATGCTTGGGCATCACGGATAGGATTGTCGCAAATGGCAGCTTTGATAAGTCATGAAGTGCAAAGGATTCTCCAAGGAGAAACCAGCAACTTAGAAGAAAAATTGTTCATTACGAATATGAGAACGTTATCCAACTCTCTTCATTTTTTCCTCCCTAATCCATCGTGCCCGATGTGCAGTTCATTACCCGATGATACATCAGAATTAGCTCAAATTCGTTTAGAATCCAGTCCGAAAATTAATGGTGAAGGTTATCGGACTCGGTCGATCGATGAATTAAAAACAGTGTTAGTCAAAGATTATCTCGATTATCGTACTGGGCTTATGAATGGAAAAATGCAGGATGTCAGGCTTCCATTTGCTGATGTTTTAGTGAACATGCCGTTGTTTGGAGGAGATGAGGGAGTAGCAGGGAGGTCTAATTGTTATGAAATGAGTGAGCTGACTGCCATTTTGGAAGGTTTGGAACGATATTGCGGAATTGAGCCTCGAGGAAAAAGGACGGTCGTTCATGATTGTTATCATCATTTAGAAAATAACGCACTAAATCCAGTAAGTGTCGGTGTACATGATACGGATCAATATGCAAAGCCTGATTTTCCGTTTAAACCATTTAAGCCTGATGCCCCAATGAATTGGGTTTGGGGTTACTCATTCTTACAAGAACGTCCTATTCTAATCCCAGAGTTGCTTGCTTACTATAGTTTGGGCTGTGGGGATGGCTTTGTTTATGAAACATCAAACGGATGTGCATTAGGTGGGACTTTAGAAGAAGCGATTTTCCATGCGATTATGGAGGTTGTCGAGCGAGATTCGTTTTTGTTAACCTGGTATGCAAGGCTTCCCCTCCCATGGCTTGATCTTCGTTCAGCTAACGATACAGAATTACAGCTGATGGTCGACCGTATAACTGAGGTTACCGGTTATGACCTTTATTTTTACAATTCAACAATGGAACATGGGATTCCAAGTGTTTGGGCAGTGGCAAAAAACAGAAAATCAAAGGGCGTTAACATTATATGTGCAGCAGGTGCTAATCCTGATCCGGTCAGGGCTGTAAAAAGCTCGATTTATGAGCTTGCAGGAATGATGTTTAGGGATGACGAAAAATTGGAGAAAAACCGCCAAAAATATAAAACGATGCTTAAAGATCCGTATGCAGTACGTACGATGGAGGACCATGGAATGCTATACGGTCTGAAAGAAGCAGAGGAACGGATGAATTTTTTATTGGATGATCAGCGACCTTTACGTATGTTTGCTGAAGAATTTAAGGAGACACCGGTCAATACTGATTTAAAAGATGATCTTCAGGACGTCCTGCAAAGGTTCCGCCGTTTAAACCTTGATGTTATTGTCGTTGACCAAACCACGTCTATTACTAAACGGAATGGTTTATTCTGTGTAAAGGTGGTAATTCCCGGAATGTTACCAATGACATTCGGGCATCACCTTACCCGTGTGAAAGGGTTGGAGAGGGTACTCACGGTCCCTAAGAAACTAGGATTTGTGAAGGAACCGTTATTGTATGAACAGCTTAATCCATTCCCCCATCCATTCCCGTAATGGAAGAGTAGGAGGATAAAAGAATTGGAACTAGAATCTTTTCTGCATCAACTGCATTTTGAAACAGAGAAAACCTTTCCCCCGGATTGGCAGGTAAATTGGGAAGATGCGCCGCTTCCCTATAAATTGTACCGTGGTTTACCTGAAATCGCTCTTACTCCGGAAGTACCATTGACATTCAAGAAGAGAGAAGAAAATCTAAACCCTAGACTTGAAGAACTTGGTCAATTCTTAAAGTATGTCTACGGTTTGACTCAATACGCTCAATCTCCTTTAATTGATGAAACGAAGGAAAAGAATGTGAGCTTTACTCAGTCTTTACGGAGATTTGTTCCCTCAGGCGGGGCGTTGTATCCTAATGAATTATATGTGTATGTAAAGCTGGATGACGCTCCCAACGGAATTTACCATTATGATGTGGCGCATCATCGTCTTATTTTGTTACGAGAAGGAAACTACGATTTCTATTTATCTAGAAGTATGAACAATAGTCCTCCTATTTCGGATTGTTTTTGTACCGTTTTTGTGTCGACCGTTTTTTGGAAAAATTTTTATAAATACAATAATTTCTCCTACAGACTCCAAGGGTTAGATGCAGGAGTGTTAATTGGGCAATCATTAGAAGTGGCCAATCAGATGGGGTTCTCTACACGAGTATGTTATCAATTTCTTGACCGGTCTATTAATCATTTGCTTGGGTTATCACAACAGGAGGAAAGTGTATATGCGGTTATCGCATTAAGTAGTAAACGATCAATTACTTGTGGTGACAACAATCAAAAAAGAGAAGAATTTGTTTCTGCATCTGAATTGTGTTCGGAAGTTCCGGTATTAAATCATGTATCCTATAATACTTCAAAAAGAGTTATTGATTATCCGATGCTAAGAAAACTTAATGAAGCATCGATGTTTGAAACAACGCAGTCATTTATGAAAATAAAGAAAAATAACTGTGAGAAACTTTCCTTAGACAGGGAGATGGTTTTGCTGCCATTTCCGGAGTGCTTTTCTTACGATCTCGCATCTGTATGCAGAAAGCGATATTCTCCTGATAGCGATTTTCTGTTAGGAAACGTGAGCCAAACCCAATTATCTGCTTTATTAAATGAGACATATTCTTTCTCGTATGAAAATGACCTTGACGATACAGAGTGCCAGATTGAGACTCGTGTTTCTTTATATGGCAGTTTTTATAATACAGAGGGAATTCCTAATGGTGCCTACTCTTATGACAATGAAACTCATGCACTTCGGAGAATATCCAAAGGGGATTACCGCGAGTTTTTGCAATCTGGATTAACGATGCCCAATGTGAATATGTATCAAGTTCCACTCTGTTTGCACGTGGTTGGAGACAGGGATCACCTCAAGGAGATATTTGGGTATAGAGGATACCGTATTCAACAGATGGAAGCGGGCATTCTTGTGCAAAGGCTGCTCTTGGTGTCGTGTGCTTTAGGAATGGGAGGGCATCCGTTGCTGGGATTCGATGTAAACCAATGTGATGAACTTTACAGGATCGGTGATAAAGGAAAAACTAGCTTGATTCAAATTCCTATCGGACCATACCGGCCACGCGCCTGGTTAAGAGGGAGTTTACTTAGCTAGGTTAGTCAAGTTAATTGTCGGATTTATCATTTAATAAATAAAAAGTAGTTATTACGGGACTGTTTAATGAAACTTAAAGAAATGGGGTGGAATTGGTGACTTATAGAAGGTGGTCGCAACACCCATACTTTGGAGAGGTAATACCCCCAATAGGTTCTCCGGAAGCGAGCCGTGGACCAATGTTTTTCTTTAATAGGGATAGAAATAATCATTTTTTCGATCCTTTTGGAAAGCCGATTAATTGGAGGATTAAACATCCTAATGATATTGATTGGGAAGGTGAGTTATTAATCGTTCAGCAAGCATTACAATCACTTACTCCGCAACAAATCGAACTTGCTAATTATTGGGGAACAATGGAAATGACAAAGCGACTTTCACCATTACTTTTTCATTTAACTGAAAAATATCAGCTAGATTCACCACAAACTGCGAGAGTACTGGCATACTTTTATGCTGCTTTAAATGACACCTTTGTTATCACTTGGTACTTTAAATATCTTTGGGATGTAGCACGTCCGAATCAATATGGCCTAAGATTGCCTTTCGTTCTGACAACGCCTCGTTTTCCAGCTTATCCTTCAGCGCATGCTTCTTTGGCAGGTTGTGCAGAGGTAATATTAAGTTACTTCATACCACAAGAGTCTGCTGAAATCAAAAGGATATTGGAAGCGAGTGCACTATCTCGCTTATACGCTGGCGTTCATTTTAAGGTAGATAATGATGAAGGCTTAAGGCTAGGCAGACAAATTGGAGAAATTGTTGTCAACCAATTGAAAGCACAAAGTTTACCTCGCTAAACAATATAGTATTACAACCTTAAATCTCAATGAGGTTTTTTTCACAATGCTGACAACGCCCCGTTTGTTCATTAAGGCAAAGGAGCTGCCGAAATAGCAGCCTTCTTCAAACTCTTACTCTCTTTAGTAATATAAGGTTAGCCTGCTTTCAGGTTGACCTTTTTTATATCGTCTTATTATAACGGTAAGTTCCATAATACTAGATGAAAATGCAATGAAAGCATGTATATACTTGATTATCTTTAGTAAACAGTATTATTGTTATTTTATTGGAAAAAATATTTCTGTTACGAATTATACTTCAATAAAATTTGGGAGATGATTTTCTTTGGAAATCAAACATAATCCTCAACTAACTTCCACTGAGTTAGCGACTTTATGGAATACATATATGGCTGATTCTATGGGAAGATGTATTCTTACTCACTTTAAACAAACCGTGGAAGATCAATATATTGCAGAAATTATTGATACAGCTCTCCAAATTGCTAAGAATCATATTGATACGATTACAGAGTTGTTTCATGAAGAAAAAATACCAATTCCTCAGGGCTTTGGAGTAAACGATTTAAATAATAATGCACCAAGGTTATTTGGCGATTTATTTTACCTGAGATATATTGAACATATGGGGCGAACCGGATTAACTACATATGCATTAGCAAAAGCTATTTCTTCAAGAAAAGATATAAGAGAATTATATAAGCTTTGGTACAATCAAACAGAAAAAATGTTTGATATGGCAATAGATTTAGCATTAGAAAATGGAACTTTAGTAAAACCCCCATACATTGATTATCCTAAAGAAGTTCAATTTGTGGAAAATGATAAGTTTTTGGGGCATTTTTTCGGGAAAAAGCGATCATTGTTAGCGATTGAAATCACTCATCTAGGTACAAATATAGAAGTTTGCAATGTAGGACAAACAATTCTTTTAGGTTTTAGCCAAGTTGCTAATTCAAATGAATTAAGACAATTCTTTTATCGAGGGGCGAAAATCGGGAAAAAACAAATATCTACATTTCTTGGAATCTTAAAAGACAATAATACCTCTTATCCATCTACTTGGGATTCATTAATTACAGACTCCTTAGAATCGCCTTTCTCTGATAAATTAATGTTGTTTCAAGCTAATTTATTGAGTGCTATTGCAATGGCTGATTATGGCACTGCCATTGGTGGAAGTGTTAGAAAGGATATTGGTGTAATATATGCTAGGTTGATGGCTGAATTGGCAAATTATGCAGAAGATGGAGCAAAATACATGATTAAAGAAAGGTGGTTGGAAAAACCGCCACAGACTCACGATCGATATAAATTAATAAACCGTAAAGATTAAGTTGAATATCATATTTGTTTAAAGACTAGTAAGGTTTCTAATGTTAACCAAAATAGAATCTTTTAATTGTTCTACTAATGAAGTAATAGTTAAGCGAGGAAGGAGGGTTATATTATCAAGGAAAAAAGTTAATATGGACGATAGGGATGGTGGGGGAGTGAGAGGAGGATGTGATAACACAAAGGGGATTCAGAATGTCTGAATCCCCTTTAGTCGAGAACATGAAACAGCGGAAAACCGCTGTTTATTTAAAGAAACTTAAAGCTAATTTCATATTTTCTTCATATAAGCTGAAAAAATTTTGTTGAGTGGACTTCATTTGATTTTTATATTCTTCACGAATTTTTTGTTGCTGCTCAAAGCCAGTTTGAACGAATTGTTTGAATTGATCTTGGGATTGACTAAATAAGCTAAGGCTTTCATTATATGATTTTAACGTTAATTCTTGCAGGTGATTATTCATTAAATCAATCTGTGAACTAAATTGATCGAAAACGTTACTTGCAGATTGACCAAATACTGATTGAAGATTTAATTTTGCAGATTCACGATAATCTTCAAATAATTTTTTCTGTTCCTCATCAATTTGAAGATTTTCGTTGAATTTTTCCCAAAGTTCCTTTTGGTTATCTAAAGCTTGAAGGAATTGGTCTTCTAATTCTTTTTGAGTTGTAAAAACTCTGTCTATTCCTTCAGCCCAAGTATTTAGCAGGGAATCACTTAGATTTACTGTTTCTGAACTCTTTGGAACTTCTGAACTCTTTACTACTCTTGAACTGATTGCAACTTCTAGACCCTTTGCAACTTCTGAATTCTTTACTACTTCTGGACTTTTTGTACTTTGTGCCATTAAAAAAACCTCCTAAAGAATATGATGATCATTACAGGTAAAACAGCAGCTTCATTAGCTTTTGTACTGACGGAGACTTAAAATAAGGACAGCCACTTTGACATGGGAGTCATTATTTTATCCTCTTTTGATGGTTGTTTATATTAGATACAATATTGACTGTTGTCATTATGTACCTCTCCATAAATCAAGTCTATATGTGTAACTTACACCTAAGAGCAAAATATGTAAAGGCATTTATCAAAATTTTTACAATAATTTATTATTTTATTTATATGAACTGCTAGTCGACATTATTCTCTATTTACATGTTATTGAATGTTGCTATAGCAAGGCATTGCTAGCTTTGTTCCACTGACAATCAGTTTCGCAAAAAATTCAGCCATAAAATATTTATTATACATTTGAGAAAGATAATAAAAGTGGAAATTAACCCATAGGAGAATGGATTTATGAACATGAAGAAAAATCATAATTTAAAATATTATATGTTATTCAGTTTTTTTCATCTTTTTCTTTTACTTTATGTTCTTTATAAAAAGAAAGACCGAAAAACGATTTTCTTCACATTTTTGTCTATAGTGGGTTTAGCCTTTTATTTTGAGTATCCGTTATATATATTAAAAGCATATAAATATAAAACGAACCTGGTTAAAAACAAAGAACAAGATAACTCGTTTGGATCTGTTCTGTCTCAAGGATTATTTGTTCCATCTGTTGCAATATTTATTTCTTCTTTCCAGTTAGGGTGGAAAATGAAATTCTTATTTACAATGTATTTTACGTTTATTGAAAGACTTTTTATAAAATTAAACATTTTTAAAAATAGATGGTGGCATACAATTTATACTATCATTTCAATTTTTACTTATTTTTTTATAAGTGACGCTTGGTATAAAGGATTGAAGAATGGAAACAAGTTCATTACAAAAATGACTCAATTCAATATCTTCCACGTAATTTATATGAATTTGTTTTTTATACTTTCCATATTAAAGAAGTTCAAATTCACGCCTATAAGATTTACAACAAAATCTTGGTATTATCACTATTCTTTTGTGAAAGTGTACTTAATTTTTGAAACGTGTTTAACAATATATTTTTCAGAAAAAAAGAATAAAGGATTAAAGATACTTCCTTTCCTGATTATTTTAATGATGGATTCCTTTTTCAAAAAAATAAGTTATCTGAAAGTGAAAGGGAGCTACTGGGCATATGTTTTTCCTGTAAGAGCTCTTTCTCATTTAGCATTATATGTATTACAAAAAAGAAATAAGTTACTAGTTAATGAATAATTATATGTATATTCCTTCACATTTTAAAATCACAGATGAAACAGTGATTTGCGACATTGTAAAAAAACATAGTTTTCATGAAGTAGGGACAGAGGGACTGACATGTCCCCTTGTCCCATTACAAATGTGGAAAGTACATTCTCGGTAGAAAATAAGGTACTCCATTATAAGCCTGAACGGGTATATATCCTTGTGAAAGATTTTTTGGTAATCGATAGTGATATTCATATGGTTGTAAATGGATGAAGTAATATGGGAAGTATGGATTATAATAGGATGATTGCCTGTAATAAGGTAATGGACTATTAGCAATAGGATGAGAGGTATATTCTTTTTCGTATAAACCAAGTGTATTTCTGCGTAATATATCTGTTAGTTTCACGCCATGTGGAAGCTTTTTCACTGTTTCTGCAAATGGAGAAACCGTATTGTAATATAGATTAACATCCGCCCCTTTTTTCACTTCATAATTAGCTGGAGGAAGCTGACTCTCAACGAAATCTTTTCTTACATTTGAATCCTTTGCCACATAAGTAGGGTTAAGCTTTGGATTTAGGCCTAATGCTTTCAACAACTCACAAAACTTCACATTTTGTACGATCCCCAGAAAATACCCGTCCATCATATGTCTCGTTTAAGTAAGTGTTTCTTTATAGGTTGTAAGAATAACCGATTAGTACTCTTTTTGATAAATCGAAAAAATACAGTGAAACATTTCAGGATTCCAAATTTCCCGATATTATACGTCTATTTCCTTTTTGGGGAAATTGTCCTAGTGCAAATAGGCAAATGCCATGGAAGAAAAGTGAATTCCTATTTTAAAAATGGGCAGGTCAACCGAATAGTAATTGTTATCACTGCGGGAGTATATGCCTCTTTCGGATGATGATATGCGTTCCGCTAGAAAACTCCCTTGGGTAGTTCCCCAAATATAGATTGACAAACATCTAAAGTATAAATAACCACATAAAATACTAAGGAAAAATATTAAAAAAAGGAGTGGTTATATTTGTATCATCCGTATTATTCACCTTATAGTTATACACATGGTAGAGGTATAGCTAAGCGCACATCTGGTCCAGATTTACCATATGAATATGAGTATCCATATCAGCAATATAAAAAACCTAGAGGACCTAAAATACCTTATTGCATAAGCAAAGAATCGATACTTTCGAGTTATATCTATGGCAGGGGAATAGACGAGTACACATCTGAGGCTAATCAAAGTTTCCCTTATCAGCCTTCTCTAACTTTACGCCAGACTGATAATCAAAAACGGGGAGGGTGTTACAACCATGTCCCTCAAATTTCAGAATAAAACTAATGTACCATTAGTATTAGCCATTGGCTACTGGGATTACCGTTGTAGTAGCAAACGGAGAAAAGAAGGCTGGTGGACACTGGCCCCTGGAGAGACGGCGACCGTGTGGATCGGGAATGCTACGAATAAATATTTTTACTTTTACGCCGAGGACACACTTAATAAAGGACACAGATGGCATGGAAATTTCCCAACCGACCTCCCAGATGAGCCATTCTCTCGGTGCATGCACGAACCTGGAGGGAAAAGATATCATATGGATCGTTTTCAGGCCACAGCGGAGAATTATACCATGGAACTTACATTTTAGAAAAGGGCGGATAAAACGCTTTTCATTCATTATTGAGTTTATGTAGGGATAGCATTTTAAAAGAATAACCAAAAACGTGTGTTACTTTTAGATAATCCAATCTTTTTTTTGATAAGATTCATTGTCCCGTCCCTTCTAAAAGATTGATAGATTTTTACAGTGACTCCCAGGAAAAAATAGATTTATCAAAGAATGATTACAGCTAATAAAGCTACATGATTATTTCTGATTGATTGGCTATTCGGTATGTATCAGTCATTATATTCAATTAACGGTGCGATTGCTGAATTAAGGGTAATCGCCTTTTTTATTCATTGGTAAGTAATCATATTAGGTAATAGCCGACCGAGATCCTAGAGGTGCTGATTTTGAGCTGAAAGTAAGTGTTGCACGAGCAGAAGCGGCACAATTTGGATGCTGTTCAAAATATCATTTGCTTTACCTTTATATTTCCTTCATCATGACCCTCCTTAGAATAATTTTTTGTTGTAAATGCAAAAAAAATAAGTAATATAGAATTTAAACCTTCTTCAAAGAGTACGAAAAAATATAAGACTGGGAATTTGTAAAAAGGGAAACACGAGAAATTTTTGATGATATAAAGGAGCGACAAGTAAAGTGACTGTAAAAATTAAAAAGTGCAACATTGAAGATTTGCTAATACTCCAAGAAATAAGTTTCGAAACATTCAACGAAACATTTAAAGATCAGAATTCACCGGAAAATATGAAAGCCTATTTAGATAGAGCATTTACCTTAAAACAGTTGAAAAAGGAATTGTCTAATATCGATTCGGAATTCTTTTTTGTTTATGTTAATAATGAAGTTGCTGGATATTTAAAGGTTAATACCAATGATGCTCAGTCTGAAGAAATGGGTGAGGAAGCACTTGAAATCGAGAGGATTTATATAAAGAGCAACTTTCAAAAACATGGGCTTGGTAAGTATCTGCTAAATAAAGCAATCGAAAAGGCAATGGAACATAATAAAAAGAAAATCTGGCTGGGTGTATGGGAAAAAAATGAAAATGCAATGGCTTTCTATAAGAAAATGGGGTTTGATCAAACTGGATCTCACTCTTTTTATATGGGTGACGAAGAACAAACCGATTTTATCATGACTAAAACACTTACATAACTTTTTGGGAGAAGAATGATTATGTATATTCCTTCACATTTTAACATCACAGATAGACCAATGTTCAAATACAGATGAGCAACAGATATCATTCATTAATGAAAACAAATCTAAAGAAGTAATTGTTTAATGGTATTCCGCATAACAGTCCTTTTTGTGATGGAATAATTGTGAAGAAGAAGTATGTTAAATTAGAAACAGGAATTAATAGGAGGGATAGTTATTGACAGCGGAAAAAAGTTTAAGGGTTTGTGAAAAAGGACATAAGTATTACAAAAGTAGTGATTGTCCAAGTTGTCCAACTTGCGATAAAGAGAATAAACCTGACAGTGGCTTCCTATCGAAACTAAGTTCACCAGCAAGAAATGCCTTAGTTCACGAAGGGATTGATACATTGCAAAAACTCTCAAAGTACACCGAAAAAGAAATTCTAAAAATCCATGGCATTGGACCAGCATCCCTACCAACGATGAGAACTTCATTAGAAGAAGAAGGTTTGTCATTTAAAGGGTAATTTGGTGTTATCCTATCAATACCAACATGGATATTAAAAAAGTGTATTTAAAGTAACTGTGCGAATATTGAATAGGAGTTGTCGATGCGACAACCCCTATTGCTTAATATAATACATAGTAACCAAATAGTTGGTAACAAAGGGTTTAAGAGGTGGAATAGGAATGATTCGTTCTGCTGAAATAAATAAAGTGATTAGAAAGTCTTATCACCAACATTAAGAGAAATTGGACCATAGATGAGAGCTGAACAAACAAGAAATATAATTATTGAGGCTTATGCAAGTGTCAAGGCATTTTATTTGGATTATCGGGCGATGAATTATCTTACTAAGTTTTTATTTTTATTGTTTTTACTGATATATACAAAGTTAGGAGTACATAATAAAGTAAAAAGGTTTACTCAGTAAAATAAGGTATATTATATTTGTTGAATAGATTCTCTTTAAAGACAAGAAAAGTAGGTGAACAAAGTGGGAAAATATCAATTGGATACCAAAGGTCAGGTAGCTGTGACAAAGTTTCATGAAAAACAGAGGCCTGCTAAATTTGATAAAAAGCAGCAACTTGAAAAAATACGTGCGGAGTATTTGAAAAAAAAGCAAAAACAAACAGATAAATAATATGAATGAAAACATAGGAAGACTAAAATCTCCCTATGTTTTTCTTATTCGAAATTCTTTTTTCAATTGATTACAGAGTTTATTATGCCCATAAATTTCAGATTCTGTGACAAAAAACTCCTCATCAGATATCCATTTCCTCACTAAAAATCAGTAGCAGAATCAATAGACCAGCCATTACTTTGGATACACCAGTGATCTCTAGCAGAAAATTTTAAAACATTATCAAGAAAAAATTAAGTGTTGGAAGTTGCAAGGTCAATGAAATAATTTATAGAACTAACGGTTCGTTGTTCCAAGAAGGATCAGTGCAAATAAGCAATATTTTTTGAAAATAATTACCATAGTATTTATATTTACAAATGCTGGATAGAAGCTCTACAAAGCCAACGTGACATGGATAAAGTGATCATTGAAATGGAACCTACTGAGCATTATAGGTATAGTTTAGCTTATTATATTAATTATTGTAGAGTAGAGAGTTCATATAGTTAAAAAATCCTTAATACAATAAGTGGGTGATTCTATTCTTTTTCTCTAAATCACTAAACAGTTGTCTATGATCAACTCCCTTACAAACCGTCCCGAATAAACCGTACTGCATTTAAACCAATCATCTGAGCAGGGATAGACGTATTACCATCCGGTAAAATAGGAGCAATTGAAAGATCAGCAACCTTAAGGTTTTTGGTACCAAAAACATTTAAGAACTTATTAACAACCCCATCTGCAATATCTACTCCCATTTTACATTGCCCTCCAAAATGTTCGTAATTCTCATAAGAGGCCAATGCATGATCAGCAAGCAGACGTCTTTTTTCTTCTTCATCCGTTAAATTGAAGATACTCTCATCAGGGAAGACCACCTTATATATACCATCCTGATCTAGTTCCCGAGCCTTCATTATGATATTGAAAGTTTCAATATATTGATCGATGATATAATTTAAGTCATTAGGATTTTCTAACGGATTAAAACTAATCGATGGATAAGCTTCCGGGTCACTGTGCGCAACTGTAATTGTCCCCCTGCTTAGTGGGTTAAGGTCAGAAATTCCAATACTCATAACGTTGCTTTCCTTTTCGTGATCAAATTGCCAATTATTTTTCATTACTTCTCGAATTGGTACAAAGAGTGGTAGTGGGAACCCTAACAATTGAAGGCGGCGACTAGATTCCTGATCACTCTTAAATGCACCTAATGCAACAGGGTCAGAATCCAATAATTGTAGAAGCCTACTCGTTTCTACTTCTATTCCCATCCCTACAAAATAATGAGTTTGGAAATTGTGGCCCACATTTGGACTGTTTACCAATGTTGAAATACCTGCTCGAGCTAAGTCTTCCGGTCTGCCTATTCCTGAACGTTGTAAAATAACTGAGGAAAAGTTACCTGCAGAGATAATAACACCTTTTCGAGCAAAACTTCGTTGCGAAATCCCGTTTCGAACAAATTCAACCCCAACAGCAGTATGAACCCCATTTTTTTGTTTAAATAAAACTCTATTCACTGTTGATTTAGCAAAGATAAACAGTTTTCTCTCCCCAACTCCAATTCCATCAGGATGGAATTCGTCTCCCTGTGTAACAATCGATTCATTTAAATAACCAGTCGCCGTAGAGGAACGGACAAATCCATTTACATCTCTTTGAAGAAATTGACCTTTGAAAAATGTGCAATCTCCTATGCCTGTATTATAGTCTTGAACTATAGGAATATCCAAAACATCGGAAGTTGCTTCAGTTAAAACTTGAATAAGTCCATTATCGGGAATCATTTGTTGTCTAATAAAAATCGGTCCATTTGTACCCCGCTCTTCGGGACTTTGTGTATTACCTGTGTAGGTTTCATTTTGTACAAATAAGGATCGAATATTTTCGTAATTCCACTCACACTCAGGATCTCCGAGGAGATTAGCCCACTCATCATAAAGATGACGGCTTCCTCGTACTGCATACATAGCATTATGTTGTGAGCTTCCTCCAATTGTTCTACCACCTGTTAATCGAAGTTGACGCCCAATTTTTGGCTCTAGCCTTGATAAAGTATTAAATGAATACCTATTATCGGTACTTAAAGTAAGTGCTTCGAATGCATCAGGGCTACTTAACTCATCCACCATATTCGTTCCTGCTTCAAGGACTAGCACGGAAGTTTGATTGTCATCCGATAATTCTTTGGCAATAACCCCTCCAGCAGTCCCAGCGCCAATAATAATATAATCAAATGTATCAAGAGGTCGAATACCCATCAATTATCACCTTTTTTTTCGTAGAATGTAATACAGTAAATGCAGAAGCAAAACTCGAGGTAACGGTCATTTGATTATAATCAATCTAAATGGGTACTATTTTCTTTTGGAGAGAGTAGATTCCTCGTCAATCTTTTTTCTATAATTAATTGTTTGCTTACCTAGTACAGGTATTCCGAACAGACATACACTACAAAGAAAAGAGTTTTCGTTAAATTAACCTAAAGCAGGTGTGTCTTATGGGTGATGTACCGTTAATTGGAATTATGGTTCCGCGTAGGAAACAACGAAGAAAAATATTACGAATGTACAATCGTTATAAAGGCTGCTTAAAGATTGAGTTATTTTGTTTTACCCCAAAGGATATTAATTGGTTTAACCGAGAGATACAGGGAGTTTCAATAGAAAATAATAAATGGAAAACCAAAATGTTTCGTTTCCCCGATGCAGTCTACAACCGCTGTTATTTAAAAAGAGCAAAAACGATACGTAGATTGGAAAAACATATTGGAGAAAATAAATGTATTAATCGTATCACACACTTTAATAAATGGCGTATTTATGACATATTGTCGAGTACCGAGTTAGATAAATATGTTCCAAAAACGTGTTTATATAAGCCAAAGGTATTTATGAACCAGTTAAACCAGGAAAAACGTTTAATATTGAAACCTATTTATGGTTACCTTGGTAAAGGAATTTATTTAGTTGAATTAAATGATGATCATATGATAAACGTTTATCAAGATACGTTAATACCTATGTACACTTTTAACGATAAGAAATTATTTTTTGAAAAAATGACCGAGTTAATTGGAAAGAGGAAATATATTACCCAAAAAGTAATCCAGATAGCAGAAGTAGATGAAAAAATTGTAGATATAAGAATACTAGTACAAAAAGATTTAAATGGAACTTGGAGTGTTACAAATGGAGTTTGTAGGATGGCTCCGTATAACTTTTTTATCACAAATTTTAGTGAAAAGGTCTACGAAATGGATGAAGTACTTGACGTTTTGGTGAGCGATTTAAATAAAAGAAACACTATTAGACAAGAGATATATGATATTGGTATAAATGTAGGTCAAGTACTAGATAAGGCAATAGGATTATTAGGAGAGCTCGGAATAGATATCGTGATCGATGAAAATAGAAAAGTTTGGATTATAGAAGTCAATGGTAAAAGTCAGAAAAAAATGTATCACATGCTAGATGGAGCCGAAGACGAGAAAATCGCTCTTGTTTATAAGCGACCATTAGAATTATCTTATTATTTGTCGCAAAGGTAGTGTGTAATATGAGGATATCTTGCAAAAAATCCTTTATTGTCTAGCAGACAAGAGAGTATTCAAGGTTAAACAAGAACTGTTATTTATAACAGGATCTTTGCTTAGTAATACAACTATACTGGCAATAGAATAACCAACTAAGAGGGTCGATTGCATTCAAAGTGATCGTCCCTCTTAGTTGACGAATACTGCGCATTCAAACAACTTTTTTTTTGTACTAACTTTGTGAAACAATGTTCTTAAAGCTACAATATGCATTAGCTGCGAAAACTTGCAATGGCAGTTCATATTTATGTTAAAGTAAACGGAACGCTAAGAAAAAGCCTTAATTTCATAAAGTGTTGATATGAAACATAGGCTTTTTTCTATTCACTTTTAATGAAATTGAAGTCAGAGTATACGTTTTATCCTTTTATTCTTATGAAATAAGTTTTAGTCCTACCGCTGCACTTAGAACCATAGCGATAAAGACTAACCTTTTCCAATCTTTTGATTCACCATATAACAACATTCCAAGTATTGCTCCGCCAGATGCACCAATTCCTGTCCATATCGCATAAGCTGTCCCCATAGGGAGTGTTTCCATTGCATAAGCTAGAAATAAGAAACTTGCCCCAAATCCAAGAACTAAAAAAACCAGTGATTTCCAATTTTGGTCCTTATGAAGTTTATTTATCATGACAACACCAAACATTTCAAATAATCCTGCTAAGATTAAAGAAAACCATGCCATTAGGAATCAGTCCCTTCTTGAACGGTATCCTTTGTCACTAATTTTAATCCGATAACACCGGTTAGCAAGAGTAAAATCAAAAGTATTTTACTTATTTTGAATGGTTCTTCAAAGAAAATAATTTCAGAAATGACAGTACCTGCCGTGCCTAACCCCACAAAAACCGCATAAACAGTGCCTACTGGAAGCTTACGTCCAGCCATAATCATTAAATAGAAGCTTATGAGGATGGAAATAACTGTTCCAGCCCAAGTCCAAAAACCATCAGCGTGTTTCAACCCTATTACCCAAAATACTTCAAAAAAAGCAGCCACAAATACTTTCAACCAGTTTGTGTTCATCTTAATGACACCTCCGATTTTTCTTATTAAGACAAAAAAGCCTGAGAGAAAAGTATCTCCCAGGCTTTTATCCTTCCGTGACACAGCAAGCTGTGAGTTTTCTCTCGAACCAGACCAACTTGCGTTGCGGAACCCTAGAAAACATTTTTGAATTATACATTTTAGCTTATATTTTACACATAATCGACATTATTTCAAGACTGAAATATTGGCCATGGTGATATTTGTAGCCCTTGTTTTATTGAACCAAATTAAATACTAAATCAATTCCTCATACTGTTTTGTTACCAATCCATTCGCTTACCATCTCTGAAGAATCCGCCGTTAGGTCCTTCATGTCCTATGGTTGCTAACCAAAGGATTGACTCAGCAGCTTGCTTAGGAGTTCTTGGAGGTTCAATGATTGGAGGCATTCGTGAAACATTGAAGTGATTTCGGCAGACCAAATTGACGAAGCATACGAACGGGTATTAACTTCAGATGTGAAGTATCGATTTGTGATTGATACTAGTACAATGTGAGTTTCAAAGATAAATTGTCTTGTTATTAAAAAAATATGATTGAAAAATAAACGAAACATCTATCTCCTTTTTAAAGCTATAGCCCCTTTCAGCAAAAACTAGCTGATTTTGAGGGGCTTTTTGTTTTGTTTGCTGTTATTTGAAGAAGAATCTTTATTCAAAGCCAATAATAAAATCATTATAAGGATACATGTTGTACCAAACCATTGAAACATTCCAAAGGGTTCTTTTAACCAAAAGACGGTTGTGAAAACAGCTGCTAATGGCTCAGTGCTTCCTAGAAGACTTGATTCTTTAGCGGCTAGACTTTGTAAACTTTCTATATAAAACCAGAATGCGATCATTGTACCGAAAATAATAACGAAGACTAAGTATAAATAAGCTTCAGCAGTTAAGGTTGTAAAGTCCATTTGCCAAGGAGGATGGATAAAACTTAATGCAAAACCGCCGATAATCATAGCCCAGCCAACAATGACAAGTGAATCGAATTGTTTCAGTAATGGAATGGCGTATAAAGTATAAAATGCTAAAGCTACTCCAGATAAAATCCCCCAAATGATTGCAGGAGTTGGAACAGTTAATTGAGAGATTGAGCCGTTTGTTAATAAGAAAAAGCAACCGACTAAAGCGAGCGAAACAGTCAACAAATCTCTTTGGGTTAGAACAGCTTGTTTGCGGAAAACCAGGTAAACGATAATCATTACAGGAGCTAAATATTGTAATAGCGTTGCAACAGCAGCATTTCCGTGTTCAATAGAAGCCATATATGTGTATTGAACCGCAAGCATTCCGAGTATACCGAAGATTATTAATTGAATAGCGATCCTTCCAGTTTTCCAAACACCAAGGATTTGGGCACGGTCTTTCCCAAAATATTGAACTGTTAAGAGTAAAAAACCAGCTATGAGCAATCGCGTCGTTACAAGCCAATCTACATCAATTTCAAACTCTTGAAACAGCTTTTTTGAAACCGTGCCACCAATCCCCCATAATAATGCTCCAGTGATAACAAGAAATATTCCCTTTTGTCTACTCATATTTGATTCTCCACCTTAAATATAAAAATAGTGTTACAATACTTCATATAATAAATGAAAAATCCCTTAAATAATACCGGAATCGAATGAAAAAATATAAGGATATTGAGGTGTGAGATGCAAATAAAAGATTTTATGATTGATCAAAATCTAAAGGAATTAACAGAACACCGAACAGTTGTGTTACCGGTTGCATGTTACGAAACAACAATTAACCAAAATTTAAATGGCTTTATACCACTGCATTGGCATGATGAATTACAGTTTGTTCTAGTACGAAAAGGGGAAGCGTTTTTTCAGATAAATGAAGAGAAAATTACTGTTCGAGAAGGCGAAGGGCTATTTATAAATAGTGGCTGTCTGCACATGGCGAAAGATAACATCGATTCGGGCTGTGTCTATATCTGTTTAAATGTTTCTCCAAGTTTCGTTTTATCACAAGAACTTTATACCACCTTTGTAAACCCTTATATTCAGGCGACGAATATCTCTTATTTACACTTGGTTCCAAAAGAGCTTTGGGCGACTAATATTTTGGACTCTATTATGAAAATCAATCAGTTGATAAAAGAAAACCCACCATACTATGAAATTGACGTCAGCCTACATCTAACATTAATTTGGAAGAACATAATTATTAATGGTGTTCAAATAGAGTACGAACAAACGGAAATGGTAAAGAGTCAACGAATGAAGCAAATGTTAAACTGGATACACACTCATTATGCTGAGAAAATTCTACTAGACGATATTGCACGGGCTGGAGGGTTAAGCCGTTCCGAATGCTGTCGATATTTCAAACGAATTTTAAAGAAAACACCTTTGAATTACGTAACCGATTATCGAATTCAAAAAAGCCTGCTTTTACTGCAACAATCAGAATCCAATGTCACTGATGTTGCCTATCAGGTAGGGTTTAACAGCACAAGTTATTTCATTGATAAATTCCGAAAGTCAATGAAGATGACACCATTAGCATACAAAAAATCTAAAAATAGCTGACTTACTTTTGTGAAAAAAATATACTTAAGCAAACAAATGATAAGGTATACGAGATAGATTTATTTGTTAGGGGGGAATAGGAGATGAAAAATCTATTTATAACTTCAATATTTATCGTGATTATGATACTTGCTGCATGTTCGAATGAAGAAGTGACTAACTATAAGTACACATATATAGGTGAAGGTGAGTTTTGGAAGGCTGAATATATTTATCAGGGAACCGAGATATGGGGCGAAGAAGAAGGAAAAACAACATATTCTAATGAAGATAGTGATCTATTTAGAATAACCTATAAAGGTTCAACGGAAGATATTCAACCAATGAAAAAGCTTGAATATTCTTATGATACAAGTGGTGGAAGTGCTACTAGCGTCAGGGAATTTGATGCCCCGCCAAACGATACTACATTTACAATTAAGGGTGGTGGTACTGGTATGAAAGTAAAAGAAGACGAGTTTATACGGGTAAATGTAAAATGGGATAATTTTGAAGAGTCATTTGAGTTGACAAACCAAGGGAAATGATTAAGGAAGTTTTGTTCAGCTAACTGGAGCAAGATTATAGAACGATTGAGCTGAGTACTGTTCTTTTTTCTTTTTCAGCTAACGAGGCAAATAGGTCATACTATTGGAAAAAATAAGGTCTGTTGTGACCGCAAAAAACGCATGATATGTCTAAGCGGCCAGGGGGGACCTTATGTTCATGAAAAAGGGTTTAATTAGTGCTGGGCGGCCACCAGGGTTCTTAGTGATTGATAATAGGAGTAAATTAATGCGTAGAATCGAGATTAGGGTACCTCATGGCCGCTTAGAAAGAATAACATAAGAAAATAAGGAGAATATGGTCCCTGATGGCCGCGAAAAACTAGTGCTGCATCTAGGCGGCCACCACAGTCCTAATGGCTTAGGGTTAAAATAAATCTTTAAAAAAGGATTCATTTTTTGGGGGAGGGATGATGTTGTATAAATACATAGTAGTAGGGGCTGTTATATCTGCACTATACCTATTACAAATTAAATTTGTCAGTTTTAGAAAAGAGGAAATGCTTGCGGGATTATTGGCAGTTATAGCTGTCGGTGTGTTTGGGTTAATTTGGAAAAAGGAAACGAAATCAAACCATATAAACTCTGTTGTAGGAATAAGTATTTTTGTTTTCTTTGTTTTCTTCTTTTTATCTGACAATACGTTTGTTGGTGGAGAAAAAATGACTGCAATTGCACTCAGTTTTATAGTTGCAGGAGTTTTTGGTTTGCTCAAAAAAGCTTGATAAGGCATTCTGTTTTATTAAAGTAAAGAATGCATTACCTTTTTTGCAATATTAGTTAAAGTAGAGCTTGCCGTTGAGACTGGACCCTGATTTATTGAGATAGTAGGTTATACTGTTATCTACGAAATAAAAATTTGAGGTAACCATTATGGAAATTAGATTAGAAAAATTACAACAAGATTTTTTTTAGATGGGGGGGCGTTCTTTGAAAAAGAACTATTTCATTCTCAGTGTTATCATATTATCTAGCTTAATACTAAGCTCTGGTTGCTCTAATTCAAGTAACAAGGTAGCAACTATTTCAGTTAATTCGGATTCTGAATATGTAAAAACCTTTGAAGATTTGAATATAGGAATACTATATGATTTTAATTTCAAATTACTTAATGCAGATAAAAGATGGGTAAATCTTTGGGTAGAGAGATATAATGATGGAAAGAAAGTTTCTCAACCATTAGCGCAATTATCCTACGGTAACAGTCCAATAGAAGTTGATGAAGGGCATTTGGGGTTTGGAATGATAAATCCCAACTCAGAAGATACTTTTGTATTTCTCTATGGACCTAGTGTAAGCACTCAACCATCAATAATTGAAAAGGAATCTAAGACTGATATGTTTATTGCTCGGGATTATGCCATTGGTGATGAAGAAGTAGAATTAGAATTAGGTGAAACAATAATATTAGCAGCTTATAGAGAAACAGGAAGTAATTCGATTAGCACGGTTGATTTGCAAGATGAGGAATCAGTAAATAGAATGATTAAACAAGATGATATGGTACTATTACTGAAACTAAAGGTAGATGAAGAAAATGTAAATCTTAACTAAAGACTGTATTTAGCAAATTTGTGAACAAATTGATAGGTATTTATTAAGGAAGGAAGTGCAAATAACATGGACTTCGAAACAGTTATGCAGGAGCTTGAAGCACTCGGCAAGGAACGAACTAAAAAAATGTATATATCAAATGGTGCGCACGAACCGCTTTTTGGTGTGGCAACAGGCGCTATGAAACCGATCGCAAAGAAAATAAAAATAAATCAAACTTTAGCTGAAAAGCTTTATGCAACAGGTAACTATGATGCCATGTACTTTGCAGGCATAATTGCAGACCCAAACGCCATGACCGAGTCAGATTTTGATCGTTGGATGGATGCAGCTTATTTTTATATGCTGTCCGATTATGTAGTGGCAGTAACTTTATCAGAGTCAGATATTGCACAAGACGTTGCTGATAAATGGATCGCAAGCGGTGAAGAGTTGAGAATGTCAGCGGGTTGGAGTTGCTACTGTTGGCTTTTAGGGAATCGCCAAGACAGTGAATTTTCCGAAAGCAAGATAGCGAATATGCTTGATAGTGTGAAAAATACGATTCATGATTCTCCAGAACGAACGAAATCCGCCATGAATAATTTTTTATATACTGTGGGAATTTCATATTTGCCGCTTCATGAAAAGGCAGTCGAGACCGCAAAGGCAGTAGGTACTGTGGAAGTCAAACGTGACAAGAAAAAAAGCAATTTCTTAAATGCTTATGAAAGTATTCAAAAAGAAATTGATAAAGAAAGGCTTGGTTTCAAACGCAAATACGTAAGGTGTTAAAAATCAGCTTCTTATCAGGGTGTTGATCCAAGAAGGGTTGACACTCTTTTTGTTGAAGTTACTGAACGAGTCAGAATATTTGACTTAAACTATTGGGGAGGATGTTTGGATGAAAAAGTGGTTTATTATACTAGGAAGTGCTCTAGTAATATTCGTTATTATTTTTAACGATGCCTTTTCTAAAGGGGAATTTATTATCGGCGGCACTACATCTTATATCGCTTTGGATGCACCAATTGTGGAGGAAAGACTTCCCTTTTATATAGGCTACGGTCTCTATTGGGACGGTATTGGAAAACCGAATTTAACCAACGTCACATTAATAAAAAATGATGGAACGGAGCTTAATGAAGAGGATTTACAAATATCGGTCACTTCGATGATTGATGAAATGGGTGTGACGGGAGTGATCGCCGAGGAAAGTGTAATTGAAGAAGGGTATATCAATGAATATCTACCAGTGGAAAACTATAAAGTAGACGATAACTTTCTGCTCGTCTTTCGGGTGGAGCTACACGATTCAAACTATGAAAATAACATAAGTCATCTCATTATCGAATACAAAAACTTTGGCTTTCAACAAAAGCAAACATTGAATTTTGAAGGTTTTTTCAAGGAATTTGAATAAATTTTCATTGAATATAGCCCTGAATAAAGCCTAATGCTTGTAGGCATTCAAAAACAATAAAACATGACATGCACGACGACAATTCCTGCTCCTATTACTTTTCAATTTCAGATTCTAGAAAAGAATCAATTGATTCATCCAATAATCTTTCCCGATTTGAGTCTTCATTGACATCTGAATCCACTTCCATTTCTTGTTTAAATATGCCGTATGTATCATCTTCATTATTTAATCGATTCACTTGATTTTTATGTAGAATGCGTTTGTAATGATTATTTTTTTGATGTGGCATGTAATCTCCTCCTGTAACAGGTATTAAGCTTAGTATGCGTAATTGATCCGAAAATAAATCTAAGATTGCTTTTAAGATGATAATTATTTCGGTTTCTTTGGCGAGCGGGGGATAGGAGAACTGACTGCAACAACTGGAGATTTAGAAGAAATACCCGAAAAGTGGTAAAATAACATGTGATAACTTTTCCGTTAGTGAGATGGATTTATGATTACATTAGACATCCATCTATGGTGCATGTAAAAAATGAAAAATAAAAACCAATCAGCTGCATAAGACCAACCTAAATTCCACCACAAGCCATGTTCAATAAAACCGATAGACAACAAAATGAACTCAAGAAAAATAGTAGATAGTGTCCAATAAAAAATATGCTTGGCTACCGTAAATGTCGTTTGGTTTTTAGGTAATGTTTGAAGAAAAAAATAAAGAACGACAAAATATAAGCCAAAAGAGTTCATTATTTGAATCCAAAACATCTCTACATCCGTGCCTGGATATTGCCACAAAGGATAGACAAACATCAATAAGTCAGTAATAAAAGCTAAAATAATAGCAACATAGCCTGTCGCCACATATAACGGGAACCTTTTTTTATTACCAAATATAAAAAAAACCAACCAAGATAAAATAAATAAAGTAATACCAATGAACATTTCGCACCTCTAACGCACTTATTATAACTTATTTATCATTTATTTTGGGCATAACGCTAGATATAATACTTTACTAACGGAATAATTAAAAGTGGTTACAAGTTGAAATTTCACGTGAAAGTACACGACTGGATTATTAATAATAGTTCCACCTCTAAAAAATGGTAAATATAATGTACGGAAAACGTATAAACCATTTAGAATGAGGTGAAAAAGTGTATTTTTTTAAGCCTATTTCTGATGAGGTTCGTTTATCTCAAATAATATTTAATAAACAGAAAAAAACGATGAAGCTCATATTAGGGTCTATTTTTGCTTGTATTGCTGCTATTTTACAGGCTGCTGGTGGCTTTTTACCTGGTGTGGGATATTTTATAAGTCCGCTTGCCACTGCCCCTATTCTGTTATGTTCCATGTTATCCATTCCCTTTGGAGTAATGTCCTATTTTCTTACAATTATGTTGTTATTCATCCTACAGCCAGCTGAACTAATTGTATTTCCTTTTACAACAGGATTGTTAGGACTTGGCATAGGGGCATCTTTTTACCTTTTCAGGAAGAGGTTAAGTATTATTGCTACTGGTACAATTCTTTTAATATTAGGAATTATGAGTCTAATATTTATTTTACACTTTCCAATTTTAGGTCCAGCCGTCTCTCATTCCTTTTCATTTCTTACAACTATAAGTATCTTTTTATTTGCTTTTCTTTATAGCTGGTTATGGGTTGAAATTGCTTTAATCATTTATAAAAGAGTAATAATTATTATAATTTAGTTATCCTCCAAAACAGTCGAGTCTCAGGAAATCCACCCATTTTTTTCAGGTGACTACAAGATACTCAAATCTTATGATTCATGGAACTATTTCAAAAACAGTGCCTTGGTTAAAATCAGTCACATTCATAGAGCCATAAACCCCTAAATATAGTCGGGACTGATCCAGATTCGTTCCCAAACTAGCATAAAAGGCTGATTGAGACCCAAAATCATAATCGGTTTGAATCACACTAAAATCATTTTGTATGCCATCTGGTCTCACTCTCGTATAAGCTAAAGCCCCTCTACCCTGAGGTTGAGAATCTTTTCGGGCAAAATCAGTAAACACAACACTTCCTGTTAAACCAGGGATTCGATTTCCCATATAAGGCTGAATTCCTGTAAGTGCAGTTCCTCCAAACTTATCGGGACGGGGATCAATATGAAAATAACTAGTTAAAGGCTGAAGACGATTACTTGAAAGTGCTACTGATTCATTGTAATAAGCAATTGTTTTCTCATTCAAAGACGGATTATTAGTGCAGCCTTCCATGGTCGAAGTAGGAAAACAGCCTTCCCATCCCCGCCAGCCAAAGTTAATAAATCCTTCTTGGTCAGGCTTAGAATACATTAAAGAAGCTTGAACAAGCTGTGTAACCGGAATAGGTTTATAATGAACAAATGAAAAAATCGACTCGACCAAATCCTGTCCGACATTTCCCGTATATTTTATATACTGATTATTAAACCTTTGAAATGAAATGCCTGGTATATTGCGAACCCCTTTTGCAATTACTGTAAGCGTTTCCTGAATAGATGCGGGAAGTTCATTAAAACGTGTGACTACAAGTGGATTATTGATAAATGAATTCTTATCTACATCAATTTCAATTATTTTGCCGGCGATTTCCATATCATCCTGGCTTAAATTAAATGGATCATAGCCTGATCCACCATCTCCGGTTGTTAAAACAAGTTTTCCTGTTTCGGGTGAAAAGTTTAAGCTATTGACACCATTATGATTGAAAAATGGTCTTCTTAAATTAAGTAATGTCCGCCGTTTTTGAGGTTGACCATTCGATTGTACAAACCATTCTTCAACTGTATCTATATGATCATATTGAATGTCTCTATTTATCCATTTTAGATTTAAGGTTCTGGGATCACACGGATTAGGCTTAAAAAATTCAGGAAGACCATCATTTCCTTGTCTTGCAGCTTCTGAATTTAGAAGAGCACCTGGACCTTGTGTTCCAGCTACTGAATAATGAAGATAAAACAGACCGTTATAATAAAATTCGGGATGAAACGCTAGCCCTAGCAATCCCCGTTCATCATATCCGCCACCAGAAACACCTAGTTTTATGACGCGTGGGTGAATATCTAAAAAAGTCCTTATATCTCCGTTTCCAATGAAATAAATCTCTCCTACCTGGGTTGCAATAAATAATCTTTCAATTGAGTCACCTGGAAGTATAGTTGTTTTCAATACAGTGGGTAAATTTATCTTACTTACAATAGGCTGTAAACTAACCTTAAGATTTTTCAATTAACTTACACCCCTTCTTATTGGTTTCTATGATAAGAATATGATTAGAAAAGTTCAATAAGTACCAAAATAGGACCGGGGAATTTTGAAATCCACCACCGAAAGGAAGGGTTAAATAAGGGGGGGAATATGGCAATCCGATAGTTGAGAGGTGATTAGACGAAATTCGATTTTGAGTAATATTCATCCTCTTTTGGCTGATCATACATTTAGAGAAGCTGAGAGATTTGTAGAAATTATAGATTTATATGAAGCAAGTTTGAAAAGAACATGATTTTCAGCTAACTGGGTGCAGTAATGTTGAAGAAAAATATTATAATTTCGATTAGACAATTACTGTGCAACAAATGTCTTCATTTTTAGGTGACTTTGTGAAAAAATGTACTTAATCTAACGGCCTCTTAGTGCATGATGGCTTAAAACATTGCTATAATTAAAATTATATTTTATAAACACAAAATTGGGAGGATATTCATGACTAAACACGAAGGACCACCAAGTACACCACGGTGGGTAATAGTCTTTGGGATAATTGTTATTGTTTTAGTTTTATTATTTGTAATTTTGAAAATTATAGGTATCGGTGGAGAACATGGTCCCAGTCGCCACTTTTCACTTAATGGTGTTGGTTACGATGTTTCGTTAGTAGAACAAGGTAGTACCGAGTCATGATGATGACACCACGCGTCCGAAAGTTTGCACTTTTGATACATATCGTTTCTACTCTTGGCTGGATTGGAGCTATTGCTTGTTTTCTTGTTCTTTCTATTGTTGGTTTGAATAGTGAGAATGAACAGCTGGTCAGTGCATCTTACCTATCGATGGAATTGACTACGTTGTTCGTCATTGTTCCGTTAAGTATACTCTCTCTGTTAAGTGGTCTTATACAATCGTTAGGTACAAAGTGGGGCTTGTTCCGTCATTATTGGGTATTGATAAAATTATTGTTAACGCTGGTTGCAGCTATCGTTTTGTACTTACAACTGGAGCCAATTAGTTATATTGCAGATGTAGCAGCAGAGACGACATTATCTAGCGCAGATCTCCGTGGGATAAGACAGTCCCTTGTTGTACACGCTGTTGGTGGATTATTGGTCTTACTTGTGGTTACAACGTTATCAGTATACAAACCACGTGGAATGACTCAATACGGTTGGCGAAAGCAGAACAATAGTAAGAATGGATAAGTGAAGTAAATAAAACTCAATTATCATGTTTATTATGAAGGATATTGGAATAAAAAGGGCGTGCAAAAACAGAAGTCGATGAAATCATCCGTTGGTTAACAGGGTATAGCCAGGAAGAGTTAGAAGCGGAACTGGAAAAACAGACAGACTTTGAGACCTTCTTTGCGGAAGCTCCCCAACTTAATCCTTCACGGAATTTGATCAAAGGTGTGGTCTGCGGTGTCCGAGTGGAAGACATTGAAGAACCAACTATGCAGGAAATTCGCTATTTGGATAAGCTGATAGATGAGTTAGCAAAGGGAAAAGCGATGGAGAAGATTTTGCGAAATTTTTGATGAACATGAAAAAAATACTTAAAAAAGAAGGAGAAGCAAGGAGCCTACTAATTGTAGGCTCTTGCTTTTTTATTTGGAGGTGATCAACCTTTAACAAAACCTAGTCAAACTACTATTTTACCTAACCAGCCCAATCTTCTCCCGATAATTTAATAAGTAAGTAGTAAGTTATTATTTTCATTTGAATAAAGTAATCAAATAAGAAGAAAGATAGCAACTTTACAATGTAACAGTGTTATGTTACATTGTGTTTAAGGAGTGAAGACAATGGATGAAGAATTAATCTCGAAAAAAGACTTGCTAGAGCAAACGGACATTACTTACGGACAGCTCTATCGTTGGAAGAGAAAAAAGTTAATACCGGACGATTGGTTTATTAGAAAATCAACGTTTACAGGACAAGAAACGTTCTTTCCAAGGGAGAAAATGATTGTAAGAATTAACAGAATCAAAGAATTAAAGGACAGTTTATCACTGGATGAATTAGCAAATGCTTTATCTCCAAAGAAGAAGGACGTAAACATATCAAGGAAGGACTTCATAGAACGAAACATTGTTTCGTCCAATGCTGTCGCTATTTTTGAAGAACAATTCAGTGAACTGGATACGATCACCTTTCAAACTTCGCTATATTTGTATCTTTTAGATAAATCCTTGGAGACAGGAGAGGTTGGGTGGGAAGAAGGAATGCAAATCATTCAAACATTACATGACCATTTTCCGAAGCTAGAGGAAAAGCGTGCTTCACTAGTGGTGTTAAGAAAAATGGGTGTTGTAACAGTGTTGCTTGTTACCAATCCCAATGACTTTTATGTTGATGAGAAAACAAAAGTGGCTGTTTCATTGGACATTGATACAGAAGTGGATAAACTACTGAATTCCTTAGGAGCAGGGGGTTTTTAAATGACAAAGGAAAAAAATAAAAATTTAAAGGTTATAGGAGAAGGAAGCTATCCTTGTGGAGATTACGAAAAAATTAAAGTTACAGGTCAAGGGGAAATTTTTGAAGATGTTTGTTCCCAAGAAACAAAGATTGTGGGGGAATATCGTATAAAAGGAAAGGCGAAAATGGATCAAGTGCATGTAACTGGAAATCTGAGTATAGATGAAGAATTAAATAGCAATAGAATAAAAGTTATTGGTGGGCTAAATGTAAGGAAGTCCATGATAGCAAATACGCTTGAAATGAGAGGATTTCTCAACGGGGATGAAAATGTGGAGCTGGAAAAAATGAACCTTAAGGGGGGATTTAATATCACTGGGTTGTTAAATGTTGGTGATTTACAGGTTAATTTACTAGTTGCTCCTAGCAAGGTCGGTGAAATTGGTGGTGAGAAGATAATAATCAAAAGTAGAAGTTTCTTGAAGCGATCTTACACACTAGAAGCAGAGGTAATTGAAGGAGATAACATTTATCTAGAACATACCACAGCAAAAATAGTTAGAGGAAATGACATTGAAATAGGTCCAAATTGCCATATTGAGAAAGTAGAATATAGATCTACCTTTACAAATAAAGAAAAGAATTCAAAAAATATTTTACAAGTTAATCAAATTTAATAATGGGGGCTTTTATTATGGTTCAAAAAGCAAAAGGGGATTTAATTCTATCTGGGAATAGTGAAGCAGGTGGTGGCTCATTCATAAAGGTTGCGATCAACGGCCATGGAGCAATACATGGTGATGTAGAATGTAATGATTTTGAGTGCAATGGTTCGGCACAAATAAATGGGGATATCACGTCCCAGCACGCTGTTATCAATGGAAGTACAAAGGTACAGGGAAATTTTTCTTCTGACGAGATTGAGATACATGGGGACTCAACGATAGACGGAAATGCATTTTTTCGGAAAATGGAAATCAAGGGGCATACACGATTGAAACAATCTTTAAAAGGAGACGAGATTCTCCTCGAAGGAATTATTAAGGTAGCCGGGGATTGTGAAGTGGAGAAAGCAGAGCTAAATGGAGCTTTTACCATTGATGGATTGCTAAATGCTGATCACGTTGAAGTCACGTTACATGGGAAATCATCCGTGAAAGAAATAGGGGGAGAAGTGATTACTGTAAAAAGAAATCGGCACCCTATTCTTCATTTGGATAAGTTGATTAAAACGTTGAGTAAAGAATTACATGCAAATATCATTGAAGGTGATGTGGTTAAACTAGAATATACGAAGGCGAAAGTTGTTCGTGGAAATACAGTAGAGATCGGTCCTGGGTGTGAAATTGAGTTTATCGAGTATAGCAGTGACCTAAATGTTTCGGAAAAGGCTGTCGTAGAAAAATCTGAGAAAGTTTAAAATAATGGAGAGATTGTTAAAAAATGGAGAAGAGGCTTATTACCGCAAGTCATCATAATCATTTTCACTCTTTGGCTTTTGTGAAAAAAAATCGGGATACCATTTTGGGGCGAATCCAGACAAAACTGATTTAGAATCTTTCATTACAATAGCAGAGTCCATAAAATCAAAGAATAAACTTTAAAAAAACTGTATTAATGATTACTTGGTAATCTAAATACAGTCTTTAATTTATCGGTAACTAATTGTTTTTATATATATTTAACACTTAGGGGGTTTTTTAATCGCGCATTGCTCCTGCCTCTCGGGAAGTCATTGCACCTTGTCCTTGACTTACATCTCTTTGAATTTCTTGTTTTACTTTTTGTGCATCAGTGCCGGCAAATTCCGGTTTCATAATAGAACCCAAATTCTTTTTTGCTTGTTGATTCTGTCGCATAGAAATCCTCCTTTTATTTTTTGTTTAACAATTTTATTATTTACCTAATAACTATCGGTATTCCTAGGCGATTACCTATGAGGGATAAAAACAATTAGTGGCTTTTTTCTTTCAAAACTCAACGTCTACATTATGGCGGAAGGGCAGCTGTTATAAGCTGCTCTTTATTACATTCAATATTTAGGCACATTAATGGGAATTTAAAATTTATTCATATTAAATTTTAAAATCTGCGGAATAAAAAATGTAAAAAATTAGGATCATATATTTCGTAATTACATATTTTACATTTATTAGGAGGTAGAGATGGTTACAAATTATTCGGATTTTGTAAAACAAAGTAATGTAAAACGAAAGGGGGAAAATTACGATATGAAGGAACTTTTTAAAAACCCTTTGATCCATCGTGAAATTACAGGGGACCAGATTTTTATTCCGTTAGATACAAAAAGGTTATGGGGAAGATAATCTATGGTTGAAATTTAGATAGGAATCCAAAACTTTTTTGTAGGATACTCCTCGAGTTCAATTCATAAGTCAAAAGCAATTAAAACAAAAGGAGTATCCGCTTTATGGTAGTTTGTTTTTGAGTCTAATAAAGCCGTAAATAAGCAAGAAATGAATAAGCCTTGCATATTTTGGGGCTTATAAATAATCTTAAGTCTAGAACAAAAGCACCCATTTACTTGAATAAAACCTTAGTAAAGCATAATAAAAAGACTCCAGCTAATATTTTAGCCAGAGTTTCTAATTTACCCAGTATACACTTCATCATCTGGGTAGCGGACAAGTGATTTTTTCGGTTTTGAAAGAATGAAGCCAAGTGTAAGCGGACCAATACGCCCAATAAACATCATGACAATAATGACTTGTTTACCAAAAGTTGATAATTCCCCAGTAAGTCCCATAGATAACCCAACGGTTCCAAAGGCTGAAACCACTTCAAATACAATCATTAAAAATGGTGCATCCTCGGTTATTGTGAGCATGAATAATATTAGAAAAATAAATAAATTACTGACAACAGTAATCGCTAAAACCCTTATTATTGTTCTAGATGGGATTGTTCGTCTAAACACAACGGTTTCGCTTTTTCCTTTTAAAAATGTAATTGTCGCTAAAAGTAAAACAATAAACGTTGTCAACTTAATTCCACTTCCCGTTGATGCACTTCCCGCTCCGATAAACATAAGTAATAGGATAAGTACGATGGAAGCTGTTGTCATATCACCAATCTCAATTGTATTAAAACCCGCTGTTCTAGGAGTAACTGCTTGAAAATAAGCCCCCCATAACTTGTCAGATAACGGCATTGATCCGAACGTAGCTGGATTTGCATACTCCAATATGAAAATAACGATTAGTGCAATAGCATTCGTAATGATCGTACCAATAATCATCAATTTCGAATGAATTGATAACCTTTGAAAGCTTCTTTTGTACCAGACATCAGCTAAGACTGTAAAACCTATTCCCCCCGTTATAAATAGCCCTGTAATCACCAAATTAACAACTGGATCGCCTACATAAGCCGATAAACTATCGGACCATAATGAAAATCCAGCATTATTAAATGCGGAAATGGTGTGGAATAAGCTTTGGTACATCCCTTCTTTCCAACCAAATTCGGGTACCCATCTGAATGAAAGTATCATAAAAGCAATTGCCTCTAAAATAATAGTAAAGGTAAATAAAATCTTTACTAATCGAACTAAGCCACCTAAGGAGGTTTGATTAAAAGCCTCTTGAATCAGAATTCTCTGTTGCAAACCTATTTTTTTCCCAAGCATCATGACAATTAATACAGCAAAAGTCATTAACCCTAACCCACCAAGCTGAATTAGAGTCATAATCACTACTTGTCCAAAAACGGTATAATCTGTACCCGTATCAACAACAACTAAACCTGTTACGGTAATCGCTGATGTCGCTGTAAAAAGGGCATCAATCCAGGAGATGTATGTTGTTGAGGCCACCGGTAATTTTAATAAAGCAGTTCCTAATAAAATAAAGATTAAAAAACTTAAAGCTAAGATTTGTGGCGGACTTAAGTTAATGATTTTTCCTTTAAGCAGATGAGAAGAAATTAATTTTTTGCGCATATGTATTACATCCCCTCATCTTCAAATCGCTTTAAGTCATTTTTATGGCCAATAACTATCAATACATCACTTTTTAAAATTAAATCATCTGGTAACGGTGAAATATTTACATCTTCTCCCCTTTTTATCCCAAGAATCGTACACCCAAATTTTGCTCGTACATCAAGCTGAGCTAGCGTTTGATCCGCAACTTTTTCTGTTGCAATTAACTCAACAATACTATGATCTTCAGAAAGCTCAATGTAATCAATAATTTTTTCTGAAGCGATATGCTGCGCAATTCGTATTCCCATATCCTGTTCTGGATGAACAATACGATCTGCACCGATCTTCTCTAGTACTCGGTGATGATAATAGTTCTGTGCCTTTACCCAAATCTTTTTTACTCCCATCTCTTTTAAGAGTAATGTACAAAGGATACTCGATTGAATATCATCACCGATTGCAACGACAACTTGATCAAAATTTCTTATTCCAAGCGTATTTAAGGCTTTTTCATCTGTTGCATTCGTAATTGCCGCATGAGTCACATAATTTGTAATATCGTTAACTTTATCCTCACTAATATCAATTGCCAGCACTTCATGCCCTAGCTTAAATAGTTCCTTACAAACACTGCTTCCAAAACGACCTAATCCAATTACTGCAAATTGTTTTTTCATTTTTTCTACTTCTCCTTTTTTTACGGCACCAAAAAAAGACCATCATAAATAGAATGGTCTTAGGTTAAACCTAGACCTTTCTCTCGACAAAATAAGGTAACGCTTACGAGGTTAGCTGTCGGATTAGGGACTGAGAGTATCCCTTCTTAATCAATAAGATTCACCCCAAGACAGAAAATATTCTGTCAAAATTGGTTCCCCCGCTCACTAGGATTCAGCGAATTAAAGGTGCATTGGTATTTTATAAAACTGATAATTGATAATGTAAATCGAAAAACAATTTTTGTCAATAATTTTTTTGTTAGTAATCTTTTATTATGGGGAAACAAATGGAATATTTGATTTAAAACAGACAAATCCGGTCTTTATGTAAATGTGTATCCTTAGTATTTTTTTTCTTTAATTACAAAAATCCACACCTTTTTAAATATTATCCATAAGCATATTAATATAAAAAATGAAAGGATGGATAAAGAGTTGAATACTGTACCTGTAACTGGATATTTATATCATTCTGATGGGGATGATTCACACCATACCCATAATCTTTATATAACAACATGGGATGGCCAACCTGTTCATACTCATGAATTTAAAGGTATTACGTCATTTGATGTAGGTCATAATCATCATTATGCAGGAACTACGGAGCCAGCACCAAGTGGAGTGCAGCATACACATCGTTATTTTACATTTACATCTTTTGATGATGGCCACAAACATACTATAAATGGAGTAACAGGGCCAGCAATTCCTTTGCCAGGTGGGGGACATTATCATGAGTTCAGTGGGTTAACCACTGTTGATGGTGCAATTCCGCATCGACACAGATATGAAGGGAGAACAAGTCGTTAATAAAGAATAAACTTAGAATATAGGAAATAACCTTAACCAAATCGTGAGTGATTACTGTTTGGTTAAGGTATAGCATGAAACTTTATATTAGCTCATACGGTCGATCACTTTCTTACCTTTATAATAAACCTGCTTAATTTGACTAACCTCTGTAATTTCTAATTACTTTGACTTCGTTACAGATGTTAAACGGGCCAAATTTTCAAAGCCGATCGAGATGCTAGTCGCAATCGCTATGGATATAAGCTTCGTAACACTATTTTAATTCCCCTTGTTATTTTACCGTGTTATTAAGATTGAATTTAGTATGCTTTAATTGATAAACTGAGGAAGATGGTGATGTAAAGATTATTAGTTAAAGGAGCGTGTTCATTATGGTTGGAGTAGAAATTGATATGGTTGTGAACGATAGCTTGAAAGCATTGGAATTATACGAAAATATATTTGATATCAAGCGAGTGGAGGTTTCAAACTTTCCTCGTGGTGAAAATGAGGTAGTTTTTACGCTATATGATGTTCGCTTTCATATGTTAGATGAAAACCCAGAATTCCATTTGATCGCACCAAAACCTGACGACCCTAAAACTAGTTGGGTTAATGTTAGAGTCCCAGATATTAAGGAGACCTATGCAAAGGCGATGGATTTAGGTTGCACAGAGGTGCAACCGGTGACAGAGATTTCTGACTACGGAGTATCGAACGCCATATTCATGGATCCCTTTGGCTATATATGGATGCTGCATCAAGTACATAAAGAAGTTAGTCACAAAGAGCGTATACAGCTTTGGGAGGAAAAAAGGAAGAATTAACAATTGGAGTATTATTAGAATTATCTAACACGATCTATAAGCAGTCAATTTTTCTTTGAAATCATTAGTAGATTAAGAGGATTGAGAGGGGCATAGTGAGGCGGTTTCTTAATACTAAAGTCACTTTAATGATCGATTTGAAAATTTTTGTTGTAATTTTTTTGGGGAATGATATATAATTCAATAAAGCGCTTACGAAATTAAAACAGATATGGTTTACCCGTTGAATATTGTCAAGTGCTGAAGAAAAAAGACTGAGTTAACAATAATAATCAATCACGTGTTACTGATAAAGCAGGCATGAGTGAAAGTAGATTAGGACACCAAAGTGTGTTACTATCAGCTTTTCCTCATGCTTTTTTTATTGTTAACAGTGATAAAAAACGATTAATAATTTGTAAGAGGGGGTTTTCTAGTTGGTAAACAAAACATTTACGGTGATAAGCGATGCGGGGGTACATGCTAGACCTGCAACATTATTAGTTCAAGTTGCGGGAAAATTCCAATCAAATATTTCATTAGAGCATAATGGAAAATCGGTAAATATGAAGTCAATCATGGGCATTATGTCGTTAGGTATACAAAAAGGTGCTAATATTACAATTCAAGCTGAAGGTGACGATGAGAAAAATGCGATCAACATGATTATTGAACTGATCGAAAAAGAAAGATTAGGTGAGTAGTAGTACTTCTTCTTAAGGAGAGTTAATAACAAAGGTGTACACGATAAAACGCTTTTATTAGGGAAGGAGAATGATCTTGTTAAGAAAATTATTCGAAAAAAAAGAAATGAAATTAAAAGAGGTATTGCTAGCGCCATTAACTGGAAAGGTACTTAACATTGTCAATGTGCCCGATCCGGTTTTTTCACAAAAACTGATGGGTGATGGCATTGCGATTGAGCCAACTGAGGGTGTAGTTGTTTCGCCAATTGAAGGGGAAGTCGTACAAGTTTTTCCAACAAAGCATGCAATTGGAATTAAAGGGATGACCGGGACTGAAGTACTTATTCATATTGGATTAGAGACGGTAGCGATGGAAGGCGAAGGGTTTGAAACACACATTCAAGAAGGGGACAAAGTAAAAGCTGGTGAAAAATTAGTAACCTTTGATCTTGAGCTTGTAAAAGAAAAAGCAAAGAGCACGATTACCCCAATTGTAATAACAAATGGGGATATAATAAAAAACATTGAAAAATATCATCAAAATACTGCTGTAGAAAAGGGTAAAATGAAGGTAATCGAAATCGACGTTAATTCGTAATTTTGTTAAGTTGTCCTTTATTTATAATAGACAACTTACCTTCCAAAACGTACAACTAATCGTATCAGGGAGGTAGTAACGTTTGAAAATTAATAAAGTACTAAATAATAATGTGGTAGTTGTAAAGGATGGTAAATTAGAAAGAATCGTCATGGGCTCAGGTATAGCGTTTGGAAAACGAAAAAATGATATTGTTCCAAAAGATAAGATAGAAAAAATATTTGTGATGAAGGAAGAAAATGAAAGATTTCAAGAACTTATTCATAAATTACCTGAAGAACATATTACTATTGCTGAAGAAATAATCACATTTGCCGAAAAGCAATTAAGTGTGAAGTTGAGTAATCATATTCACATCGCGCTTACAGACCATTTGTCTTTTGCAATCGAAAGAATTCAAAAAGGAATTGATATAGAAAATAAATTATTAAACGAAATAAAAATTCTTTATCGTAAAGAGTATGATGTTGGCTTATGGGCAAAAGATTTGATTAAAAAGCGGTTAAATATTGACATTCCAGATGATGAAGTGGGTCATATTGCATTACATATTCATACCGCCAAAGAGGATAGAAATATCCAAACAACAATTAAGTTGACAACGATGATCAATGAGATCATTGAAGTGATTACAAAAGAATTAAATATATCGATCAATGAACAAAGTATATTTTTTCATCAATTAGTAAATCACTTACGCTATACAGTGACGCTACTTAATAATTGTGAGCCTTCACAGCCAATGGATGTTGAAATGATTGATATCATTAAATCTAAATACAATAAAGCATTCCAAGTTGCAAGAAAAGTGGCTCAATTTTTACTGTCGGAGTATAACATTACTCTTCCAGAAGCTGAAATTGCTTTTATATCCCTTCATATTCAAAGATTTTATGAGAGGGAAAAATGTAAGCGTATATAAAAATGAATAATTGGATTGTTACTGTTCAGCAGGCAAAACCAAAATGTATGTAGGGGAGGCTATTCCTTATTCCTTGCTATATTTTGGTTTTTTTAATTTAATAATCCATTTAAGTGAACCGCCTGTAATAAAAAATGGGAAAGAAAAAACTAAACAAGTTAGAGAGAGGGATATTTCATGGAACCTAAAAAAATAGCAAATAAAATACTCCCGCTGTTAGGAGGAAAAGAAAATATTGAAAGCGCTACACACTGTGCGACACGCTTACGTCTTGTTTTAAAAGATGATGAAAAGGTTGACAAAGGAGCTATTGAAGAATTAGAAAGTGTAAAGGGAGCGTTCTTCACTTCTGGTCAATTCCAAATCATTTTTGGTACTGGTTTAGTCAATAAAGTTCATGCAGCATTAATCAGTGAAGGTGGAGTAGAAGAATTAAAAACATCTCATGCTGAGGCAGCAAAAAAGAAAATGAATCCATTAGCACGCTTTGCGCGAACGCTTTCTAATATATTTGTACCGATTATCCCAGCGATTGTTGCAAGTGGTTTGTTAATGGGGCTTCTTGGGATGATGAAAGCTTTTGGTTGGGTTGAACCTGATAGTCCATTTATTCTTTTATTGGACATGTTTGCTAGTGCAGCATTTATTATTTTACCGATTCTTATTGGTGTGAGTGCCGCAAAAGAATTTGGTGCCAATCCATACTTAGGTGCTGTTATGGGGGGGATTTTAACTCATCCAACACTTCTTAATCCATGGGGGCTTGCTAATGCCACACCGGACGTGATTAGTGTACTAGGTTTTAATGTTGATTTAATTGGTTATCAAGGTACAGTGATCCCGATTCTTTTAGTTGTTTATGTCATGAGTTTTATCGAAAAAACAACAAGAAAATTTGTACCGAATGTGCTTGATTTATTAATCACGCCTTTTGTCACGGTTATTTTAACAGGCTTTATTGCTTTATTAATCATTGGGCCGTTAGGAACGGGGATTGGTAACGCACTGACTGGTGCTTTACAATTTATTTATACTCATGGTGGCTTCATTGCAGGTATCGTTTTTGGCGGTCTATATTCAACGATTGTTATTACAGGGGTTCACCATAGTTTCCATGCGATTGAAGCAAGTTTGCTCGCTGATCCTAACATTGCTGTCAATTTCTTGCTTCCGATTTGGTCAATGGCCAATGTTGCACAAGGTGGCGCAGGTTTAGCGGTATTCTTTAAAACGAGAAATAAAAAAATGAAGAGTATTGCTCTACCTGCATCTTTTACATCCTTCTTAGGAATAACAGAACCTGTCATCTTTGGGGTAAACTTAAAGCTCGTTCGACCTTTTATTGCAGCGGCAATTGGTGGTGCTGCTGGTGGTGCTTATGTCGTATTTATGAATGTAACAGCAAATGCTTACGGATTGACGGGTATTCCAATGATGGCGATTGTTGCTCCACTTGGCATGTCAAACTTGATTAATTATATTATTGGATTTGCGATAGCGGTAAGTATAGCCTTTATTATGACCTTTGTTTTAGGGTTTAAAGAAGAAGACGCAAAGCAAACGAAGGTATAATCGATAAGATTAGGTGAAAGTGACTCACCTGTCTAACTACATTCAGGCATATATAGGAGGGAATATGTTACCTAAAGGAATAAGAGGTCTAGGGGAAGCGCTCATGGATTAACGAATATCAGGGCTTGATTGATGATTTAGATAAAGAGGCAATTTCAACATTTTACAAGGTTTGCTAGTGTTTCAGGTACATTAGCTTCTTCAACAAAAGGAGAGATGACAGCTTTGCCAATGCTTGATCAAGTCAATAGACTTCTAGAAGAAAATAAAGGAGAGTAGGGCATGAAGGGAATTTATAAACCAAAAGGCAAATTTTTATGGGATTTTTGGGTATACGAAGAGAATGGTGAATATCACTTGTTTTATTTACAAGCTCCTTTAGATCCAGATCCACATACAAGGCATCGTAATGCAAGTATTGGTCATGCTATTTCAACAGACTTAATTAAATGGAAGGAGGTTGGAACAGCTCTTGAAGCAAGTAATATTGATGATGATTGGGATAGTGTATCTACATGGACAGGCTGTACACTTAAGAAGGATGACACGTACTATATGTTCTACACAGCTCGTTGTAAGCAAGATGTAGCAGAAGACGGGTATGTTGGTCATACGCAACGTATTGGTGTTGCCTTTTCTAAGGATTTATATACATGGAAGAAATATGAGGACAACCCCATTGTCATAGCTGACCCACGCTATTATGAACAACAAGATGAAGCGTATAATAAACATGAGGGCTGGCGCGATCCAGATGTCATTTTTGATGAAGAAACGGGTTTTTACTACATGTTTTTGACGGCACGGGATAAAGAGGGCGACCCTAAAGCGAGAGGTTGTATCGGAAAAGCTCGTTCAAAGGATCTATTAAACTGGGAAGTATTATCACCAGCTGCATCACCACGTACGTTGACAGATCTAGAGGTCCCATCTCTTCACAAGCATGAGGGTAAGTGGTATATGATTTTTGCAGTCAAAGAGCAGTGGTATAGTGAACAGTATAAACAGGAAATTGCACCGAATGAACCACAAACAGGTCAGCTATATTTTGTCTCAGACTCCCTAGATGGAGAGTTTAAACCAATTGATCATGATAATGTACTAATTGGAACAGCGGATCGACAATATACAGGTCGCATTATTAAAGGGCCTGACGGTTATGATTACTTCTTAACGTGGAATGCAGGAGAAGATGAAGGTTATACGGATGTAGAAGATCCTTATACATTAGCAAAACCACGTAAAGTGATTTATGAAAAAAGTGGTAAGATGAGATTAGAATAACATGTATTCGGAGTACCTTGAATTTTATCCTAAGCTTGAAAAAAGATCATTACAACAATTATTAATATTGCAGGATTGTTACTACTTAAGTGTAGGCAAGACCTAAAATGTGTGGACGGGATCCGTTTGTTCCGTTTTACATCTTTTAGGTCTTTTTTTATTGCTTTTTTATACTTTAGAAGTTTGATTTCAATAGTTAATGTTGGAAGGGTTTGACAAGTAATGACTAATAATTACAAAGAGGAGGAGGAAAATGAGGAAAATAGCAGTTTTAACAAGCGGAGGAGATGCACCAGGAATGAATGCAGCGATTAGAGCTGTTGTACGAAGTGGTATTTTTAATGGTTTATCTGTTTTAGGTGTACGTCACGGATATCAAGGTTTAATGGAGGGTGATTTTCTTCCAATGGATCTCGGAAGTGTAGGTGACATTATTCATCGAGGAGGAACAATTTTATATAGTGCTCGTAGTGAAACTTTTAAAACAGATGAAGGTCAAATGAAGTCTGTATATTACTTAAAGGAAAATAACATTGATGGTCTGATCGTTATTGGAGGCGATGGTTCGTTTCGTGGTGCCCATCAATTATCAAAATTAGGTATTCCTACGGTGGGTATTCCTGGAACGATTGATAATGATATTCCTTTTACAGATTATACAGTTGGGTTTGATACGGCATTGAATACAGTCATTAATTCTATTGACAAGATTAGAGATACAGCGACCTCTCACGAACGAACATACGTCGTTGAAGTCATGGGAAGGGATGCTGGTGATATTGCCTTAATGTCAGGCTTAGCCGGTGGTGCTGAATCAATTATTATACCAGAAACCCCTTTTAATATAGATGAGGTAGTTAATCGTTTGTTGCATGGGAATAACCGTGGTAAGAAACATAGTATTATCATTGTTGCAGAAGGTGTAACCAGTGGTTTAGAAATAAGACAGTTGATTAGTGAAAGAACGGGATTTGAAACAAGAGTGACAGTGCTTGGTCATGTTCAACGGGGAGGATCACCAACAGCTTTTGATCGCTTGTTAGGGAGTCGTATGGGAGCTGAAGCGGTTTCGTTGCTCTTAGCAGGAAAAGAAGGTGTGATGGTAGCTATACAAAACAATCAACTGATATCAGTACCATTAATAGAGGTATTTAATTCAAAGCATAGTGTTGACTGTTCATTACATGCTTTAGCACATAGATTATCAATTTAAACTTTTTTGTACCCAGAAGTTATAAAAAGAAGGAGGAAAAGTAGTTGGATAACAACATCACTTTTGATTACTCTAAGTTAGTACCATTTTTAAAAGAAGGTGAAATCAGCCACTTACAACCTTTTGTTTCATCAGCTCATCAGATGCTACACGATAAAACAGGAGCAGGCTCTGATTATACTGGATGGGTAGATTGGCCAATAAGCCATGACAAGAGAGAATATAAAAGAATAAAGCAAACCGCTTCTTATGTAAAAAATAAGGCAGATGTATTCCTAGTAATTGGAATTGGAGGGTCCTATCTAGGAGCAAAAGCAGCAATTGAAATGTTGACACATACATTCCATAACCAACTTCCTGTTAGTAAGAAGAAGGCTCCAGACATTATTTTTGCTGGACATAATTTGAGTACGTTATATATGACTCATTTATTTGATTTACTAGAAGGGAAAGATGTCGTTGTAAATGTTATTTCTAAATCAGGGATGACGACGGAGCCGGCGATAGCGTTTCGAATGGTTAAAAAGTTTATGGAGCAGAAATATGGAAGAAATAATGTTAAAGATAGAATCATAGTGACCACTGATAAAGAAAAAGGAGCATTAAAACGATTAGCAGATGAGGAAGGGTATGAAACATTTGTGATTCCAGATGACATTGGAGGGAGGTATTCTGTTTTAACTTCAGTAGGTCTGTTACCGATTGCTGTTGCGGGAATAGATATTGATGAAGTTATGGCAGGTGCTCGTGCTGGCTATGAACAGTACCTTGAAGAGGACCTCCAAAAAAACCCTTGTTATCAATATGCTGTAGTAAGGAACGTTCTATATAATAAAGGAAAGCATATTGAGTTATTTGTGCACTATGAGCCATCTCTTCAATATTTTTCTGAATGGTGGAAGCAACTTTACGGAGAAAGTGAAGGGAAAGATAACAAAGGAATATTCCCTGCATCGGTTAGCTTTACAACAGACTTACATTCCATGGGACAATATATACAAGAAGGTCGACGGAACTTATTTGAGACGACAATATCCATTCAGCAAAACTACCAATATTTAATGATAGAAGAAGATGAAAATAATTTAGATGGACTTAATTATTTAACTGGAAAAAGCCTTCATGATATAAATCAGCAAGCAATGTTAGGGACAATACTAGCCCATATTGATGGCGGGATTCCTAATGTTATAATAAAATTACCTCAATTATCATCCTTTTATTTCGGGCAGCTTGTATACTTTTTTGAAAAAGCTTGTGGAATAAGTGGTTATCTATTAGGGGTTAATCCTTTTAATCAACCTGGTGTAGAAGAATATAAGAAAAATATGTTTGCATTACTAGGGAAGCCAGGATTTGAAGAAGAGCAGGAAAGACTACTGAAGCAATTTGTATAAAAGAGTAAATTACAAATAATTCGTCAAATGATTATTCGCTATTTTTCTATATGATTACCATTACTGGACTAACGAACGCAGCAGTGGATCAAGGGGTTGTCGATGTCGGCAGCCCTATTTCATTATCAAGCAAGATGTTTCAATAATTTATCGTCAAATAGCAGTTTTTTTATATAAAGGATAACAAAGGGAAGAATATGGTGTACATATTTTTCGTTTATTAGGGAAGAGTATTAATGTCCACATATAAAAAATGGTAGGAGTTTATGGACACCCAAAAGATGAAATGCCTTTTGAAGACATTTCATCTGTGCAGCTATTTATTTTCGTTAGTATTTTCGTTAGTATTTTGGTTAGGTGTTAGTTCTTTTGCAAACTCAGCAACCGCTGTATTATAGATATTTGGCATAGTGTTTTGATTACGATTTTTAAAGTTACTCATTATATTTTGAATGGTTTGTTGCGTATTTCTGTTCTGATTTCTTCCAAATCCATAAGCGGCTGCACTAATTCCTAACCCAATTAAGGAAGTCCAAAACACTCCACGATTGTTATTTCTTCTTCCAAATATATTAAAAAAACGCTGCCTTCTACTCATATTAAAAATTGTGCTTATCCACCGGAAATTATTCATTATTTAATGTATCCTTTCTTATTTGAGATTTGATGAAAAGTGAATTCACTATCCACTAACTAATTTTTGTATTGAATCAATTGATTATACTGACAATGATTTGAAGGATTGGTATAAGAGAAAAGGCTGATGCAATTGCACTAACCCTTTTAATTGTTTAGTTTTGCTTATATTGTGGTTCTTCTTGCTCGATTTGCTGTAAATTAGGGGTGATTCCGAACCAACAATCCCACAAGGAGTTTATGCAGAGCTTCGTGTGGCTAAAAAAATACGCGATCTTTTTAATGTTGATTTACGTTTTTGCGAAATGCGATTAAAGGCTGAAATGTTATAAAAACATTCGAATAAAGTTATAAATTAAACACAAAATGAAAAGGGAAATGAAAACCCAAATACAAATAATTGGAGGAGTGGTGTTATGGATAAAAACAAAGAGAAAGCGCCAAATGTTTCTGGAAGTTTTCAAGTGATTGATGACGACCGAAAAGAATCGATTGAGGAATTGAGAAAAGAAAATAAGTTAGATGAAGAAACAGAATACTACGCACGAATTTTCATGGAAGATTAGACGTTTCTGTTAAGTCGATTGTAATATGAGAAGAGCTGGCTGATGGGCCGGCTTTTTTGGTGTGAATTTGAAATGGATCCTCAAAACCCTTTGATGACTGTTCTTGGTTAGTATCAATTTTGGTCAGGATTTTTATCGGTTGTGACCGAAAAAAACACATGGTATGTCTAAGCGGCCAGGGGCGACCTTATGTTCATGAAAAAGGGGTATAATTAGTGCTAAGCGGCCACGAGCGTTCTTATTCATTGAAAAAAGGGTAAATTAATGCGTTGAATTGAGAATAGGGTACCTGGTGGCCGCTTAGCGAGAAAAACGCAGTAAAATAAGGAGAATAAGAACCCTAGTGTCCGCGAAAAACGAGTGCTGGATCTAAACGGCCACTAGTCTTAAATTGCTGAAAAAGGGTATTTGGAAAGAAAAGGTAATGGAAATCATCCATAATCAAAAAATGATTAAAGAGTATAGGATTACAAATGTAAGTAAAGGTTTTCCTCCAACTGAATCTACATTTAATTTTAAAGACCATATTGTAGAGATTGAGGAAGCAATAAAAGATGAGGATAGTTATATAGACCCTTGGAGTAATAAAATCGGTATCTCAGATTTATCGATAAAAATTAGATGGAGAGGAAATAGATATATTAAAAGATTATCCAATAAGGGTGGAGGAAGAAGGTTTAAATAGATACTATGGAGAAATTGCTTATTTAATCCTAGAAGGTAAAAAAAAGGTAAAGTCCAATTTATTGTGCTTTTGAAGAAAACAAGAGAATTGCAAAAAGAGATGCCATACGGAGAAATCGTTGGTTGGGTTTCCACAGAGGAATTAAAGTACAGGCTATATGAATTAGATGAAGAAGGGAATTTAAACAATAAATCTTTTAGTTTTTCCGAACGTGACGCTTTACAAACAGAACTACTTAATGCTGGTTTTTTGGTTCCTCATTCGATTGGATATTACACAGACGCTTGGGAAGGTTATCCGTCATTATTTTTCCCTTTAATTTTTCCTTTTGTAACTTTGGTCGTCGGATTCCTATTGATAATTGTCTATTTTCCTATTAAAGAAGTAAAAAAATAAAAACTTGTAAACTTAATTAACTTAGTGGTGAGATTACTGGATTTAATTAGCGGAGTTAGTTTAATAAGGTTATTGGGTTTTTGGAGGATTTTCACTAAGGAGGCAGTAGTATTGAAGAAAAATTTTATGATGGCGAACTTATTTTTGTTCATTGTTTTTCTTTTAAGTGCGTGTAATAATACTGAAAAATATCAGCATATTGAAGTTTTTGTAACTCAGACATCAGAACAAAACGATGAAAGCTTATATGAAACAACTGGTTTTAAGAAGGTCAATGCGATTACTACTATTGAAGAAGGAAAAAATCATATAGCTACGGATATTAAAGCGATTGAGGACTTTTATGATGTAGATGGCAGGTATATCAAAACGGAAATAGTACATTCTGAATTTAACAGGTCTAAGGTAACTAATGCAGAAGATGGAGATGAACATAAAAAAGAACTTCAAGAACCAACAACAATCCTAATACCAGATGAAACGATTGAACATTTTCAATTGGAAAATATGACAGAGGAAGAAAAGGAAAAAGTCAAAAATCATGTATTATCTTTTATAGATATGCTTTAAACGGAACTACACTAACGGAGTACTTAAACAAAGGAACTGGAGCTGACATAATAAGGGGTTCCGTTATCTATCACAAACATTGAAAATCCAACTTAAACTGACTACTAAATTGTATATCAATTTGTAGTCAGTTTTTTATTGATATCAGCATTTGTACTTATTATTTCTTTGAATTTTCAGGTAATTAGTTATCAGAATTGTGAGGGTACATCGGCAAGAGTAAGGTACATTTTAATCTACACATTTTGCTAACGAGGTTTGTAAAATAAGGACTTGTGATTTTAAATATTAAAATATAGCATTAAACTAATAAGAATAGCATTGTTTTAAAAAGTCTGAATACCTTTTTTGGGAGTGAAATCATTATGAATTTTTCAGTATTAGAAGAAATTAATTCAATCTACGAAAAATTAATTGGTGCTTGGAATAACCGCAGTGCATCTGGAATGGCTGAACTATTCACAGGAGAGGGAGAGCTTATTGGATTTGATGGAAGCCACGTAATCGGAAGAGAGGACATTTTATCACATCTGAAACCTATCTTTGAAAACCATCCTACCCCTCCATTTGTAAGCAAAGTTAAAAGCAAACGGATTTTAGGTTCTGATATTGCCATTTTACGGGCTATTGTCGGTATGATTCCTCATGGAGAAACAGAGCTTAATCCTGAACTGAATGCACACCAAACACTTATTGTAGCTAAAAGAGATGTTGGATGGGGAATTGAGCTATTTCAAAATACCCCAGCACAATTTCATGGAAGACCTGAATTAGTAGAACAAATGACAAATGAATTGAAAGATATGATTTAGAATAAATTTATTTTATTAAACAAATTAGTGCGTTTTTGAAATAAGCAGAAACGCTTTTCCTAGTGTGGCAGAAGAGCTCAACAAGAATATTTACTATAATAAATTTAGTACATTATTATTTGGGAGGTAGATGAGGTAGATATAATGACTAGAAAATTGATTGTAAAAGATAAGGTTCTCATTGAGACAACTCCTTTTTGGGAGGATTTCATTAAACCAAATTAATATCTTAAACCTGGTTGCATTATTCACTTTTAAACTAAGTATACGGTAGCGTAATAACAGCTATCTCTGTTCTGCTAAAGTACAGTTTTGGAGTCTTTCTTTTTAATGTAAAAAGAGATGTTAATTTTACAACATCTCTTTTACTTATAATTTCTTGTAATTCTAATTCATACTTTAGATATTTTAGAAAGGGATGCTTTAGTGAAGAGAGGAGATTGTTGCCGCATCTCTTTTTCTTTTTAATCAAACGAGTTAATTCAATATGAAAGTAGTATAAAAATATGATTAGTAGGCGATACCTACACGTGATTTTATATAATCGCTTGTTTTTATCTGTCTAAATGTAAATTCTGCTGTATCCGGTACAGAAATTTCAACGCCATCCTCCGGCAAAAAATTTCGCTCTATACGATATTTGCCTATCCTTTCTCCATCCGGCAAGTAGGTAGGACAGACAATCGTCCATTCGAGGGTTGATTGTTTGAGCATATCGTAAACTTTATGATGTTCTTTCGCTGCACGGGTTGACTTACGCTTTGATTCACTTGATTGATAACGCAGAGAATTTTGCGTGGTTCTACTTTGCAGGATACCTGCAGTTCCTACAGTTATTATTCGTTTTATACCTTCATTTTCCATTGCTTCGATAATAAATGGCATACTTTCTGATAGAGTGGTGCTGCCATCAGTATTTAGTGCACTTATAACTATATCAATCCCATGCATTGCACGCACGATATCATCTTTATTTAAAACATTCCCCTGAATAATTGTTAAATTTTCATTATTTATTTCAACCTTCTCTGGAGTACGAACTAATACAGTAACATTATGCCTGTCATGGAGGGCATAAGTAACTATTCCACTTCCAACTCGTCCAGTTGCACCTAAAATTAAAATATTCATAAGAATAGCCTCCTTTTGCAAATACTTATATTTTACTATAAAAGTTATTATTTTATTGTCTTTTTTAACTAACTGTTAGCTTTAAACTGATGATTTAGGTGTAGAAAGGATGAAGTGAATATCCTTGAAAAAATTGTACCGCTTTAAAATATCTAATGCACAGGTTGTTTTAATGCTGTTCGATATTTTTGTTTGAGTGTTGGAAATTATTCACATAGACAATTGGATATATATGCTAAAATTTAATTGAAATATCTTTTACCTCTAGATAAGAACCATCCAAATATCATATGAACCCCAAAATGAAAGGCCTTCAATCAATCTGCAACAGTAACACTCAAACAACAATAAATCTCTGTAAATTACTAATTAAACCAAGGCGGTGATCATGATGGAAAAGCGTATATTTCTGTTGATTCCGGGCTGTTTGTTATTAGGGATGGGGATTGGCTTAGCATATGGCGACCCAGCTCCTGGTATGTTTATTGGTCTAGGTCTTAGTTTTATCTTAATAGCCATTCATTCTTTACTTAAAGGATCAAAAGCTAAAAACCAAGACAAAAATACTGATGTCTAAACGATCGCTGAAATTTAATAGAAGGTAGGTGGTACCAATGAACAGGAACACTGTACTTGGGATCGTGCTGTTTGTGATTGGGATCCTAGTGCTTGCTGTTGGTTTAAAGGCCATTAATTCAAGTCAATCGGTGTTTGCACTTTTTAGTAATATGGAAGAAATATATGAAAGTAAAGTTGTAGAGGAAGAAATAATCTCAATCGATATTCGTTCTTCATCTCCAAGTGTGTCGATGATTCCATCGAACCGGGATGATATCTTGATTGAACTCAACGGTGAGGTTAATAGTAAGCTAGCAAATTCATTTTCATTGGATGTTAAAACTAGCGGTGAAAAGCTAACAATTTATGTAAACAGAAAAAGTGAAACGATAAGAAATATTTTTGGCACCAATATTATAAATGTAAATCTAGATGTATTTGTACCAGAAAAAATATATAACACGATTAGCATTACGACTTCTTCAGGAAAAATTTCCATTTCTGATATGCACGGAGAAAGCTTTGATCTCACAGCAAGCTCAGGGAGTATTGATACCTCAAACATCAGTGCTGAAAAAGAGCTTCATGTAAAAACCTCAAGTGGACGAATAGAGGTTACAGCAAGTAATGCAGATTCTATTGATTCTCGTGCAAGCAGCGGCGCTGTTACATTCAATGACATACGTACTAAGAATGTTCGTGTTGCAACTTCTTCAGGGAAAATTGAATTAAACAATGTTGCTGGAGAGATAAAGGCAGACGCAAGTTCAGGGAGAATTACAATTAATAACGAAGAGCTACTTGGAAATATTCATGTTTCTACTTCAAGTGGTCGTGTTGATATTCGCTTGAATGAAACTCCTTCAGCCGTCGTCGACTTTAAAGGAAGTTCGGGTAAAGGAAGTGTGAATATTCCTGGATTTTTATTTGAGGAAAAATTAAATAATCAGATTTATGGAAATGTCGGTTCGGGAGAATATACGATCAAAGTTCGAACTTCGTCTGGAGGTTTTGATTTATATTAAGCATTCTAATGTCTGTTAGGGAGGGAATGACTTAATGGTCGGGGCAACGGGTACAGCCTGATTCCCTAGGAATCTTTATTTATTAGAATAAAGTAAGACGGAATTGCAAGAAGACGATCTTTTCTCAAGTATAGATTAAAGCTTGGTATGAACGAATGGAGGTGGGATATATGGGTCACGAACCGATTCTTGTTGTTGAGGATTTAAACAGGTCGTTCGATCATAAAAAAGTGATTCATCATGTGAGCTTTACCGTTGATGAAGGGGATATTTTTGGTTTCCTTGGTCCTAATGGCTGTGGTAAAACAACGATTATTCGCATGATTTTAGGGTTAATTAAACCAGACTCAGGAACAGTAAAAATCAATGGCTATGATATCAAAAAAGAATTTTTAAAAGCGGTTGCCCATGTTGGAGCTGTTGTCGAAACACCTACCTTTTATACTAATTTAACCGGATATCAAAATTTACTGCTAATCAAAAACCTTTATCCAAATTTAAGTAAAAGCAGAATTGATGAAGTCCTTCAGCTCGTAGGCCTTTCATCAAAGGCAAAAAATAAAGTGAGTACGTATTCGTTAGGAATGAAACAACGGTTAGGTTTAGCTAGAACGCTTCTCAATCACCCCAAAATCGTTTTTCTAGATGAACCGACGAATGGGATTGATCCAAAGGGAGTCAGCGATTTACGTGAATTGATTGTCAGTCTCGCCAAAAAAGAAAATATTACATTCTTCATTACCTCCCATATTTTACATGAAATTGAGCAGGTTTGTAACAAAGTAGCTGTATTAAAGGAAGGCCACCTGATCGCTATAGGGACTGTGAAAGATTTGATTTCCAAGGACACAGAAAAAATTGAAATTGTTACTACTAGTAAAAAACAAGCTATAGCTTTAATTGCACCAATTTCTTATGTAGAATCTGTGGTTGAGTCAGAGGAAGGTATTATCGTCACACTTGAAAAAAATCACACCAATCAATTAAACAGGCTCTTAATCGAAAATGGGGTTGATTTGGCCTATGTTATTCCGAAAAACCAATCGTTAGAAAGTATATTTTTTGAATTGACTGGAGGTGACGATTCAAATGGGTAGACTTGTGCAAAATGAACTGTATAAGCAAATATTTGGCGGGAAGAAAGTTTATATTTTTATGGGGATTGTCATCTTTTTTAACTTACTAGGAATCTTTGAAATTAATACAATTGGTGATATGGACTTTGTCATTAACGCCCAAAACTATTCAATGTTTATGCTTGCGACGATTGTCGTTTACATTATGCCTTTTTTTGTCATCTTAGTCGTTGCGGACATGATTACCCAAGAACATGTGCAAGGGACATTAAAGGAAACGATAATGCGGCCGATTAAAAGAAAATCGGTTTTGAACGCAAAAATCATTGCTTTATTCCTATTAATCTTAGGTTTTATGACGTATTCGTTAGTCGTTAATATGATTTTCGGTTTTAGCTTTTGGGAGTTTGGGGAAGGGTTTGTCTATGAAGATCCGAGCTATGCAGCCGGTGTTGCTTATAGCACTGCTGAAGGATTAGTAAGAACAGTAGGAGGCTACTATGTTTCAATTGTTCCACTGTTTGTATTTGGCGTTATTACAATTTATTTAGCATTTTTGTTTAAAAGCAGCGGAGTAACTGTCGGGGTAATATTTGGATTGTTCATTCTTTTAAATGCGATTGGAGGTATGTTTGAGGCAACACGGCCGTATCTAATTGTTTCTTATTTTAGAGAACTAGCCCAAATGGCATTTTTTGATGAAACTACCTATTCACTCGCTACTGCCTTTCTTGTCTTAGTGATCTATGGAACTGCTGCTTATCTATCGGCTTTACGGCATTTTAATCAAAAGGATATCTTTTATTAATATGAATACAGAGAAGTTCTGAATAGAGATGGAAGAAAATAATGGAAAACGAGTAGTTTTTACTAAAGGGGAAGTGATAAATTAGTAGATGAAAAATTTACCGAGAACTTGTAATCTTTATTCAGGGGAGAGGTTGTTATAAAAAAGTTTGCCATTTTTATATTTGTAATGATCTTGATAAGTATAGTTATCATCTTAGTATTACCGAAGAGTCAGAAATATCCTGCAGGAGATATTGCTCTATTAGAAGAAGTTGAGATCGGCGGGATGAAACAGTGGATTATGGCTAATGGAGAGAGCGAGGACTTACCTCTATTACTATGGTTACACGGAGGTCCTGGTGCGGCGCAAATGCCAGTTGCTAGATATTTTAACCGTAATCTTGAACAGGAATTTATTGTCGTTCATTGGGACCAACGCGGGGCGGGTAAATCTAACCCAAAGGATTTTGATGAAAGTACGATGTCGATTGAGCGTTTTGTAGAAGACATTCATGAAATGACAGCATATTTAAAAGAGCGTTTTCAGAAGGATAAACTTTATTTATTAGGTCATTCCTGGGGTTCGCAAATTGGAATCGTTGCTGCAAACCGCTATTCAGACGATTATATTGCCTATATCGGAGTTAGTCAGCTTACTAATCTTAATGAAAGTAATATTATTGCCCATGATGAATTGGAAAAAAGAATCAAAGAAAAAGGCCGAGAGAAGGCCATCAAGAAGGTAGCTCTGCTAAACGGACCACCTTACAAAATTCATAGTGAATACGTAGCTTTTGCTAAGTTGATGGATGAGTACAATATGAATACTGATGTTAAAATGAGCAAGTTTATTAGAATTGCACTAGGATCTGATGTTTATAGTATAAAAGATTACTGGTTTTGGATTAAAGGAGCAAACCGTGGCAGTGGTCCAATGTGGGAAGAGACTCAAGAATGGGACCTTTTAGAGTGGGCACCTCGTGTAGATATACCTAGCTTTTTTATTATCGGTGAGAATGACTTTAACACCCCGTTCATACTTATGGAAACTGTGATGAAAGAACTTCAAGCTCCTGAAGGAAAAGAATTAATCATCTTTGAAAATGCAGCTCATATGCCTTTCTTTGCAGATCCCGAGCGTTTTCTTCATGAATTGAAAAAAATAAAAGCATTCGAGAAAAATATCTTAAATTTCTGAGTTGAAAGAGATGAGCCGTGAACATCTTACTCAATTGAAACAACCAAGTAAACCGGAGATCTCAAGAACAATCAGAACAATCTTTAAAAGATGATATCTATGAATAGTGTGCCTGCCCCCTAGTGCAGTAATGCTTTACTACGTCGGGGGTCAGGTACACTGGCCTTGCATAAAAGTAATTAAATTGAATCAGTTC